>JAMPIJ010000010.1 GCA_023662905.1 Fusobacterium sp.
TAATGCCGGCGCTTAACGGTTACGGAACCTTAGACGACACAACTGACACTGCGGCAGAAACTTTTATCACAGCAGGACTTTCAAAAGTTCTTAAAATTAATAATATTTGTGATAACGAACACCTGACTGATTGCGGGCTTCCGACAAAAATTAGCACTTTGAAAGCTAATACTATGAGTTTCCCAAAGACGTTTGCGGACTTAAATCCTACTAACACCTCCGTTTCAGCAGGCAGTGATAGCTTTACTAAAACAAATACTAAAGCCGCGGCGTTTGAAACTGGCAATGGTGAAAGTATTGCCGTTTACTACAATCCAAAATGCGTTTCAGATATGAACGAATCAACAGCTTATAGGGTACATAATAAAGTTTGCGCTAACTTCGTTTATGATTTGAACGGAAGCAAAGGCCCGAATACTGTCGGAAAAGATATTGGTATTATGACGGTGCTTTATCCGTCTGATAGTGTCGTTGTTGCCCCATTTCCTGCAATACAGCTTGGCGGACTCGGAGTTGGAGCAGGAAGTTCATCTATTTCGCAGTATGAAGCCAGCGGGTATTGTCGTAAGCAAGGTGATGAGTACAGAATGCCTAATAGAGAGGAATCAATAGCACTTTTTACAAATAATTCTCTTTTAGGTGATTACGCTTTGACCGCTTGGACGGCTTCTCGTTCGGAGGATAATTATAATTGGTTTATGCGCTATAATACCGGCGTTATGAGTTTACATAACACAACTGTTACAGGAACTGCAAACGTAATTTGTATTCAACGATAAATAATTGGCCGCGTTTAACGCGGCCAATTTCGCTATCTAACGCTGAGGGCTTGCAATTATTTACACTTTGTGCTATTATTTATATAGCGAAGTGAAATTTTTTTATATATTTATCATTTACGAGGAGAATATTGAATTTTAAATTCAAAATGCAATTTTTAAATTAAGAGGCTATTTATTGTTATGTATGTAAACAAATGTATTAAATGTGGTCGTGAATTTGAGACCAAAAACCCTAAGAGAGTTATTTGTCCTGAATGCTTATACCCTGACAAAAATATGATGTTAAACAATGATGCACCGTCATCTAATCCTGCACCACAACAATCTTATTCTGCAGGTGGCAGCGATAACAGGCCTCAAGAGGAAGTTCCAAGATTTTACAGCGCAGGCGGTAATGATGAGCATCAACAAAGATATTCAAGACCGCAACGCCCGTCTTACGACAACAGAAATAACAATTATAACCGTGGCGGATATAATAACAATCGTCCGCAAAATAATAACCGCTATCAAAACAACAATAACAATCGCGGTGGATACGGTCAAAGACCACAAAATAACAATCGTTATCAAAATAACAACAACCGTGGTGGTTACAACAATAATCGTCCTCAAGGCGGTGGAAACCGTTTCCAAAACAATAACAGACGCCCTATGCAAAACCGCAACAGAGCGCCTAAGCAATTACTCGTAAGTAAAGAACAACTCGCTCAAATTGAATTGTTATACAAAATGATGATGCCGCTTCCAAACCCTGATGCACATGAAGTTATCGGGGAAAAAATCGGTTTGGAACCAAGAAAAGTATTCTTTGGTATCAACTTGATTAGACAAAAGATGATGTTGCCGAAACTTCCGTTCCCGAAACGTAAGCTTGCAATTTCACCTGATCAATTGTTCGCAATCAAAAATCTTTACGGATTATTGTTGCCATTGCCTCCAATCGGCTGCCACAAAATTATTGCGGCGCAATTAAAAATGGATGAATGGCGTGTTCACGTTGGTATCGGTTTAATCCGTGCGCAAATGGGACTTCCACGTTGGAACGAAGAAAGAACTGATGTTCCTGAAGTTTTAATCGAAAAAACTAAGCAATCTAACGCGGCAAAAGCTCAAAAAGAAGCTGAAAAACTTGCTAAAGTTGCGGCTGAAAAGGTTGAAGAGCCGAAAGTTAAAGAAGAAGCGCCGGTTGAAGAAGTAAAAGAAAAACCAAAAAGAGGCAGAAAACCGAAAGCTCATGAGTAAATTCGTTTCAGTCGGAAAAATTCTTAATTTTCATGGGATTAAGGGGGAAGCTAAGGTTGGCTTTTCGAAAAATCAAGAGGAATTTTTCCTTGGATTGAAGTCTGTTTTTATCAAAAAAGACAGCGAATATTTACCTTTTGAGATTGATTCTATTCGTTTGAACAAGACTTTTGCGCTTGTAAAGTTCAAAAATATCACTTCTATCAATGAACTTCTTGAGTTCAAGGGCTGTTTGATTTTTGTGGAAGAAGAGATTATCCGTGAAACTCTTGATGAGGATGAGTTTTTGATTGATGAACTTGTCGGCCTTGGTGTTTTTGATACGGAAGATAAAAGCTTAGGGTTTGTTGTCGGAGTTTCTAATAATGGCGCGACTGATTTGTTGTCAGTGAAAACAAAATCCGGTAAAATCTCGCTTATTCCGTTTGTGAAAGCGATTGTGCCGTCAGTGGATATCAAAACTAAAAAAGTTGTTGTCAATAATATTGAAGGGCTTTTGGACTAATGCGTTTTGATGTTTTGACACTTTTCCCTGAAATTATTGAGGGTTATTGTAACGTTAGTATTATGAAACGCGCACGTGAGAGCGAAGTTTTTTCTGTAAACACGGTGAATCCGCGTGATTTTACGTTAGATAAACACAAAAAGGTTGATGATACGCCTTACGGCGGTGGCGCCGGAATGGTTTTAATGCCGCAGCCTTATGTTGATGCATACGAAAGCGTTGAGCGTGTTGAAAATTCTGTGACCGTAATGCTTACGCCGCAGGGAAAACCGCTTACTGACAGCGTTGTGAACGAACTTGTTAAATTTGACCAGATTGTCATGCTTTGTGGGCATTATGAAGGGTTTGATGAGCGAATAAGGGAGATTATAAAACCGGTTGAGATTTCTGTCGGAGATTTTGTTTTGACAGGCGGCGAACTCCCTGCGCTTTGCCTTATCGACGCTGTGAGCCGTAAGATTGAGGGAACGCTCGGCAAAATTGAATCAGCGGATTATGATACGTTTTCAAACGGACTTATTGAGTATCCGCATTACACAAAACCGCGTGTTTATCGTGGCTTAGAAGTTCCTGAGGTTCTTTTGAACGGAAACCATAAACTTATCGACGAATTTCGTTTACAAGAAAGTCTGAAGCGTACTAAAGAAAAACGTCCTGATTTATACGAAAAATATTTAGATCGCGGCTAGAATTTCGGTCGTTTTGATTTTTCTTGCACTGTGTTGTGCGATACATTGTTTCAATAGGTTGAAACAAACTTCGCAAACTTTTTCGGTGGCTTTTGTTTCGTAATCGGTTACAGCGTTGAAGTCGGCAGTTGTGAGATAGTTCAAAAATTCTCTAATTTTGCTGTGAATGCTTAGCTTGCCGCGTGTGTCGTTTATGCAATCTTCACAGATGATTCCGCCCTCGTTGAAAAGAAAATAGGCGTTAGACTCCACTTTACAGCCGCATTTGAGGCAGGTGTTGAACTCAGGTGAAAACCCTGAAATATACATCATTTTTAGTTGAAATTTCAGGACTGTTAAGAGAATATCTTTTTTCTCAGGTGCTTCTGCGATTGTTTTTAAAGCGTTATAAAGCGTGTCGTAAGTTTCGGCTGAACACGGGTCATTTTCAACGCCAAAATTATTTACTACTTCTGTGAGATACATTGAATAAAATATTTTGTCTAAATCTTTTCTTGTTCCGCCAAAAGAATTGAGAGTTTCGGCCTGTGAAACAACGTCCATATTGCGGCCTTTGGCTAAGAGAAGATTGTTTGCGATAAACGCTTCCATTCTGGCACCGAGTGAACTTTTAGGCTTTTTAATCCCTTTGGCAACTGCGTGGATTATGCCTTTGTCGCGTGAGTACATCACGACAATCTTATCGGATTCCTTGAGTGGATAAGATTTAAGATTAATCGCGTTAGTTGTGTAGGTCTGCCTAGTTGTCACGAGAAACTCCGTGGTACATGCCTCTGAGCATTTGTTGAAGTTCGTTTTTATTGTCAGAGTATTCGACTGCGGTTTCAGCGGTAATAATTCCTGCTTTATAAAGTTGGAATAGTGATGTGTTCATAGTAATCATCTGGTTGAAAGAGTCGGCTTTAACTAGCGAATAAATGCCTTCTATTTCATCTTTTACAATCATGTCTTTAATCGTAGAGGTTACGACTAAAAGTTCGCATGCCGGTCTTCTTGATTCGCCATCGACGGTTGGAACAAGTTTTTGCGCTAATGTGGCTCTGAGAGTTGAGGCGAGTTGTTGGCGCAGAAACTGGCGTTGTTCAGGCTCAAACATGTTAACGATACGGTTGATTGTCTGAACCGCGTCGTTTGTGTGAAGTGTTGAGAACACTAAGTGACCTGTTTCTGCGGCTTTAAGCGCGGCGTTGAGTGTTTCCATATCACGAATTTCACCGATAAAGATGATATCTGGGTCTTGACGGAGTGCGTATTTGACACCGGTAGAGAAGCTTTCTGTATCAAATTCTACCTGACGTTGCGAAATTACACATTTTTTATTATTAAACACAAATTCAACAGGGTCTTCGATAGAGATTATGTGTTTTTGTTGCGTTTTATTGATTTGTTCAATAATTGAGGCCAGAGTTGTAGATTTGCCTGAACCTGTTGGGCCGGTTACAAGTACAAGCCCGTTGTTATATCCTGTAATATTGGATACTGCAGGCGGAAGATGTAAGTCTTCAAGTGCAACGGGTTCAAACGGGATAATTCTTATTACCATACCTTTTTTGTACATTCTGCTGCATACGTTTACGCGGAATCTTGAAAACCCTGGGATTTCATAGCAGAAGTCAAAGTCGTTAGAGGTTTCCATTTTCATCGCAATGTGGTTTGGAATGGATTGTACTGGCAGAATTTGTTTTATGGCAGTAAGAATCGCTTCTTCTGTGAGAATTGGGTAATTATTTGCCTGTTGAATTTTGCCGTTTTTGCGGTAAATCGGGTATGAGTCAGCAAGTAGATGTACATCTGATACTCCAAATCTTACCATTTCTTCAAGACATTCGTTAATTTCAAATAAATCGTGTTTAACTAATTGGTATTCGTTTTCCAATTCTCTATCTCCTATATTCCCAACATTAATTATATTTTTTACCGATTTTGCGGGCAAATTTTTTACAATAAATTAATAAAAGTGCTTGAACAAAATCTTAAAAAATAGTACAATATTTCATATGAGAGAGATTATTTTAATACTTCTTATGTTATTATTGTTTACCCCGTCGGTGCAGGCCAAGAATAAGAACCCTGACGGATATATTCCCAATGTTTTTATTTATGAGATTCCGGACGAGGAAGAAGAGGAGCATCCTGTTGTTCAAGAGATTGGTAACACTGATTTGAAGACTAATACAGCTGTAAAAACTCCTGTTTTAAAAACTGAAATTCAGTATTTCGACAACCTTGATGTCGTTAGCCTTGACAAAACGGCAAATTCTAAAAAAATCAATATTGCGCAACCGCAAAAGATTTCTGCGACAAGTTTGAAAGATTATAATAAGAAACTTGAGGCAAATAAGGCTGCGAGGGTTTCAAATAAAGTTGTTCAAGCCGCTTATAGAGGCGATGAAGAAAGTTGGATTGCGGGCAACTACAAAGGTGTTGAAGAAAAATACGGTGATTTCTCTTTTGGTACTAATTTCTCAACAGAAGTTTCATCGCTCTCGAGCCTTGAGTATTCATCAGGCCTATTTTCTAAGTATCAGAAAAAGAATTTCTCTTTAAAAACTCAGGTGTATAAGGATCAGGTAGCGACTTACGGGCTTACGACGAATAATATTTCTATTGCACCGGAATTGCGTTTGAATCAAGCACTTGCTATCAAAAATGTCTTGAAAGCTGATTTAACCCGCCAGCGTAAAACCGCACAGTTAATCCTGCTTTTGACCCCGTTTGCATATCAGGGAAACGACAGGTTTAATGTCGAACTCGGAGCAAGCCAGACCTATGACGACACTAATTCGCTTATGCGAACTAAGTTTGAATTCTCAACAAAACTCGAATTGTAAATTTATTAAAACAATTTTGTACATGCGCTGTATTTTGTTTATAATTGATATAAGAGGTGTTTTGTGGACAAAAAGAAGCGTACAAAAGTTTTCGATAAGATTAAGAAAATTGGCAAGAAAAATTCGGCTAAACCGCACGAAAAGATTTATTATTCAGGGTTAACGCTGTTTTTACTTTTTGCGCTTATTCAGGTCGGGTGGAGTGTTTTAATTAATTTCTCAAAAGTTGTTGCGTTTAATGGCAAAATTTCGGATTTAGAACGCCTCAAAAATATATCTGCCGCAAGAAACGAACAGCTTAAAAATGAGATTAAAGCTTATTCGCAAGTGTCTCAGCTTGAAGGTATCGCGCGTAACTCCTTGAAAATGGCGAGTGAAGATGAGGTTTTAATCCTGATTAACGAACAACAGGCAGAAGATTTACAGGAAAACAAACAGGAATAGTTTATGGTCGGAAAAGAAGTAGATGAGCTTAAATTGAATTATGATAAAGCGTGCGAACACCGCGAAAATGGTGAATACAAATTAGCCGTTGAATCGTTTTATAAAGCGCTGGATGTTGAGCCGGAGAATATTGATGTTATGACACAGCTTGCGGAACTTTATTCGCTTATGAACGATATAGAACGCTCTATCCGCTACTATAAAGATATTCTTGAGGTTGATGAAAACAACCTGTGCGCAATTTGTGCGCTATATAACAAAAATTTTGCCGCCGAAAAATTCAAGGATGCGCTTGAATTTGCGCTTCGTGCTGTTCAAATTTCGCCGTCTGATAAAACTTATATTCAACTCGTGAATGTGTTGGATAAGTTTGCGGATATCAAGGCGCTTAGAGATTTAGTTAATGCGGCAGATTTGAGTGAAAACGTTCGCCTGAAAATCTCCGATGTTTATGTGAAACATGCGTTTGTGGCTGACGCTGAAGCTTTGCTTCAAAATATCTCTGATTCTGATGAGAAAAAAGCTGTTCAGGCACTGATTGCGTTCAACAAAAATGAACTTGAAACCGCAAGAAATCTTGTTATGGGCTTGAATATAGAAAATGTCGATGTTTTGAACCTCAAAGGACTTTTCTTTATCGAAGATATGAAATTTATCGACGCGGTAAAATGTTTTGCAAAAGCCGCGGCGCTTGAACCGGCTAACCCAAAACTTTATTTTAACCTTGGTAACGCTTATTTTTATAACGGTTGGCTCGAAGAAGCAGGAGAAGCTTATAGAAAAGCTGTGTCGCTCGATGTTTCGAATGTTGATTATCGTTTTGCGCTTGCAAACCTTTATTATGAATCAAAAGATTTTGCAAAAGCCCGTCTTGAGGTCGCGAATATTCAGCACATTGACGACGAACACCTTGACACAAAAGTTCTTGATGCGCTTTTGAAATATCAACAAAAAGATTATCTCGGCGCGAAAGAGGAGTTGGAAAAAGCTCTTGCGCTTGCGTCTGATAAGAAATTTGTCAGAACTTCGCTTGCGCGTGTTCTTGTTGACTTACAGCTTTTTGAGCGCGCAGAATCGCTTATAAAAGACGAAAATGATATTGAATCGCTTTGCGTTCTGGCGTATCTTTTTACAGAACAGAAAAAATATAGCGAAGCGCTTGAACTCGTCGAAAAACTTATTGCGGATAATCATTTTTACATGCCGGCATATTCTGTTGCGATGAAAGCGGCTTATGGCGCTGAAGATTTGGAAAAAGTTCAGCATTTTGCGCAAAGTTCTTTAGAAATTGATATTAATTTTGCGGCAGGGTACTATTATCTAGCCTTGGTTCGCAAAAGTAAACAGGATTATGACGAAGCGATTGAATGCTTAAAGCGTGCGATTACATTTGATTTGACTAATCCTGAATACTACGCTGAGATGGCAAGAGTTTATCTTGCTAATGAAGATGTGAAATCCGCGCTTGAATACGCTAACGAAGCCGTCACAATCGACAGTACTTCTGCTGAATATATGCAGTTGTACTCAGATTTGGCCGCAAAGAAAAGAAATATTTGCCGAAATAAATAAATGAATTATACTATTACTATGGTAGTAATAGAAAGCGAGAGTTATGAGGAAGATTAAGAAACTTTTATGTATTTCATTGATGGCCTGTATGGTTTCAACGGCCGCAATTGCCGCCGAAAAGTCTGCGGTTTATAACAAAAAATACCCTGCAAAATATACTGAAGAGTATGTTGAAAACCTTAAGCCTATTTACAAGAAAAATACTAAAGAAGAAGTTTTATATGTTGCGCTCGATATGTTGAAAGGCACAAACGGCGAGTTTTCAAGAAAAGCTATTCTTGGCAATAACCTTTCTGGCCAACCTGTGAAGATTGAGTTTAAGGATTTGAGCGAAATCGGCAAGGAATATGCGAGTTTTGACGCACTTGGCTGGAAAAAAAGTAATAAATTGTACATTTTTATCAACCAGAAACACAAGAATGCACCTCCAGGGGCGTTAGCAGCACTTTTGGCACACGAGGCACTGCATCAGGACGAATATAATTCACTGGCAGAAGAAACTTATGCGTGGACGATGGAAGCGTCTGTATGGTGTGAAATTTTAAGAGTTTTCCCTGAAAGCGGCGACGATACTCACAATGCGCTTGTCGCACGTGAAAACACGTTGAAAAAGTTATTTGAACGCGGAAAATATTCTGATAAATACATCAAGAAAACCGTTTGGTCAAACGACGGCTACAAAAATCTTCCGACAACCTCTCCGGGGTTTGAGGATTTATGATTATCGTAACTTCCTTGCGAACGAAAGACCTGCAGGAAGTTCAAGAACCACGTTTTCGTAATCCGGATGTGCATTGATTGCGTCGATGAACGGCTGAACCTTTTCTTTGTGTGATAAAACATTGTCGCAGGTGTAAATTCCGCCTTTTACAAGGTTCGGGTGAATAAGGTTGAAGTAGTCGATGGATTCGCGTTTATTAGCGTCAACAAAAACAAAATCAAACTTCTGTTCTTCTGGCAAATCTCTCAAAACATCACACGCAGAACCTATAATCGGGGTTACAACATCGATTGTGCCGCATTTTGTGAAGTTTTCAATCGCAATATCCTGACGTTTCGGATAGTATTCGATTGTTGTAAGGTGTCCACCCGTTTGCTTCAAGGCTTTTGAAATCCAAAGCCCTGAATATCCGTTTGAGGTTCCGACTTCCAGAACACTTTTGGCTTTGTGTTCGATTATTGAAATATATAAAAATTCCGCGGTTGCACGTGAAATATTCCAGAAATCACGTTGTGTTTTTTCTAAAGAAAGCATTGTTTCTTGTGTTATTTCATCAAATTTATTTATCATTGAACTTCCTGATTACTTTTCCTATTTCTATTTGTGTTACCGGTTCGTCGATTTCCTGTGTTAAGACGATTGTGTTTGAGTTCATATCGAGAACATAAAGCGCGCAGCGCGCAGAATCGCTAATCAACAGATACGGTGTGTCTTTTAGTCTGTAAAACTTGTTCGGGAAACCGTCGGTTGCAGGAAGTTGGATTTCGCCTGTGAAGTCGTCGGTTTCTGTGTTCATTACCTGAATTTTACCGGTTTTGGCGGACAGAATAAAAAGTTTGTCGTTGTAAGCGTACAGGTCAACCGGTTTTTCTTCGACATCATATTCGCCCGTGAGGTTCAACTCAAGATAATCAATAATCGCAACGCGGTTTTTTGTGCGGCTTGTAATATAAACTTTTCCGTTAGTGTAAGCAATTTTTGACACGTTAGGGAAAAGCCCGATATCTTTTAAAAGATAATCGTTATCTATTTCGACGCCCCAGAGCGTTTTGGTTTGTTTATCGTAGTAGAAGAGTTTTGTGCCGTCTTCTGATATGATTAATTTTTCGCACATTCCGTTGATGAGAATTTGTTGAGTCGGCGTCATGTTAACAAGGTCGATGACATAAATGCAGTGGCCCTCGGAACTTGTCACATAAGCTTTGTCACCGTAGATTACAATTTCATCCGGTGTTGTTTTTAGCGGAATTTCTTTGATTAACGCGTCGTCGTAGATTGAGATAACATTCAACGCTTTGCGGCTATAAGAGCTTACGAGAAGATATCTGTCATCATAAAGCGCGATTTTGTTCGGTGAACTCTTTTGTTGATAGATGAAATATCCTTTTTTATTGTTTGAAGACATCACTTTGATGTTTTTTGAAATCGGTGTTGTTATATAGAACACACTATTTTTGAGCGCCGGCAGGTTGAAATACATTTTGGTATAATCTTTTGCCGCGTTGGTATTCTGGCGTAAATCGTCGATTTCAGGTGAGTAGGTTTCGAGTGTACCTTTGATGTTGTTAAGCCCCTCAGGGATTTCGAGTCGTCTAGGGAGCAAAATATCCTGCGGCAGAATACCTGACTTGATTTCGGTCGGGTAATTCGTTTGATTTAACAGAGTTGCACCGCCGTTTTTATCTCTGAGAACCTTTAACAGAACAAATTCATTGTTGAAAATTACCGCGTCAGGAAGCTTTGTCAGATCCTTGTTTGCAGGAATTGTTTCTTTAATCTCCAAATTTTCCACATCAATGTCAAATTTAGCAGGGATTACAGGCAGATAAACGGTGTTATCCGGTAGGATTATGACACCGTCGTATCTGAAATATGCGTCTTTGAAAGAATTTTTTACAAAATCCTGAACATTTTGTGGTAAGCATTGCGCATAAACTGCGCTAAAAGAGCCGAAAATGGCTGTCAGGATTAGTAAAAATATCTTTTTCATTAGTGGAATACTCCTTTGACTTTTTCGAGAATGTTTTCGTGGGCTTTTTTGCCGGTGTTTAATTCATACAATTTTTTGTATAAATGACGTTCTTCTTCGCTGATACTTGTTGGAATCGCAACGTTAACAATGACCACATGATCACCGCGTTGTGACGGTCTTGAGATTACCGGAACACCTGCACCTTTGATTTTTATTGTGTTGCCGTTTTGACAACCCGCCGGAATGCTGATTGTGCTTTCGCCATCAAGTGTTTTTATTGTGACTTCGTCGCCTAAAACCGCTTGAGCCGGTGTGATGTCTAGCCTTGTGAAAACATTTATTCCGTCGCGTTTGAAGTAATCTGACGCTTTAACGTGGATTACAACGAACAAATCACCTGCCGGCCCGCCGTTTGTGCCTGCGTCGCCCTCGCCTGAAACTCTGATTTTAGAGTGGTTGTCAACGCCTGCAGGGATTTTTATATCAATACTTTTTTCTTTTTCGATTTTACCTGCACCTTTACAGCCTTTGCAAGGTTTAGAAATCTTCTGGCCAGACCCGCCGCAATCAGGGCAAGTGGTAATTTGAGAGAATGCGCCAAGCGGTGTTCTCATCACCTGTTGAACCTGACCTGTGCCGTGGCAAGTCGGACAGGTTTCCGGCTTAGAACCTTTTTCTGCACCGGTTCCGCCGCATTCAGGGCAGACCTCAAGATGGTCAAATTTGATGTTTTTCTTTAATCCAAAAACTGCTTCTTCAAAAGTGAGTTCAACGTCTAGTCTTAAATCATCGCCCTCTTGTGGTGCATTCGGGTCGCGGCGTGAATTAAATCCGAAACCAAATCCGCCCATGCCACCCATAAAAGAGTTCAAAATATCGTTCAAATCGCCAAAACCGCCGTCGAACGGGCCGCCTGTGTAGCCTGCGTTTTGCAAGCCGTCCTCGCCGTAACGGTCGTAAGTTGCGCGTTTGTTATCGTCTATTAATGTTTCGTAAGCTTTTCCTAATTCTTTAAATTTTTCTTCTGCGTCAGGAGCCTTGTTGACGTCGGGGTGAAGCGTTCTGGCTTTCTTACGGAAAGCGGATTTTATTTCATCTTTCCCTGCGTCTTTTGCAACTCCAAGTATTTCATAATAATCTGTCATTTTATCCCTATATCTTCTGTGCTATTTACATACTTGTCGCAACGTTAACCAACGCCGGACGAAGCACTTTATCGCCTAGTTTGTAACCTTTTTGTAATTCGTTCAAAATTGTGTGTTCCGGAACATCATTGTTCGGTGTTTGCATTACTGCATCGTGGAAGTTCGGGTCAAACTCCTTACCCTCGGTGTCGATGGCTTCTAACCCAAGTTTTTCGAGAGTTTCAAGGACTTGTTTGTGTACAAGGTTGAAACTGTCTTTTACAGTCTGACAATCTTCAACTTTTTCAAGCGCTTTTTGCCCGCGTTCAAAGTTATCCAGAACTTCAATCATTTTCTTTAATGCGTTTTCACTACCGTATTTAAGCAGGTTTTCGCGCTCTTGGGCCTGACGTTTTCTGTAGTTGTCGAAATCAGCCGCAAGCCTTACATACTGCTGGTTTAGAACATCTAACTTTTTCTGTAATTCTTCGACTTCATTATTATTTTGTTCTTCTACAACAGGTTGTTCTTCATTTTCTGTCGGAACTTCCCCTGCGAATAAATTATCTTTATTTTCTTCGTTAAAAGGGTTTTCTTTGTTTTCTACCATATCTCCTACCTCTTATTCTAATATTACCATTATAAGTTATAAAGATAAATTCTCAAGGTAAATTTATTATTTCTTAATGATTATAGTTAAAAATAAGACCCGCATTGCGGGTCTTTATTATTCTGTAAGCTGCAGCATTTCATCACTGCAAGAATTTAGGTTCTTACCGATTGCCATCTCAACCTGCGCGCGTGCTGAATTGTATTCATATAGTGCAGAATAGTAATTCAACTGCGCTGTCTGGTAAAGGTTTTGAGCGTCCTTTAACTCAATCGGGCTGGCTTCGCCGACCTTATAACGTCCATAAGAAAGTTCATAGTTTTCTTTGGTTTGTTTTACCTGCAAAAGCGCAACCGGAACAGAGTTTTTCTTTTCTTGAAGTTTCAGATATGCGTTTCTGATTTCAAGATAAATATCGTTTTGAACCTTTTTCGCGGTCGCAAGTTGTTTATCATAGAGGTATCTTGCTTCTTTAATTTCGTTTTTGATAAGCATACCGTTGATTGTCGGGAATGTCAGGTATGCGCCGTAGTTGTAACCGTAGTTTGATGTCCAGTGTTTACCACCGACTGCGTATTGGCCCTCTGCCGTAATCGTTGGGAAATAAGATTTTTTGACGAGTTTAAGCGTCTGTCTTGCCGCTTCTACTTGAAGTTCTGCCTGTCTGAGTTCTGGACGTGCCTCACGCGCAACATCAATTAATTCATCAAATGTCATGTCAAACGGTGTGAATACCAGTGCGTCTTTTGGCGAGTATTTATCAATAAAAGGTATTCCCATTACGTTGTTGAGGCGCGCAATCGCAAGGTGTACGGCGTTTTCTGCGCGAATTAGTGTTAACTTTGCATCAGAAAGGTTCGCTTCTGCAATAGTAACGTCAACTTTAGGGTTTAAACCTATTTCGTAGAATGATTTTGCCTGATTGTAGAAAAGTTCGAATTTTCGAACGGTGTCAAGCGCAACTTCTTTCTGCTGGTTCGCGTAAAGCAGGTTGAAATATGCATCTTTTGTCTGATAAATTACGTTGTTAATGACAGAAGCGAGTGTTTGTTTTGAGTTTTCAAACTCTAAACGTCTGATTGTTGCCTGATTCTGTGTTACTCCAAAGTCGTAAAGCATTTGTTGTAACGTTGCCTGCCCCAGAATAAAGTAGTTGAATGTCAGGTTTCTTCCCAAAGCATCTGACAATTGAAGTTGTTTTATTTTTGTATAGCCAGTTTGCCAGCTGAATTTAGGGAAGTAATTTGACCAGACCTGTCTGATTCTTGTGTCAGATGCGAGTGTATCGTGGAACGCAACGTTAATATCAGGGTTGTTTCCGAGCGCAAGTTCAATACAGTTCATTAGGGTAAGGTTAACTGTTTTTTCAACGCCTGCTTCGATAACAACTTTACCGTCTTCGTTTTCGGTTATGTCGTAGGGCAGAACTTCTTCGGCCTGTGGAAACTCTTCTGAATCAAGTTCGTTCCAGAAGTCGTCATCATCTTGTGCTTTTACCGCTTGAGTGGCAAATAGCGCAAAAATTATATTTAAGAGTAGTAACTTTTTTAACATATTAAGCTTGTCCTTTTTTGGATTTTATATATTTAGCGACATTGACTTTCATCTCTTCTATCATTACGTAGAATGCAGGTACAAGGAATGTACCGATGAACGCAACGGCCATCATACCGCCGAATAC
Organism: Fusobacterium sp.; assembly: GCA_023662905.1. GTDB lineage: Bacteria > Cyanobacteriota > Vampirovibrionia > Gastranaerophilales > Gastranaerophilaceae > Gastranaerophilus. Next base: position 14,177 of record JAMPIJ010000010.1, read on the forward strand.
TGTCATACCGACGGAGTGTCTGCTTGCCGCACCTGCACCCGTTGCAGTAACGAGCGGAACCAAACCTAAGATGAACGCGATGTTTGTCATCATTACCGCGCGGAAACGCAAGTAAGCGGCCTGAATCGCGGCTTCTTTTATCGGTAAACCATCGTTTTCGTGGGCTTCTTTTGCAAATTCAATAATCAAGATTGCCTGTTTTGTACTCAAACCAATCAACATTACAAGTCCGATTTGTGCGTAAATGTCAAGCGCGCCGCCGAATTGTGCCTGAATAGCAATGAATGCAAGCGCACCTACCATCGCAATCGGTGAAATCAGAAGTACCGCAACAGGCAGCATCCAGCTTTCGTACAAACCTACTAAGAATAGATAGACGAACACCAGTGACATCGCAAGGATTGCGCCGATTTGGCCGCTAGAATCTTTTTCCTGCAATGAACTTCCTGACCACTCATAACCAACATCGCGCGGAAGAACTTTATCTGCAATTTCTTCAAATTTTTTCATCGCCTGACCGGAACTCTTTCCGGCTTTAACACTGGCGTTTACAGTTACTGCTTCGTACATATTGAAACGTGTTAAGCTGTAAGGCCCTGTAACGTTTTTGTATTTTACGACGGCGTTGAGCGGAACCATTTTGCCCTGATTGTTTTTGACATAGATTTTATCTATATCAGCGGGTTTTTCACGGAATGGTGCGTCAGCCTGCAGGTAAACACGATAAACACGGCCGAACTTGTTAAAGTCGTTTACATAAGATTTCCCGAAATATCCTGCAAGTGCAGAATAAATGCTTGAGATTTCAACGCCCTGAGAGAGTGCTTTTTCTTCGTCGATAAGCATCATCAATTGTGGCAGGTTCGCTGTGAATGACGTATAAACCATTGAGTATTCAGGTTCGTGCATAGCCGCAGCAATGAATTTCAATGCTTCCTGATACATTTCCTGTGGAGTTCTTTCGCCTTTGTCCAAAAGTTGGAATTCCAGACCGCCGAACATACCTAAACCGGAAATTGACGGAGGCGGGAACGATGCTATAATCGCTGATGGATAGTTTGCAAACATTCTGTTTATTTGCCCCAGAATGCTTTCCATTGAACGGTCTTTTTTCTTTCTATATTTGAATTCTTCAAGTTCTGTTACGATGAACGCTGTATTTTCACCGTTCATACCAACAAGAACGATAGTTCCCTCAACCCCCGGAATTGTGCGGATTTTTTTATCAATTGCGTCGGCAACTTCACTTGTTCTTGACGCAGATGAACCCTCTGGAAGCTGAATTTGCGAGAAAATTGTTCCTTTATCTTCTGTCGGAATAAAGCCTGATGGAACAGAGAGGAAAAATACTCCGATTAAAGCCAGAATCGCCGCATAAGTCATTAATGTCAGCGGAATATTATTTATAAATGTTTTAGCGACTCCGAGGTATTTTTCACGGATATCGTTAAACCATACGTTGAATTTATCAATGAAAGCATAATCAGCTTTTTCAGAGTTTGAGTCTAATATCATCGCACAAAGCGCCGGTGCCAATGTCAACGCAACAACTGTTGAAAGCCCGATGGAACTTGCAATACAGAGTGCAAATTGGCGGAACATTTGTCCCGTAATCCCTGCCATAAATGATACCGGAACGAATACCGCCATCAATACAAGAGATGTCGCAACAACAGGGCTTAATACCTCTTTCATTGTGATTTCGGTCGCTTCTTTAGGTGATTTGCCGTCCTGAATATGCCGCTGGGTGTTTTCAAGTACAACAATCGCGTCGTCTACAACCAGACCGACCGCCAATACCAGTGCAAACAGGATTAACAGGTTTATTGAGAACCCGAACATGTTCATAAATATAAATACACCGATGAGTGAAACCGGAATCGCACAGAACGGAATTAATGCTGCTCTTTTACTTCCTAAGAACAGATATGTTACGATACCAACGAGTAATACGGCCAATCCAATTGCACTGATAACCTCGTTAATGGATTCGCGTACGAATTCGGTTTCGTCGTACTGAATGTGGTATTCGATACCTTGCGGAAGGCTTTTTCCAAGTTGTGCCATTTTTTTCTTAACTTTATTTGCAAGGTCAATAGCGTTTGCTTCAGGAAGTTTGTTTACAGCGATAATCGCGGCGTTTGCACCGTTAATTCTTGAGAAGAAAGAGTAACTTTCAGCGCCGAGTTCAACGCGTGCAACATCTTTTAATCTTACGTTTGAACCGTCTGATTTTGATTTGACAATGATGTCTTCAAAGTCTTCAACTGTTGTTAAACGTCCTTTTGTACGGAGTGTTAATTTTATCATCTGCTTGTTAACCATAGGTTCAACCCCTAGGTCACCGGCAGGAGCTTGAGTGTTTTGTGATTGTATAGCTTTTGAAACTTCTTCTACAGATATCCCGAGGTTCGCCATTTTGTTCGCATCAAGCCATATTCTCATTGCATAACTTGATGAACCAAAAACGGAAATATCACCGACCCCTTTGATACGTGCAAGTTCGTCTTTTAAGTAAATTGAGGCGTAGTTCGCGATATAAAGGTTATCGTAAGTGCCAGTTGGCGAGTTTACGGAAATCATCATGAACCCTGGGCCGCCTGTTGATTTTTTTACAGAAAGACCATATCGCTTAACTTCTTCGGGCAAACGCGGGGTTACGAGTTGTAACTGGTTTTGGACGTTGACAACTGCCATATCTGGGTCAGAACCTACGTTAAAAAACAAGGTTAATTTATATTGACCGTTTTGGGAAGTTGAGGACATATAAATCATATCTTCAACCCCGTTCAATTGTGCTTCAACCGGAGCAGCGATTGTTGATTCGATAACGTCAGAACTTGCGCCTGCATAAGTCGCTGTTACAACAACCTGAGGCGGTGTGATTGATGGATATTCTTCTAATGGCAGAACATTTACCATCAATAGACCCGCAAGTATGATGACAAGCGAAATTACTATTGCTAATTTCGGGCGTTGTATAAATAAATTACCTTTATTTTCTGCCATTATTTATTTCCTTTTTTCTTCTTTTTGTCTTTTTGTTCGTCAAGTGCAACCATTTTGGCTTTTTCTTCCGGAGTGATTTCTTGAACCGCAGAACCCGGAACTACTTTTTGCAAACCGTCTACAACGATTCTGTCGCCTACTTTTACACCGTCTGTGATAATCCAGTTGTCACCTGATTGAATACCTGTTTTGATGTAGGTAAGGTTTGCGATATTGTTTTCGTCAACAGTGTAAACATATTTGCCAGCCTGATTTTCCTGAATTGCGACCTGTGGTACAATCGGCGCTTTGATTTTGTTGTTTGAGAATAATTTTACATTAACGAATTCACCGTGAAGCAGGATGTTTTTAGGGTTAGCGAAAGTTGCACGCATTGTGACTGTGCCTGTTGTTTCATCAACTTTGTTGTCGTGGAAATCCTGTGTTCCGTCGAGTTCGTATTTTGTCCCGCCGGAAAAGTAGAGTTCAACTTTGCGCGGGCTGTTGTTATCTTTATCTGTATGCATTAATGTAGCAAAATCCGCTGTATCCATAGGGAAAGTAACGTAAATCGGATCCATGCTGTTAATTGTCGTGAGTGCGCCGGAAGTCGGTGTAACATAGTTTCCGAGTGTTACTGTGATAATCCCAACTCTTCCATCTACCGGTGCTTTTACATTTGTGTAGCCGAGAATTCTGTTTGAATCAGAGTTTGCAGCTTTGGCTGATGCAAGTTGTGCTACAAGAGAATCTCTTTTGGCAACCATTTCATCATGTTGCGCTTTTGAAATATAGTCATTTTTGACAAGTTCCTGCGCACGTTTAAGCTGTTTTTCCGCATAAGTTAACTGTGCCTGAATATTTTTTACGTTAGCCTGTGCAACCTGCGCAGCGTTGTTAAATTCGTCCGGCTCTATTTTGAAGAGGTTTTGCCCCGCCTTAACGTAGTCACCCTCTTTAAAGTAGCTTTGCGTTAAATAGCCTGATATACGTGCAAGAACTTTAACCTGATATTTAGAAACTACACGTCCTGGAGCCTCGTAAGTCCAGGTGATTTCTTCTTCACCAACAGGTTCAACAATAACCTGCGGTGCCGGTCTGCCTTTTGGGCCTGAGGTCTTAGATTTTATTAATTTAAAGATGCCAAAGCCAGACAGCAGTATAATTACAGCTAAAACGGCAATGTATATATTATTTTTGTTCATTACACTCTCCCTTATAATTTCAATATCCCTTATAACTTTTATAACAGAGTAATTTTGACATGTCAACTTGTTTGATATAACATTAAGTCAAGTGAGGAATATATGTTGAGAGAATTTTTAGAATCAAAAATACATAGAGCCACAGTTACAGACGCAAACTTGAACTATGTCGGCTCAATTACTATCGATGAAGATTTAATGAACGCGGCCAAAATGCGCGAATGGCAAAAAGTTGAGATTTTAGACATCAACAACGGCGAACGCTTTCAAACGTATATTATTAAAGGCGAAGCCGGAAGTGGTGTTATTTGTCTGAATGGTGCGGCTGCAAGAAAAGTTCAAAAGGGCGATAAGGTTATTATTGTAACATACGCGATTTTGAACGAACAGGAAATTCAAAATTACAAACCGAATATTGTCATCGTTGATGACAATAATAAAATCGTTGGCTAGGGACCGGCGTAATTTTCAAGGAGTATTAGGGATGAAATTATTTTTTAAGATAGCAGGGATAACTGTGGGCGTATTATTAATAGGCCTTTATCTGGCGTTTTTATTTTTACTGCCTAAATTTGATTTGAACCAATTTAAACCTGAGATTCAGAAAATTGCTAAAGAACAGGCAAAATTGGATATTAATTTTGAAAACGCAAAAATAATTACAACTCCGCTTTTAGGTGTTGGCGTTAAGGCGGACGATATTTCTGTAAAACTTCCTGACGGTTCTGTTTTATTCAGCGCGGACGGGGTAAAAGGACGTGTTGCTTTGCCAAGCCTTCTCCTTTTGACCGTTAAAGTTTCTTGCGCGGAAGTTTATTCGCCGTTTGTGAATGTTGAAATCGTTGATGATAAAGCGTTTAAAATTGTTCAGGTTATTGATGATATCTTAAGCGCTCAGGAGGTCGTTCTTGAAGAGGCTGAACAATCAGCTGAAACTGAAGCGCCTGCATTCAATCCTGCGTGGATTAGAATAAAAGTTCCTTGCGTTAAATTAACAGACTACAAAGTTCTTATTAACGACTTGAAATCTAAGCACTATTTGACGCTTAAAGGTGATGAGTTAAAACTCGCATACCTTAACGGCAAAATTTTTAAGTTCAAAACTTATGCTGAATTTTTCTCTGATGAGGACAAAAATATTACGGCAAATCTTGATATAAACACGTTTATTCCGCCGGCTGTTGAACTTGATGAGGAAGACGACGAGGCACAGCGTGTTGAAATTCCGTTTATCAATCCGGTTTCTATGTATAGAAATTACGACTTGAAATCTAACGTGGATGTTAAAATTCGCCTGCGTGAGCGCGCTAAGAACCTTGTTTCTTTCGGGCATGTGAATGTTGATGGCGTAACTCTGAAATTATCTCAATTACAGTTGCCGGAAAGTTACTTTCACCTGAAAACTCGTGGTTTCTGGGCTGATATCGATACTAATTTGAACCTTATTAAAGATCAGCATATCGCGTTATTGGGTAAACTTAACTACAGCCGCCGCCCTAAATTCGATATGAATATCAAGACAAACGAAATTTATTTTAACGATGTAATCATGCTAACAAAAGCGCTTCTTGATTCACTTCATATTCAGAATGATTTGAATAAAGTTAATATGGCAGGCTTTGTTAAAGCTGATACTCATATTAAAACTAACTTTAAAAAGTTGATTTCTAATGGTGAAATTGACGTTAAAGATGGTGCATTGACAATCAAAGGTGTCGGCAATGTGATTTCTGACCTGAAAGCGTTGGTGCTTCTTGATAATAACGTTATGGAAATCAAAGATACATCGTTGAACCTTGCGGGTGCAAAAGTTCTTGCGGACGGTAAAATTGATGAAAAATCTGTCGCTGATATTAATATTAAAACAGAGAGAATTTCTCTGCCGATGTTGTTCAACGCGTTTGCGCCTGATGATGTGAAGCGTGCGTTTAATTTTGCGTCTGGCGATTGCGCTTTGAACCTTGATATCAAAGGTAAACTAGATAACGCCGTTGCAAAACTCGGTTTTGACCTTGTAAACCTTAATTTTGCAGACCGTGCAAGAACATTTGTTGTGACAAATAACAAACTTAACGCTGATTTTTCTTGCGATAAAAAGGATTTGGTCGGGGCGGTTAACAATGAAAATATGAAAATTACGCTTCCGGCAACAAAATCAAACATTGCATTGCCTAAATTTGAGATGAATATCGCAGAGAAAAACGTTGTTATTCCTGAAAATTCGCTTGTATTGAATAACAACTCAAACATTCTTTTCCGCGGCGAAATCACAAATTATTTGAAATTATCAAATATTGACCTGTCGGCTGATGGCAGAGTTCTGGCAACTGATTTGATTAGCCTTATGGGTAGAGAATTTGCACCGTTCTTCAATATGAAAGGCCAGCCGTCAGTGAAAGTTGCGGTTAACGGTAATGGCAAAAAACAAACCCTGAACGCTGAAATTCTTGCGGACAAAGACAACTACTTCACGCCGGTTAATATTGATTTGCTGCGCGATAAAATTACTGCATTGCGTTCCACAATCGACTTTAAAGGCGACAGAATTAAGATAAAAGATACAGGTATTTTTACAAAAAATATTGTGGTTGATGATAAAGGCAACGAAAAACCTGTATATAAAGAGGTTCTTGGTGTTGATGGAACAATCGTCGGCAATAATATTAATTTATTAAAGATTACCATGCCAGAAGCAATGAAAGTTTCTATTCAGGCGTTCAAAAATTCCTTGATGGACGTGAAAGGTCATTTGTATGTGTTTGGTGATATGGCATCACCTAGATTCAGAGGCGAATATACAGTTAAAAACCTTACGATACCTGATTTGATGATGACAATGGAGAACGCAACGCTTGGCTTTAAGGGCAAAGAACTTGCGGCAAGAGTGAGAAACCTCCTTGTGAACGGTTCTGATTTTGCAATCGACACCAATGTAAGCCTTGTACCGGCACCAGTTTTGAATATTACATCACTTGATGTGAAATCAAATCTTGTTGATGCGGATAAATTAATGCAGGTAAGCGACGCGGCGATGAAATTTGTTCCGGCGGCTCCGGCTTCTGCGGCGGCTTCACAACCGGCAGATATTCCGGTTGCGCTCAGAAACGGACACTTCAGCGGTAGAACTCTTAAAAGCGGCGCCATCGTGACCGGTCAAACGGACACCGATATCGCGTTGAACAGAAACATTCTTGTCTTAAATAATTTACGTACACGCGTTTTTGACGGCGCTGTTCGTGGTGATATTTCGATGAATTTACTTTCAACTTTAATGCAAATTAAAGTTAGCGGTAATAATTTAGATGTTCAAAAAGCACTTCTTCAAGCCGCGGCGATGGATAACATGCTTTACGGTACGGCAGAATTTGACACGGATATTTCACTTCGCGGTGTAACTTATGAAGAACAGATGAAAACTCTCAAGGGTGATGTTAATTTCAAAGTTAAAGATGGTCAATTCGGGCCGTTCGGAAAACTTGAAAACCTTATCATCGCAGAGAACATCCGCGAATCAGAGTTCTTCCAAACAACGCTCGGCGGTGTGCTTGACTCTTTAACTAAGATTGATACAACTCACTTTGACACGCTTCAAGGACATTTGACATTCAATAACGGAATCGCCAACATTGATCCGATTACATCAATCGGCGACGCGTTAAGCTTGAAAATCTTTGGCGATATGGATTTACTCGGAAACTCTGTTGATATGAAAGTCCGCGCAAGATTGACATCTACTATCGCAAATCTTCTCGGCCCATTGAACGCGATTAACCCGATAAACTTGATGAATCAGGCAGGCGGCATGAATATATTAACCGCAAAAGCATTCTCTCTTTTCTGTGAAGCTGTTTCGCAGGAGGAAATGGATTCAATTCCGGCGTTTGAAAACGGTTATATTGACTTCAACGCAACAAAATTCCAGCTTGTAGTCCGTGGAGATCTCGCAAAACCGCTTACGCTTGTAAAATCTTTCAAATGGCTCGCTTTAGCGTCTGATGTTGAAAAGGCAAACGAATTTGTTAAAACTCTTCCAACAGCAAAGGACGGTGCGGATTATGTTCTCGACACCAAGAGCCTTGAAAAAGCTAAAGAAAACGCTAAAAAAGAAGCCAAAGAAGCTGCAAAAGCTGCGGCTAAAAAAGTTATAGATGAGAAAATTGATACTGAAAAACAACAAAAAGTCCTTAATTTCTTGAAAAAAGCTAAAGAAGTAAAAGAACAAATCGACGCTATTGAGGCACAAGAATAATTTTGTAACGATTATTTAATATACTAGCAAAAAAATCTTGTTACCGATTTTACTTTTTGAGAGAATAGTAGAAATAGGATTTTGAAAAAGTGTTAGTAAGTAGTATTAATATACAGCCGAAACATACGCAACGAATGCCGCTAGCTGAGAGACAGCGACACAAGGAACAGTTTTCTTCAATTAATAATTTTAATAAAATAAACACAGAGGGACCTTCAAAAATAAATTCACAGGATTTATCATTTGGGGTCTCTCTTTTATCCGTAAAAGTTGATAAGATTAAGCCGGTCAAGGCCGAGGAAATTTTTGATTTTTATAAAAATTCACCTCTTGGTGACATGCCTAAAAAACTTTATGACAGCCTTTCAAAGTCAGAATCTGCGAAAAAATATATGCAGGTCGGACAGGACGGAAATATTACTTTCCACAAAAAATCTATTCTGCGTTTAATATGGGATGGTGCTACTTATCCATTCGTTCAGCTTCCGCAGGATATGCTTAACGGTGCGGTTGAACTTTTAGGCAAATTTAAGCCGCTCGAAAAATGGTCAAAAGAAGTTTTAGACACGCCTTTGTTTAAAGGTATTCGCAGACGTTCAAAAGAAGACGCTAAAGTTAACTCTTTCCGCGGACTTGCTGAACTTAAACAAAAACTTCAAACTGAGGGTAAAACGGAAGAAGAAATTAGAAAAATTCTGTTTGAACGCAGTACAAAAATGTTTGACCCGAAAACCGGTAACTATGACACCAAACACGAACGTGCGCTTAACCGTTTGGTAACAGGTTTGCCGCCTGCAATTTTCCTTGCAAACGATGCGTATAACCTTTCTCGCATGATGGATGATAACAAAGAACAGGCTGAAAAAGAACGTAAACAACGTTTCAAACAAGAAACAAGCCGTATTTTAACAAGCGGTTATCTGACATTGATTACGCTCGGTGCGCTTCAAAAATATATTAACAATTCACAACTCGGTATTATGTTGATGACCGGTTCGACCGTATTGGTTACAGAAATGTTCTCACGTTTGAGCAACGGTAAACATATTACACGACTCACTCCGGAACAGGCAAAAGCTATCAATGCCAAAAATGCAAAGAAAGATGGCGTTGAGCCTCAGGCAGAACCTAAAAAAGTTTCGTTCAAATCTAACGAAGTGAAAACAGAAAAAGATAAGCAACAGCAAAAGCCTTTGCTTTCATTTGATACTGTGGTAAAAGCTTCTTTAGGCATAATTGGTGCCGGATTAATGTTAAAAGAGTTGCGCCGTGTGCCGAAAATTGACAAATTCTTCAACGATATTTCTAAAAATTATGACGATATCTATAAAAATTTAACTGTTAATAAAGACTACACAATTTCTAAAGATAAATTTGACAAAATTGTTAATGTCTTGAACGAAAACGGATTTAAAGAACTTGCCGCACAATATGAAAAGGCTGGCAAAAAAGCTCTTGGTAAAGAAGATAACCTTATTCACCTCGGAGAAAAAGATAAAAAGATTAAACCGTTTGTGAACTTTGTTATCGCACCGTTTAAGTTCGCGAAGAACATAATCACATTGCCTTATCGCTTAACACAAAAAATGATCGGTGCAATGATGCCGAAACAGGCTAAGGCAGAGAAACTGCCAGAAGATATCAAATCTCTTGCGATGAGTATTGATAAAATCGCTCAAAAAGCTCTTGATAAAAAGCTTCCGCCGCAAAAATTCAAAGATTTCGTTAGCGATAATATTCTTAAAGGTTTCAACTCTGACAGTATGTCTAATGTTTCTAACGCAGAGTTGTCAAACCTTGCAAAAACTGCCGCTGCAGCAGCGACAATCTGGTTCTTGATGACAGATAACTACAACATGGTTATGCTGAAATCAAACGGTGAAGATAAAGAAGGCGCTGATACCAAGTTTAAAGAACGTTTTGTTCAAGAGGGTTCAAGACTATTTTATCAAACATTGCTGATTGACCTGTTTAACTCTACGTTCAGAAACCAATATAACGCATCATTGTTCGGTATGAGTTGGATTTCATTGACGAATACAACAATGGGTGAATGGCTGACAAGAAAATCCGTAGGTGTTGCGGTAAAACCACATACACGTGATGAACTTCTTGCAATGGAAAAAGAAAAGAATGAAGCAACCGGCTTCACGAAAAAATATTATAACTTTATGACCAGATTAACCGGTAAGCGTTCAATCGAATCATATAACGTGAAGAAAGATGTTGCAAAACCGCAAGAGAAAGAAGAAGTAACTGCCCAAGCACTTAAAACGGCAGATTATATGGAAATGATAAGGAAGGCTCGTTAATAACGAGCCTTTGGCTTGACATAATTTAAAACATGGTTCATAATAGCTACAGAAAGGATGGAAAATATGAACAAACGAAATGTATTAAGTTGCGCAGGGGGGGGGGGGGCGTGCTGAACAGGCCTTCACTATGGCAGAGATACTCTTATCTCTAACAATTATTGGCGTAGTTGCGGCGATAACGCTACCGTCGCTGACTGGTAACATCAACGAACGGACTTGGAACACTCAGCGAAAAGCGCTTTATGCTCGTATGTCACAGGCAATTGCCCTAATGCCTGCTTTAAACGGATATGGTTCTACAACTGAAAATATGGCAGAAACTTTTGTTACTGCAGGACTTTCGAAAGTTCTTAAAATCAACAATATTTGTGACTCTCAACATCTTGAAAATTGTGGTATTTCGTCTTCTTTCACTGATATGCATGGCAGTAAGAAGAGTATTCCTCGTTCTTTATATAATTTAAATCCAAAATTTCATCTTACATTTGTAGAATCTGATGGAACTTCTAAAACTTATTCACAACTTGATACTAAGGCTGCTGGATTTGAAACTGCTAATGGTGAAAGTATATTAACATTTTATAATCCTGCGTGTCAGTCAGAATTACAGCGTGATAGACTGGAAGATTTTTCACAAGATAAAATGTGTGTGAATTTTATATATGACTTGAATGGTAATAAAGGGCCAAATACAGTAGGAAAAGATATGGGATTTATTACTGTTTTGTATCCCAGTGATTCTGTAGTTGTTGCTCCGTTTCCTGAATTTCCATTATCTGAAACTGTTTCACAGCAGTTGGCTAGTTCTTCATGTCGTAATAAGTCAGATGATGCTAGATTGCCAAATTTGTACGAATATATGTCAATATTTTATAATATGGATATGATTGGAGAGATGGGAACTCATACTCATTTTTGGACAAGTACAGTGATAAGTTCTACATTAGCCAAATGTTTTCATATGGATTTAGGACGAATATATGAAAAACCTCGAAATGAAGAATATTCTGTCCAATGCGTAAAACGTTAATCTACAGTCCGCGAAAATCGCGGACTGTTACAAATTGTTTAACAATTTGCTAGGCCGTAAGCTTTAGTATATGATTATTATATGGACATGGGGAAGAATATCTTAGTTGTAGATGATGATGTCATTGTTACCTCCGCTTTGAAAACTCTTTTTAAAGTAGAAGGTATCAAGAACTTTGTCACCTTTAATAATCCGGTTGAGGCTGTTGAATATCTTAAAAATAACAAGCCTTGTGTTATCGTGTCTGATTTTATGATGCCGCAGATGAACGGGTTGGAATTCCTCACCGAAGCTAAGAAGCTTTATCCTGATGTTAGTATGATTTTGCTCACCGGTTATGCCGACAAAGAAAACGCTATCCGCGCGATTAATGAAGTCGGACTTTATCGGTATATTGAAAAACCTTGGGATAACGACGATTTATTGATTAATATCAAAAACGGTATTGAGAGAAGTTATCTCGTTGAAAAGCTTAACGAAAAGATTTCAGAACTTGAAGTCGCGAACAAAAAACTTGAGGATTACTCGAATAATCTTGAAAAACTTGTCGAAGAGCGTACAAAATCCCTTGCCGTTGCAAATATGAAGCTTTCAGGGATTATTGAAAACTGTGCAGACGGTATTATTCTGCTTGATAAAGATGGCAGAATTAATGATATCAACCCTGCGTGTGAAAATTTAATCGGCTACTCAAATAAAAGCGTTGCAGGCAAACTTTTTGCAGAATTCGTAGAATTTGAAACGCTTGCGGCCCGCCAGAGATTTATGGATGAAAACGGATTTTTGCCGCCGTTGAGGGCTGATAATTCTGAGGTTTTAGTTAAGGATTTATTTGTTGTAAACGCTTTATCAACAGACAGAACGCCTGTTGAAATTAATTTTGCCCTCTGCTCGCTTGATGCGGAAGAGCGTCAGTATGTCGGGGTTATAAGAGATGTCCAGACCCGAAAAGAAGCAGAAAAATTGCGCGATGATTTTATCGCGACACTTACCCACGATTTAAGAACTCCGCTTCTGGCGGCAATTCAGACCCTGAGATTTTTCCTTGAGGGCGCGATGGGTGCGTTGAGTGAACAGCAGAAACTTTTGCTTTCAACAATGCTTCAAAGCAACGAGGATTTACTCGGGCTTGTTAACGCGCTTCTTGAGGTTTATCGCTTTGAAAGTGGAAAACTTTCACTTTGTAAGACGAATTTCCCAGTAAAAAATCTCATTAACCAGTGTTATGAAGAGATTAAACCGCTTGCGGACGCTAAAAATCTTGCGCTCGAACTTGAATGTGAAACTTCTGAAAATCCGTTTATATACGCTGATAGAGGCGAATTGAAGCGTGTAATAATAAATCTTTGCGGTAATGCGGTTAATTACACGAACAAAGGCGGCGAGATTAAAATTATTCTAAAAGAGAAAGAAGATGACATTATCTTCTCAGTTATTGATAATGGAAACGGAATTCCGAAAGAGGATATTCCGCATCTGTTCAAACGTTTTTCGCAGGGAACAAGCAAAAAACGTTCAACAGGAACCGGTTTGGGCTTGTATCTTTCAAGACAGATTATTGAAGCCCACAACGGCAAAATTTGGGTAGATAGCAAAATTGATAAAGGCAGTGAGTTTTCGTTTCTGCTTACTGATGTAGTCACGACTGAAAAAGAAAGACAGGAAATTAATGGCTAAAGTTTTAATCGTTGAAGATCATGATATGACGAGGTTGGGGTTGTCGGTTATTCTGGGAAACAGTCCTGATATTGAGGTTGCAGGCATGGAGGCTGACGGGCAGGATGGCGTTGATAAAGCGCTTGAGATTAATCCGGATTTAGTTATTATGGATATCGGACTGCCAACAATCGACGGGATTAACGCAACTCGTAAAATTAAAGAAGTTAATCCGAATATCAAAGTTCTTATGTATACTTCTCGCGAGGAAGAGGACGACATTATCGACTCTTTTCAGGCGGGTGCTGACGGGTATATTACAAAAGGTTCTTCAAGCGAACAGACAATTAACGCTGTTCTGGCGGTTAGTCAAGGTGTTGCATGGTTAGACCCTGCGATTGCAAAGGTCGTGCTTTCTAATATTAAAAAGACGACGATTGTTCCTGAGAAAAAAGGCGAAATTGATTATAAACGCGGCAAAAACCTTTACGGACTTACAGAACGTGAAATGGAGGTTTTATCGCTTATCGTTGACGGGCATTCTAATCCGCAGATTTCTGAAAAACTTGTTATCTCTATTTCAACGACGAAAACTCATGTTCATAGTATTTTGCAAAAACTTTATGTAAAAAGCCGTTCAAAAGCTATTAGTATGGCTATGCAAGAGGGTTTGGTATAAAATGTATAAATTTGTGTCGTTGTGTCTGGCGTTGGCGTTGGCTTCAAACCTCGCCTATGCTGAATTATTTGAAACAAAGGATTATACAAAGCGCAACGAGGCATATTTGCGCGACGTGAAAAAACGCGACGCAAAACGTAAATATAACAAAGCGAAAGAAGACAGACTTCCGTCGGGAAAAATGACTGTTGAAGAGTATAATCGCCTTGCAAAACATAAAAATCCGGAATCGCCTGAGGATTTGAAACCGATTGAAATTCCGACGATTCCTCTCCCGTCTGAGATGAAATATGTTCCGCAGCCTACTTACAAAATCGTTCGTTATAACGATCCGCCGGGGAGTCCTGAACTTTCATTAAATAAAAATTTCTACCGTGAAAAACAACAAAACGCTCAGGGAATTGTTTCTCCTGATTTAACGAAACTTGTCTATCCTGCGATTTATTATTCTCCGGATAGCGCTTCAACCTCTGCCGAGTTGTTTGTTATTCCGCTTGACACAAGCGAGAAAGAACTTGATAGAATTTTAAAAGCCCATACCTCTAACAGGCATGAAAAACCGCTTATGGAAACGAGTAAGACTATTGATAACTTCGCAACTTTCCGGACACTTACGCCTGTTGATTTCTCGGCCGACGGTACAAAACTTCTAGTCAAACAAAAGACCGGAAACTCTTACGATGGAATCTGGGAAACCGATGTTTTTATCTATGATTTTGAAACCGGTGAGGCAAGAGAATTGTTAGAAGTTCGTGACGCTATAACTCATCACTGGACAACATACCGTGGGCTTCCGCTATATGACAAACGCTGGGATATCGTGCCATTAGGTTTTTCTGATGAAGAACCTGACAGAATTATTTGCACCGGTTATGCTTACACCGGTAGCAAGCCTGTGTTTCTGGGAGTTTGGAGTGTTGACTTGAAAGGGGAACAATCACGCCTTGTTTCGTTTGAAAATATTGATATCCCTATTTCAATCAATGGCTATAAAATCGTTAAATCCGGTGTAAAACCTTACACGCTTGTCGAACAGGAAGAAAAACAGTTAAAGGAAATCGACAAAAAGAATAAAAAGGCTCAAAAAGAAAAGGAAAAAGAGTATTACAAACAGTGTAAAGTTGATTACAAAGAAGAATTCAAACAAATTGACGCTGAATACCGCGAAAATATCAAAGAATACAACCGCTTGCAGCGGTTTAAGGGTTCGACGACTTATGATGAAGCCGTGAATCAATATCGTGATGCGAAGATTAAAGAATTAGAAAAAACTATTCAAAAAGAAGAAAAGGCTATTGAAAAACTGAATGCCCAAATCGAGGCAGTGGATGGAAAACTACAGCAATTCGGGCAAACAGAAGAATAACACAAGGAGGGGGGATAGACAGCGTAGCCACGGGTTGGCAAACCGCGTTTGACAAGCAGGTGGCGAAGAACTGCTTTTCAAATTATTATGCGGTATATATTACCCTGATTCATTAGAGGAAAGTAGTATTTTTAAAAACTTATTGACAATCGAGTGTGTTTATCATACTATGAACTTACGCAATACAAGCTCTAGTGGCACTCTGCCGACGAGAACGATTAAGTATCGTTCGAGGAGAGGAGAGGTAGATGTTCTACAGATTCCGCAAGGGCATGACAATTGAATACATTAAGCTCTAGTGGCGGAATCGGTAGACGCGTTGGACTTAAAATCCAATCGGGAGCAATCTCGGTGCCAGTTCAAGTCTGGCCTGGAGCAAACTTTAAAAGACTCACTTAGGTGGGTCTTTTTTGTTGCAATTCGTTAATATTCCCTTGACTATCTCTGACGCTTTGTCGATAATATTTAAAAAGGGTCAAAATGAAACGAAAAATTTTTGCATATTTCAATATAATTAAGATTTAACCGAAAAAGGGGAAAGTATTTACTTTCCTCTTTTTTGTATGTGGGGTAGAAATGACAATTGAAAAACACAAAAAAATGAACAAAGGGGAAGTCACGCTGATTGAGCGCGTGGCGAACGAAATGTTTTTGATTAAGATTAAGGTCGCGGCGGATTTTGAGTCAAAGCCGGGGCAGTTTGTGTCAATCTTGTGCGATAATCACACAATGCGCCGACCTTTCAGTATTATGAACTTTGAGGATGGCGAGATTAGTGTTTTGTTCAAGAAAAAGGGCGATGGAACGGCTTATATTGCAAGCCTTAATGTCGGTGATACTGTCGATTTTATCGGGCCAAACGGCAATGGCTTTCATTGTATAGACGAAAAAACTTTGTTAGTAGGAGCGGGCGTTGGTGTCGCTCCTGTTTTTTATTTGAAGAAAGTTCTTGGCGATAAGGCAAGATTAATCGCAGGGTTTCAGAATGAAAACGAAATTCCGTCATGCCTGCTGCACGAGATTGATTTTATTTCGACGGACGATGGTTCAGCAGGCGCTAAGGGAAGCATTATTGCTTATCTGGACGCGCAAATTGAAGAATTTAAACCGGAGAGAATTTGTACCTGCGGGCCGCATATCGTGTTGAAACTTGTGGCCGAAACGGCTAAAAAGCATGGGATTCCGTGCGAGGTTGCGATGGAAAAAACAATGGCATGCTCAATCGGGGTTTGCAGAGGGTGTGTTGTGACGCTCAACCGTAACGGAAAAATCGACAACGCGTCTGTTTGCAAAGATGGGCCAGTGTTTTTAGGGGAGGAAATCGTATGGTAAGTTTAGCGGTAAATAAAGGTAAATTACAGTTAAAGAACCCTATAATGACAGCGTCAGGGACTTTCGGGTATGCGGATGAATTTGATGATTTTATTGATGTTTCAAGACTTGGGGCGGTTGTCACAAAGGCGATTTCCCTGAAGCCGCGTTCAGGCAATTCGTGGAACCGTGTAATCGAGGTGACTTCTGGCATGATTAATTCAATCGGACTTGAGAATGTCGGGGTTGAGCGATTTATGGCGGAAAAACTGCCAGTGTTAAAGGCGAAAAATATAAATTTTGTGATGAATTTAGCGGGTTCCGGCATGGATGAATATGTGGAACTTGCGAGGATTTGTGAGGCGAACAAAATCGAAGCGGTCGAATTGAATGTTTCCTGCCCGAACGTTAAATCAGGATGTTTGGAGTTTGGAACAGACGCTAGAACCCTTGGAGAACTCGTGAAATCTGTGCGCGCGGAGTATAACGGGTGTTTGATTGTGAAATTGACACCGAACGTTACGCGAATTGAAGATATTGCGCTTGCGGCACAGGAAAACGGTGCGGACGCTGTTTCGGCAATTAATACACTCAAAGGTCTGGGGATGAAATTGACTTTCAGAAACGGTAAGTTTTCGCGTGAGCAGGTTATCGGCGGATTTTCAGGCATGGCTGTTAAGCCGGTTGCGCTTGGGGTTGTGAACCGTCTTAAACAGGTTTTGGAAATCCCGATTATCGGTCTTGGCGGAATCGCCTCTATGCAAGATGTTTTGGAATTTTTTGCGGTCGGAGCGGAAGCCGTTCAGATAGGAACCGCGAATTTTACCACTCCTGATATTTCGGAGTGGATTATTGATGAACTCGAAAGCTTTATGAGCGAAAATGGGTTCGCAACATTAGATGAATTGAAAGAAAGGTTAAGAGCATGAGTAATGAAGTTTTAGAATTGTTAGAATCAGCAGAGGGCGTTTTGCACGGTCATTTTTGTCTGACATCAGGCTTGCACTCTGATATTTATTTTCAGTGTGCGAAATTGTACCAGTACCCTGAAACGGTTGAAAAGATTGCAAAAAGAATCGCAGAACAGTTGAAAGACGTTGAGTTTGATACTGTCGTTGCGCCTGCAATCGGTGCGGTAATCATCGGATACGAAACCGCGAAACAAACAGGCAAGAGAAACCTTTTTGTAGAGAGAAAAGACGGAGTTATGCAGCTTCGCCGCGGCTACAGCCTTAAAAAAGGTGAAAGAGTCGTGATTATGGAGGATGTAATCACAACGGCTAAAACAATTCACGAAACAATCGACGCGCTCAAAGAGTTTGAAGTTGAAATTGCGGCTGTTGGCTGTATTGTTGACAGAACCTGCGGAAAAACAGGTTTGAATATCAAATCACTTTTGCAAATCGAACCTGTAACTTACGAGCCTGACAACTGCCCGCTTTGTAAAGAGGGTTTGCCGCTAGTTAAACCGGGAAGTAGAAAATAAATGAAGCATTTAATCGACATTAATCGTTTAGAAAAATCTGAAATCGAGCGGATTATTGAGGTTGCGCGCGAATTTAAAATCGGTGCTCGTCAATCAACAGTTGTTGGTAAAACCGCTTGTTTGATGTTTTTTGAAAACTCAACGAGAACGAAGATTTCATTTGACCTTGCAGCGCAGAAACTTGGTATGAACGTAATACATTTTGACGGTGCGACTTCCTCGCTTTCGAAGGGCGAATCGCGTAAGGATACGTTTGAGAACCTTAGCGCAATCGGGATTGATACTGTGATTGTGCGCACAACGGAAAACCATTTTATTGATAATTCGTTGAAAGAGTTATCATTGCCGCTCTCGTTTGTGAACGCGGGTGACGGAGTCACTGCGCACCCGACACAAGCGTTGCTTGATTACTTCACAATGAACGAAAAATTCGGCGAAATCGCGGGCAAAAAAGTCGTAATAATCGGCGATATCGCGCATTCACGCGTGGCAAAATCTAATTTTGCACTTCTGACTAAGTTCGGCGCGGAACTTCACGCGGTTGCGCCGGCTTATTTCATGCCTGAAGAGAGTTTGCCTGTGACTTATCACGACAATTTGGCAGAGGGGATTAAAGACGCTGATGTCGTAATGCTTTTGCGGGTTCAGAAAGAACGTTTGGAGCGCGAATTTGACGGCGGAGATTATATTGAAAAATATCAGTTGAACTCCGAAATCCTGCAAAAATATGCGCCGAATGCGATTTTGATGCACCCGGGGCCTGTGAATCGCGGTGTAGAGATTACGTCGGAACTTCTTGACAGCGAAAAGGGCAAGACAGTGCTTGAACAGGCACACAACGGAGTATTTGTGAGAATGGCTGTACTGGAGATTCTGGGATGATAACAAAAGGGTTTGTAGAACTTCATTGCCACCTGAGAGAACCGGGGCTTGAATATAAAGAAACAATAGAAACCGGCATGGCGGCGGCAAAAGCCGGCGGTTACGGAATAATTTGTCCGATGCCGAACACAAAGCCTGTGTGCGATAACGTCGAAACACTGAGATATATTCAGGCGCGTGCGGCGCAAGTTGGCGGCGTGAAAGTTCTTCCTGTCTGCGCGATGACAAAAGGCTTGAATAGTGATGAACTAGTGGATTTTGAGGCTTTACACAAGGCAGGCGCGATAGCATTTTCAAACGACGGCAGACCTGTGGAGAATATGGAAACTTTCAGACGAATTTTGCAAGAGGGCAAGCGTTTGGGCTTAGTGCTGATGTCACACGCGGAAAACACGGAGTTTTCACCTTATGACAAACGCTCTGAATACACAGCGGTTGAGCGCGAACTCAAAGTAGTTGAAGAAGTCGGCGGTCAGTTGCATTTTTGTCATATTTCAACAAAAGAGTCGCTTGAACTTATCCGCGCGGCGAAGAAAAAAGGGTTGAAAGTTACTTGTGAAACCGCGCCGCATTACTTCACATTAACGAGTAGATGTGACGAGGCTCGGTTCAAGATGAATCCGCCTTTGCGCAGCGCAGAGGATGTAAACGCGGTGATTGAAGCGTTAAAGGACGGAACAATTGACGCGATTGCAACGGATCATGCGCCGCATTCGCTTGAGGAAAAAACAAAGCCGTTTGATGAGGCTCCGTTTGGTATCGTCGGTTTGGAAACTGCGTTTGCGCTTTCATACACAATCCTTGTGCGTGCCGGTCACCTGACATTAGAACAGCTTTTAGGAAAAATGATTGATAACCCTGCGCGTATTATCGGTGTTGAGCCGTTCGGGCAGGTGGAAATAGATTTAGATACGGAGTGGGTCGTTAAGGCATCCGAGTTTAAGACAAAGGCGAAGATTTCGCCGTTTGAGGGTATGAAATTAAAAGGAAAGATAAAAGGGGTACAATATGTTTAAAATTAATCCGAAAATTAAAGAAAAAATCGTGCTTGCGCTTGACGTTGACACAGTCGACGAGGCGAAGAAGCTTATAACAGAGTTGAAAGATTATGTCGGCGTTTTCAAAGTTGGTCTACAATTCTACACAGCAAACGGCGGAGAGGTTTTTGAGTTTATGAAAGAAATCGGCGCGGAATTTTTCTTTGACGTAAAGTTGATGGATATTCCAAACACGGTGAAAAAGGCGTCAGAAAATATTATCAAATCCGGCGCGACTTTTTACAATCTCCACGCACTTGGCGGAAGCGAGATGATGAAACAGTCTGCGCAAGGCGCGCGCGAAATGGCTCAAAAACTCGGCGTGAAAGACCCTACAATTTTGGCGGTTACGGTTTTGACAAGTATAAGTGATGAAATTCTTTCTGATGAATTGAAGATTAACCAAACCGCGCTTCAATACGTCGAAACTCTTGCAAAGCTTGCAAAAGAGAGCGGACTTACCGGCGTTGTTGCGTCAGTATTTGAAGCAAGAAGAATTAAAGAGGTTTGCGGTGCGGACTTTAAAGTTCTCTGCCCCGGAATTCGTCCTGAATGGTCTGTGAAAGGCGATCAGAAACGCCTTGCGACTCCAGCGTTTGCAATACAAGAGGGCGCGGATTATCTTGTTATCGGACGTGCGGTAACGGCGGCTGAAAACAGGGTTGAAGCTATGCAAAAGATTTATGAAGAAATAGAAAGTGTATTATAATGGCGAAATTATTATTATCTAATGGAGAAATTTTTGAGGGAAAGTCGATTGGCTATGACGGAACAGCGTTTGGCGAAATCTGTTTTAACACCTCAATGGCAGGATATCAGGAAATTCTTACAGACCCCTCTTATGCCGAACAGGTAATCGTGATGACTTACCCTGAAATCGGCAATTACGGGATTAACAAGGACGATTTTGAAAGTTCTAAGGTTCACGCAACAGGCTTTGTGATGAAGAATTTTTGCGAAAAGGAAAGCCACTATCTTTCATCAATCAAACTTGATGAGTATTTGAAACAAAAGAAAGTTGTTGCGATAACGGGCGTTGATACAAGACGTTTGACCTCGATTATCCGCGAAACCGGTGCTATGAATTGCGTTATCACATCGGGTGAAATAACCGACGAACACCGCGCGGGGCTTAAAAATTACGCGATGGATAAAAATATTGCCGAAATTGTTTCGCGCAAGTCCAAAGAGGTTATAAAAAGCAAGGCGGTAAACAAGAAAATTAAAATCGCCGTAATCGACTGCGGTATCAAAAAGAGTATTCTTGATAATTTGATTAAACAAGGATGCACTTTGACGATTTACCCGTCAGATGTCAGCGCAAAAGAAATTTTAAAAGAAAAATTCAACGCTGTGTTGATTTCCAACGGCCCCGGAGACCCTGCGGACGCTTTGAAAACAATTCAGACAGCCAAAGATTTAATCGGCAAAATTCCAGTGTATGGGATTTGTTTGGGGTATCAGATTTTGAGTATCGCATTGGGCGCGAAAACTTACAAACTCAAATACGGTCACCGCGGCGGAAACCACCCTTGCATAAACAAACTTACGAATAAAGTTATTATGACGTCGCAAAACCACGGATACGCGGTTGATGTGGACACGTTGCCGAAAAATGCTTACGCGACTTACGTAAACCTCAACGATGGAACCCTTGAGGGCTTTGCCTGCCCCGAACTTCAAATTGAGGCGGTTCAATTCCATCCTGAAGCCGCTCCTGGGCCGGACGATGCCGCGCAGATTTTTGATGAGTGGGTTGCGCAGATTAAACAAGATAGACAAGACAAAAAGTTTTTCGGACTCGTAAAGAAATTAGGAGGCAAAAATGCCAAGAAATAATGATATTAAAAAAGTTTTAGTAATCGGCTCAGGGCCAATCGTAATCGGTCAGGCGGCTGAATTTGACTATGCGGGCGTGCAGGCATGCAGAGCGCTCAGGGAAGAGGGGATTCAAGTGGTCCTCGTCAACTCAAACCCTGCAACGATTATGACGGATGAGAATATCGCCGATAAGGTTTATATCGAACCGCTGACGGTTGAGGCGTTTAACGATATAATTTCCCGCGAGCGACCTGACGGGCTTCTTGCAGGTCTTGGCGGTCAAACGGGCTTGAACCTCGCCGTTGAACTTCATAACGCCGGAATTTTAGACAAGTACGGCGTGAAACTTCTCGGCACTACGATTGAGTCAATCCAAAAAGCCGAAGATAGAGAACTTTTTAAAGAATTAATGCTTGAAATCGGCGAACCTATTCCGGAAAGCATTACGGTTTCAAATCTCAAAGATGCGCAGAAATTCGCGGACAAAATTGGGTTCCCGCTGATTATCAGACCGGCGTTTACCCTTGGCGGTTCTGGCGGCGGTATCGCAACGACTCAGGAAGAGTTTGAAGAAATCGTTCACAGCGGACTTCTCAGAAGTCCTATTTCTCAAATCCTTGTTGAGCGCAGTATTGCTGGCTTTAAGGAAGTTGAGTATGAGGTTATGCGCGACGCCAACGACACAGCAATTGCGATTTGTAATATGGAAAATATCGACCCGATTGGTATCCACACCGGCGACAGCTTTGTTGTTGCACCGTCGCAAACGCTTACGAACAAAGAATATCAAATGCTTAGAAGTTCGGCGTTAAAAATCATTCGGGCGCTCAAAATCGAGGGCGGATGTAACGTTCAATACGCGCTTGATACCGTCAGCAACCAGTATTACGTAATCGAGGTTAACCCGCGGGTGAGCCGTTCATCAGCGCTTGCGTCCAAAGCCACAGGCTACCCAATCGCAAAAGTTACAACAAAAATCGCTATCGGCTACCACTTACACGAAATTCCAAACTCAATCACGCAAAAAACAGTCGCGGCGTTCGAGCCTGCGCTGGATTACGTGGTTACAAAAATTCCGAAATGGCCGTTCGATAAATTCGATCAGGGCGACAGACTTCTCGGCACCAAAATGAAAGCCACAGGCGAAGTCATGGCAATCGGAAGAACCTTTGAAAGTTCGTTCAAAAAAGCTATCACGTCGATGGAGGACAAAAACACAGGACTTGTTCGCCGCCAATACACTGCGTTCAGCGACGAAGAACTAAAAGCCTTACTTTCAGTTCAGGATGACAGAAGAATTTTCCGTGTAGCAGAAGCGCTTACGCGCAGAATTTCAGTCGACGAAATTAACCACATCACAAAAATTGACAAGTGGTTTATCAACAAAATTAAGAACCTTGTTGATTTTGAACAGCGTCTGAAAGAGAAAAATCTTACGCCGGAACTTTACCTTGAAGCGAAAGAAAAAGGTTTCCTTGATACCGAAATCGCGGTGTTTGCGCGTAAGCGTCTTGCAGATGTCGAAGCGCTCAAAAAAGAAGCCGGCGTAAAAGCTTCGTTCAAAATCGTCGACACCTGTGCGGCGGAATTTAAAGCCTGCACGCCTTACTATTACTCGACTTACAACGAGTTTAACGAAAACGTTGTCGATAAATCCAAAGAAAGTATCTTAATTCTCGGCTCCGGCCCAATCAGAATCGGTCAGGGGATAGAATTTGACTACTGTTCTGTTCACGCTGCGTGGAGTGTCAGAAATAACGGCTATCAGTCGTTAATTGTAAACTCCAACCCTGAAACGCTTTCAACCGATTTTGACGTCGCGGATAAACTCTATTTTGAACCGATGAATATCGAAAATATTATGAATATTATCGAACAAGAGCAACCAAAAGGCGTTATGGTTCAGTTTGGCGGGCAAACAGCGATTAACTTGGCGGAAAAACTTCACGAACGCGGTGTGAATATCCTCGGAACCTCAATCGACGCAATCCGCAAAGCCGAGGACAGGAAACAGTTTGAAGCGCTTTTGCAAGAACTTGGAATTCCTCAGCCACAAGGTCGTGCGGTCAGAAAACAGGAAGAAGCCATCGCCGCGTATAAGGAACTTGGCTTCCCGCTTCTTGTTCGTCCGTCTTACGTAATTGGAGGACGCGGAATGCAGGTTGTTTACAACGAAGAAGAACTTTTGACCTACTTCAATTCAGCCTTGAAGTTCTCCGACGAACACCCTGTTTTAATCGACCAGTACATTGAGGGCAAAGAGGTTGAACTCGACGCGATTTCCGATGGCGAAGATGTTTTAATCCCGGGGGTTACGGAACACATTGAGCGTGCCGGAATTCACTCGGGAGACAGCATGGCAATCTATCCGACCCAAAAGGTTAAGCCGGAAGTTATCAATAAACTTGTCGAACACACAGAAAAATTAGCCAAAGCGCTCAAAATCAAAGGCGTTATGAATATTCAATTTGTCCTCAAAGACGATATCGCATACGTAATCGAGGTTAACCCTCGTGCGTCACGTACAATGCCGATTATGAGTAAAGTCACCGGAATTCCGATGATTGATATAGGTGTCAACGCGGCACTCGGAAAATCTATCAAAGAACAAGGCTTTGGAACTGGCTTAGCGCCGACAACAGACTTGGTTTGTGTGAAAGTTCCTGTGTTCTCGTTCCAGAAATTGAACCGTATTGACCCTGCGCTTGCGCCTGAAATGAAATCAACAGGCGAAGTTCTCGGCGTTGATAGAGTTTATGAAAAAGCACTCGTAAAAGGCTTTTTAGCTGCAGGCTATTCGTTCCCAGAAAGACGCGGCGACGTTATGCTTTCGCTCAACGACCACACAAAATCCCAATGTGACGATATCGCGGCGGATTTTGCGGAACTCGGCTACAGAATAGTCGCGACAACCGGAACCCACAAGTATTTGAAGTCAAAAGGCATTCCGTCAAAAGAAATAGCGAACTTTGACCTTGAAAAAATGCAGGCGCATATGAAAAAAGGCCAGTTGTGTTTTGTTATCAACACGCCGACAACAAACGGCAACTCTGCGCGTATCGGCTCAGAAAACCGCGGTTTCTTAATAAGAACCATTGCGGAAATGTATTCAACGCCGTGTTTCACCTCGCTTGACACCGCGCGTGCATACCTGAAAGCGATGAAATACCGGATTCAAAACCCTGAAATGACCTACGAGGGAATTTCAGATTATAAGAAATCAAAAGTTTGTGTTTAAAAAAAGGGGGCTTATGCCCCCTATTGACATGTTTTAAAACATGTTACATAATGTGTAAAGAAAGGATGAAAAATATGAACAAACGAAATGTATTACCTTGCACAGGGGGGGGGGGGGCGTCCTGAACAGGCCTTTACTATGGCGGAGATACTCTTATCTCTAACAATTATTGGTGTGGTCGCTGCGATAACGCTTCCGTCGTTAACTGGTAACATTAACGAGCGGACTTGGAACACGCAGAGAAAAGCTTTATATGCGCGTATGTCACAGGCCATTGCGCTAATGCCAGCGCTCAACGGCTATGGGACTTTTGACGGAACAACTGATACTGCCGCGGAAACTTTTATCACCGGCGCTTTATCAAAAGTTCTCAAAATTAACAATATTTGCGATCCTGAACATGTTTGGGATTGCGGGTTTGCTAGTAAAATTACGACATTGGATGCAAGAACCAGTGCTTTGCCGTTAAAAATTAGCAATTTGAATGTGGGCGTTCCTGGAACTTCTGTACCAAACACAAAAGCTGCAGCGTTTGAAACAGCAAATGGTGAGTCAGTATTAACTTTTTACAATCCTAAATGTGTTTCTTCGGGTGTTGTAGTGTCTGGGGCGGATGCTGCTGGTAATCCTGGTGCCTATATGAAACAGCATTTATGTGTAAATTTTGTATTTGACTTAAACGGAGCAAAAGGGCCGAATACTGTAGGAAAAGATATCGGAGTTATTTCGGTTCTTTATCCTACGGATTCCAATGTCGTTATGCCTGTAACTACTCAGGTTTTGAATAGTTCGTATGACCATCAGACTGCCGCTAAAGAATGTTCTAAATTAGATTCTGACAATAGACTTCCTAATATTGAGGAGTTGTTGGGGATTTATTATAATGGAAATTTATTTGGCTGGGGCGATGATGTGGCGACTGGAAAATTCTGGTCTGCAACAGTTACAGACAGCAGTAATGCTTATGCGTTTGGATATAATATGGGGATAAAATATGAACGCCCTAAGACAGAATCCAATCGTGTACAATGCGTTAAACGTTAGAAAAGCGCTTGTTGCGCGTTGAAATTATTTACTTCGTACCCTAGGTGGCGGTAGGCTTCAGGTGAAACCTTTCTGCCTCTTGGGGTTCGTTGTAATAAACCCGCCTGTAATAAATAAGGCTCGCAAACATCTTCGATTGTACGCACATCTTCACCGATTGCCGCTGCAATTGTTTCGATACCAACCGGCCCGCCGTTATATTTTTCGATGATGAGTTTCAATAGTGCGCGGTCAGTGTTATCAAGTCCGTATTTGTCGATTTTGAGGACTTCTAGCGATTCTTTTGCAACTTCTTCTGTTATTTCTTCGTTATATTTTACAAGCGCAAAATCCGCCGCACGTTTTACAAGTCTGTTGGCAATACGCGGAGTTCCGCGTGAACACTTTGCAATAGCTTTTGCACCGCCGTCAGTGATTTTTATGTCTAAAATTCCGGCTGTACGTTTGACCACTTCTGTTAATTCTTCTATTGTATAAAATTCAAGTCTGTTTATTATCCCAAAACGGTCGCGCAGAGGACTTGAAAGTTCGCCGGCTTTTGTTGTCGCGCCAATTAGCGTGAATTTCGGAAGCGGAACACGTAATGTCTTTACTGTCTGGCTTTTACCGGTTGTCATATCAAGATAAAAGTCTTCCATTGCAGGGTAGAGAATTTCTTCTGTTACTCGGTTTAGACGGTGGATTTCGTCGATAAAAAGGATTTCGCCGCCTTTTAGTGACATCAAAATCCCGATAATGTCGCGCGGACGTTCAAGTGCAGGAGCGGACGTGATTTTTATATCAACTCCCATTTCTTCTGCGATGACACCCGCAATTGTTGTTTTACCAAGCCCCGGAGGCCCGTAAAAAAGCAGGTGATCTAGCGGCATATTACGTTTTTTTGCTGCAGCCGTCGCAATCTTAAGGTTTCCTTTGAGCGCAGTCTGACCAATATAACTGTCAAAAGTTTTTGGGCGGATTGTGTTTTCAAAATTTCTGTCAAAATCCGTATCCTCAGCGTTTACGGCAGTTTCTTTTTTTGCCTGTTCTATACTTTTCAGGGGCTGCTGTTGTTCGAAAAAATCGTCATCTGAAATTATACTCATTGAAAAACCTCTTATTTTATGATATCATGAACCTTACCAAATGGGCAAATTTTTAAGGAGAATTAAATGAGAGTATCTGAAAGATTAGAAAAAATTCCGCCGTACCTTTTTGCTGAGATTGATAGAAAAATCGCAGAAGCAAAAGCTAAAGGCGCGGATGTTATAAGTTTAGGAATCGGCGATCCTGACACACCGACGCTTGCACCTGTTGTTGAAGCTATGCACAAAGCCATCGACAACCCTGCAAACCACGATTACCCGCCGTACAACGGTACCGCAGCGTTCAGAAAAGCTGCTTGCGAATGGATGAAAAAACGCTTTGATGTTGAACTTGATGCTGACACCGAAATGCTTGCGAACATTGGTTCCAAAGAAGCAATTGCTCACGTGTTCTTTGCGTTTGTTGATAAAGGTGATTACACATTAATCCCTGACCCTGGGTATCCTGTTTACAAAAACGCAACGATTTTTGCAGGCGGAATCCCATTCTCTATGCCGCTTTTAGAAGAAAACGGATATCTTCCTGATTTCGATAAAATTCCAGAAGATGTTGCGAAAAAATCAAAATTGATGTTCCTCAACTATCCAAACAACCCTACAGGTGCGGTTTGCGATTTGGATTTCTTAAAAAAAGCAGTTGATTTCTGTAAAAAATATGATATTTTACTCTGCTTTGACCAAGCTTACTGCGAAATGACTTATGACGGATATGTTGCACCGTCAGTTTTACAGGTTGAGGGCGGAAAAGATGTAGCGTTAGAATTCTACTCACATTCAAAATCTTACAATATGACCGGCTGGCGTGTTGGCTGGGTTTGCGGTAACAAAGACGCCGTCAAGGCACTAGGCACAATCAAAAATAACATTGACAGCGGAACATTCAAAGCTATTCAAGACGCGGCAATTGCGGCGTTTAACGTTGACAAAGCGGAAATCGAAAAGCTTAATAAAATGTATCAAGAACGCCGTGACGCTGCAGAAGAAGGTTTACGCGAACTCGGTTGGGATATTAAACCATCAAAAGCAACTTTCTACCTCTGGCTTCCTGTTCCCAAAGGTATGACTAGCGAAGAGTTTGTCACCCTTATGCTTGAAAAAGCAAATGTTGTTGTACCTCCTGGAAACGGTTACGGAAAATACGGCGAGGGGTACTTCCGTGTTGCATTAACAAAAGATGTTGAAACAATCAAGAAATGTATTCAGCGAATGAAAGACGCAGGAATTAGATATAATTAATAAAAGGGGGGCTTATGCCCCCCTTGACTATTTTAGAAACATGCTACATAATAATCGTAGAAAGGATGAAAAATATGAACAAACGAAATGTATTAACTTGCACAGGG
>JAMPIJ010000011.1 GCA_023662905.1 Fusobacterium sp.
GGAGGGATTCGAACCCCCGACCTTTTGGTTCGTAGCCAAACGCTCTATCCAACTGAGCTACGCACGCTTATATTATCGGGTACCCTTTTACAATAGTACAAACACAAAAAAATATCAAGTGGTTAATATTAAACATCATAAAAATAAAATTCACTTCCTAATTCATCCTCTAAACAGGCAATTAGTAATGATAATTTTATATTCAATGCCTCTGATATCTTCCACAATGTAACAAACTTCACATCAATACTGCCTTTTTCAACACGGCTTGTATTTCCCACATCCAAATCATACTCGTGAGCAAATTGATTAATTGAGCATTTTAACTTTTCCTGCCGCAAATTCTTAATTTTGGCACCTAATGTTTGCGCAAGTTTAACAGTTTTTTCATCCTTATGTTGCATGAATACATTATATGTGTTATTATATAGATGGTTATTGTATATATACAATATAAGAAAGGATGACACATGAGAACAACAGCTTTTACTATGGCGGAAATACTACTCTCGCTAACTATTATCGGTGTAGTTGCTGCTATTACCCTTCCTAGTTTAACAGGAAACATCAACGAACGAACCTGGAACACACAACGCAAAGCGCTATTTGCGAGAATGAGTCAGGCTATTTCATTAATGCCATCATTAAATGGCTATGGAACATTTGAGGCGGCATCTGGAAGCACATCAGCTATCGATAACGCAGCAGAAACTTTTATTACTGCGGGGTTATCAAAGGTAATCAAAATGAACAATATTTGCAGCTCTGACGCATTGGAAGATTGCGGCTTACCTGCTCAAATGACTAATGCGGGTGGTTCAAAAGTCAATTTACCTACAAAAATGAGTAATTTAAACGGAGGAATTATCGCTACTTATGGTACCAATGTTGGTGTAAAAAACACCAAAGCTGCAGCATTTGAAACAGCTAACGGAGAATCAATTTTGACATTTTACAACCCTAATTGTTATGCTGAAGATGTAAATATTGCGACATCAAGTAACACCGGTACAATGGCAGAGGGCGAAATGGTCGGAAGTTCAGGCAAACAACATATCTGTGTAAACTTCATCTATGACTTGAACGGTAGCAAAGGCCCGAACACAGTAGGCAAAGATATTGGTACAATGTCAGTTTTGTATTCTAGTGACTCAAAAGTTGTAATGCCAATGTACCCTAGAAAAGTTAGCGGAACTAAAAAGCATGAAGAAGCATCAAAAGCATGCAAAGACCTCGACTCTGGAGAATATAGATTACCAAACGTTGAGGAATTATTTGCAATCTACACAAACCGCCTAATTTATGGAGATTCAGTATGGGCTTCAAATGAATATCCTTGGAGTTCAAGCCGAGTTGACGCTAATACTGCATACATCGTAGGCTATAACCACGGTAACAAATATCCCGTTTCAAGAAACACCAGTCGCAACATAATCTGTGTACAACGATAAACAAAAAGCCCGCTATTACAGCGGGCTTTTTTATTTCTTATTTTATCGTTTTCTATTTATCATCCAATGCTGCAACGCCTGGGAGAACTTTTCCTTCGATAAATTCTAATGATGCGCCGCCGCCTGTTGATACGTGTGTGAAGTCTTCTGCTTTGAAGAATTTCTTAGCAGCTGAAACAGAATCACCACCACCGATTACAGAAGTTGCACCGTTTTTAGTTGCTTCAACAACAGCTTCTAAAACAGCTTTTGTACCTTCTGCAAATTTAGGATTTTCAAACGCGCCTACAGGGCCGTTCATAAGAATTGTTTTTGAAGATTTAATTACATCTGCAAAAGCTTTTCTTGAGTCAGGGCCAGCGTCAACACCTTCAAATCCATCTGGAATTTCATTGATAGCAACGAATTTGTTTGTTCCGTTTCCAGAGAAATCGTCAGCAACGAGAACGTCAGTTGCCATAACCAATTTAACGCCTTTTTCAGCAGCTTTCTTTTCGATAGCTTTAGCAACTTCCATTTGGTCGTCTTCGCAAATTGAGTTACCAATTTTACCGCCGTTAGCTTTAACAAATGTGTAAGCCATACCGCCGCCGATAATCAAATTATCAACTTTATCGATTAAGTTTTCTAAAACACCTATTTTAGAAGAAACTTTTGCACCGCCAACGATAGCTGTGAAAGGTCTTTCAGGATTATCAAGTGCTTGTGACAAACATCTGATTTCTTTTTCCATCAATAAACCAGAAACAGCAGGTTTAACGATTTCAGCCAATTTAGCTGTTGAAGTGTGTTTTCTGTGTGCAGCGCCGAATGCATCGTTTACGTAGAAATCACCTAATTTAGCCAATTCTTTTGCAAAAGTCATATCATCATCTTTTGCTTCTTCAGCTTTGTAGTAACGAATGTTTTCTAACAATGCTACTTGACCATCTTGAAGTTTTTCAACATAAGGTGCAGCTTCTTCAACGCTAGGGATGAATACAACTTCTTCACCCAAAACTTTAGACATATATTTTGCAACAGGTGCAAGTGACATATCAGCAAGAGTTTCGCCTTCTTTTAATTTTTGTGGTCTGCCAAGGTGAGCCATCAAAATAATTTTTGCGCCTTTAGCTTGAAGTTCGCGAACGGTAGGGATGATAGCTTGAATTCTTGTATCATCAGTAACGTTTTTGTCAGCGTCCAAAGGAACGTTTACGTCAACACGAACTAACGCTCTCTTTCCTTTTACGTCGCCCAAATCTTTGATTGATTTTTTCATCTTAATTTCTCCTTATTTACATATTTAATTTTATTAACAACATGATATAAAGTAAAGTATTTTTATAGTATAATTCTATTGTTAAAGAATAGGAAAGAGGTTATATATGAAAAACTTATCACCACTTCAAATCGAAAGATTGAAATACCAACCTAAGCTTCCAGAAAGCTTATCAAGCGGTATCAACTCATTAGAAGTTTCTGAGGGTTCAGCTACTGAATCAGTTAGAGATCAGGAACAAATCAAAGAATTATTTGCGAATACTTACGGCAAACCAACTGTAACATTCAAAAAATCATCTTCATCAAAACAATCACCTGTAAGAAACGTTGGTGTAATCCTTTCAGGCGGACAAGCTCCTGGCGGTCACAACGTTATCGCAGGCTTGTACGACGCGTTGAAATCAGCTAACGCTGAAAACAAATTATACGGTTTCTTAGGCGGCCCATCAGGTATTATCGAAGGCAAATATGTTGAATTCAACGATGAATTCATCAACGCTTACAGAAACACAGGCGGCTTCGACATCATCGGTTCTGGTAGAACTAAACTTGAAACAGAAGAACAATTCAAATCTTCACTTGAAGTTTGCAAAAAATTAAATATTTCAGCAGTTGTAATCATCGGCGGCGACGACTCAAACACTAACGCAGCGTTATTGGCTGAATGGTTCGTTAAAAACAACACAGGTATCCAAGTTATCGGCTGCCCTAAAACAATCGACGGCGACTTGAAAAACGAACAAATCGAAATTTCATTTGGTTTCGACACAGCGACAAAAACTTACGCAGAATTAATCGGTAACATCCAACGCGACGCTAACTCTGCAAAAAAATACTGGCACTTCATCAAAATTATGGGAAGAAGCGCTTCTCACGTAGCACTCGAAGCTGCACTTCAAACTCAACCGAACATTACTTTGATTTCAGAAGAAGTTGAAGAAAAGAAAATGTCTTTAGACAGCATCATTTCTTACATGTCAGACATTATCGCAAAACGTGCTGAAAACGGCAAAAACTTCGGTATTGCAATCATTCCTGAGGGCTTAATCGAATTTATTCCTGAAATGAAAACAATGATTTCTAACTTGAACGATATTATGAGTTCATTAGAAAAAGATGAACGCTACGCTTCAGCTTCTCAAAGCGAAAAATTCGCAATCATCGAAAACACACTTTCAAGCGAAAACGCAAAAGTGTTCTCTTCACTTCCTACATTGATTAAATCTCAATTGTTGATGGACAGAGACCCACACGGTAACGTTCAAGTTTCAAAAATCGAAACTGAAAAACTTTTAATCGAAATGATTAGAACCCGCCTCGGCGAAATGAAAAAAGAAGGCAAATTCAGCGGTAAATTCGCAGATCAAGCACACTTCTTCGGATACGAAGGACGTTGCGCATTCCCTTCAAACTTCGACGCTGACTACTGCTACTCATTGGGTTACAACGCATTCGCTCTTATTAACAACGGCTTCACAGGCTACTTATCATCAGTAAGAAACCTTACAGACGTTGCAAGCAACTGGATTGCAGGCGGTATTCCGTTGACAATGATGATGAATATGGAAAAACGCCACGGCGAATGGAAACCAGTTATTCAAAAAGCGCTCGTTAAACTTGACGGCCCAGTGTTCAAAAAACTTGAACAACACCGTGAAGAATGGGCAATGAACGACAGATACTTGTTCCC
This sequence comes from Fusobacterium sp., assembly GCA_023662905.1. Classification (GTDB taxonomy): domain Bacteria; phylum Cyanobacteriota; class Vampirovibrionia; order Gastranaerophilales; family Gastranaerophilaceae; genus Gastranaerophilus. The sequence goes on from JAMPIJ010000011.1 coordinate 4,405, forward strand.
AGGAGCTGTTCAATACTTTGGCCCAAGCTCAGTTTGCGACATTACAACAGTAACATTACAATTAGAAAGAGCAAAATCACTTGCTAACGCATAGTTAAACAAACTTAAAAAAGCCGAGGGTTTCACCCTCGGCTTTTTTTATTCTAAAACAATGACGCTTGTCCGTTAGGACGATAATATTTTCTCAATAAATCATCTTCACCAAGTTCATATAAAATCTTTCGCATAGCGTCTATATCACCTAAAGAACCAGTATTCGAGTATGAATGTGGAATTATATCCCCTTTTTTATCAAATTTTATAGGTTTAAAATTATAATGTAAACCCTCCGGAGTCACTTGTTCTCTGGAGAAATGAACTACAATTTCAGTTGAACCGTCAGGGTTATTCTCAACCGTAAGCAAACGGACATTACTTTTTCTATCATAGAATTTGCTCAACGCAATTGTTCCATCAGAATCAACTTCTTCACTTTTTACTAGTTCTCCTTTGCTGAATGTTTCAGTCTTTGTACCAAAATAATTTTTTGTGGTTCTAGTTGCGAGTTGCCCAAATTCATCGTATGTACATTCAATTCTTGCGCCATCTCTTGCGCTTGGAATTACGACCTTTTTAAGTTTGCGACTATTCTCATCATAAGTCATCCTTGACACAGAACCATCTTCCAACGTAAATCGAGTTTCATTAGGTGCTGCAGGATGTCTTACCAACCCGACGTGTTCACCATCTCTAAAGATATTGAATCCTCCATCACTACGTTGATATTGTTGGTATTTCTTACCATCTTTTGTATAAGTTCGGCTTATCATTTCTTCGCCATCATTTTCGATTATTCTTTCACGGCCTTTTTTGTCGATTTTTTTTGTAACGGTTCTACCGTCCTCATTTTTCAAGAAAGATTCTCGCAAACGTCCTTGACTGTCATAGCGTTCAAATTGAAGTATTTCATCTTCTTGACCCTCAATTTCTTTAAATATAAAAACACGTCTTGACTGTCCTTGTCCAAACTCGGTCGCTTTATATGTATCATCAGACAAACGCTGCATTTCTTCAACCATTTTTGTTCCTGTTTTCTTATCAAATTTACGATACAAAACTATATCATCCTCACCTTTTGACCCAAACTGAGCTTCTGCGATTTTATTACCCGTCTTAGCATCTGTTATAATGCCAGAAGTTACCATCGGTTTGAAACGTTTACCATCTAAATGAGTTACATAAGTCGCTTTTTCCCATATATTACCCTCTAAACGTTCAGTATCATATCCTAAACCATCGGCATGTGCGGTACGTTTATAAATGACCTCACCGTTTTTACCGTAGCAAATTTCAGACGCCACGACGTTACGCGCAGGGGTATTTGCTCCTGCAGGAAACATCTTAAACTCTCTTACGCGTTCGACTGTTTTACCGTCTTTTGCATAACGCACGGATTTAACAAGATTTCCGTCTTTATCACGTTCCTCGGTTCGGAATAAGTATTCTGTTCCGTCCTCAAGCTTTTTCATAAATTTCTTCACAGGCTCAAACGCAGGCGAATCGGAAGCAGACGAAGCAGTTGAAGAAGCGGCTGAGGACGCCCCCCCCCCCCCCGGCTGTAGGTACGTTAGAAGATGATTTTGGAGCTTTTCCTTTTCTCGCATATAAAATAATTCCGCCAATAGCGATAGCCGCAGCCGCGCATAAGCCAACTTTCTTACTCATCGATGAACTTTTCTCTTCATCGACTTGAACTTCTTTAGGTTCTGATGTTTCAGTACCCTTAAATGAAATTTTTTGCTTAAGCGGCAATGCCGCATTAATTTTTTCTATAGACATAAATTTCCCCTATATTTTTTAACTATTTATATAAAAACACAAACAAAATAAAAATTGCTATTCTAAATTCGCGCCACGCAAGCGGTGTGGGAAGTGCATGAGCCTTTCCTGTATTAATTGCATTTGTTTAAAGAAGTAAACTTTCTCACCGGTCTTTTCATCCACCTTTGGACGTAAAAATATATTTAGCGCCAGTTCTTCCGAATTTGAATCCTGCAATCTTCTCTTTGAATCACGTACAAGCCCCCACTGATGTTCAATAATCTGGCGTTTTTTAGCAGAATGATTGTCAACACGCGCCTTTTCAGCGATAGAAACTGCGTCTTTACCAGTAAACAAATAGACACATCTGTCGTAAGCCCTATTAAAATTAAACATACGACGCACTAAAGGTGTTGCGGCATAATCATTATCGTATTTCGACAAAAACTGCGGAATAACATCTAAGCGATTTTTCTTTGTTTTTTGCGGTTGGCTTAGGTGATAACACAAACGCTTACATACAGTTTTCACCTCATCCATATCTTGAATTTGAACTTTTGACGAATCAGGTAAAACCTCAAAAAAACGAGTTTTTATTATATGGCCGAATGTCGGCGGAATATTATTTCTATTAACACTATCTACACGCATAATAAAAGACCCTTATTATTAAAAAAGGGCTTGTTAAAACAAGCCCTCTAATTATTCTTCATTTTCAGATTTTTCTTCTTCTTCGCTTTCAGGCTCGGTTTCCTCAGCCGGTTCCTCTTCAGCGTCTTCCGGCGTTTCAGAATTTTCTTCTTCATCCTCCTCGGCCGTTTCTTCCTCAGATTCCTCGAGAGCTTTTTCGATTTCCTCTTCAGGTCTTGCTCTTAACACCGGAATAGAAAGCATCAATGCCATCTGTTCACCCTCTTGCTCAAAGTTGAGTTCAAGCGCTTCTTTATCCATCTCAACATATTTTGAAAGAAGTTCTATTAATTCTTTTCTCATTTTTTCGAGCAATTGCGGGTTAAGATTTGTTCTATCTTGCATTAAAACGACTCTTAATCTATTGCAAGCCGTATCCTTAGCGGTTTCCTCAACATCGGTCTGGCGGAAGAAACCCATAACTTTATTATAAATATCAGTAAAAATATTTTCACCCATTATTGTTTCTCCTTACCGACGAGTCCTGCTAAAAACTTTTTAAACTTAGCAATAACGCTTGTTTCAGCTTCCAAATCGAGGAATGGAACGTCATTGCCGATAATTCTTTGTGCAACGTTCTTATAAGCGCGTCCTGCAAGAGATTTATCATCATTAACAATCGGTTCACCTTTGTTTGTTGAAGTGATAATGCCTGTATCTTCAGGGATTATACCGATTAATTCGGCTGATAGAATTTCAACAACGTCATCAACGCTCATCATATCGTTTGATTTAATGAGGTTTGGTCGAACTCTGTTAAGCAATAATTTGTAAGATTTAATTTCTTCTTTAGCTTCAAGAAGTCCGATGATTCTGTCTGCGTCGCGAACGGCAGACATTTCAGGTGTTGTAACAACAATTGCTTCAGAAGCACCGGCAACAGCGTTCTGGAACCCTTGTTCGATACCAGCAGGGCAGTCAACAAGAATAAAATCAAAATCTTCTTTTAAAGTTTCGCAAATTTCTTTCAACTGTTCTTCTGTAACGGCTGATTTATCTTTTGTTTGAGCCGCAGCAAGCAGGCAAAGATTAGGATTTTTCTTATCTTTCACAAGAGCCTGTTTAAGTTTGCAGCGTTTTTCAACAACGTCAACAATTGTATAAACGATTCTATTTTCTAAACCTAGTAACAAATCGAGGTTTCTAAGCCCCAAATCTGTATCTATCATAACCACTTTTTTGCCTTCACGTGCAAGCGCAGTACCGATGTTGGCATTTGTGGTTGTTTTTCCTACCCCGCCTTTACCCGAGGTAATTACAATAACTCGACCGGTCATTATTTCTCCTTATTATCTGTTAATTATTTTTTGAATAATTATGTGGTTACCCTCGACACTAGCTTCTTCCGGAACATAGGTGTCGGTTTTCTGTATATACGGGATATTTGCGCTGTCTGGTCGTCTTGCAAATACTTCCGCTATTCTTATTTGAATTGCATTCATCTTGAGGGCGCGAATTTTCGCGAATTGATTTCCCTCGATGCCGGCGTGAGCGATACCGCCCAAGATACCCCAGACTGTGATATCACCAACGGCTTTAATTTCAGAACCCGGGTTTACATCGCCAATAATAACGATGTTACCGTCAGCGGTCAAGCTTTGGCCTGAGCGCAGGGTGCGTTGAATGTAAAGCGTCGGCAATTTCTCCGTAAGCTGGAGTTTTGCCTGCAATTCTTTTCTTAATCTTTCTTCTTCCTCGGCTGAAATATTATTAGCCTCTTCCAATTCTTTATTAAATTTTTCATACTCACTGATATCGATGTCCGCCCCGATATCATCAGAAAGCAGATTTTCTACAACCGGTTCTTCAACTTCCGGCTGAATTTCAGGTGCTTTAGCAGGTTTAGCGATTTGCGAAATTTTTTCTTTAATTTTCATCGCTTCGTTAGAAACACCGCCAAAAATCTTATCTAAAGCTTTTTCAAGTTCGGCACTACCCTCTTTGTTCGTTTCAAAATCCGGTGTAACGATTTTGTTTTCGAGTTTAGAAACTTTCATTCCGATTTCGTATGCTGCACTTTCTGTCATATCAGAAGTCGTGCTGATAAATGCAACTGTTGAATTCATTGTTTCAACGAGAGCGCGAATACTAGAAAGTTGGGTTGCGTTCAAATCAATGTCACCAAGTTTGATACAAATTTGTTTTTCGCGAGCTTCAGGTAAATCCAGTACAGTGCTAAGCTGATAGATTACATCAGAAATTTTCTTGGCGTCAGTAACGTCAACAATAAAGCCATTTTCAAGAAACGCCGGATCTTCTTCATTAACATCAACAGTCGTAGTTTCGACGATATTCTCGTCAACACTTACCTCGTTTTCCACAAATTCTTCCCCGTTAAGCATTTAACACACCTTCCTAATCTTAGTCTTTCATTCTTCGATGATATCTAAAATAAAAATCTAAGACAAGAAATTATGTAGAAATGTGTAGTTTAAGCGACGAATATATTCTCGTTAACCCTGTTGGCGTTCATATATGCTTGCAAATCGCTCTTTTCGATTTTACCGTTCGCGTCACCATATTTCAAATCTATATTTTTATTGGCTGCATAATTCTTTGTACCTTTTACATATAAAACTTCACGCTTAGCGTGTGCCGGCGCCAGAGTTAACGCATACAAATCAGCACCGGTGAATTTCTTATTTCCCCAGCCTCTTGTTTTTCGTGCGTTAAGATAAAATTTTTCAACATAATCCAACTGTTCTAACGGCGACATTTTAACCAACTTTTCAACAGTTGTTCCTAGTTCTCTGGCTGTTGCAGGTTGAAACTGAATCAAGCCATAAGCGTGATAGCCTGCTGTATTTTGAATACTAGAATTCAAACCTGATTCAGCATTCATAACAGCAAGCAAATCCTTATAATCACAATTGATATTTGCAGCGATACGTTTTACTTTTGCAAGAAATTCAGGCCCTAACTTTTGTTTTACATCATTCGAAACAGCTTTGTAAGAAACTTTTCCAACATCACTGCGTTGTGTAACAACCGGTGTTACCGGAGGATAAGAAGTGCTGACTGAAGAACTTAACGTGCCGAAATCATACTTCTTAGGTTTTTCGACTTTTATCTCAGGTTCAACACTCACCGGTCTAGTTAAACTTGGTTTATCAAAAGAATAACCAGCCCAAATATTGTTATTTGCAGGCAAAAACGAATAACGAGGGAACGAAAACAATGGCATTGAGTAATACCCGAAAGCAGACATCTGAAACGGTAACACGCCTGTAAACAGCGTATTAAAAGCATTAAAATTCAGCATTGAAAAATATGGCATGAAATTCATTTTTATCCCTTGTTCCCGTTATATATAAAAAGTATTGAAATCTTCGTTAATTGCCCCAATTTCACGTATTGTTAACAATTGTTAATTAGACAACAGGATAGTTTTTAAAGAATTCATTTTTATTATATTATATGGATATAGGGTAAATTTAGTATGATATTTAATGAAACAAAAACACACGAGATTACGGTTGACGTTGTAATTTTAACATTGAAAAACAATGCAATTCAGGTTCTTCTTGTCAAAAGATTAAACGAACCTTTCAAAGATAAATGGGCAATCCCGGGCGGTTATGTAAGATTATCCGAAAACCTTGATGATGCGGCCTTGAGAGTTCTTAAAGAAAGAACAAAGGTTGATAACATTTATCTGGAACAGCTTTACACATTCGGCGACCCGCTTCGCCACCCTAACGCAAGGGTTATAACCTGTGCTTACTTCGCTCTCGTTAGAGCCGAAGACCTTAACATCGTCACAACTGACGAACTCGCGTGGTTTAAGGTTTCTGACCTGCCCAAACTCGCGTTCGACCACAAGGACATTATTGAATACTCTATGAAACGTACACGCGAAAGACTCGAAATTTGCCCTGTTGCATACCAGCTTCTCAACGAAAAATTTACACTGACTGAAATGCAAAAAGCGTACGAACTCATTATGAGTAAAGAACTCGATAAACGTAACTTCCGCAAAAAAGCTATTGCGACCGAAGGACTTATCGAACTTGACGAATACACAAAATCATCATCAAAAAGGCCGGCTAGATTATATACATTTGAAGACATCAAATTAAACTCTAAAAGAGCGCACTTCATTTCCGGCAAAAAAAAGGAGAAAGTTAAATGATAAATTTTATATGGGCTGTACAAATTATAACAGCATTCTTACTTGTTATCCTAATCCTGCTTCACTCACCTAAAGGTGACGGCATCGCGGGTATGGGCGGAATGTCACATGTTTTCGCGTCACAAAAAAGCGCTGAAAAAGGATTAAACCAATTAACAGGCATCATCGCAGGAATCTTTGTTGTCTGCACATTCGTTTTAGGATACTTAGTTAAATAATGGAACTATTTTCAAGAAATATTTTATATTGGGGCGAGGAATTTCAAAAAGACCTTGCCTCTAAAAATATCTGCATAATGGGGCTTGGCGGCGTTGGCGGCTATACGGCAGAAATGCTCGCGCGCGCAGGCGTCGGGCGATTAACACTTGTTGACTTCGACACTGTTTCGACTTCTAACATAAACCGCCAAATTATCGCGCTTCAATCTTGCGTTGGCGAAAAAAAGACGACTCTTTTTGAACAACGCCTCAAAAACATCAACCCAAATCTTGAAATAACCAGCGTTGACGACTTCTACAGTGAGAATTTAGAACTTGATCTGACACAATTCGACTTTGTAGTAGACGCTATCGACAGTATGCGCTCAAAAATTCACCTGCTGGAAACCTGTCATAAACTTGGAGTTCCTGTCATAAGCTCGATGGGTGCCGGAAACCGCGTTGACCCAACACAACTTTACATCTGCGATATTTCAGAAATTGAGAACAAAAACGCACCGTTTGTTTCAAATATTCTATACCAGTTGAAAAAACGCGGGATAGAAACCGGAATAACAGTTGTTGCAAGCCGCGAAAAACCGTTCTCGCAAGAAAAAATCTCAGAACTTGAACACATCGAAACAAAATCAGGTGAAATCGTAGAATTTAACAAAATAATTCCGTCCTCAACGCCATTTGTCGCGTCAACAGCCGGAATTTTCATGGCATATCACATTATAAAGGTTTTAATGAAATGAACATTTTAGTAACAGGAGCCTCAAAAGGTATCGGCCGCGCAATCGCTGAAGAATTGAAAAATATAGGAAATGTTTTCGTAACCGCACGCAACGAAGCGGCTTTAAAAGAACTTGGCGCACAAGGATATTGCGTTTGCGACCTAACAAGCGAGTGCGAAAAGCTTGCAGAGTTTATAAAATCAAACAAAATTGACGTTCTAATCAACAACGCCGGCGAATACATCTATGGCGAGATCGAAAAAATGACTTCTGCGCAAATCGAAAGTATTTTCAGAACAAACCTTGAAACCCCTGTCTACCTTATTTCTCAGGCGGTTCCGTATATGAAAGAACAAAAATGGGGTAGAGTTATCAATATCGGCTCAATCTCAGGCGTAATGGGCGAGGCGAACGCAAGCCTTTATTCTGCGACCAAAGCAGGACTTGTCGGTCTCACAAAAGCGCTTGCGTTAGAACTTGCGGCAGATAACATAACTGTCAACACAATTAACCCCGGCTGGGTCGACACAGAACTCGGCAATCAATCAATAGAAGAAAGCGAATTTTCGCGTGACGAAATCATCGAGTGCATTCCGCAGCGCCGCTTTGTAAAACCGGAAGAAATCGCAAAATTGGCCCGCTACCTCATAAGCGACGACGCCAGAGGAATAACAGGCCAATCAATAAATCTATGCGCCGGTCTAAGCGTTGGAATTTAACTATTTTAAATATGAAGCATCAACGGAATATTGACGTCCGCTTTTTAAAATTGCTTTAGAATAATCTACTTTATCAATTCCAAACCAGTTTCTATCAATATAAACGCCATTGGCAAACCTTGTTACACCGGCACGTTTAGCGTCTTCAAAGCTTTTAAAGGCACCGGATTCGCCCTCAGCACCTGCTTCCTGCAGAGCTTCACGTCCAACGGCGTCCCTAAATGCACCATCTTTCAAATCAAATGTATCTTTAAACATTTCTACTGGATAATAACTATTCAACGTAAAGGTTACGGTTTTGCCATCTTTAGAAACAGCATAATCAGCCATTTCAGCACGTAACTTCGCTACAGCCTCCAAATCTTCAAGTTGCTGTTGAATTTTGGAACGTTCATTATCACTTAAAACAACAGATTTAAGCTGTCCTTTCAGCGCTTCTATCTGCGAATCAACCGCATTCAACTTCTTTAGCGTCATCACATATTCAGGTGTAACCTTAAAATTGCTATGTATAGTCTCTAAAGTTTTTTGTTGAGTTCTTTCCGCTACACGCGTCGTTGCAGCAGGCTTAACCGCTGAGATAGTCGTTCCGCTTCCCATAGAATTTCCTCCAAAATTTTCCCGTGTTACTTATATAAAGTATATAAACGTTGAATAAATGCTATTATGTGAAACGACGTTTAATAAATGTTTACAAATAGAGGGCGGAGCCTTCGGCTCCGCCCTTACAACTATTTTACGACGATGTTAACGAGTTTTTTCGGAACAACAATGACTTTTACGATTTCTTTGCCGTCGGTTAATTCTTTAACTTTCGGACTTTCCATCGCAGCGGCCTTGAGTTCGTCCTGCGAAAGCGCTTCGTCAACTTCGAGTTTGTCCTTAACTTTACCGTTAACTTGAACAACAAGAGTTATTGAACTAGCTTTTGCAAGGTTTTCGTCCCATTCGCACCAAGGTTCGTCGTGAATTGAACCTTTTCCGCCGAGTTCTTTCCACGCTTCTTCTGTAAGGTGGACAGCTACAGGCGACATAAGTTTGATTAACGATAGAATTGCAAAGCTTAATACAGCTTTATCTTCTGCGTTAAGTTCTTTTTTCGCGCCGCGCCATTCGTAGATAGCGTTAGTAAGTTCGCGGTATTTAGAGATTACTGTGTTGAATTGGAAATCGTTCGCGATATCGTTAGTGATACCTTTCATTGCGATGTGAACATTTCTCACCATATCGTCATTGACTTTTGCGAGTGGGAATTCCAATTTGTAATCCATTGAAATATCGTCAGCATTTGATGCGATTAATCTCCATACACGGTTAAGGAACTTATAGCAGCCCTCAACACCAGCATCAGACCAATCGAAATCACGTGCCGGCGGTGAATCTGAAAGAATAAATAATCTTGCAGTATCTGCCCCGTAGTTTTCAAAGATTTCGTCAGGGTCAACTGTATTGCCTTTAGATTTAGACATTTTTGAACCATCTTTGAGAACCATACCTTGAGTAAGGAGGTTTTTGAACGGTTCGTCAAAGTCAAGAAGTCCTAAGTCACGCAATGCTTTTGTGAAAAATCTTGAATACAAGAGGTGAAGAATTGCGTGTTCAATACCGCCGACGTACTGGTCAACCGGAAGCCATTTGTTAACTTTGTCGCGTGCAAACGGCATTTCTGAATTGCGAGCGTCAGAGTATCTCAAATAATACCAGCTTGAGCATACGAAAGTATCCATTGTATCAGTTTCGCGTCTAGCTTTTCCGCCGCAGTGAGGGCAAGTGGTTTCAGCGAAAGTCGGAGATGTTGTGATTGGCGATTTGCCGACAACTGAGAAATCAACATCTTTCGGCAACAATACCGGTAATTGATCTTCTGGAACCGGAACGATACCGCATTTTTCGCAGTAAACAACCGGAATAGGAGCGCCCCAGTAGCGTTGACGGGAAATGAGCCAATCACGAAGTCTGTATTGAGTTTTGAACTCACCGAATCCTTCGCGAACAGCTTTTTCGGTAATAGCTTTTTTCGCGTCTTCATTTTTCATACCGTTGAATTCATTTGAATTTACGAGTACCCCAGGGTCTGTATAAGCCGCGTCCTTGCAATCTGCTGGGTTTTCAGGGTTTTGGATAACAACTTTCATCGGAAGATTAAATTTCTTAGCGAAGTCGAAGTCGCGTGTGTCGTGTGTCGGAACAGCCATAACCGCACCTGTTCCGTATTCAACAAGCGCATAATCCGCAGTCCAGAGCGGGAATTCCTCACCTGTAAACGGGTTAATGCAATGAGTTCCGAGCGGAACACCTGTTTTAACACGGTCAGTTGAAAGTCTTTCGATTTCTGTCATTTTTCGTGCGTTTGCACGGTATTCCTCAACAGCTGCTTTGTTTTCAGGAGTTGTAAGTTTTTCAATATCTTTGTACTCAGGCGCAACTACAAGATATGTAATTCCGTGAACAGTATCAGGACGGGTTGTATAAACAGGAACTTCAAGCCCCTCTATTTCTTTAACCTTAAATCTGAAAATAGCACCTTGAGATTTACCAATCCAGTTCGCCTGCATTGTTTTTACGTTGTCACCCCAACCCGGGAGTTTGTCAAGGTCTTCAAGAAGAACTTCCGCATAATCAGTGATTTTAAAGAACCATTGAGAAAGATATTTTTTCTCAACAACGCTGTCACATCTCCAGCATTTACCATCAATTACCTGTTCGTTAGCGAGAACTGTTCCGCATTCATCGCACCAGTTAACAGCGGCTTCTTTTTTATACGCCAAACCTTTTTTGTACAATTGCAAGAACAACCATTGAGTCCATTTGTAGTAATCAGGCTTGCAAGTTGTAACTTCGCGCTTCCAATCGTAAGAAAGCCCGAGCATTTTAAGCTGTTTAGTCATATAAGCAATGTTTTCATCCGTCCATGTTTCAGGATTAGCGCCGTGTTTCATCGCAGCGTTTTCAGCAGGAAGCCCGAAGCTATCCCAGCCCATCGGGTGTAAAACATTGAACCCTTGCGCTTTTTTGAAACGTGCTATAACGTCAGTAATTGTATAGTTTCTAACGTGTCCCATGTGAAGTTTTCCAGACGGGTACGGAAACATTGACAGTGCAAAATATTTAGGTTTATCAGAATCTTCAGGAACATTAAACGCGTCGTTTTCATCCCAAATTTTCTGCCATTTTTTTTCTATCTCTTGCGGAAAATAATTCTCTTTCATCTATAGTTTTCTCCCTAACTTTCAAGGGAAATATTAGCATGAATAAAAATCTAACGCAATAAAAAGCCCTCATTTCTGAGGGCTTTTTGTAATTTATATTAATATTAAAAGCAGTTGTCCGGCCCTGCTCGTCACGCTCACGCGTGCTGACACCGGCCTGCGCTGTCTAACACACCGCTAGCAAGACTCGTTCAAATACTTTCACGAGTCTTTCTCGGGCCATTAGTCTTCCAAATTGTCGAGGTCTTTTCTGTAAGCCTTAACATTTTGGATTGTAGTTTTTGGCATTTGGTTATCGTTAAGCGGCCATACTTTGTAAAGGTTACCCGGCCCACGTTTTTCGTTTTTAGTAATTCTAGCTTTCATCGCACCGTCCATATCGTTAGCAATCAATTGAGCAGTACCTGCAACAGATGCGTTTTTAACATAGAATTCACCAACTTGTTTCCAACCTGCTTCACCGCGTTTTTTATCATCTGGAAGCTGGTGTCTATTTTCTCTCGGATGGTAAACTCTAACTAATCTACGACCGTTTTCGTAATCTGAACTGATATCGTAACGAGTGTAGTAGTATTTGCTAGGTTTATCACTACCAGCTGGAATATCATCTTCTTCAAATGCGTGGTCTACAAATGATGATTGGCGTTCACTTGAGAAAAATCCATTGAATACCAATAGGTGGTTAGCCCCTAAGTATTCGTTTCTTCCTTGGAATGCCCAAACGAAATCGCCATCACCCTCAGTCGGGATATCAAAATCTTCAATATCTTTGTTTATACTATCATTAATTTCAAAATGAGGTTTTTTAGGAATATAGACAGTATCAGGTTTTAAATATATTGTATCAGTTTTTACAATAGTATCTGGCGGAGTAATGATTGTATCTCCTGGTAAGTAGACTGTGTCTGTTTTTACGATTGTATCAGGTGGAGTAATGATCGTATCCCCAGGTAAATAAATAGTATCACCCGGTAAGTAGACTGTATCATTTTTTATGATTGTATCAGGCGGAGTAACAATAGTATCACCAGGCAAATAAACGGTATCACGCGGAATTATAATAGGGATATCACCACAACCGCATTTGTGATAATCTTTCAAGTTAACCCACATTTCCTGATGTTGTGTTTGCGACATTTCTAAATCAGGTTGACAAGAAGTCATAAGCGTAGAAGCTGCCGGACCTCCTGCGACTAAAGCTGCTGCGGTTGCCACTTGAGCGAGTCGGCTTGCTTTACCATTTTTCTTGCCTTCACCGAAGCTTACTGTGTCAGCAGCAAGGCCAGAGAGACTTCCCCCCCCCCCTGCGACGCAGGCATACGTTTAGCGTTTTTGGAATTATTTTGATACGAATTTGATGCTACATTAAAATTACTAATCGGGTTTACGAACATGCTAACCTCCATTTTACTACATTTCTGATTTTATAAACCATGTAAATAAAAATTTTGCTTGATTTCAAACGATTGTTACAAATTCTTTACAAAATTTTCTGCATCTTCTTTTGTGAGGACATCACCGTTGATTTGCGCCTCGGTTAATTCTTTTATGATTACGCCTAATTGCGGGCCGGCTTTTATATTTAATATAGCCATAATCTCTTCGCCAGTTAGAAGCTTTTCGAGGTTAAGCGTGTCTTTTTTCGCGAGATAAAACTCTTGCAGACGCGTAAGATTATTTAGATTTGTTTCAACCATTTCATCACTAACGGCTTCACCTCGCGCAGAAAGTCTATCGGCTTTCGCAAGCGTTATGATATCAATCGCGTCGTCCGTCATTTTGCGAACAAAACGCATCATTATTTTATCGTTAACCTCCGGCGCACACATCACACTCGACGGGTAAATATGATTTTTAATCATACTTGTAAGATAAGCGATCTGTTTTTTGGAAAATTTAGCGTGAGAGAGAAATTCTTTCGCCATTTTCGCGCCGACATCATCGTGCTTAATAAAGCGGTGACGCCCATCTTCATCAATCGTCCATGTTGAAAACTTGCCTAAATCGTGCAGGAATCCTGCGAATTTAAGATGTGCAAGCCTGCTTTGTGCGCCAAAATCAATTGCGTCGAGGTGTTCTTGAACGTCTTGCGGCGCAGCTTCATAGATAAGTTGAATTTGGTGTACTGTTTCAACAAGGTGGTGGAACAAATCCAAATGGTGATGGGTATTTAGCGGAACCTTTTTGTATTCATGCACAAACGGGAAAATTTGTTCTAAAATTCCGACTTCATCCATTTTCAAAAGCGCTTCGTGCGCAAACTTGCCGCCAAACATACGTATAATCTCGTAATTTTTGCGCTCAACTGCCGGTTTTTCAAAAAGTTCGCGGTATTTTTTTATCCAACCAAGAGTCTGCGGCTCGATTTCAAACCCGTAAAGCGCCTGAAACCTAAAAAATCTCAGCAATCGCAGAGGGTCGTCAATAATAGATTTCTCATCAAAACATCTCAAAAACCCATGCCGGAAATCCACCGCACCGCCTGTAGGGTCAAAAAGTTCTGCAGTTCTAATGTTCACAGCCAGCGAATTAATCGTCAAATCGCGGTGTTTCAAATCATCTTCCACAGAATTATTCAGCGGTTTTGTGATATCTATAAAATTAAGCTTATCACGCAAAACAAGGCGATAAATTTCGTTTTCCGCGTCAAGTTCAATAAACGTCGCGTCAAAAAACACCGCAAGACGTTCTGAAAAAGACTTTACGTCAGCGTCTAATACTAACAAATCACGATCATAAGAGGTTTTGCCGTTCAAAAAATCACGAACAGCACCACCTACAAGATAAACTTCCTCATCAAAATTCTCTCTGATTGCGTTTAATATAAAATCATTTTCAATTAGCTTTTTCATAAATAATGTTTCCTAACCCGACGATTACGGCTGTTTCGGCGCGCAAAATTAAATCACCTAACGACGCTTTCACAATTCCGGCGTTCTCAAAAAATTCAAACTCACGTTCGCTAAACCCGCCCTCAGGCCCGATTATTACAAGAACTTTTTCTCCTTTTTGAATAGGTTTTTCGCGCAAATAAGTTTTCAATGGAGAATTTGTACGTTCACAAAACGCAATGACCCTATCAAAGCCCTCTACGACTTTTTCAAGGCTGGTCATTGGCGCACAGGTAGGAATCTTCGCACGTTCGCACTGTTTAGAAGATTCAACCATAATCTTTTGCCATTTTTCAATCTTCTTTGTGATAACATCTTTTGCCAGCGCACAATTATCTGTATAAACAGGCCAGAGAGTGTGAACGCCAAGTTCTGTCGCCTTTTCAACAACTAGCGACTGCGCGTCGCTTCTTAGCGGGCTTTGCGCTAGATGAAGTTCAAAATCAAGTTCCCGCGCAGACGGATAACTCTTCTCAATCTCTGCAACAATAGTTTCAGGCGTAATATCCTTAACCCTCGTTTCATACTGAATCCCGTTTTCATCAATCAGCAATAATTTTTCACCCGTGCGAAGCCTCAATGCTTTCACAAGATGTTTATAATCCTCGCTGAACTCAATTTCGTTCCCCTCTACTGATTTTGAATTTATAAAAAAATGCGGCATTTTCACTCCTGTTATATTAATTATTATAACAAAAAAGCTAAAAAGGGGGCAAATTTTTTCCTGTTTAAACTATAATATCAACAGGAGAATATCATGGAAAAAACTAAAAATTCAATGAAAATCGGTATTCCAAGGGCTATGTCTTATTATCACAATTACCCGTTCTACTACGGATTTTTTAAAGCGCTCGGAATTGAAATCGTACTTTCAGATATCACAACAAAACAAACCCTTTCACAAGGTGCAGCACTCGTTGTTACAGAAACTTGCTTACCTATTAAAGTTTACGTAGGGCATATTCTGAACCTCCTTGACAAAGGCGTTGATAAAATTCTTGTACCGTCACTCCAGTCAGTTGCGCACAAAATTTACAACTGTTCTAAAATCAGAGGCTTGCCGGACTTAATCCGAAACGTTGTAAAACAAGATTTCACAATGATTGAAGCTACTCTTGACAAATCCGAAAAAAATCAAGGGCTATATTCTTTCTTGAAAGAATGCGCGGCTCCGTTCGGAATTACTGACGAAAACGTTATCAAAAACGCGTCAAAAGAGGGCTGGAAAATTTACAATAACTTTATGGTTATGTGTAAATCCGGCTTAAGCTACCCGAAAGCGCTTAACTACGCTAAACAGGGCAAAATCATTATTGATTCTGAAGAAAAAGGCCAACCGATTACCGTTGCGCTGATTTCTCACGGATACAACATCTATGACGACAGAACTTCTATGAAAATTTTTGATAAACTCGACAAAATGGACGTTAAAGTTCTCTCCGCGCTTCAACTCTCAAAAGAACAAATGGAAGAAGGCGTTAAAACATTAGGCCAACAAGCATATTGGGCTAACGAATACGAAATGACAGGCGCTGCCGGCCACTACCTCAAAGACAATAAAGTCGACGGTATCATTACTGTAACAGCGTTTGGCTGCGGCCCTGACTCGTTGATGATTGAAAAGATTACGCGTAAAGCAAAATCATTCAACAAACCGCTTCTTAACTTAACAATTGATGAACAAACAGGCGAAGCCGGTTTCATCACAAGACTTGAGGCGTTCGTTGATATGCTCTTCCGCAAAAAACGCGCGAAACTAATCAGCAATATGAAACTCGAAAACGAGCAATCAGTTGAAATAAATGCTCAATACATCGAAACCAAGTAATTAAAGGCTCCTTTCGGAGCCTTTTTTATATATTGACATGTTATAAAAAATAGTTTAAACTAAACATAAAAGAAAGGATGGATATATGAAAAACACAAACGTCAAAAGCCTTGATTTATGGGCATTCTGCTCAGGGGGGGGGGGGTAAGATTGCGTTCACCATGGCTGAGATATTGCTATCTCTCACCATCATCGGTGTAGTCGCGGCTATAACATTACCGTCGCTGACGGGCAACATTAACGAACGGACATGGAACACCCAGCGCAAAGCACTTTATGCAAGATTTTCTCAAGCCATATCCCTAATGCCTGCGCTTAATGGATACGGAACCTTAACCGGTACTATCGGTGAAGATGGTTCACAAACAATAACAGAAGATAACGTTGCAGAAACATTTATAACCTCCGGCTTATCTAAAGTTTTAAAACTCAACAATATTTGTGCTAATGAGAATTTAGCTGATTGTGGCATTGTTTCAAGTATTACGGATGCTCAAGGTAATAAAATAACCACTCCTACAAAACTTAGTCAACTGAATCCGTTAAATACGAGATTAAATTTATACACAAATGATCCAGCGAATTCATATAAAGACTACCTCGACACAAAAGCTGCTGCGTTTGAAACACAAAATGGCGAATCTTTACTTGCGTTTTATAATCCATCTTGTACTGCCGAAAATGGTGCAACCGCGCATAAAATTCCGGAAAAAGTTTGTGCAAATTTTATTTATGACTTGAACGGAAGCAAAGGCCCAAATACATTCGGTAAAGATATTGGATTAATAACTGTCTTTTATCCATCGGATGCGGTGGTAGTTGCGCCTATGCCATATTTGCGCGGAGGTGATATAGAAGTCAATTTCAGCCAAGCAAATAGTGCTTGTAAAGAATTAAATAATGATTACAGGGCGCCAAATTTAGAAGAAATGATGGCTTTGATGTACAATAAAAACCTTGTTAACTTAGGAATTAATAAATATTGGACAAATACCCGCATATCCAGTACATTAGGCTGGATGGTTTCTAATACGAATAACGCTTTTGGAGGAGGAGTAGGAATGACAACGTATAATGAACCAATGTCCGTAAGATGCGTTCAGCGCTAATAAAAAAAGCCGGTTTTACACCGGCTTTTTTAATCAACTGTAACTTTCACATATCTATCGTTGAAAATTCTATTTGCCACATCCACGATATCGGATTCAGTGACAGAATTCAACAACTTCTCATACTCGGCTTTGAAGTTAAACCCTCTGCCAGTTGCCTCGTACCAGCCAAGAGTTGTAGCTTTTTCAAGGTTTGTTTCCTGCCCCAGAATATACTGACCGAGAATCTTATCTTTCGCCTCTTGAAGTTCCGTTTGGCTAACAAATTCAGTCTTCATTCTGTTAATTTCGCAGAGCATTTTATCCGTTGCAACTTTGATATTTTCAGGGTTTGTGCCGATGTAAGCTAGGAAATGGCCTTTCAACACATTCGGTGCATAACCCGTTCCAATCTGATAAGCAAGCCCGTCTTCACCGCGGAGATTCTTGAACAGGCGCGAATCCATGCCTGTACCGAGAATTGCATTTATAACCTGAAGAGTGGCAACATCTTTGAGATTTTGAAGCCCACAGGTCTGCCAGCCAAGAATAATCCACGCAGTGTTAGTTTTGGCAACTTTTTTGTGAATATTCTGACCTGCGCCCAGTGATGGAATCGTATAATCCTTATACGCAAACGCTTGAACATTGCGGAGTTTGAACATATCGCCGAATTTTGCAAGCGTCAAATCCTTATCAACATTCCCATTGATTGAAATCACCATATTTTCAGGGTTAAACACATTGTCATAGTAGTTGAAAATATCCTGTTGCGTTACCGCCGGCAAGGTTTCTTTCAATGAATAAATTGAGTTGTTATAAGTTGACGCGCCGTAAATCTTTGCCTTGAAAGTTTCAATTGCAACCGAAAGCGGTTTGTCTTCGGACTGTTTAATTCCTTGCATCAGGTTGTTTCTTGTTTTTTCGATTTCGTACTCGTCAAACTTCGCATTATTAACGATTTCGTTCAAAATATCCAACGTTAGCGGATATTCATTCTTCGTTGTCAAAATATCAATATTAAACGAATCACGCCCAACGCTTGAGGTTATATTAATTCCGTGGCTTTCGAGGAGTTCTGCGAGTTCTTGCGCGGTATATCTTTTAGTGCCTTTTTGCATTGTCGCAGCCATCAATTTTGCAACGCCCCTTTTGCCCTCGTCCAGAAGCCCGCCTTTAACAGTTATATTAATCCCTATAATGTCGTTTGCGGTATTTGGAGTAAGCAAAAGCGTTGAATAGTTTGGCAAAAGGTACTTTTGCGTGTCGTTAATTTCTGCAACAAGTTTTGTTTTCGCAGTAGCCGGAACAACATTAGAAATAGGGCGTTCAGCGCCGGTGTCTTTTGGCAGAACAACAGACACCGCGGATTTATTCAATTGAAGATACTTAACTGCAGCATCTTTAACCTCTTGCGGCGTAACTTTTGCGATATTTTTCAAATAATTATCATAATAAGACGCGTCGCCGGCTGTCACGAACGTATAACCGAGTTGGTTTGCAATATTTGAAACGCTTTCGCGGCTGTAAAAAGTATCACGTTCAATCACATTTTTCGCAAGTTGAACCTGTTCATTTGTCACACCGCTGCGTTGAATTTCTTTTATAATACTGAAAATTTCATTTTCCAACGCCTGATATTTTTCAGGGGTGAAATTCGCGCTTATGTAGAAAATTCCATCGTCTTTAAAGCCGGAATTATAGGCTGAAATGCTGAACGCAAGTTGTTTTTCATCCTTAATTTTACGGTAGAAAACAGAAGAACGGCCGTCACCAAGAATAGTTGATAAAACATCCAACGCGTAAGAATCTTTTGCGCTAATCGGTGTTCCGCGATAGCCAATCAGAAGATAACCGGATTGAACATCTTCAAACTTAATTTTCTTCGCCTGTTCTTTAAGCGCGCCGTCTTTTGGATAGTTAAAACTCGGCGCCGGTGCGTTTTTAGAGTTAAACGCCGCCTTGATTTTCTGCAAAGTTTCCTGAGTATCAACATCACCAACAACTATCGTTACCATATTGGCAGGAGAATAAAATTTATTATAATAATCCATTATCTCGTCGCGAGAAATGTTTTCTATAATCTGACGTTCGCCGATAACTTTACGCTTATACGGGTGCTTATCATAAAGCATTTTAACCAGATTTTCATAGCAAATAGTATTAGGAAGATTTTCGTCTTTTGAAATCTCTTCTAGTACAACCTTACGTTCTTTTTCAAGTTCTTTGCTAGGTACAAGCGGGTTCAAAAGCATATCCGCATGCATTTCGAGCGCTAAATCAAAAAACTTAGACGGAATAGTTATGTAATAATGCGTAAAATCTTTACTGGTCGCAGCGTTTGTAATCGCCCCCTTGCTTTCAAGAACTTTATCAAACTCGCCTGTCGGATGATTTGTTGTTCCTTTGAAAAACAAATGTTCCAAAAAGTGAGAAACCCCATTATTTTCATCGTTCTCGTTAATCGAACCGGTCTTAATCCACGTATCAATCGTGACAATCGGGTTGTTTCTAACCTCTTGAATTATGACGTTCTGCCCGTTATCCAGCTTAAACACTGAAAAATCTGCACAAAAAGCACCGCTTGCAGACAAAAGCAGAGTAGCCGTGAACAAAATAAATTTTTTCATTATACACATTCTCCCCTAATACTCTCTTTATAAGTATTCTACACCAAATTCCAGAAAAAAGAAATAGTCACCCTGTGCAGGATGACTATTTTTGTCCGAGCAAATCTCGCGATAAGGAACGTGAGCGAGATTTGGGAGTGGCGTATTAGACAGCGTAGCCACGAACGGCTCGCGGTTCAGCGAGGCGTAGAGTGGCGGAGAACTGCTTTTAATTATTTATCGCTTAACGCATCTTACAGAAATCCGGCTCGCCTTGCCGTCTGTAGCTCTAACCTGCCCACTCTGATTAAAGAACCAAGCCCGTTCAGCACTAAATACAGAACTTGACCAGAATCCAGCCACTTCCGACGTTAAATTAACAATATTTCGATTAATCTCCATTGCGCAAAGTTCATCAATATTAGGCAATCGGCTTTCTGAATCCGAAGATGTACAGGCTTTTGAAGCGTCATACCACGAATAAGTCGCAGCGCTACCGCCAACACTGGTTGATGAAGCCGGTAACGGCGCAACTACAGTCGAATCCGCCGCATTAAAGACCGTCATAATTCCAATATCTTTGCCTACAGTATTCGGCCCCTTACTTCCGTTTAAGTCATAAATAAAATTCACACACATGTTCGACTGCGCAAAGCCAAACGTATTGCCATACTGAGTAACACTTTCCTCACTCAAATATTGTGAACGACAAGATTGGTTGTAATAAGCAACAATACTTTCTCCGTTCGCAGTTTCAAACGCAGCGGCTTTTGTGTTTATCGTTGAAAAAGAACTTCCGGAATATGCAATACTCTTAAACCCGTTGCTTAATGAATACAGGGTTGTTGGCAACGCTTTTTGGGTTCCGAGCATATCATTATAAGAAGTAACGATTCCACAATCCGCCAAATGTTCATTGTCGCAAATGTTATTAATTTTAAGAACTTTCGCGAGTCCTGCGGTAATAAAAGTTTCTGCCGCTGTATCCTCAGTAACACTACCGCTTGCATCCTCTGTAAGAGTTCCAAACCCGTTAAGCGCAGGCATTAACGCTATCGCCTGCGACATACGAGCGTAAAGCGCTTTTCGCTGAGTGTTCCAAGTCCGCTCGTTAATGTTTCCAGTAAGCGACGGAAGCGTTATCGCTGCGACGACACCAATAATTGTGAGGGATAAAAGTATTTCGGCCATCGTGAAGCCGCGGCTTATGGTCTGCTCAGCAGTCCCCCCCCCCCCTGTCAAAATGTTCATAAGTTTGTTTTTCATACTAATTAATCCTTTCTCCCAAGTATCGCTCGGGTCTAATTGTGGAGGCCGCTCAGCGGCACATCCTTTCTGTTTGTATTATGTAGCATGTTTTAATCCATGTCAAGTAGCCTATGGCAACGGCGGCGGTAGTTCGGGCTTTGTGTTGAAATATAACGATTTCATTGCTTCTTTAATCAAAGATTTGAAATCCTTAAGATCTTCAGAGTTCATATCCATTCGGAATTCTCCAAGTAATTCACCATTATATGTGCTGTAAATTTTAGTT
The DNA here is from genome assembly GCA_023662905.1 of Fusobacterium sp. Classification (GTDB taxonomy): domain Bacteria; phylum Cyanobacteriota; class Vampirovibrionia; order Gastranaerophilales; family Gastranaerophilaceae; genus Gastranaerophilus. The sequence goes on from JAMPIJ010000011.1 coordinate 25,839, forward strand.
TTAGCCATTTCAGACGAAGTTGTGCTTTTATACCCCTCATATTTCTTTTCATCAGAACGTTGCTTTTTAAGTGAAGCAACAGCTGCAGCACCTTTTAAAGCATTGTAGCGGTCATTATAGGTGAGGTTTACCCAGTTTTGAGGATCCATATAAAAACGGTTTTCATCAACGTCTAATTCATAGCTTTCAAACGCGTCGTCTACAACATACTCAATAAAATCTTCTGTTTTTTGGAGTAATTTTTGAGTAGCTTCAGGATTTTTTATTGCACTTGTAACGGCAAACACAGTAACCAAAAAGGCTATTAACATCGGCAGGATAAAAATGAGAAATCCGGCAAGAATATTCCAGAAAATTGCCTGATGTTTCTGGCCTGCTTGAAACTTTTCCACATCTGTGGATTGATTTTTCAATGCCCATTCATTGCCTTTAATCCCGCAAATAATCGCCCAGCTAAAGAACGCCGGCGTAAAAAACAACGGAATTGACCACATTGTAATATATGTTTTATTGCAAAGTCCCCAAATCCATGTTCCCCAGAACGCGCCCCAGTTAAAGCGTTTAAGTTCATCGTGCGGAATTTGTCCGGAAATTTTACCGGGGATAATTAAAAGAATGAATCCTGCGACAAGACAGATTAAAAAGATTAAAACTGTGATAGGGTTTGTTTTTACAATCCACAAATAAGGTGCAAGAGCGAGAATTCCAGCCCAGATATACGCTGGCGTGCCTTGTTCACCTCTTATATCAGCAATTCTTCTTGAATATAAACCGAATCCGAGGACAGCGCTAATAAGACACGCCACGCCCCAGAAAAAGCTTGCAAAAATCGGTGCAGTTCTGACAAGAGCGCCAACATTAAACGCTTCTAACGGATTATGTACCGCTGTTGCAATCCATATTGAAAACGGCGCGGACAAAATAGCACTTATCATCGAAATATACATGAGATTCAAAATATAATCACGACGGCCAATAAATCCCTTAAACGCAACCAATTTATTATTTATATTCATAAAGACTCCTTAAATCTATTTTAAATTCTAACACGGCATAAAAACCTTGCCCATGTTGTTAAATTTTCTTCATACTACTAGCCCCCACAATGGATTTATGGTTAAATCAGATTAAGAAAAGGAGTTAATATGGTAACTATGATAATGCCGGAAAAAACACATACAGATTTGAATTCAGCGTTCAGAACAATAGATTCTGAAATCGATACAATTAATAAACTGCGCGAAACCCTTTCAGACGGTTCGCTCACAAGCGCTTTAGACCTTATGGAAAAAGCAACAGGAAGAATAATTATTACCGGCATGGGCAAATCAGGTCATATAGGTAAGAAAATTGCGGCATCGCTAGCATCAACAGGAACTCCGTCATTCTTTGTACACCCTGCAGAAGCAAGCCACGGTGATTTGGGTATGATTACAGAAAAAGATGTCGTAATCGCGATTTCAAACAGCGGAGAATCAAAAGAACTAATCGACATTCTCAACTACTGCAAACGTTTCGGAATCTCGCTCATAGCAATTACCAAGAACCCTGAAAGTTCACTCGGTAAAGCCGGTGATATCGTTTTAAGACTTCCAAACAACGGTGAAGCTTGTCCGCTAGGTCTTGCACCAACAAGTTCTACGACCGCAACGCTTGTATTGGGCGACATTTTAACCATCGGAATGATTGAACGCAACGGATTTTCAAAATCTGACTTCAACGACAGACACCCTGGTGGAAAACTCGGCTCTATCCTGCAAAGAGTTTCTGACCTTATGCACACAGGCGAAGAAATGCCACTCCTTGAAGAACATACCAATATGCAAGCGGCACTTCTTGAAATGACTTCAAAACGCCTCGGCTGCGTAGGATTTGTAAATTCTCAAGGAAATCTTACAGGCATGCTTACAGATGGCGACCTTAGAAGATGTTTATCAGCGAAAATCCTCGAAGAACAAGCGTCTAACCTTATGACAAAAAATCCTAAAACGATTTCAAAAGACGCACTGGCCTCAGAAGCGTTGAAAATCATGCACGATAAGAAAATCACCAACCTTTTTGTCGTAGAGAACAACAAGCCAATCGGCGTAATCCATATCCACGATTTACTCAATAATGGAGTTGTATAATGCGCAAAAGCCTTGATATTATCGTTCCGGTTTATAATGAAGAAGAATGCCTTAATGAAACCATCAAACGCCTTATGGCTGTCAGAGAAACTCTTTACACTGAATTAGATGTCAATTTTATTTTCGTCAACGACGGTTCAAAAGACAAAAGCTTTGAGATTCTAAAAGAATACGCGGACAAATATCCGTTTGTGAAAGCAATCAATTTTTCGCGCAATTTCGGCCATCAATTTGCCGTAAGCGCCGGCCTTGATTACTCAACAGGCGACTTTGTCGCGATAATCGACGCGGACTTACAAGATCCGCCGGAACTCATCAAAGATATGTATGAAAAAGCCTTAGAGGGCTATCAAGTCGTTTACGGTAAACGACTTAAACGCAGGAAGGAAACTGCGTTTAAAAAGTTCACAGCCTTTGCTTTTTATCGTGTATTTGATATGTTATGTCAGATTAAAGTTCCGACCGATACAGGCGATTTCAGGCTTATTACAAGAGAAGTTGTCGAAGCCATTAAAAAAATGCCTGAAAAACATCGTTTTTTACGTGCAATGGTGCCGTGGGTAGGGTTCAATAGCACTCCGCTTTATTACAACCGCGACGAGCGCTTTGCGGGTACAACGCACTATCCGCTTTCTAAAATGCTTAAACTCGCAGCGGACGGAATTTTATCATTCTCAACGAAACCGCTTAAATTCATCCATCTGCTTGCCGCTCTTTTAATGCTAACAGCGTTAGCAAGCGGTATTGCCGGAATTTTCTGGGATAACGGATTCTTGTTATGCCTTATCACAGCGTTGATTCTTTTTGTCGGCGCGCTTCAACTTTTTGCGCTCGGAATAATCGGCGAATACATAGGAAGAATTTACGAAGAAGTTAAAGACAGACCAATATACATAGTTAAAGATAAATTAAACTTATAATAAAAAAGGCTCCTTTTCAGGAGCCTTTAATTTTATTTTGTACCGGCGAGATTTTTCTCACCAACTGTATATGTAACTTTAGTATCTGTTTGGCCGTCCATCAACAAACTCAAGTATAATAATTTGTTTGCTGTTGCGTCATCAAGGTCAACGAACTGAGTTCCGGCACGTCCTTTAGTTGCTGATACAACTTTGACATTGGCATCGATTTCAACGTCACCGTATTTGATGTGAACCGGTACGATATCGCCGACTTTTAATTTGTTTTTGTGTGTTACTGACATACCGCCTCTTGATATATCAACAACAGACTCAACATCTGAATTATCTGCAATTGTCAATGGTGTTTCGCTTTCGTTAACGTTAACACGGATTTGTGTACGTTTATCGATTGCGCTGATACTGTGTTCCATTACTCTTTGTTTGTAACCAAATTGGAATAATGGTCTTGGATCATCCGGATCTATGTCTACCGGCGGTTTTGGTTGATCTGGATCAACCGGAGGTTTCGGATCTTCAGGTTTAACCGGCGGTTTATCAGGATCATCTGGATTTACCGGCTTATTTGGTTCATCCGGTTGTTCTGGATCTGTTGGGTTTCCTGGAATAACCGGTTTATTTGGATCGTCTGGATCTGTTGGGTCTGTTGGATCAACAGGGTCAACTGGATCTGGATTTTCCGGTTTATCCGGGACATCCGGTTTTTCTGGATCAACTGGATCTGGAATATCTGGTTTACCAGGGTTATCAGGATTATCCGGATTATCAGGGTCGGTTGGGTCAACCGGATTTACAGGTTTATCTGGAACATCTGGTTTATCTGGATTTTCTGGATCTACCGGATCAACTGGTTCTTCCGGAATATTTGGTTTATCTGGATTATCCGGATCTGTAGGATCGATTGGATCTACAGGGTTGTCTGGATCTGTTGGATCAGTTGGGTCTACTGGATCTACTGGGTCAACTGGATCAACCGGATTTGGATCAACCGGATCTACTGGGTCGACCGGATCGATTGGATCAGTTGGGTCTACTGGATCTGGATTAATCGGATCGACAGGATCTGGTTTATCCGGATTATCTGGATCTGTTGGATCGATTGGATCTACAGGGTTATCTGGGTCTGTTGGATCAGTTGGGTCTACAGGATCTACTGGGTCAACTGGATCTACCGGATTTGGATCAACTGGATCCACAGGGTCGACCGGATCAATCGGGTCGGTTGGATCTACTGGATTTGGATCAACAGGATCGACAGGATCTGGCTTGTCCGGATTTTCAGGATCTACTGGATTAAGTGGATCGTTAGGGTCAACCGGTGTTACTGGTTTGTCAGGATCAGATGGATCTACAGGATCCACTGGATCAACAGGGTCTACAGGGTCGACCGGATCGACAGGGTTTACCGGATTATCTGGATCGTCTGGGTCTACCGGATCAATCGGATCAACAGGATCGATTGGTCCTGGTGGATCTGGCGGAGTAGGTGGTTCTGGCTCATCCGGAACCGGAATAACTAAGTTATCGTCATCAACTCCATCAGGTGTTGCTGTTGTACCATCATAATCTGGATCAGAACCTTGTTCAGAACCGGTTCCGTTTGGCTTTTCCATGCCTGTATCTGAACCGTAATAGTAATTACGTTCTACTTTATCTCTGCCAATTCCTGTAACATCATAAGGTCTTACTGCTTGGCCTCTTACAGAAATTACTGTGCCATCAGGGCTTGTAATTGTGTTAGTGCCATCATGCTTAGTTACAGTTGAGTGACCTGGCATTCTGTTTTTGCCCATGTTGAAGTAGTAACCATCAACGTAAGCGTTATCAGCTGTTACGATGATATCTTGGTCGCTGCTTGGTCTGCCTTTGCCGTCACCGTTAATATGACCGTTTTTGATTACTAAAGTTGAATCAGCAGCGGTATTCGGGTTAGCAACTGTTCCAAGGTCAAGAACGGTTATGTGCGCTCTTTCAGGAACAACGTTTGTTTTATTTCCATAGTAATCACCTTTTTCAGGATAGTAAGTAGGTGATTGACCGAGGTTTTCGATATACATATTTTTACCGCGGTTAACGATATCGATTCTGTTTTCAGCGGTTACGTCTTTAATGTAAGTATCGCCTGAGAATTCAGCGTCAACGCTTCCTGTTCTAGAAATAATTGCGCAAACGTTAGTATCATTTTTAGTTCCGTCAGCATTATCAAGACCTTTAATGTTAACGTCTTTAATCGCTAACATATCAACGCCTTGAACGCCATCTTTAGGTTTGTAGTTGAATTTATCAGCGTTCCAAGAAGCATCGTTGAAATCGCCATTTTTCTGAATAAATGTAAGTTTATTAGATTTTTGGCCGATATTACCGCTTGCGATAACAGAAATACCTGTACCAGTAATGTTTGGTTTGTTTTTATCGAGTGCGTTGTTCAAAACGTCATAAGCAGTAGCGCCTTTGTTTGTTTTGTTATCAGCAAGAAGAATTACGCGACCATCAGAGTTAATCTGGTTAATGTGCATATCTTTGTTTAAACTTGCCATATTAACAAGAGCGTTAGAGCCTTTGCTGTTAGCGGTAATAATACCATCAATTTCAGTGTTAATAGATTTTGTCAAATCTCTAGCATCAGCGCCGCCGATACCTGTGCAAACGCCATCTGCGCAAGGGCCAACTTCTTTACCGATAGCACCGTTTGAAGCAGTGATGTTCAAATCCGCACCGTTAATAGTTTGGATTAAAGTTTTAACCACACCGTAGTTATAAACATTACCGCTAAGTGCATTAACATTTACATCCGCGTCAGAAGTAATATTGAAATCAGTCGTTCCGTGACCGATAATCATATCAGAATTAGAGTTAGTGAAGTTAACAGTACCGTTAGGATTGCGGTGGTTAACGATACCTTGAATATGCATACCGTTAGAACCAGAGTTCACAACATCAATTTTAGAGCCTTTAGAATTTACACGGCCTGTATTAGAAACTAATAATTTATTATTAGTGTTTTCAACTTTCAAAGTACCAGAGTTATTGTTAACCTGACCGTCAACGATTAATCCGCCGGCCCCATTGTTTGTCATTGTCAAACTGGAACCTTTAGATGTAACGTTACCTGTAGAAGTAACATTCAAAGCGCCTGTTGTGCTGCCAGCTTTATTAGTAATTGTCGCAATACCGTTGTTATTGTTAACATTACCAGCAATTTTCAAGCCATTAACGCCATTATTTTCCATTTTCAAGCTTGTACCGTTAGAAGTAACAGTGCCGCCAGCATTAACATTCAAATGTCCTTGAGCGCTTGTAATTTCAGCGACTCCGGTATTGTTAGTAACAGTACCGCCAATATTTAAGCCGCCATTACCAACGTTATTTGCAATATACATATTACCATCATTAGTAGCCTTGCCATCAATAGTAATCTTAGCATTAGCGCCTTGACCGGTAATTCTCATTGTACCTTTGTTTTTAAGATTTCCGGCAGAGCCAACATTTAAAGAGCCAGCATTATTTGTGATAGTCATATTACCGTTAGGGTTAGAAACCTCTCCGTTAATATTGATACCATTTGCGCCATGGTTAGTAATTGTTGTTGTACTATTGTTTGTTGCGAAGTTTCTGATTGAACCACCCTGAGCAACAGTCGTTCCGGTATTAGAAGTAATTTTAATTTCGCCATTCGCATTAGCAAATGAGTTACCAATATTCATATTATCAGTACTAACAAGCGAATTGAATAAAGTTTCAGCTGCAGCCGCATTAGCAATTACGGTACCAGCAGCGTTTCCGCCAAGCCCCGCGATAACAGTACCGGTGCTACCAACACCGATTTGCCCGCCAGCGAGTTCAACGTCGCCTCTTGCAAAAACTTTACCATCAATTTGAATTGTTCCAGAACCGCCATATAAAGCTGGATCGTTTGGATTCCAAGTTTTATCGGTTGCTTCACCCATTTGTTGGTTCATATTGTTAACGCTAACGGTTCTCATTCCGTCTTTTAATACATTGAATGCGTCGTTAGTCGGTGTGAATACGCTTAAAGAACCAACATTCAAAACGCCGCTTCCACCAACAACCATACCCTCTGGAGAGATAAATACAAGATTACCGTTTTGCTTCAAATCACCGTTTACGGTAGTCAAAGCGTTAACGATACCTTGAATATTAACCTGACTGTTCACAAAGTTAACAAAAGTATCTATATCCCAGTATTGAGAATTCGGTACAGAACCGTTATATGCTTGGAAGATGAAGTTCAAAACATCGCCCTCTGAGAGCTGTAATTTTTGAAACTCTTTAAAACCTACCTTGCCATTATAATAATTATATAAGTCCGGTCTAATTTCGTAATTCCCTGTATACGGATGCTTACCGATATCGTTACCAGCCCCGTCAGTAATCACAGAGGCAAATGCTGCGTTAACACCTGCTTGCTGCAAAACCAACACTGAGCATAATATCAGTGGAATTAATTTTTTCTTGCCGGTTTTGAATCCTCTCATAGCAACCTCTTTATCTATTATGTCACATTACACTTTTTTATATATTTATATAAACGGTACATTCGTATAAAAAATTGAGTATTTTTCGACAAATATTTACAAAGTTTTACAATTTAATCTGTCTTTATTAAGTAATGTTAACACGTTAAGAATTGTAAACTTTAATTTTTCCAGCCAAAACGCTTATCATATCGTCATTTTAGCAAAAACACTCGCAAATTGCTACTAAATTTTTGAAAAGAAAATGCCGACACCGATATCACATATTAGGTAAATAGACAAAAAGCGCTTAAACTATAGGGGAAAGCGCAGAAAGGACAAGTATGGGTGATGTAGCAGCAGTAAACTATCGTGACTTTGGTATTTCCGATAAGGATTGGAAAAAACTAAGCGCGAAAACCAAAGAGTTCTGCATGAGTTCAGATAAGGCAGCACAGCAAATTGCCAAACTTCTGACAAAAGGACAGGAAATTAAAGACATCAACAACTATTTTGACAATGCTCCTGTTGTGAAAGGCATGGGCGTTGAAAAAGAAGAAACTGGTGAAGCAACAACTCCGGAAGAAGTAAAAAAACAGCAGCAAGATAAGCTTGAAGGATTAAGAAAAGAAGCTACAAAAATTACTGCGGATAACATGAACGACAAAGATTCGCGTAAACTTAACGAATCACAATGGAACGAATATTTCCTTGAACGTTACAAACAAAATCCAGCAGAAGCAAAAAGAGATATTGCTCAGCTAATGTATTCAAAAGAAGTACGCCAGACAAAACAGGTACTTCAAAATATGATGCGCGATACAAAAGCAGAAAAAACGCTTAAATCAAAATATCTTGCAGAGGGGTTTGCAACAGAAGAAGAAAAAGCAGCCTACGATGCCAGAAGAGCGGAACTTCGCAAACAATATATCGAAGAACCTCGCGCACCTTATGATAAAGAAATCAAAGAGCTTCAAGAACAGCTTGCCGAACTCGGGCCTGATGACGGCGAAGAAAGAACTATGCTCGAAAATGCAATCAAAGACGCTCAAGACAGAAGAGCAAAAGCATGCAGCAAGTTCGCTCTGGACGCTTACAACTCAATAAGACCTCCTCACGAAAAAGTTCAAGAAAAAGACTGGGTTCAACAAGGTGAATTCCTTGACACTGAACAAATCGAGGCTATTCTTGACTTGAAAGCTCTTGATGCCTTTGACATCACAGAGGGCAAAATTGAAGACATGGCAATTAGCGCTATTACTGAACAACATTTTAACAAAGGCGCTAAAGAAATCAATGAAATCAATGAAGAAATTATCAAACTAAAAAATGATAATGTAACACCTGAAGTCGAAAGGGTTAAAAACCTTGCGATTAAGAAAGACCGTGAATACGACGAACAAATCGCAAATCTGCTTCAAGAAGCCGAAACCGACGAATCTAAAGCTTTAAGAGCCGATGCGAACACAAGAAATATCGAAACCCGCCAAGAAATTGCGCGACTTCGCAAAGCCGGTCAGGATAATGCTGCGGACGAACTCGAAGCAAAACGTCTTGAACAGGTAAAAGCTGATGCCGAAGCAATTAACAAAGCACTTAATCAAGATAAACTCGAAGAAGCGAACAAATTAACACTTGAACGTGAAGAAGCACGTAAGCAAGCGTCAACAGCGGCTTACGAGGCGTTACCACAAAAAGTTAAAGACAAAATCGCAAAACTTGAAGCCAAACGCGAAAAAGTCACACAGGATGCAAACAAAGGCAATGCTAAATTCCTGTCTGATAACCTTGACGATATCGCCAAAATTATGGCCAAAACTCAGGTTGAAAAACAACGCGCAGAACTTAAATTCAAAAATACAGTTGTTAACTTCGATAAGTTAGACGATGATATCAAAGAATATGTCAAAGAGTCACCGGAAGATTTTGCGACACCTGCAGACGAAAAAACTGCAACGTTCACAAGAGAAGTTCCGGTATTAGACGACAAAGGCCGTCAACAAATCGATGACGAGGGCAACCTTGTAACAAAAACTGAATACTGGAAGTTTGAAAGCGAAAAGTTCAAAGAACACATGCTTGCGATGTCTAACGATAACAACTTAGACAACGACCAAATGACAGACGCAACATACAAAGCTGATTACTATGCTGATATTCAGGATAGAAAGAAAGTTACACGTGATCGCAAAGGCGAACTTGCCAAAACGAAATGGGGCGATAGACGTTTCGCTGCGAAATGCTTCAAAGCCGCAGGTATCGAAACTGAGGGCGACCGAACCATCGGTATGCAAATCGGTGCCGGTGTAAAAGCGTTTGGTAAAGGCTTTGTTGTCGGCAGTATCGGCGCCTTAGCGGCTGAATACTTGAGTACAACAAAAGTTGTTGAATCCAAATTCTTCAAACTTGTACAATACAGCGGTTCAGTGCCTTGGTCAAAAATGGTTCACTACGAGGGTGAAACCGATGCAACCCTTACCGGCAGATATCAAAAACACCTTGAGGGTGATGTTGATTACCATGACCAAATCACAGTTGAGGGTAATGCCGAGGGCTACGTAGAATTTGACTATTCCGGCACAGCGGACTATTCCGGCACAGCTGGCTACTCTGGTACTGCGGACTACTCAGGTACAGTTTCCGGCACAGCACACGGCAACTATAATGGAACGGTTCAGGCTACACACACAGACTGGCAGAACGGTGTACCAATCGGCAGCTATACTGAAGATATACCTTATTCTGGCTCAGTGGATATTCCTTACGAACAGGGCTATACCGGTTCAGTAGACTATTCAGGTACGGTCGATTACTCTGGCTCAGTTGACTATAACGGTACTGTAGGCGGCAATGTTTCAATTCCATACAAAAAAGTTGTTGACGTTGACGGAACAGTTCACTGGGTTGCAGACGTAGACGACGAAGTAACCTTAACCGGTAAAGCGCACTACGAGGGCGATGTACTCGTTGAAGGTGAAGCTGAATATAGCGGCCAAGAAGAGGTCAGTGGCACGACAAAAGGACGACCAAAAATCAACCTTAAAAACGTATTGAATCTTGGTATCAGCGCAGGTGTTGCAAACGTATTAGCATCGCTGCCTGAAATCCTGAAAATACGAGATGAGGGTGTACGTGATAAAGCAATTCGCAGACAGGTACTTTCAGATAAAGGCGTCGATCAGGCACCATTACCAGAACAACCGAAACCGCCAAAACCACCGAAAATTGAGGCTGAAATAAAAATTGAAGAACAGACAACTCCTGAAATAGAAGAACAAGAAGAACAGACTACGACTGTAAAAGTAGATGTTCAACACCCGATACAAAAGGGTAATAAAGTCATCTATCAGGGTTGGAACACTCTTCAAAAAGCATATAATGCCCCTAATACGAAAGAATTTCGTAACTGGTTCCGTAAAACCTACCTGAATAACAAAGATATTTGGGAGATGGGTACCCGTAAAGATGCAAAAGAACAGCACTTTGAAAAGCATATTACATATACCGACAGAAATGGTAAAACCTATGAACTAACATTCGATGAAGAGGCGTTCAAAACTCCACTTGACTCATACGAAATTGACCCAAAAGGCAGCGGTACTGGCAAAGCACCAACTACAGGTAATACTAAACCAAACACAACAGTTAGTATCAGAAAAATTCCTGGCACTAACACCTATAGTGGAAGCATTCACGTCAAGATTGGCGATAAAACGTACACTGCAAGTTCTTCAGGACAAACAAGTGCTAACGGTGTAAAAGAAGCCTTAAGAGTTGCACTACTCAAACAAGGCCTCAGCGACAGTCAGGTCGATAGAGCAATCAGAAACGCAAAAGTCGCAGAATAATAAACAACCTAAAAGCACCCGCAAATATTTGCGGGTGCTTTTTTGTGCTAAAATAAACCTATGGATATATTTGTAATTGAAATTATTGACGCAGACAGCGTACACCAAAAACTTCTTCTTGAGTTCAAAAAGAAAGAAATTACTAACCCGAAAAAACTCAACGAACATTGCCTTTCATATCTTATGGTCGATAGAATTCTCCGTGAATTCTACAAACTTGAAGACCGCGAAGTAATTTTTGACAATGGCAAACCAATCTTAAAATCCGGCGCAAAACATTTCAGCATAAGCCACAGCGGTGATTTTATTGCACTTGCTTTTTCAGAGTCACTATGCGGTGTCGATATTGAAAAGAATATCCCACGCGATTTTGAAAAACTTTCTGAACGAATGGGGTTCAAAAGCCAATCGCTGGATGAATTTTATACAGACTGGACAACCTATGAAGCACAATTCAAACTAGGCGCAACTCCTCAATCAGGAAAAACTTACAAATTCGGCGACTACACCCTAACCGTTGCGAGTTCAAACCCAGATGAAGATTTTGAAATCTATATTCAATCAGGTCAATACTTTCCACTGCAATAATGACACTATAAGGTGAACAAATCAACAAGAAGACACTAATAAGTGTCACTTTATTCTAAAATTAATATTATCGAGCCAACAACCATAATAAGTGAAGCTATTAATTTACGTTTCAAGCCTTTCTCATGAAATAAACTCACGCCCAAAACGACACTTATCAGTGTCGAAAATTGAAAAAGGGCCAACGAATACGCAACATTAAACCTTGAAAATACATAATTCGTTGAATACTGCATCACTCCAACGGCCAAAACCAATAAAATCTGATACTTCCACGAAACAATCTTCATATTTTTTACAGAACGAACAACAAAAAGCGCTGTAAACACCAGTCCTGCAAGCACCCACAGGACAAAAGCACTGCTAACGTCAGTCAAAATAATAATTTTCTTGATGAATACAGCTTCGGTTGCTGAAAAAATCAATGCCAGAACCCTATAAAATACAGCTTTAGCACAAAAACCGCCGGCCGCTTTATCAATCAACATCGTTGTACCGGCAATTATTAACACGAGAGCCAATATAGCGCCACTTGAGGGGATTTCATGTAAATAGAAAATTCCCGCCAGCAATGCAACAACCGGCTTATAGGAATTAATAGGCGCAAGCGTTGAAAGTTCACCAATAGATAGCGCCTTTATTATAAAATAATTTCCCAACGCTCCCAATATGCCCATTACAACGAAATTCGCCAACAATTCCCCGCTAAAATATGTCATACATGCCGGCAACAAAGGCAAAACAAGAAATGTAAGCCCCAGATACGTATAAAAATTCACAACAGAAGCCCTCTGGCCACGTCCCGTCAACATTTTTTGACAAACGTTCAGATAAGAATTGCTGAAAATTCTAACTAAAACTCCTATTAAAGTATAAAACATTATACATTAATCTTTACTTGCTAATAAACTTAAAGCAAGCCCTATTGCGGAACCTACACCAACGCCCCAGGCAAATTTACTTCTTTTAATGGCTCTAAACGCCTCGGCACAGGTGTTATCCATTAATGCACTGTTCTTCTTATAACTATCAAAATTTCGGCTAAAATCATCTTTTAAGGCTTTTACAGACACAGAATCAGTTACTTTTTTGTCAATTTCGCTACATTTATTGGTAATTTCAACAACATCTTCCGCTAAGCCCATATCTTGCAAAACCATTTTGCTTTGAGTGGAAAGATTATTTTGTTCAACCTCTTGAGCTATCCCTCTAAGCGCAACTATTTTTTCGTCAGCATCCTTTTTGGTAACATCAAACGCTTGCTGGACAAACGAATCTTTTTTCACAGGAGTATAATACGCAGTCATACCGATTAAGCCTCCGGTCATTGTCATACCGATAGCTCTTTTTATTCTGCCTGAACGGCTTGATGGATAGTAAGGCATAGCCTGTGTGCTGTAATTTTCCATGGAATTACCTCTTTGTTATACACTTTAAACCCAGTAAAAAAACTTTTTGCCATTTTTAATAAAAATTGTTAAAATTTGTTATCAAATAACAAAAAAAATTTTTACGGTTTTTGATAAGAATATGGAAGTTACAAGAATACAAGCCACACCGGCGTTTCATAACAACAATAAAACTGAACAAAAGCCGCCAAAACGCGAAATCATCGACGTCATAGTAGATAAAGTCAAAAACCCTCGCGACGTAAACGACTGCGTTGCGGTTCCCCGTGGAATCTTCAAGGCATATATGGCACTTATGGCGGGAACAGGCTTGATGGCTATGTCAAACTTCCTCCCTAAAAAAGCACAAGGACTTAAAAACGTTGTAAACCTGATTGGTTGGGGGTTAAATATTTTAAGCGCCTATTACTTTGCAAAACCTTTTGCATTCAAAGGCTTAGCCCCAACAGTGTCCAAAGAACCTAACACAAATATTCCGTCAAACTAAAGACAGATTTTGAGCCTTATAATCATCTCTCACATTCTATTGTTCAATTCATTATAAAATGCGTTAGTTGTCGTTGTTCATATACAGGGAACTTAATACCCTTTTCACGTCCGGCTTCAATGTTTTTCAAGAGCCAAGCCATATTTTCCCCCAAGGTTCTCATAGTTTGCAGTCCTTCTTTATCTTTTCTGACATCATCTGGTGTAAAACCATGAACCTGGTTCCAGTATTGAGAACCGACTGTGTGCATATTACTAATCTCAAAATATTTGTTTAACCTATCAAATGCGGCACTTGCACCACCACGCCTGCAAGAAACAACAGCCGCCCCGAGTTTACCTGCCATTCGTCTTTCATTCGAGAAGAAAAATCTATCTAAAAATGAACACAACATCCCCGCAGGCCCTGCATAATAAACAGGAGAACCTATTATTATACCTTGATATTCATCAATTTTGGCACTGACTTCTTGAACGATATCTTGAATAACACATTTACCTGTTTCACGGCATTTCCAACAAGCAATACAACCAGAAATCGGTTTTTTGCCAAGATATAAAATTTCAGTTTCAATATTATTTTTATTTAATGTGTCCTCAACCTCTTTTAATGCTGTATAAGTACAGCCAAACTCATTAGGCGAGCCGTTAATTAACAAAACTTTTGCCATAAATTAACCCTCATAAGATAATGTATCATAAACCTTGGCTACAATTTTCCATTCACCATTTATTTTGTTTAAATTTAAAATATCAGTAAATTTATAACCGTGCCAGTTATCTTCAATTACTCTGACAACTGCAATTGTTTTTTCTAAAGATAAAACATCAACCCTTGCAATGTAATTATCCCCGCAAGCTCCATATTCTTTTAAAACCTCATAAAATTGGCTAATTGGTCCTGATTGGTATTCTTTTTCATTTAATTGCCCAAAGAAGACAGCTTTTTCATAAAAATAAGGTCTTACAATTTCTGGATTACCTGTTTTAACAGCTTCAATAAATTTTTTTGCTACATTTTCTACCGCATTAAATTCTTTAATATCGTCTCTCATAAAATTTTCCTTTCATTTTGATATAATTATGATAAACTATATGTATTAATTTTCAAGTACGCACATAAAAGATAGATACTATCTTAAAGGAAAGCAAAGTGACTGATAGTTGTTTAGAAATAATTGAGAAATTTGAAGAAACAGGATTCAATTATACTTTATCATTAATTAACGGCAAGTATAAATTGACTATTTTATATGCTCTATATCGCTTAGAAGTACTCAGATACAATGAATTAAGAAGATATTTAGGGCTTGTTACTCATAAAACACTGAGTTCAACTTTAAAAGAGTTGGAAAAAGACGGTATGATACTCCGTAAAGAATATCCCCAAATTCCGCCTAAGGTGGAATATTCTTTATCTGATAAGGGAAAATCATTCATTCCGATTTTATCTCAAATGTGTTATTGGGGCGAAGAACACAGATAAATAAAAAAGAGATACCTTTTGGTATCTCTTTTTTATTACGCGCGGAGGGATTCGAACCCCCGACCTTTTGGTTCGTAGCCAAACGCTCTAT
>JAMPIJ010000012.1 GCA_023662905.1 Fusobacterium sp.
TACAGTTCTGTTTTTCATATATTTTCCATCCTTTCGTTTATATGTTTAGTATAAAATTATTTTTGGGCGTTGTCAAGTGCAAACAGGGAAGTTTTTCAACTTCCCTGTCAATTATTTTTCCAACTCCGCAAGCTTTTTGTAGAGTTCAATTTGTTCATCTGACAATGTTTTCGGAACTACAATCCTTATTTTTGCGTTCAAATACCCGAACCCGCCATCTTTTTTCGGCAAGCCCAAATCTTTCAAACGCAAGGACTGACCGCAAGATGTACGCGGCGGAATCGTAATCGTAATTTTTCCGTGCGGCGTCGTAATCTCTTTTTTACAACCCAAAACAGCGTCACTCGGCGAAACATCTATTTCTTTTGTTAAATTAAACCCGTCGACAGTGTAGTCAGGATCTTTTATGCTAACAATAAAGAATAAATCACCTTTATGTCCGTATTCATCGGATTTTCCCTCGCCACGAATACGAATTTTCTGGCCCTCTTTAACATCTTTTGGCAATTTAACCTTAATGGTTTTCGGTTCGCTAACGATACCGGTGCCGCCGCAGTTAGGACAGTAAGCGCCGCCATTACATTGTTTGCACTTAGACATTTCTGTATAAGTCACAGAAATTGACTTGCCATCAAGAATATCTTTGACTGTAACGTTTAAATTCTTTGTCACGTCTAAATCTTCAGGTTTTGCCTGCTGTGCGCGTCTTCTGGAACCCGCGCGTTCAAAACCGCCCATTCCGCCCATATTGGAATAAGCGCCAGCGCCGCCCATCATATCGCCAAACAGGGAACTAAAGAAGTCAGAGAACCCGCCTTGACCGCCCATAGAGCCGAAATCAAATTGTTGAAATCCGCCCTGACCGCCGCCAAAATTAAAGTTTTCAAACCCTGGAGGAGGTGTATAATCCGCGCCGCCCTGCCAGTTTGAACCTAAACTGTCATAACGTTGACGTTTTTGTTTATCGCCGAGAACCTCATAAGCCTCGTTAATATCTTTGAATTTTGCTTCTGCCTCTTTTGTTTTATTGACATCAGGGTGATATTTGCGCGCAAGCTTTCTATACGCAGACTTAATCTCCGAATCGCTTGCCTCGCGCTTAACACCGAGTATTTCATAGTAGTCTTTGTATTTCATAGATAATCTCCTACATTAATGATAATACAAAAAAGGTACGTATTTATGAAAATTAATTATTTTTTAATGCTTGCCAGAAATCGAAAAATATACTAGAATAAAGCCATAAGAATAGGAGTTTAAATATGAAAGAAGTTTACAGTAACGAGCAACGCCGCTGGTACGATAAAGACCCGATTCTGTCAAACGCGGTCAAAACACTAGAGAATTCAGACGACGAAACCCAGATTCGTATCGCTTTGAACCTGATTAAAATCATCATCGAACACAATATCGAAGACGGTGAATGTGAAACAGTCGAAGACATCATCAACGCAGTGGGTTCAGGCTTAGAAGACACAAGAAAAGGCCGTTGGTACGATATAGATTCAACGCTAAGAACAGCGATGAACATGCTTCAAAACTGCCCTGCAAGCACTCAAAGAGTAATTGCGCAAGAGATGGCACAAATGGTAGTCAAATCTATCAAATCTGACGACGCAGATGAAGAATAATCGTTAAACACACACTTAAAAATCAACGCAACAACCTTATTTGCCGAATTCGCGATAAGGTTGTTTTTTACCTAATGTTCAGTAGTAAGTTCTTCCCAAATGCTTGGCACAACTACAAGCGCGGTGTAAACGATAAAACCGAACAGGATTAAGTTGATAGCTTCCATAATTAACCTCCTTATGTACGCCACACTATTATTATTCCCATGTTTTATATTTTAATAACAATTTATCCCCCGATTGATGTATAAAAATGTTTATGCGATAATCTGCGTATGAATATTTTACAAGAATTTGACACAATAACAGCGATAGCAACGCCCCTAGGCACCGGCGGCGTGGGTGTGATTAGAATTTCGGGCGATAAAACCTATGAAATTCTGAGCGCGATTTACAACAAAATTCCCGAAACCGGTAAGATTTCACACGGATGGATTCTTGACGGCGAGAAAAAAATCGACGAGGTTATTGTGCTTCCTTTCAAAAAACCGCACAGCTACACCGGCGAAGATGTTGTCGAAATCCACTGCCACGGCGGGATTAATGTTGTCAAAAATATTCTTGACCTTATAATCAAAAACGGTGCGCGCATTGCCGAAAAAGGTGAGTTTACAAAACGCGCATTCCTGAACAAAAAAATGGATTTATCTCAGGCCGAAGCCGTTGCAGACCTTATCCACGCAAAAACCAAAAACTTTGCAAAACATTCGGCCAAAAACCTTTCAGGCGTTCTAGCAGAAAAAATCAAAGAAATTCGCGCAGATATTTTCAAAGTTTTATCTAGGATTATCGCAGGGATTGATTTTCCGGAAGATGTTGCAGAGCCGGAATACTCCTATTTAACAGAAAATTTTGAGCGAATAATCGCCGAAATCGACCGAATCCTTGAAAGCGCAAAAAGTTCAAATATTATGCGTCAGGGCCTAAAAATCGCGATTGTCGGCCGCCCGAATGTGGGCAAATCCTCGCTTTTCAACACATTATTGAACCTAGAGCGTGCGATTGTAACCGATATTGCCGGCACAACCCGTGATGTTTTGCGCGAAAACCTTGACTGGGATGTTCCAATTACGCTCATCGACACCGCCGGAATCCGCGACACTCAAGACGTTGACAAAGTCGAAGAAATCGGGATTGAATACTCAAAACAAGCGGTTGAAGAAGCGGATTTTGTAATATTCCTCTACGACGCCCATGCCGGATACACCGCAGAAGACGACGAAATCTTCAAACTTCTTGATGGCAAAGAATACTTAATCGCTGCGAACAAAACAGATTTAGGCGTGAAAGAATTAATCAATAGTGCGCTTGCGATTTCGACGTTCACCAAATCAGGCTTAGACGAATTAAAAGAGCGCATAAAGAAATATAGTTATAATTTTTCAAATGAAGATATGGAATTTACGACCAACACACGCCAGCAAAATTGCCTCGAAAACTGCCGTGAGTCACTAATGAATGCGTTAGTATCTGCAAGAAACCAAGAATTGCAGGACTTAATATCCATAGATCTCAAGTCATCACTGCTTTTCCTCGATGAAATCACCGGCGAAGTGATTACCGATGAAATTCTAAATAACATCTTTGAACATTTCTGCATAGGAAAGTAAAAAACGCAACACAATAGGTATTGTGTTGCGCATTATAATACCTAATTTCGGCACTATTACTGCAAAACTTTAACAAACATAACAATTCCTGTTACAAATCGTAACAGGCCATATCTGCATTCCGCACACTCACGGTACAACACAATACCTATTGTGTTGTACGCGGTGAAAGCAACAAGTGTAAAGGAGCGCAGAATGGTATCAAACATTAATTCCACAACGGCACAAAGAATTCAAGAAGCTGAACGAAAACTTGGCCGAAAGTTAACCCCAAAAGAAAAAGCGGCAATATTGAATCCGCCAAAACAAAAATCGGGCAAAGGCACGTCCATCGAACAAACAAACCTGAAACCTGCAACAATTGCAAAAAATTTTAAAGCAAGTGCCGAAAACCATTGGGGCGCTGTAGACACTCAAGAGTTTCAAGACTTACTCAACAATGTAAATAAAGACAACGTCATCGACATGTTAAAAGAATACGACAGAATTTCGCCAGACGAAAGCTTCATCGAAATGATTTGCGACGAAAAAGGCAACAGTTCGGCCGACAGAAAATCCGCTATTTCTAATGTATTCAACAAACTTCTGACAAAAGCAAAAGAAGCCGGCGTCGAGGTTTCACATTTTAAAAACAGTTTTAACGCCGAATTAAACCACCAGTTTAACAAAATCGGTTTTACGAACACAGAAAAACTTGATGAAATAGTTAACGCACTGATTCAGGCTGTCAACAATAAAGAACAATTAAGCGCGACAGACAGAGCCGAAATCGACAAAACTCCGGCCACGAAGCTTCATACAGCCGCCGACAAACTTCTGGCAACAAGAATCAATTCGGCTCAAAAAAGTTTCAACAACCAACTTAAACAAGACGGTTGGGCGGGCGATGTCGCGGATTTCGTGGGAAAACTCTGTGGTTCGGAAAACACAGCAGACAATATTCGCAAAGACCTCAAACTTGCAAAAAATCAGTTTGCACAATTAGAAGCTGCGAAAAAAGAGGGAAGTGCGGCTTATGAAGCAAAATTTCAAGAAATTTTCGGCACAAAATTCGACCCGCATAGCATAAAAGTTTACGAAAAGAAAGAAAAAATTTACGCAGAAGCCAGCGCCCACCACGGGATTGAGGAATACTTCAAAAATCAGTCAGGCTATTTCCTAAAACACAAAGGTTTATCTAATGAATACTCAACCATGCCAGGGACGGTTCCTACGACATATAAAAGCGCGACGAAAGAACAGGTTTATGACCGCGAAGTAAAAAAATTCGCAAATTTCTTAGGCGAAAATGGACAACAACTTCTGGCCGACAAATTGAAAGAAGCCGGACTCGAAAAAGCTGATGTTGATAAAAAATTCGCCTTTGTACAAAAAATGGCAAAAGATATCGCAGGCCAGCTTCATCAAAACACCGTAAAAGCCGGCGGCGGCAAAGAGTTTAATCAGGTGCAGCACGAATATGAATACTCTTACAAGGCGGCGTTTGGGGTCAAAAACGATATTATGAAACGCGTTACAGACTATAATATTTCACAACAAGTTGGCGCAGGCGCTGTGAAAGCGGGAGTTGTAATCGGTGCCTCTTTAGCCGCAGCATTCACCGGTGGAGCTTCACTTGCCGCGGTTGCAGGCGTCACGGCCGGCGCGACTGTCGTTACTGAAGTAACTGATAAATTCAGTTCTGGCGAAGTTATGGATACTCTTAAAGCAGACGGTTTTGCCGCGGCGATTAAGAAAGGCAATGAAAACACTAACTATACAGAAATCTTCAAACAAGCAGTCGTGAGCGGCGGCATGGTTCTTGTTGGCGGCGGGGTTGCAAAAGGCGTGCAATTTGCATCAAAAGGTTTGACAACAGTGCAACAAGCAACTGCGATGTTCGGTGCCGATGTCGTAACAGGTATGGCGGCCGAAAAACTTATGACCGGCGAAATCACGGTCGGCGGAACGGTATTCAACGTACTTCTTTCGGGTGCAGGTAATATCGTGGCAGTAAAAATGGCCGCAAAAGCCGCCCAAGGAGGTAAAGCAAGTCAAGCCACAGCCGAATCAAAACCGACACCTGCCCAGATGCGTGAACAATATCCTGATATGGTCGAGCGTTTAGGCACTTATAAAGCAACAGATGGAAAACCATTATTCACCTCATCCGAAATCGACGATATTCTACGCGAGTGTTCCAAAACAATCGAAAAAAATCCAGCACAAATCTATGCGATTTTAGATAATCCGGAAGAAATCACCTCTATTATGACGTGGAAAAACCGTGGTGCCGGCTTATGGCGCGCAATCGGAGAGCCGTTTGAATCTACAATCAAAGCTCATCCAGAAGCGTTTGGAATCAAACAAGCTTCACCGGAATTTAAAGCGAAATTCGGCGAGGCAAAAAGCACTCAGGATTTAGAAGCGCTCGTCCAAAATTCGACTAACCCTGCTGAAATCGACTATGTAATCAAACAACTTGAAAGCAGACCGATTACGATTAACAAGTCTATTATTGACAACATTGTCGCGGGTGCAAAAAACAAAACCGCCGCTCTTAAAGCAACGCCTGAAAAACTTATGAATCCAACTCGCGCGGATAACATCGCAGGTCAGGGAATTTCGTTCAAGCAGGCTCCAGATCAACCGGTTTACAAATGCACAAAAATCGAATGGGGCAAAACCGTTGAAGAAACTATTGCCTTAAACAAGAAAAACGGTATAAACATTGAACTCGTTGCAGATGCAGATGGCAACTATTTTATGGGTATAAAAGATATCTGGTCAGAGGGCGGCTACCATAGAATTGACAGAAATTCTGCGGTAATGCAATACGGCAAATATCCTAAAACAGACCAATATGTTGACCAAGCATGGGCTGCCAAAAATGCAGACGCGGACGGAAATATTATGGACTGCGCCGTTATCGCAAACGACAAAGGTGCGCAAATCCTTGAGAATTCCTACGTTACCGAAAGCGGTCAGAAAATCGACTTTGCGACAATGGAAGCCGGAACACCGGTTCGCAAAGATCCTAATGCAACCGTCAACGCAGTTGCTTACGAAAGCCCGCAAAAATTAACAACACTTGAGGGGCCTATCACAACAGACATCACAATGGGTGACGTTGATGGTAATGTTTACAACAATTTCAAACAGTTGAAAAAACAAATCACAAAAGGCCAGCTTGTACCAAACGAGGCAGACCCTAATTCCGCGCGGTTTATAGAACTTGTGAAAGCCGGTGACGATGATGCCGCAATCGCGCTGCTTAAACAAGCGACCGGTGCTTCAAACAAATCCATTGTAACACTTGCCGAAGCAGGCTTTACAGATGATGTAATCAAAGAATTGAACACAAACTTCTACGGGCCAGAACTTGTAGATGAAACATTAAATATGGTTAATTATCTTGAAGAACAGGTTGCGGCAGGAAAACCTATCACAAAAGAACTTATTGAGAATGCAATAGATGAATTTTCACCTGGCGCCTCAGGCGGTTCGGCAGCAACACAACGTTCAATGCTAGCAAAACACTGGCGTTATGGCGAACAGGTTTATAACGCTTACAAAAAGTAAAAATCACAAAGCGGGAAAAGTTTAGGCTTTTTCCGCTTTACTTCATAGGTTCTGGCATAATTTCTGTGTATTCAGCGTGTTCGGAAATAGCCTTACTCCACTGATACAAAATATCTTCTGCCGGAAGCTCGTATGAAATTGGCTTACAAATATGTATTGAAACATTCTTTTTAGGTTCAGGATTTTTCTTATCAGGATATCCGTCCCATTTACCGATTGCAACCGGAACGATGTCGGCTTTCGCTTTTTTCGCGATAACAACAAATCCGCGTTTTAAATCGTCAAGTTTGCCGTAAGGTCTTGTTCCGCCCTGCGGAAATACGCCGAGCGACCAGCTGGTGCTTAAAATGTCTTTAACCGTTTTGAATGTTGCGATTTCCGGTTTTTCTCTGTCAACTGCGAAAGCGCCTAAACGTTTAATGAGCCAGTGTCTTTTATCAGTTTCCTCAAACAATTCTTTTTTAGCCATATAAGCGATAGGACGCATTACGGCCATCGATAAAAACGGCGGATCAAGTTCAGAAACGTGGTTTCCGGCATAAAGAAGTTTGTTCGCTTTTTTATGCTTAGGAAGATTTTCACGGCCGGTGATGGTGAAATTATAATATTTTTTCATAAAAGGAACGACCATGAAAAGGATTACGCCGTAATAAAAAATTGTTCTAAAAATATTGTATTCGCGCGCATATCTTCTATTAAAATTTCTAGGCTGCTTATTCACTATTTTATTCCTCATACTTAAAACCGGTTAATTTTTCCATTGATGTAATCCAACTTTGAACCATTTCATCTACGTTATCAGAGTAAGGTATTAACTCGCCAATTTTGACGATAATTTTACCAGAGAAAGGTAATTTTTTCTTTTCTTGTGTGCCAACAATACCTACCGGTAAAATTCCGCATTTAGTCACTTTGGCAAAAGTTGCGAAACCTTTATTAACACCTTTTATTACGCCGAATTCGCCACGAGTTCCTTGCGGGAAAAGACCTAAAACCCATTCAGTTTTTTTAATAGTCATAGCGGTTTTGATAGTAGAAGCCCCTGGTTTTTCGCGATTTACGGCGAAAGCGCCAAGCCAATCCATCCACCAGCGGCAAAACGGTTCTTCAAAAAGTTCCTTTTTAGCCATAAAGCTTACACGACGCGGCATAAGCCCGCACATAAGCAATGGATCGATATTGCCAAGGTGGTTCGGACAAACAATATAACCGTTATCTTTCGGGATATTTTCACGTCCGTGAACTTCAAGTCTATATACAACTTTGTACCATATCATATAAATCCAACCGCAAACAAAAATTTGCCAAAAAGCCCTAAAGCAGTTGAATTCAGATGCATCACGTTTAGAATAATTTCTTTTTTCTTTTGCCATAACAATATTATACTACAAAACTTTATTTTTGACATAATTTATGGTATTATTATTACAATAAAAGTAAAAGGGAGATGTGTCAATGAACGTAGCAAGCTGTCCATTAGAGAACGAATTATTTAAAAGTGTTTACGCAAAAACGCCTGATTATATCAGAGAGTTGAACCTTATTGATTTTAACGAAAAAGGTGAATTTACTTTTCTGTTGAAAAAAGAACACCTTGAGCCATATGATGCAGAAAAAAATCCAAATGGTTTGGGGTTGAAAGAATGGTTTGCGAACTATGCGAAAGAGGCTAAAGTTTCGACAGCCGGAATCAGAGGGCCGCAAAATATTTTATTCCCTCAGGACACAAGATTCCCGATTAACCTTGTCGGTATAGTTTTGGCAACGCTTGCAAAAGCGCTTGTTGCAAACGAAAAATACGGCGACAAAAAAATCGTTAAGATTGCAGGCCGCGAAGTAAGATACAATTCTGCGATGTATCTGGAAGCAATCGCTAGGATTCAGGCCGCAAACGGAATTACAACACTTCTTCCCGAGGGTAAAAAATCTATTCCAATCTGGCTTGCGTCATTCTTAGCGTTCAAACTTGATCTTCTTGGCGGCGAATACATCACATCAAGCCACGGAATTTCTGTCAAAAACGCAACAAAAGACTTAAACTCTCAAGGAAGCCAGTATCTGCCGGAAGAATCACTTGAATTTGTGAATAAAATTCAGGAAATCTTTGACCAGACGGAAAAAGTTGGCTACTACGCGATAAATTTTGCACCTGCACACGACGACAAAATCGACCAGAAAGTTATGAAAAAACTCAACGACGGTATTGATTTATACGTTGAATACCTCAAGTCAGGCGTTGCAAAAGACATAAACCTTGATTTAATCAGAAATCTTAAAGGCAAACTTGTAATCGACAACGTTGGAGGTTCTGCATACAGAACTTTAAGCCGCGTTCTTGAAAAATTGGAACTTTCTGAAAAATTCGACTGGCTGAACATTGAAGAAGATCCATTCTTCCACTCAATCGGCAAATATAATAAGACTCCGAAAGGCGAAAACGCGTTCTACGATTATTCAGTAGACGCAACTGTTATCGCTAAAAAGCCGGACGGCAAAAAATTCTTCCCTGTAATCGACACTCTTGATTATGAAAACAATATCAGAAACTATCCGATGGGAACCGTTGCATTAATCACCGACCCTGACCACGACAGACTGACTATTGTTCAAAAAGACCGCGTTAAAAACATCGAATTCTTTGAAAAACACGGCATTGACTACGTTCAGGTTGACCCGAGAACCGTAATCTCAATTTTCACCGCGAACCAATCATTCTTAATGTTGATGGATTTCTGGGCAAAACAACTTAAAGAACAAAAACTCTGGGATAAACACCCGCGCTTTATCATCAAAACAACAGCCTCTGCGAAATCATGGGATGAATGGGCGGCTCATAACGGTGTTCAGGTAGTAAATGTTCCTGTAGGTTTCAAAGAAATTGCGAACATTATGAAAAAAGTTGAACTCAAAATTAAAACCGCACCGAAAAAAGAAGTTATCATCGACGATGTTCTCGGCAACTCAATAAACCTTGGCGTGAACCCTCGCGTACTTTTCGGTGGTGAGGAATCCGGCGGAATGATTATGGGAACAGAAGACTTAATCAAATCTATGCACGGCAGAGAAGCCATCGCGATGCGCGAAAAAAGTGCAACAGAAGCGATTATCGTAGCGTCAGCGCTTGTTGCACAACTTAATGGCAAAAAGACGCTAGCAGAACACTTTGTAAAACTTCTAGAAGAAAATAAAATCGTTGCGAAATACGACACCCGTGTTGATATCGCGTACTACAACGAATCAGAACCGGATATCGATAAACTCAAAGCTGATAAACTTCTCGGCGAAGACAAACGCACTAAAAACGATTTATTCTACCTGTCAATGGCAATCGCTGTCAAAAAAGGTATTATGACACTAGAAGACGTAAAAGAAGTTCTTGCAGACACATTCAAAGAGCTTGATTTTTCAAACCTAACAGCGATAAAATTTGTCGGCGACGGAACATATTTAGATTTCACAGACAAATACATCGAAATTCGTCCGTCCGGCACTGACGCCAAAACAAAAGCTTACGGCGGCGGCTCAGATCTCGAAAACATCGAAACTTTCGCGGGAATCTTAGGCTACTACTCAGGCGAAAGAACAGAACTTCATCAAAAATTCATTTCTGATGAATTCTACGCAAACGCAAAAGACACTGCGATGGAATACTATCTTGAATTTGTAAACAAGGACGCAAACAACGAGGTGTTTGAAATCCCTGATTACTCTGACTTATTTTAAGGAGCGACTATGAACTTTAAATGGCTAACCATAAAAAATGTTGTGTGTGTACTGTTACTATTATTAATAGTAATGTTTTTGCCGCAGGTAATGGGAATTTTCCTATTATTCTATTCAGCGTTCGTCGTAACCTCATCACTTGAACCGTTCATCGAACGTATGCAGAAATTCATGGGACGCAAACCGGCCGCGACCATTGCGGTTCTAACGTTTATGGTTCTGACATTTATAACATTCATTCCAATTTTGGTTGCCTCTGTCAACGAAATCATATCGTTTGGCGAATCCTTGCCTACCAACATCAACGCGGCGACAAACTTTATCGCTACGAAATCAGTTTTCGGCTACAAACTTGCTGATCTCATTGACCTGCAGGACATTATGGCATCTATGGGCGGAATCGCACAGAACATTGTCAACAAATCAATTGATTTGACGATGAACCTCGCACAAATCTGCGTATTCTTAGTTGTCTTCACGATGATTGTTTTCTATTTTGCAATCGACAAAGAATATTTAGACAAAAAATTCGTAGAATTTTTCCCACCTGATATGAAAAAAACAGCGAAAAATATTCTTGATACAATCGCATTCAAAGTCGGTGCTTATGTCAGAACACAGGTGCTATCAATGATTTCCGTGGGCATAATGGTTATGATTGGCCTTGCGATTTTGAACATTAAATATTCATTCCTGCTTGGTTTAATCTCAGGGGTTCTGGATATAATCCCGATAGTCGGCCCGACAATCGCGCTTGTTGCAATAATTTTGGTGGCATATTCTGCCGGATGGCTCAAGGTAATCCTTGCTATCGCTGCGTTTTTAATCGTTCAACAGCTTTCAAACTACGTTGTAAGACCGTTCCTCTTCGGAAGATTCATGTCACTTCACCCGTTGACACTGTTTCTGGCATTATTCATTGCGCAACAGTTCTTTGGCGTCGTCGGCGTAATCCTTTCACCGGCAATCGCCTCTACCATCTGCGTACTTGTTGACGAACTATATTTGAAAAAAATTAACGATGAAGAACCAACGGAGTTAATCACTGATGGAAACTAAACTTTATACACCGCCGACGAATAAGACGTGTAATTTAGTTTTCTGGTTCTGCTATCCCGCAATAAATTCATTTGCGCTTTCATCACTCGGATATTTGTGGCTTTTGAAAGAAGCCGAAATGCTCGAAGATGTTTGCGTTGAAAAAGTTGCAACCGACACGGCAACAACAAGATTTATGCCGTCAGAAGTTGATTTGATGGCGTTTTCATTCTCGTTTGATTTGGATTTTTTGAACATTTTAGGAATGCTTGAAAAATACAACATTCCGCTTCGCGCCTCAGAACGCGGCGAAGAACACCCGCTAGTTTTCGCAGGCGGGCCGGTTGTGAGTGCAAACCCCGAACCATATCGCGATTTTTTTGATTTTGTCATCATTGGCGATGGCGAAAAGGTAAATGTAGAAGCTGTCAATCTTATCAAAGAAAACCGCTCTTTATCACGCACAGAAATCCTTAAACTTCTGGCGGAAGTTGAGGGAATTTATGTTCCGTCGCTTCCACGCACGGTAAATAAATCAACAAAAAAGCTTGAACAGTGCATTTATTCAACGATTTTAAGCGACGAGTCATTTTTCAAAGATACTTTTATCATCGAAGTGGAGCGTGGCTGCGCAAACTGCTGCCGCTTCTGCCTTGCAAGCTTTCTAAATCTTCCAATACGCTTTGTACCTATCGAAGAATTAAAACGAATAATCGACTTAGGGCTTTCGCACACAAACAAAATCGCGCTTCTCGGCGCACAAATCAGCGCCCACCCGAAGTTTGACGAACTTTGCCGATATATTTATGACAAGGCACTCGACAATCCCGAAATAGAGATGAATTTTTCATCGCTTAGAGTTGACGCGATAACGCCTGACGTTATCAAAACCCTTGTTTTAACAGGCCAAAAGCATTCGACCCTTGCCGTCGAAGCCGGAAGCGAGCGCCTGCGCAAGGTTATCAACAAAAATATTACCGAGGAACAAATCTTCTCAGCCGTCAAAATTGCACAAGAAAACGGACTTAAAGGCTTGAAATTCTACGCAATGATAGGACTTCCGACCGAAACTCAAGAAGATATCGACGAACTTATTTCACTTGCAAAACGTCTGAAATCAACTTTCAAAGGGTTCGATATTTCGTTTGGAATTTCAACGTTCGTACCGAAAGCCCACACGCCGTTCCAGTGGTGTGGCCGTGAAAGCGTTAAGTCCTTAGAAAAAAAGACCGCATATTTAACAAAAGAATTCCACAAACTCGGCATAAACGTCGGAATCTCCAGCGCAAAATGGGATTACTGGCAAGCCGTTCTTTCACGCGGTGACGGAAGTTTCACCCAATTTCTCATCGACGTCTACAAACTCGGCGGAAAAACAGGCGCGTTCAAGCAAGCCGCAAAACAAAACCACATCGACACCGATTATTTTGCCGAAAAAACATGGGACATCGACGCGCCGCTTCCGTGGGATTTTATTGAACTTTCAGCACCACCGAAAAGTTTCCTAAAAAAAGAATTTCGTAGTATAATCTAAC
The DNA here is from genome assembly GCA_023662905.1 of Fusobacterium sp. GTDB lineage: Bacteria > Cyanobacteriota > Vampirovibrionia > Gastranaerophilales > Gastranaerophilaceae > Gastranaerophilus. The sequence goes on from JAMPIJ010000012.1 coordinate 13,099, forward strand.
TATGCACGAAATATTTGCAACAATGAATGGCTGGTTTGAACAATGGGGGCTTTTAGGCCTTGCCATCAACTCCTGCGTGGAAAGCTTTTTCCTGCTTCCACCGCCTGACATTCTGCTTATCACAATGGACTTGAAAGCGCCAAATTCTGCACTCTGGTACGCACTCATCTGCACAATGGCGTCCGCCGTTGGAGGTGTAATCGGTTACGCAATCGGCCGCTTCGGCGGACGCCCTGCGTTCAACCTTTTATTCAAAAAATATCAAAAACAATTCGACAACGTGGAAAAACTCTACAACAAATACGGAATGCTTGCAGTTTTCTTTTCTGCGTTCACGCCTATTCCGTACAAAATTTTCACCATCGCAAGCGGAATCCTACGCATGAACTTCTGGCAATTTTTCCTCGCAAGCTTTGTCGGCAGAGGCGCACGATTCTTTCTTGTCAGCCTTGTTCTAATGTTCTTCGGCGAAACAATCAAACAATATATCGAACTCGTTATCCTCGCCGTTACATTATTAATCGTAATTTTCTTCGTAATTCTCTACAAAAACAGAAAAAAATTCAACAAATAATCATACGTTTATACTAGTCACAAACTTGCAAAGTATTGTATAATATGATTAAATTGATTTATAAAAAATTTTTATTAATATATTCTCAAGAGGTTGTTAAATATGAAAAATATGAAAAAGATATTGTTATTGGCAATGTGTACCGTAATCGGCGGACTTTCAAACGCTGCATATTCAGCTCAAGACTTCTCGTTTGATTTGGATTCAGCAATAAACGACGCAGACAACGCGGCCGGAACCGCTGATGACAAAGCTGTAGCCCCAACCGGTTCCAGTGCAAAAGCTATCTACCCGACAGTTGACGCGCAAAGCTATTTGACAGCTTCTCCAAACACATACTATGATCCGGCGCTAATCGAAAGCCTTATCACAAAGTATAAACAAAAAAATTATGTAGGATGTATTCAAGAAGCTCAGGCAAAAATGCAGCAAGACAACCCGAACCCTGTTGCAATGTACTATATGGCGCTTTCTTACACCCAAATCGGTGACGTTAAAGCAGCCCTTGACCTTTACGACGCAATCCTAAAACTTAAACCGAGCGAAACGCTTACAGAATGCGCGGTTCGCGGCCGTGACTGCTTAATCGGCGGCTCTTCCTGCCCGAACATCGGAGTTGAGGGCGCTGATATTGATACCGGCGTTCAGGAATACCGAGATAACATACTTAACGATAGCACAACAGATTTGAAACAACTTCCCGATATGCTCGTGGACAGTTCAAAAAAAAAATCTGCAGAACCTAGCGTAGAAGAAAATGTAATTTCCGCACAACCTGTTCAACCCGCGCAAACACCTGACAATTCTGACGTTGCGCAAGCGTTGAAAACGCTTCAAAATGCAGGCCTCGCTGTAACTCTACAACCTGCAGGAATGCCCGTTGCCGCTCAAAATTACAATTCTGAAATGGCACAAATGAGTATGCTTCTCGGAAACAACAACGGATACCAGAACCGTTCATTTGATATGCTTCCATACATGATGATGCAATCAAAAAATAACCCGAGCCAGTACAATCCACAAATGGTTCAAGCTATGATGATGAACTATATGATGCCATCATTCGATTTCAACTCAAATAACAATAATAACTACTAATATGCAACCTGATAAATATCTGCAAAACAAAGAAAAACTCCTTAATGGCAACCTGAAACAGGCCAAATCTTTCTTTGCAAAAAATGGCTATACAATCGAATACGCCTACTGCAAACTTCTTGAAGACGACATCAAAGGCGCCAAACAACTTTTCCTCAAAGCAAAAGACTTCGACAATCGCGCACTCTGGGGCTATAAACTCGCCACAATACTTCAGAAAAAATTCACCACAGAAGAAATTAACTACGACGAAATGCCTACATTCTTTCAGCTTCGCAATTTTCTAGAAGTTGATTTAAGTCTTTTTATGACCTACCACAAGGGGCTTTATGTAGAAATTCTCTGTGCCTACGCAGATGTTTTCGCAAGCATTAATGCCGAAAGCTACAAATTTTTCTCACGCGCGTTCCACTTCAATCATTTTGACGAGTTCGCAAAATTCTTCGCCGAAAAAGCAAAAGATTTTTTCTACAACGATCCAGAACTCCATTACCACATCGCGCTTATGAACTACTCTTGCGGCAACAAAGACGGGGCAAAGAAATACTGTCTTTCCTGTCTGCATATTTTAGATGAATATTTTCCTGCGATAAAAATGCTCAATCAGCTGACATTTGCAAGGTAAAAAAAATGGCCCACAGGCCATATTTAACTCGATATTCAAATACAAATAAAACTTATTTACACTCTGTTCTGTGTCATAGCGTTATAAATTGCGCCACCTAACAATCCAACAGCTGCGCCGATTCCGACGAATTTCGCGTTCGGACGCATACATTTCAAAAATTTATGATAAGCACCTGTGTACTCTCTAGCTACAGCGCCTGAATCCTTATCCGCGATTTTAACAATCTTTTTGAATTCTTTTGCAACATCAGGCTTGTTAATTTCTAAATCTTTAATGATATTTTTGCTGTTTTTGAAATTCTTTTCTTCAATCATTTTCACAAAAGTATCTTGCGCTTCTGTACGTTGTGAAAGCGCAGAATAATTTGCGACCATTTTTTTATTGGTTTCCTTACGTGCAACGTTAATAATAGAACGATACGGAACATTTTTACGCTCTGCAGAATCCAAAGGTACAATATGTTTTGCCGCGTAACCGCCAGCAACACCTAATACACCGCCGGCAATAACATTTCTCAGCGTTCCATCTCTTTTAGTTATATTGTAGTTTTGTACACCATCTATCGGCATAGTCCTAACCTCGTCCTAACTAACACACGTGATTTTTGGTTCGTCTTGAACCAACATTTACTATGAGCGGGATTTGCACTTAAATATTTCTTACAGCTTATAACAAGCCAAACGAAACTGAGTAATCAAACCCTTTTTTGACATACTACCACAATAATAACAATTTGTCAAGGGGCTATTTTTTAGCCCCGAGATAATATTTCAACAAATTCATCAAAATCATTATGGAAACGAGGATTACAATCGCAATAATAAAATATCTGATGGTTTGGTTGCCCAAAATCAACGCGGCAACAGAACTGAACACAATCGCTACAGACGCCAGAATTCCGACAGTAGATTTTTGCGAGAATCCCGCGTGGATAAGTTTATGGTGAATATGTTCAGAATCCGCAACAAAAGGAGATTTACCTTTCGCGATACGTCTTAGGCTTGAGAATGTTATATCCAAAATCGGAACAGCCAAAACAAGCGGTGCGATTACAAAAATCGTAAGTGTCGCGGTTTTCATAATTCCGACAATAGAAATCGCCGCAAGTAAAAAGCCCGAAAACAGTGCGCCTGAATCCCCCATAAAAATTTTGGCAGGGTTATAGTTGTAAGTCAAAAACGCAAGCATTGAACCCGCAAGAATAAAACCAACTAGTGCAATAATCGGGTTTGCAGGCGGAACAGTGATCGCGATTACCGAAAGAGTAATCGCCGCTAACGTCGTGATAGTTCCCGCCAAACCGTCAACACCGTCGATAAAATTCAGCGCATTACTTATCCCTACAATCCACAAAATCGTTACAGGATAAGAAAACACACCGATTTCACCCACAAACGGCAGCGTGTGAATGCTTATTCCTAAACAATATGCAAGCGTCGCAATAGCAATTTGTAAGAAAAGTTTTGTTTTAGCGTCGAGATTATAAATATCATCCACAAGCCCGAGCAGAAACATCAAGGAGCTTCCGAGCAAAACCCCTGACAACAAGCTTCCGTACGGATAGTAACTCAACAAAATCAAACTCAAAAACGTAAGCATTACGCTAGAAAAAATCGCTACACCGCCTATTCGCGATATAGGTTTAGTGTGAATTTTACGCTCATTCGGAACATCAACAAGTCCCTCTTTGCGCGAAAAATCAATAACCATCGGAACCAGAAACATTCCGAAGATATATGCTATCACTGAACCTAATATGTGTGCGCTCATTTTCATATTCAATTAACCTTCATAAAGTGGATATTTTTTACATAATGCAAGAGATTTTTCTCTAATTTTTGCAAGTTCTGCTTCGTTGTCGGAATTTTTGATTGCGTCCGCGATGATTTCAGCGACAACGCGCAAATCTTCTTCCTTGAACCCGCGAGTTGTAACCGCAGGGGTTCCTAGTCTGATTCCGCTTGTTACGAACGGACTTTGCGGGTCGTTCGGAACTGTGTTTTTGTTTGCTGTGATTCCGACACGCTCAAGAACATTCGCCATATCCTTACCGGTTTTGCCGGTATTACGCAAATCAAGCGTCATAAGGTGGTTTTCGGTCATTCCGCCAACGATTTCCATGCCGTTGTCCATCAAACCTTGCGCCAAAGCTTTTGCATTTTTCACGATTTGTTCTGCATAAGCCTTGAACTCAGGCGCACCTGCCTCTTTCAAGGCAACAGCTTTTGCCGCAACGATATGTTCAAGCGGGCCGCCCTGAATTCCAGGGAAAACAGCCTTGTCGATACCTGCGGCGTGTTCTTCTTTACACATAATTATGCCGCCGCGAGGGCCTCTCAAAGATTTGTGGGTTGTAGTGGTTACGAAATCCGCGTAAGGCGCCGGCGACGGGTGGATTCCTGCAACAACAAGCCCTGCGATATGCGCGATGTCAGCCAATAAAAGCGCGCCGACTTCGTCCGCAATTTCTCTAAACTTTTTGAAATCAATAACTTTTGAATAATTGCTCGCGCCGCAGATGATTAATTTCGGCTTGTGTTCAAGCGCCATTTGACGAACATTTTCGTAATCAATATTGCCGTTTTCATCTACGCCGTAGCTTTTTACGTTGAAATAAAGTCCTGAAAAGTTAACAGGAGAGCCGTGAGAAAGGTGGCCGCCGTTAGACAAATCCATCCCGAGGATTGTATCGCCGATTTTAAGCGCATAAACAAAAACCGCCATATTAGCCTGCGCGCCAGAGTGTGGCTGAACATTGGCGTGATCCATGTGGAAAAGTTCACACGCACGTTTTTGCGCTAATTCTTCGATAACATCGACGTGTTCGCAACCGTTATAAAAACGTTTGTGCGGCTTGCCCTCAGCGTATTTGTTCGTGAGAACGCTTCCTGCCGCTTCCATCACAGCAAGAGATGTAATATTTTCGCTCGCGATTAATTCAATAGTTTCCTGTTGTCTTTTTAATTCCAGTTCAATCTGTTCAGCGACCTGCGGATCGACTTTTTTAATATGCTCAATATTCATAATACACCTCTCCCTATTTCCATTCAGATTATAGGTTAAAGTTGAATATAAAGCAAGGAATTTAACAAAAGTAATTTGTTCTCAAATAGACTACATACATTTTTACGAAAATATACCAAAATAGTTTTATGACAAATAGGGCTACAAAACTAAAACTTCTAGGCAAAAATATTAGCAAATACAGAAAACAGAAAGGCTATACTCAAAATAAACTCGGTGACTTATTAAACATGTCTAGAGAACACATAGCCAAAGTTGAAACAGCCAAAAGAAATCCTAGCCTAGACCTTATTTTTGAAATTGCAGAAACGCTTGAAATAAATGAAAGCGATTTATTTAATTTTAAAGACGGGACGAAGTAATACTTCGTCCCGTCTGCTTAATTACCTACATAGATGGGTACTTTCCTGAAATTTATCCATAATCACATCAAATAATGTTGTATTTTCTTCCATTCGTTCAAAAAGAATCTCAATCATATCTTCTATCTGATTAACAGTAATTTCATTCATATCATTTGACAAAGCATCGCGCAAAATGCTAAACGAATTAAAAACCTCTTTGTAACGCCATTTAAATTCTGCTAACCTGTCCTCTAAGCTAGGTACATTTTCAGTTTTTTCCATTTTTACTCTCCTTTATTAGTTTAACAAATGCAGCCTTTTGTTCTCAATGTGGCTACAGACAACAGGCATATTATATAGCAAAATATAAAATATGACAAGTGAGGCTACAAAAATCATCCTTTTGGGTAGAAATATAAAAAAATACAGAGAACAAAAGGGCTATACACAAGACGAACTTGCGGAAATAATGAACAGTGATAGGAGCTATATTGGCAAACTTGAAACGGCAAACCGCAAGCCAGCTCTTAGATACCTATTCAGGCTCGCCACCGCTTTAGAGGTCACTGAAAGCCAGTTGCTTGATTTTAACGAATAAGAAATGATAATTAAGTAAGGCCACTTGACAAAATCTTCAATATAATGAATAATAAACATGTAGGGCGCAGCTCTTAAAAAACTGCTTTTAAGAACTGCTCTTCACTCCCTACAGAAACAACAAAGCAATTTTTAAAGCTGCAATCACTGCAATGATAGCAGCTTTTATTATTTGCAATTTTTCCATAGACTAACCTCCTTTCCGACCAATTTCTTCACTAATTGAGTGTGCCGGAGGAAGTTATGTGACTTCTGCCCTACAAATTCAGCTTATTATAAAATTTGTATTAGGCAACTTTATTAAGTTTGATACTTATTTACATAGCACTTAAAATTCGAATGTCACAACTTTTAGATTTTGATTAAATTATATTTTTCCTCTATAATAGAAACGCAGGGTAAGTACAATACTTCCGCCATCACACACGATTATACGCAGAAATCGGATGGAAAGGAGGTATTTGCTATGACAAGGCAGTTAATTAAAATCGCCATCACGGCAATGATAGCGATTTTAAAAATTATTCTGATTCTGTTGTAGGGTACGCAGAAACCTTTAACTAAAGTCACAAATGTTAGAGGTTTCACCCTGCATTTATATTATTTACGATTTTAATATTATTGTCAAGTAGTCTATTATATCTCGCCTTGGAACGCTAGTTCTTTTTCGATTTTTTCCTTAACCTTGAATTCTTTGTCTTCTCTGAGGATTCTGGTTGCGACCATGATTGCCGGCGCGAGAACACCAAGGGCAAAAATACAAGATCCCATGTTCTTCCAGACTGATGCTCTTTTTAATTTCTTCACACCGCCAAGGAATTTTTCCAGACTTTCACCGGATTTCTCGTATTGTCCGTGAAGCTTTTCAAGCTTATTCGCAACACCCTTGAACTCATCAATATCAATATACGCTCTTGTGTCGACGACATCTGCGTTATCAAGTTTGCCCATCATGCCGGTTCTTCTTGCGAGTTTCACGAACAAGTTTTCGTTTGAACCCTTTGTTTTCACGATGTCGGATTTTTTCGCCATTTTTACAATGAAATTATCAGGGTTCTTGTTGATGAACTCATAAACTTCGACGTCGGTTTTGCAGTTAGCGAATTCGTCAATACTTTTCTTCAATGAGTTGTCGTGGAACGCTTTTTTCAACTCGTCGCTTTCGATTACTCTTGCGTCCAAATCGATTGATTTGTTGTGCTTAGTTTCAGCGGATTTTTCGAGGTGGTTTTGAATTTTCTGGCCTGCGTAATACATAAATACCCAGAAGCTTCCCTCTTTGATACCGTAGCCGAGGAAATCCTGCATGTTTCTTGAGGTAAGAAGTCTTTCGCCAGAAATCGCGCCGTCCAAAATCATCAGGTTTTTAACAGGGCTGAACATAAAGTCAGAAATTCCGCCTTTGAACGCAACTTGCTCTCTGTTTTCATCATTCTTAACGGAAACACCTTTGAACGCCTCAGGTTTTGGCGCAACAGGTGTGAAGGTAGTATTTGCCTGTTGTTTTTGTTTGTGTTCAGCGATAATCTTTTTCTTAATGCTCTCTTCGGTAAACTTATGTCTGTAATGCGTGAGTGCGCCGTAAGTTCCGATAGTCATAAGCGTTGAAACAGCAAATTTGGCAAACGTCAAACCTTTGAAAGTTTTTTGATTTTTGCCGACTTTTTCAAACGCAGCTTTAACATTATCGTTATGCGCAAATTCTTTTGCTTTCTCAAAAATATCTTTGTTTTTCAAAACTCTAACGTCGATTTTCGGGTCATAGCCCATAGTTTTGAACATCACAAAATCGAGTAGTTTTTTGTAACCCGGAATACCGAAAAGCCATAGAGCCTGTGTTCCGAATTCATCAATAAATCTGTCTTGTCCCTCTTCTTCTTTACCTACAACATAAGAGCCAGCGGTCAAACCAACGCTGTTAGCGACGTCTTTAATGGCGAGCGGTACGAGGGAATTGTTATTTCCTAGTATAGAGTAAACTTTACTTGCTGTTATTACGGGTATCATTTCTTGTCCTTACACAGCCCATTCGGCTGCAATTCAATCAGAGTATTACAAGCCCCAGATTAAGTTCATCAATCTCACGCGAGGGGCGTTAGCTTTTGTGAAACTGACTTCTGTGATTGAATTGTGTCGTCGTTCTTTATATTGCATTACTTACCTTCTTTCTTTTTAAGTAGTGTAAAAAATTAAATTGCCAATTTGAACTCTATTGTAACAAAACATTACAAAAAAGCAATTTTTTGCACACAAAAAACTTTATAAATGTAACACGGGAAACAAAATTTTAATTTGGGATATTAGAAATGGGAATTGACAAAGTTGAATTAAAACGTGATGCAATTGCGCTAAACAATCAAAAATATGGTTTAAATGCAGACGGTACAAGACCTACAGAAGAATTCTTTACCGGAACAAATATGGCCTTTATGGGCGCAGGTGCAGCAATGCCAGTATGGCAACATAAAGGTAAAATCGGGGAAGCTTGGAAAAACCGTTCTTGGCAAAACTTTGGCAATGCTTATAAAACAGGTGCAAACAACGCTTGGACGACTTTTAGACACCCGATGAATTATTTTGACGTAGAATTCGTCAACAGCAAAGTTGCCAAAATGGAAAGTCTTATTTCATCTAATACACCAACAATGCCTAAAAAAGCTAAATTTGACGCGGCAACACAAGAGTTGTTCAAAAAACTTTGTGAAGCTAAAAATCCTGAAGAATTTAACAAACTTATAGGCAAAAAAGGTTCTGACACTTACAAACAATATAAAAAATTACTCAAACACTTACCAACAGAAGAAGCTAATAAATTAAAAAATGTCGCAAAATATAACGAATTATACGGCGAATTATTAAAGGATTACAAAACAGCACAAAAGCAAATGCAATCAGGCAAACTTGGCAAAGGCAGACTTGATGCGTTGCACAGACGTTTTGCACAAGCAAGACAAGCTGAAAACAAATATATTACTGCTGCCCAAAAAGGTAAAGCCGGTGCAAAAGCAGTAGCTAAAACAGGCGCAAGAATGTCAAAAGGCGTTAAAAATGCAATGGCTGCTTCAAAAACACTTCGTAAGTTTACAAGAGGTGCAGGCAAAGCAGGCGGCTGGCTTGCTGCAGGTTTGAGTATCGTCGGCGCTGCTTTAGATATCGGCACAGCCGTAGCGGCATCACCAAAAGGCGAAGGCTTGAAAAACGGACTTAGACAAGCAGGCAAATCAGCTGTTAGGGTTGGCGCTGAACTTGGCGGCGCGGCTATCGGTCAATGGGCAGGTGCAGCTATAGGACAGGTATTAATCCCAATCCCTGGAGTCGGTGCAGCTATCGGCGGTATCGTAGGTTCATTCGTCGGTATGTGGGCTGGTTCAAAACTCGCCGACAATATTCCTTATACAGAAAAAACAGTCGCTGAAGAAATTGAAGAAAAACAATTAGAAGAAGAAAACAAACAAGCTTGTCAGGCAATCGAAGACGACGACTTAGAATCAGTTTATAATTATTCAAGCCAATTCAAAGAACAAGTGGTTGACGAACAAGGCAACGCTGTCGTCGACGAAAACGGAATCCCTGTTGTACAAATTGCTAAAGTTTACGACGACGAAAAACAACAAAAAGAATTTGAAAAACGTGTTGCAAGTTTAGACAACTATGTTGAAACAGAAGTCACTAAACAACAACGCGCTGAAGAACTCAAACAAGAAGCTGAACTTGAACGTCAACAACAGCAATACTATGCACAAAGCGGTTCATACGGTTACACTCCGTCTTTCGGCACAGGTACAGGCTACTTCGGTACAACAATTCCATCATACAACTTCGGTTCTACAACCAACAAAGGTTACTATGACTTCGGTACCGGCGCTCCTGCCACAGGTTCTACATATAGCTGGCAAAATCCGGCTTGGCAAAACAGCTTAGGTCAAAGATTTGACAGCCAAGACTTCTATTCATTCAATCCGAGCAACTACTCAATGCCTTGGATGTTCCAACAAAACAAAGGTTACGCGGCATAGGTCGCAAAACTGGTAAAAAGGTTTAACTACTTAGGAAATCATTGTAAATTCTAAAACTCGTTACATTTTTAAGTAACGGATAATTCTCGAACATTTGTGTGGAAACAAATGTGATGGCTTCATTCCTCGCAATTTCTAAAATCTTGGCATCTCTCACAATATCTGAAATTATTAAATCAGGGATGCCACTTTGCCTTGTACCGAGAAACTCCCCAGGGCCTCTCAGTTCAAGGTCTTTTTCTGCGATTACGAACCCGTCGTTTGTTTCCGTCATGATGTTAAGCCGCGCACGTGTTTCTTGGCTGTTTGTGTTTGAGAAAAGTATGCAGTAGGATTGCAGGTCGCTACGACCAACACGTCCGCGAAGCTGGTGAAGCTGTGAAAGTCCGAAACGTTCAGCGTTTTCGATTAGGATTACTGTTGCGTTCGGAACATCCACGCCGACTTCCACAACGGTTGTACAGACGAGAATATCATATTTTTTCGCTTTGAAATCCGCCATAACCTGCTCTTTTTCGGCGTTTTTGAGTTTGCCGTGGAGAAGTCCTATGCGCAAATCCGGAAAAACTTCCGCCTGCAAACGCTCTGCCTCGATTGTCGCGGCTTTTGCGGAAAGAGTTTCGCTCTCTTCGATTAGCGGATAGACGATATAAGCCTGACGACCGGCTTCGATTTCTTCGCGAATAAGCTTGTAGGTAAGTTTGTGTGACGAAACAAGGCTGGTTTTGATTGGCTTGCGGCCTTTTGGAAGTTCATCGATGATTGTCAAATCAAGGTCGCCGTGAACTGTGAGCGCAAGGGTTCTCGGAATAGGCGTTGCAGTCATTGTTAAAACCTGCGGGTTCTGAGATTTGCGCTTCAAAATATTACGCTGTTTAACCCCAAAACGGTGCTGTTCATCGACAACGATTGCGCCGAGGTTTGCAAACTCCACATTTTCCTGAATAAGTGCGTGGGTTCCAACTGCGATATGGGTTTGGCCGTTGCGCAAATCGGTTTCAAACTGCGTGCGAACCTTTTTACCGTGGCTTCCGAGGAACAGCCCCACATTAATCCCCATCGGCGTAAGCCAGTTAACAAGGTTGTTATAGTGCTGCTGCGCAAGGATTTCGGTTGGTGCCATAATCGCGCCCTGATAATTATTCTCGACGCCCGCAAGAAGCATAATCGTCGCGACAACAGTCTTTCCGCTTCCGACATCCCCTTGAAGAAGCCGCGCCATAGGCTTGTCACTGTTAAGGTCGTTGAGGATTTCATTGACCGCTTTTTTCTGGCCGCCTGTGAGTTCAAACGGCAGGCTTTTTATAAACTTCTGTACAAGCCCGTCAGAATCAACTTTCAGTGCAGGGCAGGTGTTGTTTGCAAGATTATCCTGGCGCGCTTTCGCAAGCCGCAACTGGATTAAAAACAATTCTTCAAACACAAGCGAAAAGCGCGCCTGTTCAAGTGTTTCCATGGTTTCGGGAAAATGAATTTGTTTAACAGACACTTTTTTCGATAAAATCCCGTGTTTTTCGCGGATGTAATCGGGCAGGACGTCCATGATATAATCGTTATACATTTCAATAGCGTTGAAAATCGCACGGCGAAGCGTCTTGATATTCAGCCCCTCACAAACCGCGTAAATCGGAACTATTCGGCCAAGATTAAGGTTGCTGCCTTCCATAAATTCACCCGTCATAATCGAATACGACGGCTTGTCGATTGTAAGTTGGCCCGAATAATTGTTGCGTTTCACAATGCCGGACACCATAATTCCGGCGTTGACAGGGAATTGCGCCTTAATTCTTTCCTGCATAACGCGTGTTGCTTTTGCCTGAAAGAACGACAACTCCAGACTTCCGCTCTCGTCCTGAATTTTCACCCGCACAACCGAAAGATTGTTTTTCGTATTGAACGCGGAAACTGATTTTACATAGCCGAAAACCGTTGTGCTTTCGCCCTCTTTGAGTTTTTTAATCAGGGTTCTGGAGGAATAATCGATATGTTTTCGCGGAAAATACGTAATCAAATCCTGCGCGGTGTAAATCCCGAGTTTGTTCATATAATAAGCGATTTTCGGGCCAACGCCTTTGACGTACGTAACATCAACCTTATCAGGCGCCTCAAGCCTTTTTTCCTCTGTAACGGCTTCCTCTTTTTCCTCAGCAAGCGTTAATTTTATAACTTTTACAAGCCGCTCGATGGCCTTGCGGCGGTCGTTTACGTCAAAACAACGGTACCCGTCGAAAGTTTCCATAATCACGCCCCAGCGCGGATTTTTGCCCGAAGTCTTATAAATTTTGCGCGCCTCACTCTTGATAAACTGCGAGAAAGTCTGGCTTTGGCCCCGAATATCAATGTATCGGTGCTTAACTTCAACCTCTATTGCCTTTTTGATTTTCTCTAAGTTCTCCACCGCGCACCCTAGTTGTTTTTATCGTCATTAATCCCTGAATTTACGCGCAAAATCTCGTAAATATCCATTTTCTTTTGTTTGCCACGAATTGTAACCCCGCCGATTTTAATAACGTCAACACGGTTTTTCACAAACTCATAAGTCGTTGAACCGATGAGGAAATTCGTTTTATAAACCTTATTATAACTTTCGATACGGCTTGCGATGTTAACTGTATCGCCGATAACCGTGTATTCAAGACGTTTTTCAGATCCGATGTTGCCCACGAAAACTTCGCCTGTGTTAATTCCGATACCGATTTCGATATCCGGTTTGTTTTCGTCCATCCACTTATAACGCAGTTTACGCACGCATTTTAACATCTCGTTTGCGCAAAGAACGGCTTTCATCGGGTGAAGTTCGTCCTCAATCGGATCGCCGAAGATTGCCATTACAGCGTCACCGATAAATTTATTGATCACGCCGTTGTATTTTGTGATTATTGGCTCAATCGCAGAAAAATATTCATTGAGGATTACAGAAACTTCCTCAGCAGAAAGCTTTTCACTCATTGACGTAAAGCCTCTGATATCAGCGAATAGAACCGTTACAGTCGCTTTTTTACCGCCAAGTCGGATGTCGTCGATATTTTTCACAACGTTTTGCATAACGTCCTGCGAAAGATAGCGGCCCATCGCGATTTTAACCTTTTCTTTGTTTTTATTTTCAAGAATAAATCTGAACGCATAGCCAAAAATCAAAGTGGCGAGGATTACGACAATCGGGGTTATGACATCCGGCGCGATGTCGTGAGTGTAAAGGAAAAGCGCGTTTATTAGTGCGTAACCGCAAATAATCCCCATCACAACAGAGAGCGAAGCCCCGAACGACAACTGCATTACAAGAACAAACGTGATAACCGAAAGCACTAAGGCCAGAAGAATTTCCACGAACAAATGCGGTCTGTGAATGATTTGCCCGTTCACGAAATTATCGTAAATACTTGCCTGAATATCAACTCCGGGGTGATTTATACCAACAGGCGTCATGCCGGAATCCTCAAGTCCGACGACATCCCCGCGTGCATTCATCCCGAAAAATACAGTTTTACCCTTAAACTCTGACGGCGCAATCACCGGTTTTTTGCCCGCTTTAATCGCGTCATAGGATTTAATAATATCTATTGCAGAATATTGTTTGTGCGAATAAATTGTGTTCGGGTGGTATTTATAAAAATGAATATTGCTTGTAAAATGCGTCCTATCAGTCACAGGAATCACAAGCCCCGTCTTATCCACAACGATTTTATCGTCAAACAGAGTAATTTTATCTGTTTGATTTGCGAGTAAATAAGTTCTCAGCGCCAGTGACGGGTAAAGTTCGCCGTTAATGTTCACAAGCGAATAAGTCTTGATAAATGTCTTATTCACCCCATGCATTCCGTTTGCAGAAGAACCGACATTTTTCACAGAGAAAAAGTATTCAGCCGGAAAAACCGCCATTGATTTATAAACACCATCGAGTTTTTTAGTGCGTTTGTCCTCAATATTTATCTTAAATCTATCGTTAAAATATGCCTCATAAATCGCGCCGTCAACGTCCTCCGGATATTCCTGCATAGTAGGCACGAAAGCCGCAACAAGTTTATCTGAAAGTCTTGCCGCCGCGCCGTAAAACTTTCTATCAGATTCAGGGTTTTGCAAATCACTGCCTTTAACCACCGTATCAAGTGCAATCACGTCAATGTCTGTGTATTCAGAAAAATAATTCAAAATCTTAGCGTACATTTCGCGCTTCCACGGCCAGCGAACAGCGTCAATAGACTTGTCGTCAATCGCAACAATCACAGTCTGCGCATTTCCGTTTGTAGTCGCCGAAAACGCCTTAATCATAAAGTTATAAATATTCGGGAATAAAAATGTGTACGATATAAACCATACAATAAAAAATATAATTAAATAAACAAGTGACGAATATAAATAAAACGCCCCCGTTTTAAATTTCTGCGCAAATTTTTTCATAGATACTCCCTATATTTATTTATGTATGATATAATAAATTAAGAAAAAAGGGTAGAGGTATGGAAAAATATATTTATAACGACACATTAATTGAAATAATGAAAGCACAAAAGATTTTCCCAGTATTGCGCGGAAAAGACAAAAACAAAATGATTGACACTGCACGAGCGCTTGCAAAAGCCGGCATTGAACTCGTTGAAATCAACGTTGATGCACCGGAAATCTTCGAAGCAATCGAAGAAGTTTCAAGCGAAATCACAGTTTGCGCAGGCGGAATTATCACATCACTTCAAGCTGAAACCGCGTTTCAGGCAGGTGCAAAAGTCTTTTCATCACCAATTTTCCAAACAAACCTGCTAAAAATTTCCAAAAGCAGAAAAATTCCTTACATCGCAGGCACAACAACGGCAAACGAAGCTTACACCGCGTGGAAATCAAGAATTCCATTGATTAAATTGTACCCTATAACCGCGATGGGCGGCACAATGTACCTTGAAGATATCTTAAGACCAATGCCGTTCTTGAACATTATGCCGGTCGGCAACGTAAAACTTTCACAGGTGAAAGACTACATCAACGCAGGTGCAATTTCAGTTGGCGTCGGCCGTGATATTTACGAAGCCTACACACCTGATCAAATCACAGCAAGAATGCATAATTTTATGAAAGACTTGAACGGTTAAGATTATGGCTAAAAAGGTCGCGATTTCTGGTTACTACGGGTTCAAAAACTTTGGCGACGAACTTATTTTGTCAATTTTGACAGAAAAATTAAAAGATCATGATGTCACTGTTTTTTCCGTAAACCCTGAGTTTACCGCGCAAACCTACGGAGTCAAAACCGCACGAACTTTTAACCCGATTGACGTTATAAAAACAATCGCGGCAACTGACGTTCTAATTTCCGGCGGCGGAAGCCTTTTTCAAGACGCAACAAGCGTTAAAAGCGTGATTTACTACTCTTTTGTCCTAGGACTCGCACAGATTTTAGGCAAAAAAACAATAATTTTCGCACAAGGTGTCGGCCCACTCTACCACCCGCTTTCACGCTTTTTAGTAAAACACCTTTTTAAACGCTGTGACGCAGTTTCCGTCCGCGATGAAAAAAGCCTTAACCTTTTGCAAGGTTGGGGAATAAATGCCAAACTCGTGGAAGATCCTGCATACTCACTCACCATACCGCAGGCCGGAAAAGAACCAACAACAGGCGTTCAACTGCGCCAATTCGACGGTGTAGACGAAAAGTTTCTAACAAATCTCGCAGGCGCAATTCAAGGCAAGCCAAAAATCTTTTCGCTCCAAAAATCCCTTGACCTTGAGGTTTGCAAGGAATTTGCGAAAAAAACAAACGGCGAAATCGTCGAAGAAAAACTTATCGAAGAACTCAGCCGTGTAGAAATTTTAGTTTCAATGCGGTTTCACGCGCTAATTGTAGCGCTCAAAGCCGGCGTTAAATGTGCCGTCATAAACTACGACCCGAAAGTCAAA
Organism: Fusobacterium sp.; assembly: GCA_023662905.1. Taxonomy (GTDB): domain Bacteria; phylum Cyanobacteriota; class Vampirovibrionia; order Gastranaerophilales; family Gastranaerophilaceae; genus Gastranaerophilus. Next base: position 29,266 of record JAMPIJ010000012.1, read on the forward strand.
ACTTTAGCCGAAAAATACTCACTTCCGCTGATAGAGTTCACGGACAGCACCGATGTAATCGCTGAAAAAATTAAAAAAGCCCGAACCGCTGAGGTTCAGGCTTGTGAATTACATCTTGATATTTAGTGTATCGTTTGGATAAATGAGAACTGTATAATTGTCCTTTTCGAAATGTAACGTGTTGTCTTTTATGATTTTGTAAGTGCGTTCCAAAACTTCCGCGTCAGTTGGGATTTCGCCACCTTTTTCCTTGATTAACTCTGCTTTTGCAATGTTCCAACAGTTGTCGCCCTTTTTAACGATATATTTGCCGGTTTCAGCATCGCGCGGAATTTCGCTTACGACTTTTTGTTCGATTTCATCTATTGGAGTAACTGTCTTTTCGACTTTTGCAGAATCAACGGGAACCAACCCTGGTTTAATAACTTCACCACTCGGGGTAGTTGGGGCAGCTTTCTTAGATTTTGCGAGGTATGCGATACCTGCGCCGATTGCACCAAGCGCGAGTGCAGCGAGCGCGAATTTTCCTTTTTTGCCGAGTTTGAAACCTTTACCTTTAGGAGCTTTTGGCGGTTTATTAGTTGGAGGCTCAACCGGTGACTTAGGTGGTTTGTTAACCGGCGGTTCAGAAACCGGTGGTTTTTCAATTGGCGGCTCTGCAACCGGAGGTTTCGGCGGATTATTAACAGGTGTTTTTTCAACTGTAGCTTCAGAAACTACCGGTTTTTCTCCGAATAATTCTTCATAAACTTTTTGCATTTCTGCGTGTTGTTTATTACGAGCGATGGCTTCTTCGGCCAAACGGTCTGCGTGGGCAACATTCGAAACAGGTTTTGTATAAGTGCCGCCGTGTTCCTCTGCATATTTTGCCCAAGTCATACCCTTTGATGAAGTCGGTTGTGCTGTGCCAAGCTGTGTGTTTGATGGGTGTTTGCCATTTCCGTAGCCGAAAAGCTTATCATAAGCAGTCTGAATTTCTGCGTGTTGTGCAGCTTGTTGCGTTGTAGCTTTTTCAAACGCGTGCATTCTAGCATTGTATGTACTTTTTAAGCTGCCGGTAAATTTTTTACCATATTCTTTTTCTAATGCTTTCAAATCTTCTGCGGATTCGGCGTTGAGCATAGCCTGTCTGAAATTTTCTTTATTTTCAAGTTTGATTTGACGTTCTTTAGCGATTTCTGCACGACGCGCTTTTTTACTGTCTTCTACTGGCGCTTGCGGTGCTTCTGCAACCGGTGCTTGTGGAGCTTTTGCAGCTTTTTTCAAATCGTATTCCATTTTTTCAAAGGCTTTTCTTTGTTTTGGAGTACCGTTTGTTTGAATCAAATCTCTAATCGCGTCTAAATCACCTTGATTTTTACAATTTTGTAACGCCCATTTCAAAAAATCTTGTGTTTCAGCAGCGGTTCTTTTTGCGGCATTTGCCTGACGACGGCCGGCTTTCATAATATCATTTAAAGTCTTTTTCTTAGGTGCTGGTGCGCCTGATTTGCGCGCATAAGTTTGTGTTCCTCTTTTTTCCTCAATTCTGTTTACCATAATAATATCCCTTGTTTTCCTCTTTGTAACATCCCCAGTTAATTAAAATCGATTTCTCATTCCCAGTACATTTAAAAAGATTTTCATCGTGGCAAAAATGCTAAATTTTTGGCCAATATTTACAATTCTTAATAGTTAATAGCTATTAAATCATAGTTAATAACCGTTAGATGTTATGTAGCACAAGGGTTAAAATAGAATTTGTGATGAACAAAAATTACGACTTAGAAAAGAGATTTGGGGCGAAACTTGCTTATGTGCGGAAGTCAAAAAAACTTTCGCAAATGAAGCTTGCTGAAATTGTGGATATGAACTTCAACTACATCGGCCAAATCGAACGCGGCGAAGCCAACGTCACAATAAAGACAATGAAAACCCTCGCTAACGCGCTTGACGTCGAAGTCGGAGATTTATTTGAGTTTTATTTTTAACGTCTGTCAATCCATTTTTTGAACAAATGTCAAGAAAGTTTACAAAATGTTTACAACTTGACTTTACTCTGTTATGATGTAGTAGTTAATAGGGTAATCCAATGGAGTAAAAATGACATCACAAGAATTAAATTTTGAAGAACTGTTAGCAAAATACGACTACAGTTTTCAAAAAGGAAGTTTAGTAAAAGGTACCGTTTGCGGCTACGACAATTCTGGCGTACTCGTTGATATCGGTGCAAAAACAACTGCGGTTGTTCCTAATCGCGAAGCCGCTGACAAAGGCGAAAACGTTGAAGAAAAACTCGTTAAAGGCGCAGAATACGAATTCTTAATCATCAGAGAGGAAGATGAAGACGGAAAATTCCTTCTTTCTTACAAACGCGTTCAAAGCGCTTACGCTTGGCAAGAACTCGAAAAAGCAAAAGCTGCAGGAGATGTTATCCTTGCAACCGTTACAGGTGTTGTTAAAGGCGGTCTTCTTGTTGAAGTTTCAGGAGTTAAAGGATTTGTTCCATCTTCACAATTGCGCTCTAAAGACGCAGGCGTTGAAGTCGGCGCTAAAATCGAGTTGAAAATCCTTACACTCGACGCACAACAAAACTCATTCATCCTTTCTAACAAGAAAGTTTACGATGACAGCGTTGTTGAAAGCCGCAAAAATCTCTTCTCACAAATCGAACCTGGTCAGGTTGTTAAAGGTGATGTCGTTAGAATCACAGATTTCGGCGCATTCGTTGACCTCGGCGGAATCGATGGTTTGTTACCACTTTCACAACTTTCTTGGAGATGGATTGACCATCCGACAGATATCTTGAAAGTCGGCGAAAAAATCGACGTTGAAGTTATCGCTGTAGACCACGAAAAACAACGCGTTTCATTGAGCTTGAAAAACCTTGAACCAGATCCGTGGATTGAAGCTGAAAAGAATATCAAAACAGGCGACAAAGTTGAAGGCGTAATTTCTAGAATTAAACATTTCGGCGCATTCGTTGAAGTTTGCCCGGGTGTTGAAGCGTTACTTCCACACGCTGAAGTTGTTGAATTACAAAACAAAATCGGCTCTGTATTAAAAGTAGGCGATAAAGTTTTGACTTACATCTTGAAATTCAACCCGACTGATAAGAGAATCGCTCTTACTGTTGACGAATCAAAATTCGATACAGATGCAGAAGTTGAATTTGTAGAACCTCCGGTTCCGGAAGTTCCAGAAGCATAGAAAAAAGCCCGCTCGATTGAGCGGGCTTTTTTTATTTAACTCTTGAGAAAACTTCTACGTTTATATCGTCGTAAGTATTTGTATTAAAGTACGCGCAACTTGCAACCATCGCCGCGTTATCCGTGCAATATTTCATTGGAGGTGCAAAAACTTTGTACCCCTCTTCCTCGAGCGAAAATACTTTTCTGCGTATTTCTGAGTTTGCCGCAACGCCACCTGCAAGTACAACCTGATTGTAGCCGCGCTCTTCCAACGCTTTTTTCAACTTTTTATAAAGCGTTTTTGAAACACATTCCTGAAAACTTGCACACAAATCTGCGGTCGGAAGTTCCTGCCCGTCAAACGATTTAACGAGTTTTAACATCGCAGTTTTAAGCCCGCTAAAGCTGAAATTATATCCATCGACTTTTGCCTGCGGAAGCTGGAACGCTTTAGGATTGCCCTCGTGCGCCATTTTGTCCAACTTCGGCCCCCCAGGGTATGGAAGCCCGATTAGGCGCGCAACTTTATCATAAGCTTCTCCGACTGCGTCGTCGATTGTTTCGCCCAAAATTGTTTGTTCGGAATAAGATTTCACATCAATAATCTGCGTATGGCCACCGCTCACAAGAAGCGCTAAAAACGGAGGTTTCAAATCTGTATCAAGATAGTTTGCGCAAAGGTGAGCATTAAGGTGGTTTACCCCGATAAACGGCTTATCGTTAACAAGCGCAAGCGTTTTCGCCGCGTTCAAGCCGACAAGCAAACAGCCGACAAGCCCCGGCCCGACAGTCGCCGCATAAGCAGTAATATCAGCACCTTTAACACCTGCTTGTTTATAAGCTTCATCAATGACGACATTTATCGCTTCCAAGTGTTCACGCGCCGCGATTTCAGGGAAAACTCCGCCGTATTGCTCGTGAATTTTTATTTGCGATGCAACAACGTTCGCAACTACTTCGCGCCCGCCCTTAACAATCGCACAGGCTGTTTCATCACAGCTTGATTCTATCGCCATAATCAGCGAATTTTCGTCTAACTCTACCGGTTTATTTGTGAATGATGTAAATTTCTTATTGTTCATGCTATTATAATAGCACAAAGGAAACAAAATTATGCAGTTTATAGATAAAAGTAAAATCAGAATAGTTTCAGGCCGCGGCGGCAACGGAATGGTTGCGTGGCGCCGTGAAAAATATGTAGACAAAGGCGGCCCTGCAGGCGGCGATGGCGGACGCGGCGGCGATGTTTATCTCGTTGCGGACGAGGGAATGTCTACACTGATGGATTTTAAATATAAATCTGTTTACAAAGCGCCGAGTGGCGAAAATGGCGGAATTAAAAACTGCCACGGCGCCTGCGCAAAAGATTTGTACATAAAAGTTCCGGTCGGAACACTTGTTCGCGACATCAAAACAGGAAATGTCATTGCGGATTTGACAAAGAACGAACAAACAGTAATGGTTGCCAAAGGCGGACGCGGTGGACGCGGAAACGCACGTTTTGCAACAGCGCAAAAACGCGCACCGCAATTCTGCGAACCGGGTGAACCAGGGATTGAGCGCGAACTCTTCTTAGAATTAAAATTAATCGCTGACGTCGGCTTACTTGGAATGCCGAATGCGGGAAAATCAACATTAATAAGCAGAATTTCTTCTGCGCGTCCAAAAATCGCCGATTACCCATTCACAACGCTTGTTCCGAACCTTGGCGTTGTCAAAAAACGCAATGGTGACGGCTATGTTGTTGCTGACATTCCGGGGTTAATCGAGGGCGCAAGCGAGGGTGTTGGCTTGGGTTACGAGTTTTTACGCCACGTTGAACGCTGCCGTTTCCTTGTTCACCTTGTTGACGTGACCGCCGAAAACCCGTTCAAAAATTACGAAATCATCAACAACGAATTAAAAAAACACTCAGAAGCACTTTATGAGCGTTATCAAATCGTTGTCCTAAACAAAATCGACGCGGTCGACGAAGAACGCCTTAAAGAAATTCGTGAAGAATTCAAACCGCACGTAAAAGAAATTTATGAAATTTCCGCTGTTGCCGGCACTGGCTTAGACAAACTTCTCGATGTTATGAGCCAAAAAGTCGACGAAATTCCGCATCCGCCATCAGAAGTTAACGTGGAAGAGGATTTGGGCGCGTTCGACAACGACGACAGCAATTTTGAAATATTCAAAGCCGATAAAAACACATTCATAGTTCAGGGCGGAAAAATCGAACGTCTTGCACAGGTAACAAGCGACCGCAACCCTGAACAGGTAATCCGACTTCAAAATATTATGAAAGGTATGGGAATCTTCGACGAACTTGCCAAACGCGGAATAAAAGACGAAGACACCGTAATCGTCGGACATTTAGAATTTGTTTACTTTAAAGATGAAATTTATGGATAAAAAAGCGCCCATTGGGCGCTTTTTACCGTTTAACGCACCAAACATGCCTTGAATCGGTTTTTCTATTTTGCGGCTGTTGATAACCAGAACCTAAATCCTGAACCCACGCGCCCGTATCAGACACAAACGTACTTGCCCAATAAACATGGTCATCAGGAATATTAAACAATTTGTTATTATAAAATATAGCACTTAGTTCATCTCTGCTAGGAAGCCTGCTTTCGCTATCCTGTTTTTGACATAACCCGCCGGCTTTGCTGTGTTTGTCATACCCAGCCGACGCTGTTAGCGGCATAGGCGCCACCACAACAGAATCCGTTGCATACAGAACTGACATAACACCGATATCTTTACCTACTGTATTTGGGCCTTTTGTTCCATTCAAGTCATAGATAAAATTCGCACACAATTTATACTGCACCATGTGCCAACCAGTTTCGCCCTTACTACTTGAGCAAGTCGGTCGGTAATATACAAGAATACTTTCACCATTAGCCGTTTCAAAAGCCGCAGCCTTTGTGTCAGCCCCTGACACCGTCCAGTTATGAGTGCCATCTGAATATGTACTATTAAACATACTATTCAATTCAACAATCGTCTTAGGCACAGGATCAATAGTTTGGCCTTTCAAAGAAACTATTTTAGAAGCGATTCCACAATCTGCAAGATTATCGCTACAGATATTATTAATTTTAAGGACTTTGGCAAGCCCTGCCGTGATAAATGTTTCTGCGGCATTGTCAACACTGGAAGCTTCATCAACCGTTCCAAAACCATTAAGCGCCGGCATTAATGAAATTGCCTGCGACATACGTGCATAAAGTGCTTTTCGCTGCGTGTTCCAAGTGCGTTCGTTAATGTTGCCGGTCAAAGACGGCA
>JAMPIJ010000013.1 GCA_023662905.1 Fusobacterium sp.
ATAGTGAAGCCGGTTGAGGAACTCCCCCCCCCCCTGCATAACTTAATACTTTTTTCTTGTTCATAAGTTCATCCTTCCTTTCTATATTGGTATTATGTAACATGTTTTACGAGTTGTCAATCATTGTTTTCGAACGTAAATTTCTATGGTACGTAATCGCAAAGCGGTGCGCTTCGTCACGGATTCTCTGGAACAAAAACAATGCGCCTGAATTTCTCGGCAACATAATCGAATCAGAACGCCCCGGCAAGAAAACTTCTTCTTCACGTTTCGCCAAACTCACAAAATCAATCCCCGTAACACCCATTTCTTCGACAATTTGCATTACACTAGACAACTGGCCTTTGCCGCCGTCTATGATTATCAAATCAGGTTTAGCCCATTTTTTCTCGTCGCCAAGATGCGAAAGCCGGCGCTCCAAAACCTCTTTCATTGATAAAAAGTCGTCAGGTTTACCCTCGGTCGAACGAACCTTAAACCGCTTATATTCGCTTTTTTTCATCAGGCCGTTAATACACGTCACCATTGAAGCAACAGTATTTGTACCCTGAATGTGCGAAATATCATAGCATTCAATCCTATGCGGGAAGTTTTTCAACTCCAATTTTTCGGCCAAATATGAACCAACTTCGTTAAAATCGTCCTGAATTTGTGTCATTTTTTTGATTAAAGCGTTTTTCAGCAGGATATCAGCGTTTTTATCCGCAAGACGCTGAAGTTCCGCGCCCTGCTTTGATTTTCCGTAGCTGATTTGAATTTTCTTTTTTGATAAAATTTCGAGCCATTCTTCGTATAAAGCTTTTTCACCAATAGCTTCAAGTTCACGCGAAACGATTCTATCCGGAAACTCAAGCGCAAGGTTTGAATAATAATCCCTGAAAAAAGTTTTGAAAAACTCTTCGCGGTCACGTTCCTCTACCTCAAACGTGAAATCTTTTTTATCAATAAGTCTTCCCTCGCGAATCATTAAAATTGAAATCGCGAAAATTCCATCCTCTTGTAAAAGCGAAATCACATCCTCGTTGAGTTTCGTGTTCTCGTAAACAACTTTTTGTCTTTCAAGAGTCTTTTGCAGGTCAAAATAGCTATCGCGAAGCCGGCCGGCTTTTTCAAACTGTTCGGTACGCGCGTATTCCTGCATTTGTTCTTTAAGTTTTTCAATCAACTCACTCTGCTTACCCGAAAGAAACAATTCGGCCTGTTTCACGACTTCTTGATACTCTTCTTTTGTAACTTTCCCCTGACACGGCGCCATACATTTACCGATATGGTAATAAAGACACGGCCGCGACTTGAATTTTGGCTGTTTGCATTTTTTAAGCGGGAAAATTTTCTTCAAGAAATCAAGCGTCGAATACATCGCCCGAACATCAGTATAAGGCCCGTAATATCTTCCTTTCAACGGGTTCATATTCTTCTTGCGCTCAATCAAAATCCGCGGGTAATCCTCGTTCGTAATAAGGAAATACGGATACTTCTTATCGTCTTTCAATAGCACATTATAGCGCGGTTTGTGTTTTTTGATAAGGTTATTTTCTAAGATTAACGCCTCAACCTCGGTGTTTGTAATAATATACTCAAGCTTTTCAATCTTAGGCACAAGCGCAATAAGTTTTGGCGAATCTGGCGTTTTATTAAAATAACTTTTTACGCGGCGTTTCAAATTCTTAGCCTTGCCGACATAAATAATCTCGCCGTTGCAATCATAATAAAGATAGCACCCAGGCAAATCAGGTAAAAGTTTTAAGGTTTGCGCCAACTCGTCGTTCATATTCAAATTATAGCACATTGTTAACAATTGTAAAGAAATAATCCCTTGCTGAATTCACACCTTTCAAAAATACTTTATATAGATACAGAGAGTTTAAAACGAGAGGGCATAGATTATGGCTATTGCAAATTTACAAGAAATGTTATTAAGTTACACAAAACAGCAAACCGCCATTAACGAAAAATTATCAGGCGTTATGAGCAACACAGCTTTTGCAACACGTTCTTACGCGGATAAGCAAAAACAATATAACGAAAAAGTTCAAAATTATTACTACGAATACTACGAAAGTGATAAAGATACATATTATGACCTTATCGAACTTGTCGAAAACGAACACGAACTTGACCTTGCAAGACTAGAATCTTGGGAAGCAAGCTTAGAAGCAGAGAAAAACGAACTTGAAACACAGTTAAACGAAATTACAACATACAAAGACAACTGGACAAAACTTCTATCAAACAACATCAAAAAAGACTTCACATACGGCTCAGTATCATAATAATAAAAAAGGGCGGGTTTAAGACCCGCCCTTTTACGATATTTTGGTTAGTTCATCGGAATTACAAGCTGTTGTCCGATTGAAAGTTTGTTTGGATTACTCATATTGTTAGCCTGCAAGAGGTTAGCTTCCATAGTTTTAGAATATCTTCCGTGGAAACGGATTAAAATTTGTTCGATTGTGTCACCATTTTGTACCACATAAGTTGTAGGTGCTTGGGCCTCTTCAACCTGAGCTGCACCGATACCAAACGCGTGGCCTGTACTTGCCAATTCTGAAGTCTTAACATTATGAGCAAAAATTGCAGTCATAGTAAGCGCTGCAACAAGTAAAATGCCTGCAACAACACCGGTCATTGCGTATAGTTTAGGCGCGTTTTCGCCTGCTGAAAGCTCCTGAATTTTAAAATTTTTCCACAACAAATCGAGGTCTTCTTTTTTCTTATGATGAATTTCATCGGGTCTAATATAAACGTGCGGCCCAAATTCTGCTGATTCTTCGCTTTTATATTTTCTCAAAGCTTCCAAAACCGCCATTTTTTCTTTAGATAAGTTAGATCTTCTAATTGTTACACTTTTCATTCACTAATCCCCAAATTTTTATCTTACCTGAATTTTAACATGGGCTAGAGAGCTTTACAAGTTTTTCATTAAGAAAGGTAAACCACCTACCCCACCCACGCCAACAAAAAAGACCAAAAGAAGAGCCGCTTTCACGGCTAAATCATATTTGGTAAAAGGTTAGTGTGTAGGAGAAAATAAAGAAAAAGAAAATGGTTTATATTATATTAATACCCATAACAGTTATATAAATAACATATACGCAGGATATCTTTACAAAACTTTATCATGTTAAAGCTACAAACGTAATAGTCCGATAGAAAAAGTATGAATATTTCAGGGATAAGTAGTACAGGAATGATTTCGGGCGGCGGTTCTGCCGACGAAGAATATAAGCGGATCATCGCCAAACTTATGGAGTACGGCATTATGCCGAGCGGAAACAAGTCGGCGGATAAGGCTAAGCTACGCGAAATCGAGATGCAGAAACTTAAAACTGAACTTGGTACAAAAGGCACCGGAAACACTAATCCCGCGAAATATGTGACAATTTCTGCATCTGAAATCCAACAACTTAAAGAGAAACTTCAGAGCAAAAAGCGCGATGAGGATTCACCGGAAATACAAGAAAAGCGCAACGCGGCTGAAAACCGTACCGGTGCAGAGCAGCAAGCACGACTCAACCGCTATTTCTTAACATAAATTAAACATATTGCATTATATCCTCTTGATTGTATTATTATATGTGTATAATAGGTAATAGACAGCGAAGCCGTACACGGCCCACGGCTCAGTGGGGCGGAAACGGCGAAGAACTGCTTTTCGGAGGCTGAATTGAGCGAGAAGTTTTGTATAAAAGGCGGTAATCCATTAAAAGGCGAAGTCAAAATAGGCGGCGCAAAAAACTCTGTTTTGAAACTTATGGCAGCGGCAATTCTGGTTCCGGGGCCGGTAAAGATTTATAATGTTCCTGAATTGACGGACGTTTGCATCATGCTTGAAGTTATCCGTCAAATGGGGATTAAGACTGAATATAACAAAGAAGAAAAATCTGTTGTAATTGATGCGACAGAAATCAGCGATATTACGGCAAAATATGAATTTGTAAGCAAAATGCGTGCGTCATTTATCGTTCTGGGTGCGCTTGTTTCACGCTGTAAAGAAGCGGTTGTTGCGCTTCCGGGGGGATGTGCAATCGGCGAAAGACGTGTTGATTTTCACATTAAAGGTTTGGAAGCACTCGGCGCTAAGATGAAAATCGAAAACGGTTATGTGCATGCAAAAGCGACAAAACTCGTCGGAAACGATGTTTACCTTGATATTCCGTCAGTTGGCGCGACAGAAAACATTATGCTTGCGGCGGTATTGGCAGAGGGTTCAACACATATTCAAAACGCTGCGCAAGAACCTGAAATCGTCGACCTTGCGAACTTCTTGAACTCAATAGGTGCAGACGTCGTTGGGGCTGGAACATCTGAAATTACAATCAATGGTGTTAAATTAGAACAGCTTCACCCTGTAGAATACACAACGATTCCGGACAGAATCGAGGCTGGAACATTTATGAGTATGATTGTCGGAACCCGTGGTAAAGCGATTATTCGTGACGTTTTCCCTGCACATCTGGCGTTTTTCACAAACAAACTTATAAAAATGGGCGCAAACATTAAGCTTGTTGACCCGACTTCAATCGAAGTAAGCTGCAAAAACAGACTTAACTCTATCAATTTTGTAACGCTTCCATACCCTGGATTCCCAACAGACTTGCAGTCAATGGCGATGGCGCTTCTTGTGAATGCTAACGGCGTGGGTATCATTACCGAAAGCCTTTACGAAAACCGCTTTATGCAGGTTCCGGAACTTCGTAGAATGGGCGCTGATATTCATCAGGACAGAAACCACGCGATTATTAAAGGTGTTAAAAAGCTTTCAGGCGCAACACTTGTTGCAAGCGACCTGCGTGCCGGTGCGTCACTCGTTGTTGCGGCGTTGATGGCCGAGGGAAATTCCGAAGTCAAAAACCTATATCATATAGATAGAGGATATGAAAATTTCGAAAATAAGATACAATTGTTAGGTGGAAAGATAGAGAGAATTCAGGAAATATCTCCTGCCATTCTAACGGAGGACGCACGTAATGAATCCTACTTATAAACGTTGGTATGATCATGACCCGTTGTTATTAGAAGTAGTAGAGCTGTTGAGAAATTATCAGACAGAATTGAGAGCGCAGGCGGAAATCTTTTTGCAAAAAATTGAAGAAAAAGTTTCAAAAGAAACAATCGACAAGTTTTATGCAATGGTTAAACCCGTAAATGCTAATAATCGCTGGTATGACAAAGACCCTGTGATTTCTAAAACAATCGAAATTCTCCGTATTGTTCCGCCTGAAGCACAGAGAGTTTGCGCCCAAAACTTTATTAAAGCACTTAAAGAAATTGGTATCGAATACGAAAGCCCTAATTCGTAAATATAAAAATGCTTAATCTGACAAAAGGTGGTAATAATCCGGTTTATATGAACTTTGCGCGAAATTTGTCGTGCAATTTGTCATTCTATATTTCCGGATTAACTTCGTTTGCAAGGCTGGTTCTGCTTGATAGAATCAAACGCCTTACAAAAAGGAAGATTCTTTTTATTACTGCATCTGAACAGAGCGCGCTGAAATATCAAAACGACCTTGCAAAAGCTTTTGATATTGACGCTAAAATTCTGCCGTATCAGAGCATTTCGATGTACGAGGAGATTTCGTCGAATAAATACGATTATGCGGAACAAATTTCAGTTTTACAAGAGAAACCTGAAGTCGTAATCGCACCGGTTAAAGTGTTTCTTGAGAAGTTCCCGACACCGGAATTTTTTGCAAATAACAAAATTGTCATTAAAAAGGGCGACAGCCTTGATTTAGGTGAACTTGCGGCCGATTTTGTACGTCTTGGCTACAAACGCTCAACGATGGTCAGCGATATTGGAGAATTTAGTATTCGCGGGGATATTATTGATATTTATTCGCTCGACAAACACGCGCTGCGTATAGAGTTATGGGGCGATGAAGTCGTTGACCTGCGCTACTTCAATAACGAAACTCAAAAAAGTATCGAAAAAATCGAGAGCGCCGAAATTCTTCCGATGTACAAATTCATCCACGAAACAGAAGACGACGAAAGATACTTCGAGGGAATAGAGGTTTATCAGAGCCTTTATAACAAGGATTTCGTAAGCGTTCTGGATTATCTCAAGGATTACACGCTTGTCTTTGACGAAAGTGAAGAAGTTTATGCAAAATACGAATATTTCGAAGCAAATTTTGTAAAAGCGATTCAGGAAGAGGCCGAATTTAGGGAACCGCTAGACGGATTTAACCATTTTACAAGCGAAGAGTTCCGAAACAAAACAATGATGTTTGTCAAAATCGCGATGGATAACTTCCTCAACGCCGAGTTTGACGAACTTGTAGAATTTAATTCTGCGGTTATCGCGAACTTTGAAGCCAATATCGAAAAAATCGCAGAATACATCAAATCAAAAAAAGACTGGCAAATAGTTGTCGCGACGGATTACCCCGAACGCGTCAAGGAATTAATGACGGAACAAGGGATTTTTAACCTAGAGTACATCCCAGCAATTGCAAGTTTCGGCACGGAAATCGAGGAGTTTAAGTTTGTAATCCTCACCGATCGCGAACTTTTCAACAAGCGGAACAAGGAAATCACAACCACAAAACGCAGTTATTACAAGGAAAAACCGGAATTTATCGAAAGTATTAACGATATCAAAGAGGGCGAATACGTTGTGCATTCTGTCCACGGTATCGGGATTTATAAAGGCCTCACACACGAAAGCTTTGACGGCCAGTTGAAAGACTATTTAACAATTGAATATGCCGGCACTGATAAACTTTATATTCCGGCCGAACAAATTAACCAACTCTGCCGTTACCGCGGTTCGGGTTCGATTAAGCCAAAACTTTCGCGAATGGGCGGCAAGGATTGGGAAACAGTCAAAACAAAGGTCAAAAAAGAAGTCGAAACCGTTGCGTACGATTTACTTAAACTCTACGCGAAGCGAAAAATGCAGCGCGGAATTCAGTTTCAACCAGACAACAACTGGCAGGTTGAGATGGAAGAAGCGTTTGAATATACAGAAACTCCAGATCAAATGCGCGCGATTAACGAAGTTAAGGCTGATATGGAGAGCGAAAACCCTATGGATAGGCTTATCTGCGGTGACGTCGGGTTCGGGAAAACAGAAGTTGCAATGCGTGCGATTTTCAAGGCTGTAACTTCCGGCAAGCAGGCTGCAGTAATCGTTCCGACAACGATTCTTTCGCTCCAGCATTATCAAACGATTTCCGAACGCTTCAAACCGTTTGGCGTCAATGTGGAATTTCTTTCCCGCTTCAAATCCGCAAAAGAGCAAAAAGAAGTTCTCAAAAAAATGGCAACCGGCGAGTGCGATGTTGTTGTCGGAACCCACAGACTTTTGCAGGACAGCATAATTTTCAAAGACCTCGGGCTTCTCGTAATTGACGAGGAACACCGTTTTGGCGTCCGTCACAAGGAAAAACTAAAAAGTTTCCGCGAAAACATCGACATAATCAGCATGTCAGCAACCCCGATTCCGCGCACGCTCTATATGTCGCTTTCGGGAATAAAAGATATGTCAGTAATCAACACGCCGCCGAAAAACCGACTTCCTATTAAAACCTACGTTGGCAACTGGAACGAAAATATTGTCAAAAACGCTATCACCCACGAACTTGACCGTGAGGGACAGGTTTTCTACCTCTACAATCGCGTAGAAACAATTGAAGAGATGAAAATGCAGTTACAAATGCTCGTTCCGAACGCCAGAATTGCAATCGGCCATGGTCAGATGAACGAGGGAGTGCTTGAACAGGTAATCGTTGATTTTGCAAACCACGAATATGACATTCTTCTTGCAACAACAATCATCGAAAACGGCATAGATATTCCAAACGCCAACACAATGATTATCCACGACGCCGACCGTTTCGGTCTTGCGCAGTTATACCAGTTGCGCGGACGCGTAGGTCGTTCACAAAAGCAAGCTTACTGCTACTGCCTTTACAAAAAAACAAAAGAAATCACCAAAGAAGCAACCGAACGCCTTAAAGCAATCAAAGAATTTACGACTCTTGGCAGCGGCTACCAGATTGCAATGCGTGACGTCGAAATCCGCGGCGTCGGTAACATCTTAGGCACAAAACAACACGGCCACATGATTAACGTCGGGTTCGACACCTACTGCGAACTCCTTGAAGAAACTGTTCAAGAACTTCAGGGCAATATCCGCGAACAAGAGGTTCAAACAATCGTCGACATCAACGTAACAGCGTTCATCCCTGACGAATGGGTCGGCTCTAAAGAACAAAAAATGATTGAATATAAACGTTTGGCCGATGTCAAAAACGAAACCGAACTGGATTATATAGTCAGCGAATGGCGTGACAGGTTCTCAAAAGCACCTGAAAGCGTTGAGAACTTAATAAAACTTATCAAACTCAGACTGAGCGCAAGCAAGTGCAAAATTAAACTTATTCGCGAAACACCTGAAAACATCCGAATCTATTCGCCTTTCAACAAAATAGAATGGAGCCTGATTGCGCGCAAACTTTCACCTGAACTTTCCCGCTCGCTGAAATTCACCATCGCACCGGCAACTTGCCAAGACGGTAATTCTATATTATTATTAGACAGTAGATATTCGAGCTTTATAGAAATTTACAACAAATTAACAGAACTATTCTCATTAATAGAAAAAATCAGTAATGAATATAAGGAGGCACAATGAGAGGCAACAAAATCTTGACGACACTAGCGTTATCTGCACTTTTGTTCGCAGGCTGCGGCGTCAAAAATTCCGAAACCGCTATCACTGTTAACGGTGCGGCTATTACTAAAGGCGATATTGATGAAGCAATCAATGCACAAATTAAAAATTCACCATTCACTAAAATGGGAATAGATATTAAAAATTCACAAAATGACTTCCTCTACCTTTTGACAAAAGACAGAGTGGTTAACGAACTTATTATTAAATCTTTAATCAACGAAGAATGCAACAAACGCGACATCACTGTTTCTAAAGATGAACAAGAACTCGCAATGGAAGATTTAATCAGCAAAATCGGTTCTAAAGAAAGATTCAACGAATTCCTTAAACAAAGAGGAATCTCTAAAGAACAATTCAACAAAGATTTCAATCAAGAGTTGAGAATAAAAAAACTCGCTATGCAGCTTGATAACACTCAAGTTACAGAAGCTGACGCTAAAAAATACTACAATTCAAATATTAAAAAATTCAAGTTCCCTGATAAAGTAAGAGCATCACACATTCTTATCTCAACAAATCCTTACGAAATCGAACAACATATCCGCGCTGACAAAGCTAACAAAAAGCTTACAGATGACGAAATTAAAGGCAAAGTTCAAGACGAACTCGCTGCAAGAAAAGTTAAAGCAGAAGAATTGTTGAAAACAGTTCAAGCTGACAAAACTCAATTCGCTAAACTCGCGAAAGAAAACTCAGAAGATAAAGGTTCTGCAGAACAAGGCGGCGACTTAGGCTTCTTCGCAGCAGTTGAAATGGTTCCTGAATTCAGCGGCGCAAGCTTCGCAACTAAACCGGGTAACATCTACAACAAAGTAGTTCAATCAAAATTCGGCTACCACATTATCTACGTTACAGATAGATCAGCCGCTGGACAATACCCGTTTGAAGCTGTTCAATACGAAATCACTAACTATCTTCAAGCTCAAAAAGAAGTTAAAGCAATCGACAACCTAATCGAAGCAATGAAGAAAAATGCTCAAATCGAATATCTCGACAAAGAATACGATCCGGCAGGTATAAAAGAAGGAATTCAAAAAGAAATGAACTCTAACGAACCAATCATCGCTCCACCGGCTGAGCAAAAGAAATAATTAAAAGGCCCGATTGAAATTCAATCGGGCCTTACTTTTTCTATCTTGGTAACGAAACTTTTCCTCTGAATACCGGATCTTCTTCATCCTCATCCAGTTCACTCTTGAATATTTTAAACGATTTACAGGTTGAGAAGTTTTTCATAATCGCCTTATCCAATTCCTCTGTATAAACCATTTTTCCGTTAATATAAGTTATGCGCATAGTATCCGGATCGGGTGTATTTTTCAAATTCTCTACCATAGGATTAAGCTTTTCTGCCTCATAAACAGTACGAGAAACCTCTGACAAGATATCAAAAATATAACTTTGACGATTAGAGAATCCGTCGCTCGTTGTGATAAGCTCTGCCGCCTTTTGAAGTTCCTCGTGCGCTTCCTGATAGTGGTTAAGGTGCTTCAAAAGTATCGCAAGGTTATAATGTGCCTCATAACTCATCGGAGAGAGCGCAATTGCTTTACAATAACCAAATCCGGCTTCACGCGTGTTTCCTAATAAATGATATGTAAGAGCAAGGTTATAGCGAGCTTCATAACTCTCTTTCAAGATTTTTACCGCTGATTTATAAGCATCAAGCGCTTCCATCAAAAATCGTTTACGCAAAATATAATCGTCTTTGTCAGTATAAAGAGATTTTTGCTTGAATGCTATGCCTTTGTTATAAAAAGCATAACCCTTATTGGCCTTAGTACTTTTCTTGTTATCAAAAACCCACGGAATATTCATCATCTTACGTTTTGTCTTGATAATCTCATCATACTGCGCAATAGCAGAGTCAAAATCCCCCATTTTCTCTGCAGAAACAATACCGTAATTCATACGCGCAACGATAAACTTAGGGTTATATTTTATTGCGTTTGAATAAGCCTCCAACGCCGCGTCGTAATCCTCATACAAGACATAAATGCTTCCCAAATTGTGCCACGCGCTGTAGTGCTGCGGATAAAGCGACAAACCTTGCTGATAAAGATCAATAGCTTTTTGCCACTTGCGAAGCTCCAACTCCTTATCACCTTTATAAACAAGGTACATACCGCGCGCCTTGTTGACCTGTGTGTCAAAAAATTCCGGAAACAGGAACTTAACACCCAGTACCGCGAAAATTAAAGTTATGAAAAATATTAGGCCTTTTAATTTCATAAGGGAATTTTACCGCAAAATTTCGATTTCGACATCGTGTATAAATACGAAAAAAAGACGCATGGTTTCCACCATGCGCCTTTTTAAATATTGTATAAGAACTATGCTTCAACTGGAGCTTCAGCTTCTTCAACCGCTTTAGCTGCAGCTTCTGCTGCTGCTTTTTCTTCAGCTTCTTTTTTAGCTTGAGCTTTTTTAGAAAGTTTAACAGTTTCTTTCTTTTTGTAGTTCAAAGTACCGTCAGCGTTGCAGTTAGCCATTAAGAACTTAACTGTATCTGTAGGTTGAGCGCCTTTTTTAACCCAATCTTGAGCAGCTGCGATATCCAATTGCATAACTTTTGTTTTAGGGTTGTAGTGACCAAGTTCTTGAACAGGTCTGCCTTCACGTTTAGTTGTAGAATTGATAACGATAATTCTGTATGTAGGGTTCTTTTTAGCGCCTAATCTTTTTAATCTTATTTTTAACATTGTTTAAATTTCCTTCTTTTAATTGTATCTATGCCGAAACCCCTGCCGCCGCTTGCCTGAGCCTCTTGATAAGAACAGCGAGGAAACCATTCCTATCCACAGATATTACAACATAAAGATAATCCCTTGTAAAGCGCTTTCGCACACACTTTGTTAACAATTGTAACAATACAACTTAAAACCCTAAAGTTTTGACTTTAGGATACCGAAAGTTAAAATGTGAGTAAAAGACAAATTAGAAAAGGAGGCCAATTATGGTCAGCGTAAACGGAAATTATGACAAAGGAAACTATTTCTTTACAAAAGACATTGTAAAGAAAGAAATTAAAGAGGACAAAGTAGAAAAGGCTGTTGTAGAGGAAAAACAACAAGAATTTAAAGAACGCGGCGAAGAACTTTTGACCGCAGGTATGTACGGCAAGACTATAAATATGCTTACCCTGAAAAACAAACTCGATCAGGAAACAGCTGACGAGTTGAGTGAAATGTTCGCAATGGCGGGGATTTCACACAGATTGCCGACAGCGTCTGAATACGCACGAATTGCGGGTTCAACAAAAACGGCAATGGAACAGTTCACTTCTTTTGAAACAGAAAAACATATCGAAATGTTATTCAACTCAAAAGCAATGGACTTTCTTGCAGAAGAAACTTTATTTTAAACTTTTTCTAATTTACTCACACACACAAATTTTTCAAGCGGGCAATGCCCGCTTTTTATTTTTGCCACCATTGATACACATAAAAACATAGTTTCCCCCCCCTTTGTAACATGACCATTTCGACTAAGGCTGCAGGAGGAGGACTAGTATTGGCACTCGACACATCAAAAACACCCGAAAGAATGCTTTTATACTTGAACATCTAATGTTTTGTCATTACTAACAGCTTGAAGAATTTTTTCCTGTCCTTGCAATATTTTTGTCTGATTTTCAATAATCTGTGCCTGATTTTTATAGATTACATTTTGGTTTGCAATAACTGTATCAAGCATAATATTATTGCGGGCTGTTGTTCTTACACTTAACTCCTGCGGAGATTTAATTAAATTCGTCCAAATCACCGGTGTTTCATGATTTATTTCTTTAATTCTAGCCTTTACCATATCTGACGAAATTCCGTTTATCATAATAAATAATACTCCTTTCAAATTCTATAACGTATAAACACATATTTTTTTGCTATAAATTATACACAAAGGTTTTATAATAAAAATCTAATTGACCTGCAAACAAATGATTACTGGTCAGGACAGGTTGTAGGCCAAGATGCGTGGGGCGTAAAGATGCAAGCCGGTACACGTGATATAAAACCGTATGATACAACTAGATATGTCAGATGTATTAAACGTTAATGCCCAAGTTTAAGCAGCACAACTCCGGCGATGATAAAAAATACGCCAAGGCAGCGGAGCATACTTAAACTATCATTAAAGAATGTGACACCTATCAAAAAAGTACAGGTTGCACCAATTCCGGTCCAGACAGCGTAAGCCGTTCCGACCGGAATTTCTTTTTGCGCAATGTAAAGGAATACACCGCTCAATGTCATCGCAATAATAGCAAAGATTATCCATAGAATTTTATAATCTGTTGTCGCAGCAAGTTTAAAGCCTAACGGCCAGCCGACTTCAAAAATTGCGGCGATAAAAAGATAAAACCAGGCCATTATCCTTTTACCCATCCTTCGATAACTTTCAAAACGCCGCGGGTAAGCGCTAAAGCGCGTGCCGGAACATTTTTGGTAATAACGCTTCCTGCGCCCACATTTGCGCCCTCTTCTACTGTTACAGGCGCTACAAGGACGGTGTTTGAACCGATTTTCACGTTGTCGCGTAAAACAGTTTTAGACTTAACTTTTGTGAGCGGGTTGTAGTTTGCGGTAATTGTTCCTGCACCGATGTTGATGTTTGACCCGAGTTCGCTGTCGCCGATATATGAAAGGTGGCAGGCGTTTGTGTGAGAACCAATTTTTGCCTTTTTAACTTCTACGAAGTTCCCGATTTTAACGTCATCAGCGATTTCAACGTCCCCTCTAAGGTGCGCAAAAGGCCCGATTTTGCAACGCTGACCGATTTTATTATTAGAACCCTCAATATAAGTTGACGGGAAAACAATTGTATCGGCGCCGATTTCGGTATCTTGACTAATCCAAGTTGATGCAGGGTCAACGATTGTTACACCAGAAACCATAAGTTCATGAAGTTTACGTTGGTTCATCAAACGTGTTGCGGTTGCGAGGTTTTCGCGTGAATTAATACCATAAATCTCGTCGCTATCTTCCAAAATACTTGCCTGAACAGAAAGCCCTTGACGGTTTGCCCATTCAATAATATCTGTCAAGTAGTATTCACCTTGAGCGTTTGAAGAAGTCAATTGTGAGAACGCAGGTTTAATTTTAGCCCAGTTGAGGCAATAAATTCCGGCGTTAACTTCTTTTACGGCTTTTTGAGCGGCATCAGCGTCTTTTTCTTCAACGATTTTTTCTAAAGCGCCATTAGCAGAGCGGATAATTCTGCCGTAGTTTGTAGGGTTTTCAAAAATCGTACTCATAACAGTAAGGTCGGCGCCGGATTTAATATGTTCGTCGACGAAGTTTTTCATAGTTTCTTCGCGCACAAGCGGAGTGTCGCCGCAAAGGATTACGACAAGCCCATCGAAATTTTCAAGATTCGGACAAACCATAGAAACCGCGTGGCCGGTGCCGAGTTGGGGGGTTTGAAGAACAGTTTTTGCAAACGAATAGTTTTTATTAACGAATTCTGTAACCTCTTCAGCCTTGTGTCCTACGATTACAAACGCTTCTGACGCGAATTTTACGCTGTCTAAAACGTACCCAAGAAGAGTTTTGTCAAAAATTTTATGTAAAACCTTAGGGGTTTCGGATTTCATACGGGTGCCTTTGCCGGCCGCCAAAATTACTGATTTTATTTCCATTACCAAATCACCTTTTCTATTAATTCAATTTCATTACCGTCAGGGTCTTTTACAAATGCAATTCTTGTTCCTTTGCCATTCAAATCAAATGGTTCGTACAAATATTCATAACCTGCGTCGTGAAGTTTCTTGCCAAACTCCTCAAGTGACTCAACCTTGAACGCAAAATGACCGAAGCAAGTGCCGTTTTCGTAACCGTTTTCAGGAGTTTCGTCGTTGTAAGTCAATTCAATCTGACAGGTATCTTCTTCGTCTGTCAAAAAATAAAGCCAGCAATCATCAAGACGCTTTTTGTGATCAAACTTCATATTCAAAACTTTTGTGTAAAAATCCATTGATTTATCAATGTCTTTCACCCTAATCATTGTATGTAAAAATTTCATAAAATCCCCTTTCGCAAACCTATTGTACCACAAAAGTATTTTTCAAATAATCAGAAATTCCGTGGGCGATAGCTCTGGCGCATTTTTCACGGAATTTTTCGTTGATTAAAAGCGCGTTGTCCTCAGGATTGATAAGATAGGCAAGTTCGACGAGAACGCTGAGCGCGTTGGTGTTGCGAACAACCGCTAAACTTCCCTGACGAACCCCGTCGTTTTGGGTTTGGGCTTCGGTATTCAGCGCGTTAAGAATTGATTGCGCAAGATTTTTGGCTTGCGGATAGTAGTAATAAACGCTTGTTCCACGGTGTTCAAGCGGGTTTAGATGGTCAGGAAGCGCGTTGCCGTGAATGCTTACAAAAATACTTGAATCGTTTTCGTTTGTAATTTCAACACGTTTTTTGAGCGAAACCTTTTCATCTTTTTCACGCGTCATAATCACATTTGCGCCCTGCCGGCGAAGTTCCTTTTGAAGTTTCAGTGCGACATCGAGCGTAATATCTTTTTCGAAGTCGCCAAGACAGCCGATTGCGCCTTTTTCGTTTCCGCCGTGACCCGCGTCGACAGTTATTGTAATATTTTTCAGCGGATTATTTGGAGAAATTTTAGGCATTTTACGAATTGTCAGGATAAATTGATCATCCTTAAACTCTGCACTGTAGCCAAAAAGCTGGTGCTGGAGTGGAAAATACAATTCATAAGGCGAATCCGGTTTTGTCACGAGGTTATAGAAATTCAACCCCAAACCATTTTCAAAATCCTTGTCATTATTTTCTTTGACGATATAAGGCGTTTTGTTGCTCAACATAAAGGTATAAACAAGGTCTTTGCCGGTGTCTTTAAAATTTTTCGAAATAATCGTCGAACGTGCGGCCTGAACGGTTTCGTCAGATCTTACAGCAGATTTTGCAACCCAGTATTTTTCGTTATTGCCGAGCGTTACACGGTAGAATTTACCGAGTTCACCGTCGATATAGAGCGGAACATCTTTTTGCAAATGTACAATTCTATTAATCCCTGCAGACACCGGCGTTGTGCGGATAGGAGTTTTATCATCTTTTGTATAAACAAGCTTTGGCGTCGGGTAAACATTAACCTGCGGCGCTGCTTTTTTGTCTTTTGACGGAGGTGGAGCCGGTTTCCACGTTGAATTAATATGATAAACAAGTTCTTCCCCGTTAGATTTAAGAGTAAAAACATTGTCGCCGTGATTAAGTTTTACGAAATGTGCAAACCCGCCGGACGGGTGAACCCTTACAGCCTCACCGTTTATCACAAGCGGGCTGTCAGTATCCGCAGAGCCAACGAAAAACGTAGTTTTCCCATTAATACTTACTTTATCTTTTTTAGGGTAAACAACATCAAGCGCAAAAGCGTTCAGGGATGTACAAAATATAATTAAAATCAAAAATAAATATCTCATATTGCAAATTATATAGTCATAACACAGTTTTTACAAAATTCTTAATCTTATTTAATAATTAAGAACAAAAGATTTTGTTATGATAAAATAATATAAGAATAGGGATTTCGGAGTAAGTTAAGTTGTATAATAAGCAGGATGAAGCCTACAGACGCAGACAAGAACGCGTTGATCAAATAAGAAAAGAAGCCTCAAAAGCCAGAAGAAAAAAAGATAACAGCGGAATGACAAGCGAAGAAAAAAGGTTTGAGATGTTTCAAACAAGACTTTCTGCAGTTTTTATATTCTTGTTGGTCGTTGTTGGACTTTTCATTATCTATTTATTTTTAATTCAGGTTGTCGACGTGCGCCACTACCGTGCAAAAGCGAGTTTACAGCGTTCCGGCAGACTGTTTACAATGCGCGGCGATATTTTTGACCGTAACGGTACAAAACTTGCGACCGATAAAATTTACTCAGATGTCTACGCGCACCCACGCGATTATGTTCACGAACCCGAAGAACTCGCTAAAATTTTGGCGCCTGTTCTGAAAATGCCAAAAGAAAAACTTCTCAAAAAATTAAAAAGCGAAATCCCTGTAATCACGCTTGCCAAAGACGTTGACAGAAGCACCGCAAAAGCGATTGCGAAATTACAACTTAGAGAAATCAGCCTTGGTAAGAAAAATGTTCGCGAATATCCTCAAGGAACGCTTGCAGCACACGTTTTGGGCTACTATAACGCTGACGCCGAGATTTCAAACGGTGTTGAATACACAGCCAAAGACAAACTTGAACACGTATTGAACCCGTTCTCGTTCAAGAAAACACCTGACGGAAGCATTATTTATGACTTTACAACTGACGCTGTTGCCGCTACAACAAAACAAAAAGGGGAAGATGTTACATTAACAATCAACGCGGCAATCCAACACGTTTGCGAAAAAGAAATTGAAAAAATGGTTCGTGAAAAAGACGCGCTCCGTGGAACCGTTATCGTTATGAACCCGAAAAACGGCGAAATACTTGCGATGGCGGCATATCCAACGTTCGACCCGAACCACTACAAAACATTTAAACAAAACCAGCTTAAAAACTGGATGTTAACAGACGTATTCCCTCCGGGGTCAACGTTCAAAATCATTACTGTCGCTAGTGCGATGGAACTCGGCAAAATCAACCGTTATACAAAAATCAACGACACCGGTAAAATGATGGTCGGCCGCCGCGAAATCAAAAACTACGACTATCGCAACCACCCGAACCCTGGGATGATTTCGCTTGCATACCTCTTTGAACACTCAAGCAACATCGGTTCTGCAAAAATTTCGCTGATGATGCCGCGCGAAGAGTTCCACGAAATGCTTACAAAATTTGGCTTCGGCGCAAGAACAGGAATTGACCTCCCTGGAGAATCTGTCGGTTTGCTTCCGGCGGCCAAACGCTGGGACGAAAGCCGCCGTGTTACAATGGGTTACGGCTATGGAACCTCCGTTACTGCAATCCAAATGATTTCTGCGGTTTCTGCACTCGCAAACAAAGGCGTAAAAGTTACTCCGCACGTTATTAAATATAACGAAGAAGAAAAAGCGGCAAAAGTTTTCGAAACGCCGGTTGTTTCAGAACAAACAGCCAAAACTATCACCGACCTGCTTGTTGAATCAATCAACAACGGCCGTTCAAATATAAAACTTGAAAAATTCAACGTTGCGGCAAAAACAGGTACTTCAAGCAAATCCGTTGAAAACGGTAAAGGTTACACAAACCTTTCATACACCTCAACTGTCGGCTACTTCCCTGCGGAAGACCCGAAAGTCATCATATACGTAATGGTCGACAGTGCGCGTAACGGCCCTGCGTGGGGTAACACTGTTGCAGCGCCTGTATGGCGTGAAGTTGCACTTCAATGCGCACGAATCTTAAACCTTAAACCAGACAAAATAAAAAAATAGGAGATCTTATATAATGAAACTTGACGAACTGATTGAATATTTAGACTACAAAGACCTAATCAACTTCAAAGACGTTGAAATCACAGGACTTTCATATAATTCTGCAACGACTAAAAAAGGCGACATTTTTGTCTGCTTAGTCGGCGAACACACAGACGGCCACAAATTTGCCCAAAGTGCGGTAGACAGCGGCGCGGCGGCGTTGTTAGTTGAAAAAGAATTACCGATAAATATTCCTCAAGTTCGAGTTTCATCAACCCGTCACAGAATCGCCGATATCGCAGACCGCTTCTATTCTAGCCCGTCTAAGTCAATGAACTTAATCGGTATCACCGGCACAAACGGCAAAACTACAGTCACACACCTTATCCAAAAAATCTTAGAAGAAAACGGTGAAAAATGTGCGCTTATCGGAACCTTAGGCTACAAACTTTCATCAAACGGCGAATACCGCGACGCAAAACACACAACACCTCAAGCGCCGGAGCTTCAAGCTACACTCCGAATGATTAAAGATGTTGAAAAAATTGAAAACGTTGTGATGGAAGTAAGTTCTCACGCGCTAGAACAAAACCGCGTTGGCGGCTGTCGCTTCAAAGGCGCTGTTTTGACAAACTTAACTCAAGATCATTTGGACTATCACATCACAATGGACAACTATTTCGCGGCAAAAGCAATGCTTTTCCAAAGCCTTGAAAAGTCGATTTATCCAAACGTTGACAGCATCGACGAACTTGAACCGTCTGAAATTCCGTTTGCCGTAATCAACGCGGACGACCTTTACGCAGAACGTTTCCTAAACGCTACTTCTAACGTAATCCGCAAATACACTTACGGCGTCAAAACCCAATCAGATTTTATGGCAAAAGATATTAAATTCTCGCTCAATGGCGCAGAATTCACGCTTTCAACACCTGAAAAAGAATACAAAGTCAGCCTGAATTTGAACGGAATGTTCAGCGTTTATAACGTTTTGGCGTCACTCACAGCGGCTTACGCGATGGGAATCTCAATTGACACTGCAATTAAAGCTCTCGAAAGCGTTCACGGCGTTGCAGGAAGATTTGAAGTGGTCGTCAAAAAACCGCTTGTAATCGTAGACTACGCGCACACTCCGGACGGACTTGAAAACGTTCTTAAATCAGCACGCGAAATCACACCGGCTGGCGCAAAACTTATATGTCTTTTCGGTTGCGGCGGCGACAGAGATGCAACAAAACGTCCAAAAATGGGCGCTATTGCAGAAAAACTTGCAGACAAAATCGTTATCACAAGCGACAACCCGCGTTCAGAAGACCCGCAGCAAATCATCACAGATATTATCGCAGGGCTTAAATCCGTAAACACCCAAAACGTTGTCGTAGAACAAGACCGCGGTTCTGCTATCGCTTTATTGAAAACAATTGCGCAAAACAACGATGTCGTCGTAATAGCCGGCAAAGGCCACGAGGATTATCAAATCCTAAAAGATAAAACCATCCACTTTGACGACAGAGAAGAAGCAAGAAAAGTTTTCGCAGGGAGCATTATCGGTTAATGAGAACAAAACCTCTAATTGAACAACATTTTCACGGAGCATTCGGCGTAGATTTCAACACCGCCACAAGCGACGAAATCCTTGAGGTTTCGCGCGAATTATATAACCTTGGCGTTGGCGGAATCTTCCCGACTCTGGTGACTGACACAATCGAGAACCTTAAAAGACAAATTTCGACAATTAAAACTGCACACAAGCGGCAAGAATCAGGAATGGCACGGATTTTAGGGGTTCACTTAGAGGGCGTATTCCTAAATCCTAAGAAAAAAGGGATTCATAACGAAAAACATTTTCTTATGCCAACCCCTGAAAACTTTCGCGAACTTGAAGACGAAATCATAAAAATCGTCACACTCGCACCGGAATTGGATTTAGGGCTTATTGATTATCTACACTCCCGCGGAATAAAAGTTCAGGCCGGTCACTGCACAGGCGGAGATTTGTCAAAATGCGACGGCGTCACCCACCTTTTCAACGCAATGGGTGAAATCAACCACCGCGACACTAAAACAGCGCTTGCGGCGCTTCTTGATGATAGAATTTATACAGAAATCATCGCCGATGGCTGTCACCTTTCAGACGATATTTTAGAACTTGTTTTTCGCACTAAGCCGATTGATAAAATTCTTTTAATCAGCGATTGTCTTCCAATTACCGCAAGCGATATGACAGAAGCCGTTTTTGCAGATGAAGAGATTTTCTACGACGGCGAACGTGCGACATCAAAATCAGGAACCCTCGCCGGAAGCACAAAACTCTTACCCGAAATTGTAAAAATTCTAGGCGAAAAAGGTCTGTTCACCCCGCAATTAATCGAAAATTCCTACCGTTATCACGGAATTTCAACTGATAAATTCATCGAAATCGACGAAGATTTTAATCTTTCCGCTGTGAATTAGCGATTTCATCGTCACTAATCTGATTTGACAGCGCCGCGTAAACAACCGATTTTGCGGCCCACGATGCAGGTTTAACCATATTATTATAAAATAATACAGGGAAAATATCGCTTATATCTTTAGTCTTAACAGTGCAATCAGTCAACAACATACCCGGAAGCGCGTTTTTACCATAAGTTGTAATATAACTATCTTCACCCTCAGAACAAGAAATCACGCGATTCGGCCCCTCAGGCCCGTTAACGTCTAAATAACCGTAGCAAGGGTTAGATTCCAA
Organism: Fusobacterium sp.; assembly: GCA_023662905.1. Lineage (GTDB taxonomy): Bacteria > Cyanobacteriota > Vampirovibrionia > Gastranaerophilales > Gastranaerophilaceae > Gastranaerophilus. The sequence goes on from JAMPIJ010000013.1 coordinate 20,775, forward strand.
ACAATACGCCTGCGCAGGGTCGTATGTGAATGTCATACCGTCTTCCAACATAAACATTCTGCCCTGATTGAACCCGCCCTCTTCAAGAGATCTTCCCTCACACAAAGGCGCAAGGCTTCCGGAACCCTGAATAATACTTGAAGTCCAGTATGCACGCGATTTAAAATCCGGTTTAATTTCCGCGTCAGTAACGCCTGGTTCACCTGCGATTCGAACCTGAACACTTGCGACATCGGCTCTGCTTGCGCATTTAAGCGAAATATCTGCCGGCGCGACTGCATAGTTTGTAAGTTCGTTAGATGATTTAAGATTCAAATTACTCATCCAAAGATGGAATAACGATGGCGTATCAGGGTGCAAATCCGAAAATGTATCCTGCCCCGGAACGCTCTGCGTATTAAACCCGATTACAGGGCCATCGACCGCACCACCGGGGACATTATAAGTCGCGGTTGGAGCATCTACCGTTCCGTAATAACCATTAGTGCCGGAAAAATCATATCCGTTTGTACCGTAATTCGTTGCCGCGGCACGGGATAAACTATTTAAGCCTTTCAGAAAACTAATTCTGCGCTGCTTACCTGCTGAATGAGCGAGAAATGTAGGGATAACAAGTGCTGAAACAATACCCACGATTGTCATCGCAATTAAAACTTCAGCCATAGTAAACGCGTTTTTTTTCAATTTTAAAATTCCTTATGTTTTTACGAAAAAAGCGAGAGAGAATAATCCCCTCTCGCTTTTTGGATTTCGAGTTTATACGAAACTACGGAGTAGTTGAAGCTGCTCCTGCAGAATCGGTTTGGTTAGATTTTTTAGAATAAAGAACTGATTTAGCTGCAATTGATGCAGGTTTTACAGTTGAACCATAGAACAATACAGGATAAATATCTGTAATATCTTTAGATTCTACAGTACAGTCAGCTAACAACATACCAGCATTAGCGTTTCTACCGTAAGTGCTAATCCAACCATCTTTATTTGCTTTACCGCCTGTAACTTCTTCAGAACAAGCGATTACACGGTTAGGGCCAGCAGAACCGTTAACGTCTAAGTAACCATAGCAAGGGTTAGATTCAGAACAGTAAGCTTGCGCACCGTCATAAGTGAATGTCATACCATCTTCAAGTGTGAACATACGACCGTGGTTGAAACCACCTTGAGCCAAAGTTCTACCATCGCAGAAGTTAGCCAAGCCGCCTGAACCTTGGATAGGGCTAGCAGCGCCTAAACGAGATTCCAAATCAGCAGGAAGAGTTGCAGATGTGCCTGAAGAACCAGGTACACTGTAGTTAATTGTAGTAACATTAGCGTTACCAGCACAGCTTAATAATGCATCTGAAGGCATAACTGCGTAGTTAACACTTTCGTTAGAGTTTTTCATGTTCAAGTTATTTTGGAACAAGTGGAATAATGATGGAGTTTCAGGGTGCAAATCACTTGTAGTATCAAGTTCTGCACTAGACGCGGTGTTGAAACCAATAATAGTTGCTTCTGCGCCTTCAGGTAATGCTGTAGCAGAACCATTTTCATCAGTACCACCATTATCAAACTGGTTAGTAGGAGTTGCACCGCCACCAGCATAACCGTTAGTACCAGAGAAGTCATAACCTTCTGTTGCGTAGTTAGCAGAAGCTGCTTGAGTCAATACTGTTATACCTTTTTTAAATCCTGTTCTAAATTGTGCGCCGGCTGTGTTTGCCATGAATGTAGGGATAGTCATTGCGGCTACAACACCGATAATTGCTAACGCGATTAATACTTCCGCTAAAGTAAACGCGAATCTTTTAGTCATTGTTAAATACCTCGTCTTTCTTTTATATATTTTTAACCAACTAAATAATATACAAACCATCACGGCGTACCGCCGCGTATATTAACTATACCATAATTAACTATTTTGTGTCAATAGTTTATTAATTTTTATAACAATTTCTAATACTCAAGAACCCACCCAAAAGGATTAGGGCAAGGTCTAAACCCGCTCCAATTCTGCCTTTCTCAAAAGATTCAAAGTTTCAATAATTTTTTGCGGATCATCCTCTAGAACTATTGCCGCTCGAATTTTTGCCGCATTCTTTACACCGGAAATATAATAAGGGAAAAATTTACGCATAAACTTAACACCAATATCCACCCCTCTGAAATCAATCTCCATTTGCAGATGGTGTATAAGCATATCAATCTTTTCGTTAAGCGTCGGGGCTTCAAGCTTTTCGCCGGTTCGCAAATAATGTTCAACCCTATGAATAAGCGTCGGATCGCCAAGCACGCCGCGCCCGATTGCAACACCGTCCGCTTCGCTTTCTTCCAAACACTGAATCGCAGTTTCAACAGAAACAACGTCCCCGTTCGCAAAAACCGGTATATCTACATTCCGCACCAAATCTCGAATTCTTTTCCAATCCGCATGCCCGCTGTACATTTGAGAACGCGTTCTACCGTGAATCGTAATAAAATCAGCGCCCGCCTCCTGCATCATTTGTCCGAATTCGACAAAATTCATCTCATCCGCGGTATACCCGAGTCGAAATTTAACGCTTACCGGTTTTTCCGTCCCCTCTTTTGCGGCTCTTACAAGCTCCTGCGCAAGTTCAGGTGTTCTCATCAGTGCGCTTCCGTCGTTGCCGCCAACAACTTTTTTCACAGGACAACCCATATTAATATCAAAAATATCACACATAGGCGACAAAATAACCGCAGATTTTCTAATCAAATCCGGTTTATGTCCGCTAACCTGAAACGCAATAGGATGATGATTATCTCTCAAATCCGTCATATCTGTTTCACGATTTTTCTGATTCAGAAGCTCAGAACTTATCATCTCAGTCGTAATAAGGCAGGTTTTAGAATATTCCCGAACCAAATCGCGCAGAACCAAATCCGTCACGCCCGCCATCGGCGCAAGAGATACCCTGCTTTGTATTAATTGAGATAATTGCTTATTGCCCACCTTTTAAATCCTTTACGCGGCTTTGCGCATATTGTTTGAAATCGTCTTCATCCTGATAATTCGCCAGAAACGCCTCGTAGTTTTTCAAAGCGTCTTTTGACTTATTCAGTGTATCATAATCAACGCCTAAAAGATAGTTCACAATCGCAAGTTCACCGTCAAGCTTTATCGCTTTTTCGTAATCCTTTATCGCGTCTGCAAATTTCTCCTTAGCGTCAAAAATCATTCCTCTATAATAAAGCGCGTATGCGTTTTGAGGATTTTTTGCAAGAATATCGTTCAACATCGCGAAACTTTCATCATATTTTTCGGATTCGAAAAGGTTCATCGCTGTTTCAAGCGCTTTCATATCACCCTGTTCCTGAATATATGCCGCAAGCTGTTTGGCATCTGCGTGGTTCGGATCAATCGCAAGCGCTTTATTCAAATACTGAACCCCCTCAGCGCTTTGGCCGTCATTATCAATCAAAATTGTCGCAATATAATAAGCCGTATCCGCGCTATTCGGGTTCAAAGCAAATGCGCTCTTATAAGCCCTCAAGGCTTCCGGCATATTATCCAAATTCTGCCAGCAGGTCGCAATAGTCAGCATTATGTCCTCTGTCATAGGGGTTATGCCTGAATATATTTTAACGGCTTCCGCAAACTGCCCTGCGTTATAAAGCTCTGACGCCTGCGCAAGTTTACCGTCATTAATCTCGCCGTAAACAGATTCAAGGGTTTCTTTAACCTGAGCATTTTCCGGAAACTTAGACTGCGCAATCTTCAACACAGAAATCGCGTTATTAAAATCCTTCTTCTGGCTCAGCGCAATCGCAAGGTTTACATAAGCCTCAGCGTTCGCCGGTGACATTGAAATAACTTCTTTATAAATAGATATTGCATCATCAAGCTTGTTGTCTTTGTGCAAATCCAACGCGTAAAGATAAAGTTCATCAGCCGGCTTGCCGGTCGTTGAATTCTTCTTCACATATTCAACAAATTCTTTGGATGACAGAGTTGAGCGCAAAAGATTTTTCAGCCTGAAACTTGCGGTATCGTTATTCGGCTCAAGCGCCAGAACCTTTTCATAAAGAACCTGAGCGTCCTTGGTTCTGCCCATCTCCTCGTAAGCTTCAGCCTTGTATAAATTAGCCTGAACATTTTTCGGATAAAGCAAAAGTACAGAATCATAAGCCTCTAGGGCCTTTTTATAGTCTTTTTTCTGCTGGTAAAGTGTACCAACGTTCAATCTTGCGTTAACATTGGTTTTATCAAGATACTCAGCCTTTGCATAATAATTCAACGCCTCATCAAACTTACCCTGTTTTTGCAAAATCGCACCTAAATTTGTCGTAACATTCGCGTCAGACGGCGTCTTATCAAGTTTTTTCTTATAAATACGTTCAAGCGCGTAAAGCACCTCCGGATTATCATCAACACGGGTCAAAACGTAGTTAAATTCCTTAACCGCTTCATCGTCATTGCCCGTCAAATCAAGCATTTTCGCGTAAGCCAATCTTAAATCCGTATCATCCGGCGCAAGCGCAACAGCTTTTCTATAATACTCAACAGACTTAGGGTTATTGCGCAAAAGCTTCATAATATCGCCAATCTGCGCAAAACTATCCTTAACATAAGTTCTATCGCCTATCGCCTGCATAAACTCAAAACCGGCCGCCGCAAATTTACCCTCTGCACGCAGGTGTTTCGCAGTCATAAAACGATTTTTCGCAGATTTATCAAAGTTCAACGTCGTCAAACAGGTTTCCAAATTCTTCTTAACCTGCGCAACGCCTGAACTTGATGAATTCGTAGCCGAACTTGACGGGAAATAAAGCAAATAAAACAGTGCCGCTCTATAACAATCCGCTGCACCCTGATAATCTTTATTCTTATTCGCTAAAAAAGAACCGTTCGCAAGATAAGAATTCACAAGCCCAATTCTGGCCGAATTGTCCATATAATTAATTTTAAGCGCGTTCTGAAACTCCATAATCGCACTCGCAAACTGATAATTCGCCAAATAATCCTGTCCGAGCGTATAATGTTCGCTAAACCCTGCAAACGCAACGTTTGCCGCCAAACCTAAGCACATCGCACTAACTAATACTCTTCTCATCATGGATACACTCCCTTTTTACAAGTGTATTATAGCACAATAAACAAAATAATGTAACTTGTACACATCGACAAAAGCTCCTGACAAATTTTAAACGAGTGCTTTACACTCGTAAAATTTGCAACGTCGCCATCGTAGCGCTTGCCTGCTTGCCCTGCTCCCGCAGGTCAACACCGCAAGCACCGGCTGACGCAATAAAAAAGCACCCCGCAGGGTGCATTTCTCGTAAACTTTTAGGGTATCTATACTTCGGCTTTCGAAATATAAGTAATAAATTCATCAAATAAAGTCTGCAGTGGAATCGACATATCTACCGACTTGTTGTCTTCTTCCAATAATCCCTCAAAAATTTTCGCCCCGGATTCGTTTACGTTTTGCGTAGTCATCATCAGCTATACTCCTTATTTGTGATTACATAAGTGTATTCGGCATGCTCTTTGTAAATCTTTAGCGTTTTATTCAAAATTTTAAGAAATTTGTAAATAATACTTGAAAAATATTGATTTTTGTGAGAAAATCAGAATTAACAATTTGTTACAAATACTAAAATTGAAAGGAATACAATCATAGGCACTAATTATAATGGCGGCAACCCTAGAAATGACCGCAGAAATGATAAAGATAAAGTCATCATGAACGAAAAGATTCGTTCTTCAGAAGTTAGATTAATCGATGACGAGGGCGTAAACCACGGCATAATTTCTACACAGGAAGCACTTAAAATGGCTTACGCAAAAGACCTTGATTTGGTCGTAATGAACGCAACTCAAGCACCTCCAGTTGCTAAAATCTTAAATTACGGCAAATTCAAATACGAACAAGAGAAAAAAGCTAAAGAAGCAAAGAAAAAACAACACACTGTCGAAGTAAAAGAAGTTAAAATTCGCTACAAAATCGACACACACGACTATCAGGTTCGTATCAAAAATATTCAAAAATTCCTTTCACAAGGTAACAAAGTAAAAATCGCAGTAATGCTTCGCGGCCGTGAAATGCAACACACCGATTTAGCATTCGAACTACTTAACAGATTTTTGGAAGACTTGTCAGAAAGTGGCGCTGTAGTTGAGAAAAAACCGCAGGTTGAAGGTAGAAACGTAACACTTTATCTATCCCCGCAATAAAAGTCCGAGAAAATCTCGCGTAACGCGAGATTTTGGAGAGGCGTATTAGACAGCGAGGCCGGTGTCGGCACGCATGAGCGTGACGAGCAGGGCCGAAGAACTGCTTTTAAACTGCCACTTGACTAAAAAAATTCAGCAAGTAGAATAGAGATACGGAGAGCGAAAGTTTTCTGTAAAAAATTAATAAGATTAATAAAAGTATGCCGCAATAGCTCAGTTGGTAGAGCAAGGGACTGAAAATCCCTGTGTCCTTGGTTCAATTCCGAGTTGCGGCATATTTTTATGTTCAATTTTGTTCGCAATTGAAAAATCAGTATCGTTTGCTAAAATTGTCTTAAATCAATTAAAATGATTATTTATGATTAAATATTTTCTAAACACCAATCAATAAGTTTCTTATATAGATTTTCAAGCTCAAAATTTTCGATAGAATCAAGCCGCTTCCTATTTATGCAAATATTTAATATTTCTCTATCTATACCTAGCAAATATTCAACTAATTCATTTTTTGTTTTTATATAAATATTATTTTCTATAAAATATTGAAACAAATCAGATTTTGACCAGTTTTGCAGTTCATTTTTACCCGAGATAAAACCACAAGCCATTTCTTTATGAGGCATTTCGTCTATTAGTTTACGATATTGTTTTAAATCTTCGAAATTTAATTCATCTAAAACAACAACCAAATCAATATCACTGTTGGATGTTGCTTCTCCTCTGTTGTAGCTTCCTTGTAATCCAACAAAAAGAAGCTTTTCCTCAAATGTCCGCTGCAATTTTTCGATTGCTAGATTTAACCATTCTTCAATATTAATTGTCATTATAAGGCTCTCCATAAACCGCTATCTTGAACACCCTGAACAGCCACAACCTCCACCGGAATTTTTAGCACAAGCGGCACAGCGGCTTGGCATTTCGCCGTTTTGCGCAAATTCTTCGTAGCTTTGCTTCCATTTTGGCTGGGAACAGGAACATTTATTCATAAAACTTATATATGAAACCAACTGTATCAAAACTCTTTCCGGCACATAATATTCGAGATTTTGGGTGCAGATCTCCACATCATTCTTATCTATCATCAAAACTTTTTCTAAAAAATCACTGACAATATTATGTCTTGCCGCAATCAAATCAACAGCTTTTTTGCCCTTGGCCGTCAGCGTTATAATCCCATACGGTTCATAGTTTATGTAACCTTTTGCCGCTAAATTTTTAACAGCTTCAGATGTTGAAGCCATCCCGATAGACATCTTTGCGGAAATATCCTTAACCCTTGCGGCTGTATTTGTCAAAACAACTTCGTATATCGCGACCAAATATTTTTGTAAACTTTGTGTTAAATTTTCCATACCTAATTTATAGCATAACAATTGCAAAAATTCAATGTTTATAATATGTTATGGTATACCATAAAATTTATGGCAAGCAATAAAAGAGGTGAAAGAATGAAAATATTAGTCGGAATGTCAGGTGGAGTCGATTCGTCGACGACAGCATTGTTATTAAAAGAACAGGGCCACGAAGTTATCGGTGCAACAATGGCAATATGGGGTAAGGATGGAGTTTACAAAGAAATTCAGGAAAAACTTAATAAACTTCCGCACAAAACCCACGGAGCATGCCTCGGGCCGGATGAAAAAGAAGACATTGAGGCTGCAAGAAAAGTTTGTGAGCAAATAGGGATTGAGTTTCACGTTTTCGACTGCGCAAAACAGTACGAGGAAATCGTGTTGAATAATTTCAAAAAAGAATATTTATCAGGAAGAACGCCAAACCCTTGTATCTGGTGCAATTCGCTTATCAAATTCGACGTTTTGCCAACGCTTGCAAGACTCAACGGAATTGAGTTCGACAAATTTGCGACCGGCCACTACGCAAGAATTGAACAATCAGCCGACCGATATCTTTTAAAAAGCGGAATAAGTGAAGGCAAAGACCAATCTTATTTCTTATATAGATTAAGACAAGAACAGCTTGCGAATATAATTTTGCCACTAGGGGGTTATACAAAAGACGAAATTCGCAGCATTGCAAAATCCTACGGGTTGGAAGTCGCAGATAAACCTGACAGTCAGGATTTTTACGAGGGCGATTATAATGAACTTTTACAGGTAGCGCCAAAATCTGGCAACATCGTAGACGTAGAGGGTAAAATCTTAGGAACTCATCAGGGAATCTGGAATTACACAATTGGCCAGCGAAAGGGGCTTGGTGTAAGTTCTACCGAGGCGCTTTATGTTGTTGAACTGCGAAAAGACACTAACGAGGTCGTTGTCGGGTTCAAAGACAAAACGTTTAACGACAAATTGATTGCGACAAAATTGAACTGGATAGCTTTTGACAAATTAGAAAAAGAAATAAAATGCACAGCGAAAATTCGTTCTTCCCAAAAGGCACAGGAAGCAATAATCATGCCGGAGGGCGAAAACGTAATTGTACAGTTTGAAAACATGCAAAAATCAATTGCTCCGGGACAATCAATTGTTTTTTACGATAATGAGATTGTACTTGGCGGCGGAATAATAGATGAAGTGAGGTAAATATGAATAAAGACGAATTATTAAAGTTATACGATATGGATTTAGAAGAATTAATTTCCAAAGCAGAAAAAATCACAAAAGATAATTTCGACAATGAAATCGAAGTTTGTTCTATAATCAGCGCAAAGACCGGAAAATGCGGAGAAAATTGCAAATATTGTTCACAAAGCATTCACAACCACACCGATATCGTCTGCCATCCTCTTTTAGAAGTTGAAGAAGTCAGACAGGCGGCATTACGTGCAAAAGAAAACGGCGCTTCAAGGTTCTGCATTGTAACTTCTGGTAGAAGTGAAAGCGGAGAAGATTTCCAAAAGATTCTGGAGATGATAAAAGCAGTTGCGTCAATTGATGGAATCCATTGCTGTGCATCACTCGGGCTTTTGAACGAAGAACAAATTAAACAAATAAAAGAAGCCGGAGTTGAACGTTTCAATCACAATATCAACACATCGAAGAATTACCACAAACACATCTGTACGACCCACAGGTTTGAAGACAGGGTAAATACCGTTAAGATGATTACGAAAAACGGCATAGAAGCCTGCACCGGTGTAATTCTCGGCATGGGTGAAACAAGAGAAGACAGAATTGATATGGCGCTATCGCTTGCAGAACTAAGCCCTAAAACAGTTCCAATCAACATTCTTGACCCGATAAAAGGCACACCTCTTGAAAATTTCGGCGATAAAATCACAGAAGAAGAAGTTATAAGAACAATCTGCATATTTAGGATAGTTTTGCCGAAAGCGATTTTACGTTACGCCGGCGGACGTAAAACAAGACTTTCAACAAAAATGCAAGAATTAGGGCTAAGAGCCGGAATAAACGGAATGTTAAGCGGAGATTACCTGACAACAGAAGGCGTTGATATTATAAAGGACAAACAACTATTAAATAATTATAGAAATTTACCCTTATAAACTTTATTCATAACAGTTTCTATAAACTTAAGCTTAACAAGATTCAAATCCTCAACTTTCTGGAACGCTTCCGGAAAATGAAGCAACTGCCTAAATCCAAAATTGCTCAAAAGTTCCGGCACGCCGTGTCTTAATTCACAATTACCAACAATCATTATATCAGAGGCTTGCATCTTTTCACTCATACGAGATGCAAGTTTTACATGTTCTTTTGGCGGCATGAAATACCAGCCGTTTGCGAACTCAAAAATCCGTTTTACCCCATCACGCGGTTTAGGCATATTCTTTAAATCTTCCCGAATATCACCAACATGAATATCCAAATCATTCATAACAACATCGGACAATTTATAAGGTGCAATCTTTTGAAAATCACCATAAATACTCGTTGGTAAAACATCAGGTTCTCCATCTAAAAAGAACTTGGATTTATCTTGCACCGGTGTTAAATAATCCTGAAGTTTAAACCCTAAAGTTTTATTAAACTCTGTAAATTCATTAGACACAACACCGATTAAACCTTTTTTAGCACGGTTAATAATAGATTCATCGATATCAATAAGTTCAATACGGCCAAATAACTTGCGGAACTCATCCTCTCCAACAGTATTAATCATCGCAAGCTTGCGCGATACAAAAGAACTCAAATCAGAACAGCCCCAAATCTTCATTTCAACTTCATTGGCCTTTCGCGCATGATATATTAAAAAATCGCCAATTTCATTCGGTGGAGTTTCATTATTGCGAATAAAGTAATCACAATTTGCCAGTGAAACACAAGAAGAATGAAGCTTTCTACCTGTGGAACGTTCCGTTGAACCAAAAGAAATTGAACGTGGGATAATATTTGTATTAAATTGGTTTATCTCGAGCATTATAGTGTTTTATAAAACTGCTCAAAAAAATTTTTGCTATTATAAAGGTTGGAGATATCCCCCAACCTAATCACTTTCAGCAACAACTGTTGCTATCAAATCGCCATAACTGTTCATACTTCCGTCAGTCTGTTCGATAATATAACGCAATTCCGGTTTACCCTCGATTGCTTTTTCCGCTTTTTCAATCGCAACATCATAGTCAGAAGTTTCAGTAACAAGCGCTCTTGTATATTCTGAATGGTTTTTCTCTGTGTAAACGTGATACATATCAATATCTCCTTTTGCAAATATTATATACCTTAATCAAGCAAAGTAAAGCGTGTTGTTGTGGCATTAATTTCATCAAACCACATGTTTTTCGGGCGACACCAGATGTCGCCATCTTTAACGGATTGATAAACTACCATATCCTCACAAGTTTCCGAATGCTTTGCAAACGCAATTACTTTATAAATATTCCCTTTATAATGTTTGTATGTTTTATTCAATAAAATTTCTTGCATAATCAAAACCAATCTATTAAAGCTTTTTTCTCTCCGAACTTGAAATCATAAGCGTGTTCGATATTCTCACCGGTCAAAAATTCATAATCAATATTAAACGCAACAGGTTCAACATCAAGATTAAGCTTTTTGTACAACTCTGAGGATATAACATCTGTTTCTTTATCCAATACATTAGAGTAATTCAAGCCCTCGTGCGCACAGAACGGAATCTTCGGCCTATTTCCCTCTGCAACAGACATCAAACCAAATGTGCGACAAATTATTCCTCGATAAAGATACACAGAACACTCATTATTTATCAAAAATGGGCATTCGTAGGCGAAAACTTTTTCATTACTCTGCGCCTTACATGCTTTTATCGCAGAAATATTTTCTACGATTTTTTGTTGTATTTCCGGCGGTAATTTGGCAAATCCGACCTGCAAAAGTTTAAATTCCATTTCTGTAAAGGGATATTCACCGTTCTGACAACATTTTGCACAACCCTTTTGACAGCAAATATAAGGCTTCTGCTGCTCAAAGAACTTATTCAATTTGTGATTTAAAAGCTCTAAATACTTAATATAATTATTTAACACTTCAGATTCCTATAAAAAACGGGGAGTTTCCTCCCCGTTCTTAAAAATTTCTAACCGATAACCGGCTGAACAAAAGTTCTTGTTGCCAACTCGCGGTCAAGCATTAATAATGCGTGTTTGTCGTCGCCGATAAGCTTTAACGTAGCAAGAACATTTCCAACAGACGCTTCTTCTTCAACCTGTTCTTTCAAATACCAGTTGAGGAATGTTAAAGCCGCTCTGTCTTTAACTTCATCTGCAACATCCATTAACGCATTAATTCTTGAAGTAACATATTCTTCGTGTCTTACAACCTGCTCAAAACAAGCAAGCGGGCTTTCCCACGTAGTTTCAGGTTTTGCAATAGCCTCAAGTTCAACTTTTCCACCGCGTTCGATTACATAATCAAACATACCCATTCCGTGAGCGTGTTCCTCTTGAACCTGAACAGTAAACCAGTTTACAAACCCGTTTAAATTGAGAGTTGCAAAATACGCTTTCATAGATAAATACAAATATTCAGAATAAAATTCGGCATTAATTTGTTCATTAAACGCCTTTTCCATTTTTTCGTTAATCATTTTCCACTTCCTTATCTAGTGTTATGCTTCTTCAAACATATCTTTGCCAACGCCGCAAAGAGGGCAAACCCATTCAGCCGGAACAGCTTCAAACTCAGTACCTGCTTCAACTCCGTTATCAGGATCGCCTACTGCTGGATCGTATTCATAACCACATACTGTGCATACATATTTTTTCATGATTTTTCTCCTTTACTTCTTATCAAAATCTAATTTTATCCCAACGATATATTTTTTGCAACATCAAAAGGATAAATTAAAAACGCAGTAATAACTAGCCTATCCGGACAATTTATTAAGAAATGTAACATAAAAGATTTCTAAAATTAAAGATTTGAAGAAATGGTTCCGACATGCATGTCACGGAAACGGATTGCGAGCTAAGGGCGCAGGGTTCGCCCGGCGGCGAAGCCGGCGGAGAAACCGAAGACCCGTAACACGCGAGCAACCAAGGGACGAACGAACCTCAAGAAACGGTCGAGCGGGGTTTGTAAACAGGAAAGGGACAAATCGATGGGCATGGCAGCATCTCAAGCCA
>JAMPIJ010000014.1:0-19528 GCA_023662905.1 Fusobacterium sp.
GGCCTCTCTTAGGTGCGTTTACTATGGCGGAGATACTCTTATCTCTAACAATTATCGGCGTAGTTGCTGCGATAACTTTGCCGTCGCTCACAGGTAACATTAACGAACGAACATGGAACACGCAGAGAAAAGCTCTTTATGCGCGTATGTCGCAGGCAATCTCCCTTATGCCATCGTTGAATGGATATGGAACTATTACGGAGAGTGAATCCGGAAGTCTTACAACAGACACGGCTGCAGAAACTTTTGTTACAAGCGGGTTGGCTAAGGTTCTTAAAATTAATAATATTTGTGACAGCGAGCATTTAGCTGATTGCGGATTGCCGGCAAAAATTAACCCACAGAACGGTACCAGTGCTATCAATTTCCCAAAAACGCTAGCACAGTTTAATGCAGGTTGGAATAGTATGAGTTTTGAGGGCGGATATAGTTTTTCTCATAGCAATACAAAAGCCGCAGGGTTTGAAACGACTAACGGAGAAAGCATTGCGGTGTACTATTCTCCAAAATGTTTATCAAGTATGAATGAAACTACAGAATTTTATTATTACCCGAAAATTTGTGCGAATTTTGTTTTTGACCTGAATGGTTCAAAGGGGCCGAATACAGTTGGAAAAGATATCGGGTTCTTAACGATTTTTTACCCTGTTGATTCCATAATTGTTGCGCCTACGCCGCTTGGCCGGATGAGTAAGGCTGGAACTGCTCCTGAAACTGCTTCAACATACTGTAAAAACGAGGGGGATGAGTACCGACTGCCTAATATGTATGAGGCCGCCGCTCTTGTTTTGAACAAAAATCTTGTCGGAACAATGGAGGGAACGGTTGCAACAGCTTCAAGGCTTGACAGTAATACTTACTGGGGAGTTGGAACACAAACAGCTTTCAAAAAGTATAATACAGGTTCTGAGGTTTCATTTTTGAATGTTTATTGTATAAAACGAAACTGATCGAAACTATTGCGGGGCGGGGCTTTTAAGCCCCGCCTTTTTTGACTATTGTAATTGCTTTGTGTTCTTGGTACAATTTTTCCATTGTAAAAGCTTTATATGAGGATTTTTAGATATGACACAAAGAGTTTTATTATGTATTATGGACGGATGGGGAATCTCTAAAGGTAGCAAAACTACTGATGCGACTGTATTAGCGAACCCTGTTAACGTCGAAAGATTGGAAAAAGATAACAAATTTATTCAAATATATGCAGATGGCGAAAACGTAGGTCTGCCAAAAGGTCAGATGGGTAACAGCGAAGTTGGTCACTTGAATTTGGGTGCCGGAAGAATCGTTTATCAAGATTTATCTAGAATTAACAACGCGATTAAAGACGGTTCTTTCTATTCTAACGAAAGACTTTTGGACGCTATCAATCACGCTAAGAAAAATGGTTCAGCGCTCCATATTTACGGGCTTGTTTCAACCGGCGGTGTTCACTCATCACTTGAACACGTTCTTGCATTGATTAAACTTGCGGCTGATAATGGCTTGAAAAAAGTTTATGTTCACGCTTTCCTTGACGGCCGTGACACTCCACCTCAAAGCGCTTGCACTTTCTTGGAAACAGTTGAAAACGAGTTGAAGAAATTCAATCTTCCGCCTGTTGCGACAGTAATCGGAAGATACTGGATTATGGATCGTGACAACCGTTGGGAACGTGTTGAAAAAGGTTACAACGCATTGCTTTTAGGCGAAGGCGAAAAAGCGGCGACTGCTGTTGAGGGTGTTAAAGCATCTTATGAACGCGGCGACAACGATGAATTCGTTCTTCCGACTGTAATCGGCGGCGAAGAAAGCCGTATCCACGACAATGACGCGATTATTTTCTTCAACTACAGACCTGACCGTGCAAGAGAAATTTCTAAGGCTATGATGTTCGAAAACTTTGACGGTTTTAACAGAAAAGCTCTTCGCAAAAACTTGCATTACACAACAATGACACCTTACGACGAAACTTTCACATTCCCTGTTGCGTTCCCTAAAGAAAGATTAGTGAACATTTTGGGCGACGTTTTGGAAGCAAACGGTGTTAAACAATTCAGAACCGCTGAAACGGAAAAATACGCACACGTTACATTCTTCTTTAACGGTGGTGTTGAAGAACCTCAAGCGCACGAAACTCGTGTTCTTGTTCCGTCACCGAAAGTTGCGACTTACGACTTGCAGCCTGAAATGAGCGCGCCGGAAGTTTGTGAAAAAGTTTTGGGCGCAATCGAAAACCCTGAATACGGATTTATTCTTGTAAACTTTGCGAACCCTGATATGGTTGGCCATACAGGCGTTCTTGAAGCGGCTGTTAAAGCTTGCCACGTTGTTGACGAATGTGTTGGAAAAATTGCTGACGCTTGCGAAAAGAACGGTATCGTAATGCTTTTGACAGCAGACCACGGAAACTCAGAAGTTATGGTCAACGAAGAAACCGGCAAACCGCAAACAGCGCACACTACAAACCCTGTTCCATTCGTTTTAATCAACGCACCTAAAGACGTTGAATTAAAAGAAACAGGCGCACTATGCAACATCGCGCCGACCGTTTTAGATATCATGGGTATCGAAAAACCGGCTGAAATGACTTGTGACTCATTGATTAAGAAGTAGCCCGAGAAGGTTTCGTTTACGAAAACTTCGAGTGGCGCATTAGACAGCGCAGCCACGCACGGCTCGCGGTTCAGCGAGGCGGGAAGTGGCGAAAAACTGCTTTTAGAGGAAATATGACAGACAAATTTGATATAGATTTTTCATTTAAAAAGAACGACGTTGATGAACTTTTTTTCAACCTTAGCGAAAACCCGAACGGTTTTAAAAACAAGGATTTCCGCTATACGTTGAGTTTGGTTTATCAGATTATAGAAGAGGAATTTGAGGGCGTATTTTTAAGCCCCAACCCTCCGGCAAGAAATACGGATTTCTTTTTGGTGAACAATTCTGGCAAATTGTCTTTCTTTGTCACTCCTACAAACAATTTTGATTATTACTTAAAGTCAAAAGGGTCATTGTTCCGTCTTCGTTCGTCTGTAATGGGCAACAAAGTCGGCTATGCAATGGATTTTGATATGGTAATGGATTATTTCGGCGGGTTCGGAAACCTTGTCGGAATGGAGGCAATGACCGAAACTTTCACTTATATGAACAAACTAACTTATTTTGTTCTCAAACTTGTTGAAAAGTTGTACTTTATTCCGACCGTTAAAACCCGCGGAAGTATGTTCAGAATTGTTTATGAACCGATTATTGCGAACCAAACTTTGGCGCGTATAATCAACCAGTTTGAAGAAAATCTTCCGGAAGATTTATTTATTTCCGGAGATAAACCTGAAAACTTTGTCCGTGACTTTATTTATAACTATTTGAACTATGTTATTTATAAGTTCTTGGGAATTAAGGCGTACAAGTTCAAGGATATTAAATCCGGAACTTATATGATAAAAGACCTTGAACAGCGCACAATGATGAGAAGCCATGACCTTGCTGAAAGCTTCAACCAGTGGTTTGATGAACTTTATCTTGGCAAGTACGATATTATTCCGTTCTTCAAGGTTACAAAACTCGAAGATGAATTATTCCAGCTTAAAGTTCATATCAAAGACCGTAAGACCGGCGAAACCGTGCTTATAGATAAACTTTATTCTGATGATGAAGTCTTTGGCGCGGCGTCTTCCGATATCGCGAAAATCGTTGAAAAACAGCTTAATTACGCGATTCGCTATATGCCGGAACTCGAAGACCTCTTTGAAGATGAAGACAAACTTGCGCTTGATTTGAATCTGACTGAAGTCTATAAGATTATTACGCAAACAGCATATTATCTTCAAAAAGCGCAGATTGAAGTCGTCTTGCCTGACGAACTTGTTAATGTTGTTATTCCGCGCGCGTCTATCAACGCAAAAGTTAAAGCGCAACGTTCACAAGACCTTGCAGATATCTTCAACACTCCGTCATCATCAAAAATCTCGCTTGACGATATTCTTGATTTCTCTTACGAAATCGCGCTTGGTAACGAGAAAATTTCGCTTGAAGAGTTCGCAGAACTTACTAAAAATTCTAACGGCTTAATCAAGTATAAAAACAAATATATTCTTATTGATCAGGAAGAAACTTCAAAAATCTTCGAACAGGTTGCAAAATCTGACATCAAAACAATGTCCAGAATGGAACTTATCCACGCATCAGTTTCCGGTCAGTTGAAACAATATGACTTTGATTATGACGAAGCTTTTGCAAATGTAATCAAAGACTTCAACAAACCGGTGGATGTTACACCGCCTAAGGCTCTTGAGGGAACACTCCGTCCTTATCAAGAAACCGGCTTAAAATGGCTGTGGACTAATATTTCCAAAGGTTTCGGGGTTTGTATGGCTGACGACATGGGGCTTGGTAAAACGATTCAGATTATCAGCTTAATCCTCAAGATGAAAGAGGAAAACAAACTCGATAAACCAGTTCTGGTTATCTGTCCGACAACTCTGATTGGTAACTGGATGAAAGAAATTAAATTGTTTGCGCCGACTCTTGACGCCGTTGTTTACCACGGCGCCGAAAGACAACTCGACGTTAAACACGATATCATTCTGACAACTTACGCGATTATGAGAATAGACGTTGAAGAGTTTAAGAAAAATCAATGGGGCATGATTATTGTCGATGAAGCTCAAAACATCAAAAACCCTGATACCGCACAAACTCTTGCAATTAAACTTCTCAAATCCGATATTAAAGTTGCAATGACCGGTACTCCTGTTGAAAACAGATTGATTGAGTTGTGGAGTATTTTTGACTTTATCAACCCAGGGTATTTGGGAACATTGCGCGAATTCCAAAAAAGCTACGCGATTCCTATCGAACGCTTTAAAGAAACTTCCCGCGCAACTAAGCTTAAACTTTCAGTTTCACCGTTTGTCCTCAGACGTCTGAAAACTGACAAGAAAGTAATTTCCGATCTTCCAGATAAGATTGTCTTGAACGATTACTGCTATCTGAACAAATCTCAAGCGGTATTGTATGAAAAAACTCTTGATGAAATGATGGCGAAAATTAGTGAATTCTCCGGAATTAACCGCCGCGGTAATATTTTCAAACTTATCACAGCGCTCAAACAAATTTGTAACCACCCTTATCAGTTCTTGAAAAGCGGTGAAATGAGCCGTGAAATGTCCGGAAAACTTGATAAATGTATGTCGCTTATCGAGGCTATTCTTGAACGCGGTGAAAAAACACTTATTTTCACACAATATCGTGAGATGGGCGATATTCTGTATAAAGTTATAGAAGATGAATTCAATATGACGCCGCTATTCTTCCACGGTTCATTGACCGTCGGCCAGCGTGAAGAAGTTATTAAACGCTTCCAAGAAAATGAAGATGATAAGATTATGATTCTGTCACTGAAAGCGGGCGGTACAGGTTTGAACCTGACGAGCGCAACGAACGTAATCCACTACGATTTATGGTGGAACCCTGCTGTAGAAGATCAGGCAACCGACCGTACGTATCGTATCGGTCAGGATAAAAACGTAATGGTTCACCGCCTGATAACACTCGGAACATTCGAGGAAAAAATCGACGAAATGTTGAAATCCAAAAAGGAACTCGCGGATTTGGCGGTATTCGAGGGCGAAAAGATTATCACAGAGCTTTCGGATTCAGAAATCTACGAGATTTTCTCACTTACAGTTTAAAAAAAGCGGCCTAAGCCGCTTTTTTTATCGTTTTATACATCGTACAGTCCCGTTATGAGTTTTAGGATTTGCAAATCGTAATCCATAATGGGGGCTAATATCCCAGGCTCTATCTGTACTATAAGCAGAACTAGACCAAAAACCAACACCATCCGCAGTTAAGTTAATCAAATTTTTATTAATAATCATTGCGGAAAGTTCATTAATATTTGGTATTCGGCTTTCAGTATCTTGGGCTGTACAAACCTTTTGTGCCGTATACCAATTGGAAGCATTGTCACTGGTATTATTGCCTGAAAATGGCATTGGAGCGACAACAACAGAATCCGTTGCATTGAATACTGTCATAAATCCCATATCTTTTCCAAAAGTATTAGGTCCTTTATTACCGTTTAAATCATAAATAAAGTTTACACACATAGTTGCCTGTGGAAATCCATATGCAGCACCAGAGCTATTTAAGCTCGCTTCATTTAGATACTCCGTTCTGCATGATTGATTGTAAAATGCAATAATACTTTCACCGTTTTGTGTTTCAAACGCGGCAGCTTTTGTGTCGCTTGTGGAATACGAACTTCCAGAATATGCAATATTACTGAACCAGTTGCTTAATTCGTATAGCGTTGTTGGCATAGTTATTTGCGAACCTGTCATATTGGTGAATAAAGTTACAACACCGCAATCCTCTAAGTGTTCATTGTCGCAAATGTTGTTAATTTTAAGAACTTTCGCAAGCCCTGCGGTGAGGAAAGTTTCAGTCGCAGTGTCAACAGCGGAAGCAGATTCTGTTTCTGCACTAATTGTTCCATAACCGTTCAATGCAGGCATGAGTGAAATTGCCTGAGATATACGCGCATAAAGCGCTTTGCGTTGGGTGTTCCAAGTTCTTTCGTTGATGTTACCTGTTAAACTCGGCAGCGTTATGGCTGCTACAACCCCGATAATTGTTAGAGAAAGTAGAATCTCCGCCATAGTAAAAGCTTTTTTCATACTCGAATCCTTTCTTTGTCTGTTGGTATTTGCACAACATTTAATAATATTATAACAGCTAGGGTTGAAGAATGCAAGAGGATAAAGTTTTAAAATTTAAAGTTGCCGTTGGTGAGGTTATTCGTGAATTGCGTACAAAACAAACCAATTTGTCTATAAACAAATTGGCATACGAATATGATTTTGATAAAGGAAATCTTAGCAAGACAGAGCGTGGAATTTATAGTATTCATTTGATTACTGCGTGGCGGCTTGCAGAAGCGTTCGGGATAAAATTTTCTGATTTTGCAAAATGTTTAGAGGAAAAACTCGGCGAGGATTTTATATTAATGGATGAATAAAAAAGCTCCCGAAAGGGAGCTTTTTTATCGTTTTATACAACGTACACGGTTCGGGTTACTTTTTCCACTTGTTGCTCGCACTCCAAAGTCGTAGCGTGCAAACCAAGCTGTATTTGAATCGTTTACAGTTCCAGACCAAAAATTATTATTTGTAGCGAGGTTTATAAAGTCTTTGTTGATTATCATTGCACCTAGTTCGTCAATATTAGGAATACGTGTCGATGGATCTGTATTGGTACAGGCTTTACCTGCATTTTCCCAGCTATATCCAGCGTCACTCCCTCCTGCATTTGATACAGATGATGGCATTGGCGCAACAATGATAGAATCTGTAGCATTGAAAACCGTTATAAAACCAATATCCTTACCTACAGTGTTCGGCCCTTTTGTTCCGTTCAGATCATAAACAAAATTGACACACATATTTGATTCTATAAATCCAAATAAATTGTTAAATTTATTACGTTTTTCAGCGCTAAGATATTGGGTTTTGCAGCCGTGATTGTAAAAAGCAAGAATACTTTCACCGTTTTGCGTTTCAAATGCAGCGGCTTTTGTATTAGTGGCTGAAAAAGTTTCTCCCTCATATATAGTCCTTTTAAACAAAACATCTAGTTGATGTAGGGTTTTTGGCATAGAAGAAGTTGCGCCTATCATATTGGTATAGGACGTTACTATACCGCAATCGGCTAAATGTTCGTTATCGCAAATGTTATTAATTTTAAGGACTTTAGATAATCCTGCGGTTAAGAATGTTTCGGTTGCAGTGTCTTGTGTAATACTTCCGCTTGCATCCTCGGTTAAAGTTCCGTAACCGTTAAGTGCTGGCATTAGTGAGATTGCCTGTGAGATACGAGAGTATAAGGCTTTTCGTTGCGTGTTCCAAGTTCTCTCGTTAATATTACCTGTCAGTGATGGCAATGTAATCGCTGCGACTACGCCGATAATTGTTAGAGAGAGTAAGATTTCTGCCATAGTAAATGCGCGAGCATACCCGCCCCCCCCCCGACTGAACAGGCCCGCACTACAAGGGTTTTCAGATTTTAAGTTTTTCATAATCCATCCTTTCTTTCTAGTCTTATTTTAAATTATTTTAATCTTTCTGTCAATTATTCAAACATGTTACAAAATGTGTATAATTCTTTAAACTAAGAGTTGACACGGTTTTTTGTTTATTTTACTATTGGTACACTGGCGTAGAATATCCGAAATATTTTTTTGAATAGCGCTTACGCTGGCGGCAAGGGGCAAGATAGGTAAACTTTTGAACCTCTTGTATAGTGATAGTAAATTAGAAAAAAGGAATGTCAAATGGCAACAAGTACAAAAAAACAACGTATTAGAGTTTGTTTAAAAGCATACGATCACAAATTGATTGACGTATCATCAGAAAAAATCGTAGAAACAGCAAAAAGAACAGACGCTAAAGTTCTTGGTCCTATTCCTTTACCTACAAAAAGACGTGTATATTGCGTATTGCGTTCACCACACGTAGATAAAAAATCTCGTGAACACTTCGAAATGAGAACACACAAACGCATTATCGATATATACGAACCAACTCAACAGACAACTGAAGAGTTAAGCAGATTAGATTTACCTGCTGGCGTTGATATTGAAGTAAAACTTTAATTCACGGCCGAAATTGAAAATTTAATAAGCATTATGCATATAATGTGAACTGCGACCGGTCGGGGCGAAAGCTTAAAAATCCGAACGGAGAGGTGAAAGCCCTCATAGGTAAAGTACGTAGCGCTCGCAAGAGAAAATGCAATCCGGCACGGGATGGGAAACCCTATGGTTTTACGGGGTGGCGCGATTGCAAGAAAGGTAAAATTATGACACTAGGTGTAATAGGTAAAAAATTAGGAATGACTCAAATCTTTGACGAACAAGGTTTGGCAATCCCTGTAACCGTTATTAAAGTTGACGAAACAGTTGTAACTCAAGTTAAAACTGTTGAAACTGACGGATACAACGCAATTCAAGTAGGTACAGTTCCTGCTAAAGAAAAACACTTGACTAAAGCTCAATTAGGCCACTTCAAGAAAAATAACTTGAGCAACTACAGACACTTACAAGAGTTCCGTGTTGAAAATCCTCAAGATTACAAAGTTGGCGACAAAATTGAATTGTCAGTTTTAGAAAATGTTGAAAAAGTTGACGTTACAGGCAAATCAATCGGTAAAGGTTTCCAAGGTACAGTAAAAAGATGGAACTTCGGCCGCGGACCTATGGCTCACGGTTCTAAAAACCACAGAGAACCAGGTTCAATCGGTGCAGGTACAACTCCAAGCCGCGTTATCAAAGGTAAAAGAATGGCTGGAAACATGGGTAACGAAAGAGTTACTATTACTAAATTGAAAGTTGTTAAAGTTGATTCAGCTAACAACCTCGTATTAGTAAAAGGTTCAGTACCTGGCTGCGAAGGCAGATTGGTAACATTGGTTCCAACTCGTACAAAGTGGAATTAATCCAAAACAACAAACAGTATTACAAGCCGCTCTTGCCATATAAAACGGGAAACCGAAAGGGGTAAGCGGAAAGCAAAAGGAAAAAATTAAAATGTCAAAAGAAATTTTAAGTATAAACGGAGAAAAATTAGGCGAAATCTCTTTAGCACAAGAAGTTTTCGCTGTTGAGCCAAACTTGCACGTAATGCACTTGGCACTCAGAAGACAATTGAACAACGCACGTCAAGGTTCTGCTTGCGCTAAAACAAGAGCAGAAGTTGCTGGTGGCGGAAGAAAACCTTGGAAACAAAAAGGTACTGGTCGCGCTCGTGCTGGTTCTTTAAGATCACCTCTCTTCGCTGGTGGTGGTGTTGTATTCGGACCAAAACCAAGAAGCTACGAAATTTCTATGCCGCAAAAAGCTAGAAAATTAGCTCTTAAATCTGCATTGTCAGCAAGACAAGAACAATTGGTTGTAGTAAAAGATTTCTCACAAATTGCTCAACCTAAAACAAAATTAATGGTTAGCGCTCTTAAAGCGTTAAACGTTTCAGGTAAGGTTTTAATCATCGCTGATACTAAAGCTGCTGAAAACGCAAACTTAGAATTGGCTGCTAGAAACATCCCTAGCGTAAAAATGATTTTACCGTCAAACTTGAATGTGAAAGATTTGTTGGAAGCTGATTTCGTTGTAATCACAGAATCTGCAGTCAACGTAATTACTGAAAGGTTGCAATAATGAGTAAGAATACAAACATCGAAAAATTATACGGAATCATCAAAAAACCGTTAATCACTGAAAAATCTATGATGGCAACATCATTAGGACAATATACATTCGAAGTGCAAAAAGATGCAACTAAAGTCGAAATTGCACAAGCAGTTGAATTAGCTTTTCCTGGAAGAAAAGTTAAAAAAGTAAGAACAGTTTACATGCCATCTCACGCAAAAAGAATGGGCTTGAAACAAGGCAGAACTGATTCAAGCAAAAAAGCAATCGTAACCATCGAAGGTGATCCGATTGAAGAAATCGTTGGTGTGTAGCGGATTTTGCGTAGTGCGCCGTGTGAGTGCGTAGCACGAACCCAGCACGAAGTAGCGAGGACAACGCGAATGGCAACGAAGTGAAATGAGCGACTTGTCCGAGTGGAGCAATAATCCAAGACCGATTTTAATCGGCAACCAACAAAATAATGGTAGCGCAGCCGATAATTGTGCATTATTAGAAAGCCAAAACAAAGGAGAAAACAAAATGGCAATTCGTACAATAAATCCAACTTCACCGGGTCAAAGAGGTATGACAAGAAGTGATTTCTCTGAAGTAACAACTTCAACTCCAGAAAAATCATTATTGGCTAAATTGAAAAAGACTTCAGGTAGAAACAATACAGGTAGAATTACTTGCCGTCATAAAGGTGGCGGAGTTAAAAAAGCATACCGTATCATCGATTTCAAACGTGATAAATTTGGCGTACCAGGAACAGTTAAAACTGTTGAGTACGATCCAAACAGAAACGTAAGAATTTCATTGGTATTCTACGCAGATGGTGAAAAAAGATATATCTTAACACCAGAAGGTTTGAACGTAGGCGATGTAATCGTTAGTGGTCCAGAAGCTCCTGTACAAACAGGTAACGCTTTACCGCTAGAATTAATCCCACTTGGTTCTGTTGTTCACAACATTGAACTTAAAGCAGGCCGCGGCGGTATCTTGGTAAGAGCAGCTGGTAACTCAGCACAAGTTATGGCTAAAGAAGGCGACTACGTAACAGTAAAATTACCTTCAGGCGAAATGAGAATGGTAAGAAAAGAATGCATGGCAACTATCGGTGTGTTAGGCAACCACGAATTCAAAAACTTATCATTAGGTAAAGCCGGCAGAAAACGCTACATGGGCATCCGTCCAACAGTACGTGGTGTTACAATGAACCCTTGCGATCACCCTCACGGTGGTGGTGAAGGTAAAACCGGTCCTGGCGGACACCCTAAAACACCTTGGGGTAAACCTGCACTTGGTTACAAAACACGTAAAAAAGGTAAAGCTTCTGATAAGTTAATCGTTAGAAGACGCAAGAAATAATTATAGTGGGCTTTTTTGCTCACGCACTAAAGCCCATTTTTTAAACATTAATCAAACAAAATTATAAAGGAGAAATTAATGGCACGTTCATTAAAAAAAGGTCCATACGTAGAAGAAGCTCTACAAAAAAGAATCGAAAAAATGAATGCAAATTCAGAACATAAAGTGATTAAAACATGGTCAAGAGCATCAATGATTATTCCTGATATGTTAGGTCACACAATCGCTGTACACAACGGTAAAACTCACGTTCCGGTTTATGTTACAGAGCAAATGATTGGACACAAATTAGGTGAATTCGCACCTACCAGATTGTACAAAGGTCACGCAGGCGCTGACAAAGCAAAAAGAAAGTAAACTGCGTAACAGCTAAAACGAATTACAGTAGTGAAAACTAAAAGGAAAGAAAAATGGAAGCTAAAGCAAGACAAACAGATATAAAAATGACAGCAAGAAAACTTCGTCGCGTAATCAACGAAGTTAGAGGAAAAGCTGTTAAAGAAGCTCAAGATATGTTACGTTTTATGCCTTACTTTGCAGCAAGAGTGGTAGAAAAGAATTTGAAAGCTGCTATTGCAAATGCTAGAGAAAAATACGGTGTAACACCTGAAACATTGAGAATTTCAGAAATTTTCGCAGACGAAAGCGTTACATACAAAAGAGCAAGAACAAGAGCGCAAGGTCGTATGTATTCAAGACTAAAACGCACTTCTCATCTTACATTAGTAGTTAGTGATACAAAAAAATAAAGGTAATAAAAATGGGACAAAAAACACATCCAACCGGATTTAGAGTAGGTATAATTCAACCTTGGGCTAGCACCTGGTTTGCAAAAATCAGAGATTACGGTGCATTTGTTGCAGAAGATGCGAAAATTAGAAAATTCGTTAAGAAAAAACTTTATGCAGCTGGTGTTTCAAAAATTTTAATCGCTAGAAAAGCTCAAAATATCACAGTAACTGTTGTAACAGCGAAACCTGGTATTGTAGTTGGCCGCGGCGGACAAGGTATTGAAGAATTGAAACAAGCAGTTTCAAAATATATCGGCAAAGCTGTTATCATCAACGTTGTTGAAGTTGCAAGAATCGATGCAGACGCTCAATTGGTAGCAGAAGCAATTGCTCAACAATTAGAAAAACGTGTAGCGTTCAGAAGAGCAATGAAACAAGCAATGCAAAGAACAATGAGATCAGGCGTTCAAGGTATCAAAGTTATGGTATCAGGACGTTTGGGCGGTGCTGAAATCGCTCGTTCAGAATGGGCTAAAGAAGGAAGAATTCCTCTTCAAACTCTTAGAGCAGACGTAGATTACGGTTTCACCGAAGCAGATACCATCATGGGTAAAATCGGTGTTAAAGTTTGGATTTTCAAAGGCAACTTAATGCCAGGCGAAAAAGCTGATATGAACATCAAAGCTAAAACCGGCAAAGAAAACAACAATTCTGAAAGAGGCCAAAGACGCCCTAGAAGAAACAACAAAGCAGTAGAATCTGCTGAGTAGCAAAAAATAAAATTTACAGGTATTAAAATTAATAACAGGAGCAAATAAATGTTACAGCCTAAAAAAACAAAATACCGCAAAATGATGAAAGGCAGAATGAAAGGTACTGAAACAAGAGGTACTCAATTCGAATTCGGTAGATATGCACTTAAAGCAGTAGAACCGGGTTGGATTACTAGCCGTCAAATCGAGGCTGCACGTCGTGCAATGACTCGTGAAATCAAACGTGGTGGTAATGTATGGATTAAAATATTCCCTGATAAACCGATTACAGCAAAACCTGCTGAAACTCGTATGGGTTCAGGTAAAGGTAATTTGGAATATTGGGTAGCAGTAGTAAAACCAAACAGATTACTTTTTGAACTAGATTATTTTGATAGAAATACTGCTGTTCACGCATTAGAATTAGCAGCACAAAAGTTGCCTATTAAAGTAAAAGTTGTTGAAAAAGAACAAGTATAAGGAAACAATAGATTATGAAATTAAACGAAATGAGAGAAAAATCAGTTGAAGAATTGCAAAATGCTATTGTTGATTGGAAAAAAGATTTGTTCAACTACAAACTTCAATTAGCAACTCATAAACTTGAAAACACAGCATTAATTGCAAAAACAAAAAGATTAATAGCACAAGCTAAAACAATCATTAGCGAAAAAGCTTCAAAAGAAGCGGAGGTAACAAATGCCTAAAAAAGAAAGACAAGGTATCGTAATCAGTAATAAAATGGATAAGACAGTAGTTGTAAAAGTTGCAAGCTACGATCCACATCCAAAATACAAAAAGATTATCGAATCAAATAAAAACTACAAAGCACACGATGAAAACAACGTATGCAACGAAGGCGATATCGTAAGAATCGTTGAAACAAGACCTATTTCAAGCGGTAAATGCTGGACAGTAGCAGAAGTTGTAGAAAAAGCTAGATAGTTTTTCAGTAGGGTAACATTAAACCTAATGCGCTGCCCGATAGTAAACATTCTTTAAAATAAAGGAAAATTAAAATGATACAACAAGAAACAAGACTAGAAGTAGCAGATAATACAGGTGCAAAAGAACTCCTTTGTATTCGCGTACTTGGCAGTTCTAATAAAAAGTTCGGATATGTAGGCGATCAAATCGTAGCTACAGTAAAGGACGCAACACCTAATCAGGCTGTTAAAAAAGGTGAAGTTGTAAAAGCAGTTATCGTAAGAACAAAACACGATATCAAACGTAACGACGGATCAGTAATCAGATTTGATGAAAACGCAGCCGTAATCATTAACAAAGATGGTAACCCACGCGGAACCCGTGTTTTCGGACCGGTAGCACGTGAACTCAGAGACAAGGGCTATATGAAAATAGTTTCATTGGCTCCAGAAGTAATTTAGGAGATTCTCAAAATGACAGATAAAACTAAAAAAAGCGTGCATGTAAAAAGCGGTGACAGAGTTATCGTTACAGCAGGCAAAGATAAAGGAAAAATCGGTAACGTAAAAAAAGTTGACCCATCAAACGGCAAAGTAGTCGTTGAAGGCGCTAACATGGTTACAAAAGCTCAAAAGCCTCAACCAATGGCTGGTATTCAAGGTGGATTAATCAAAATGGAAGCTCCTCTTGAATCATCAAACGTTATGGTTGTATGTCCGGCTTGCGAAAAACCGACAAGGATCAAACACGACGTCGTTGACGGAAAAAAAGTTCGTGTTTGTAAAAAATGTGGTGAACAGTTAGATGCTTAATATTACAAACAATTTCTTTACTTTTATAAATTAAGGTATAGAATGTTGTATGTAGATATGAAACATCTGCAATTTAAAGGAAAACAAAAATGACAGTTACTAAAAGCTTAAAAACAAAATATCAAGAAGAAGTAAAAAAAGCATTGATGGAAAAGTTTGGTTACGCAAACGAACACCAAGTTCCTGCTCTTCACAAAATCGTGTTGAACATGGGTGTTGGTGAAGCTTCTCACAACTCTAAAATTGCTGAAATGATCGAAGCTCAATTGACTAAGATCGCTGGCCAAAAAGCAGTTGTTACAAAAGCTAAAAAATCAATCGCTTCTTATAAATTAAGAGAAGGAATGCCTGTTGGGGCAATGGTTACATTACGCGGCGAAAGAATGTATGATTTCTTGCAAAAGTTAATCAGCGTTGTTCTTCCTCGTATTCGTGACTTCCGTGGTATCAGCGCTAAAAGTTTCGATGGTCGTGGAAACTATACTTTAGGCCTTAAAGAGCAAGCTCTTTTCCCTGAAATCACTTATGAAGAAGTTGATTTGGTAAAAGGTATGAACGTATCTATTATCACAACTGCTAATACAGATGATGAAGCAAGAGAACTCTTAAGACTCTTAGGAATGCCATTCAAAGGCTTGAAGTAAGCACTAAATTAAAAGGAGAAACTCATGGCTAAAAAAGCGATGATTAATAAAGAACTTAAAAGAGAAAGCCTAGTAGCTCAAGGCAAATATCCTAGAGTAAGACTCCACAACAGATGCTCAATCTGCGGACGTCCACACGGGTTCCACAGAGATTTCGGTCTTTGCAGAATTTGCTTGAGAAAAATGGCTCACCAAGGCTTACTCCCTGGCGTTACTAAAGCTAGCTGGTAAGTTCTAAAAACAATATATTAAAGTTTAAAGGCTGGCGTTTAGTCAGCCTTTGTTCAATTTATTAGTGTGTAAAAGGGGTATTTATATGGTACTTTCTGCAAGGAGTGTATTAACCGTTGATGGGTTAATTTCGGCTGGTTATACAGCATTAAAAGGGGTTACAAAAAAAGGCGAAAAAGTTTATCGAAAGGTTGTAGAATCACCGTCGAAGTTTGGAAATGAAACGGCGGTTAAAACCGATTATGTTGTGCTTCAAGGTGAAAAGACTGTGAAGAAGTTTGTTAGAAATGTTACTGGCAATGATGATAGAGGCACTATTTTTAATTCGTTGAATTTTGAGTCGGGGAATCAAAAAGAAATGCAATTTTTCCATGCGAAAGATGGAAGCTTTCAGATTTCGCGCGATGAGTATACAGGTGCATTTGATTATCTAGATGAAAATTTGGTGAGGGTTCCGAGAAAACATAGATTGGAAACTAAACATATTATTGTTGACAAGGATAGAAACGTGAAGTTTGCGCATTCAACTATTCAGCGTGGTAGAGGAAATAAGACTATTTATGACCTTAATTTTCTTTATCCTGCATATAAATTACGCAAAGAGCGTTTTGTCGGAAAGCATTACGAAGAAGTTGAAATGCCTAAATTTGTATCTTTGAACCAAACTTTAACCGATAAGAATATTTTTGTATAGATAACAAAATTGCCTATTGACAATTTGTTAGGCTTACCTTACAATAAATGTTAGGTAAGCCTAACTTGTGGAGAAAAGGTATGGAAAAATTAAGTGCAAGTTTAGAAGATTATTTAGAAGTTATTTATAATTCGATTAAATATAATGAATCAGTCAAGGCTGTTGATATAGCGAGAGAGTTGAATGTCAGCAGGGCGTCTGTTACTGAGGCGTTGAACAAGTTGGCAGATAAGGGGTTAATAAATTATGGACGTTACCAGACTATAACAATTACTGACATGGGGATGAAAATAGCGCAGGATGTGGTTAATCGCCATTCCTCGCTATCCTCTTTTTTTGAGAATGTGCTTGGTGCGAGTCGTCAGGAGGCAGAGGAGAATGCCTGTAGGATTGAGCATATAATTTCGGCCGAGCTTTTGGACAGGATTGAGGTATATGTTAAATTTGCCGATGCAAGTCCTGAAGTTGCCGGAGAGTTTAAGAAATTTTATTTGGAGAATCTTAATAAATGACATCTACCCTGTGTGTTTTAGGAAAGTATTTAGACCAGCCGATATTAGTAAAAAAATTAGAAAAAGCCGTTCCTGTAGGTTTAGGAGCTTGTGCTGCGGCGTATGCGTTTAATGATTCTGCTAGTCAGTCAACGGATTGGCGAAAACGCAAGACTTTTGTGAAAGATAGTATTATTTTAGGTGCAACTGTCGCGTCTGCGCTGGTGGCTCCTAAGATTGCAACTGCAATTACCGGCAAGAAAGCTGCTACACCTTATAAAGAATTGGTGAAAAATAACACGGAAATTGTCGACGAGTTTATACGTCAAAAGTCACCTATTCCTAAGATTGAGGAGATATTGCAAAAGGCTAAAGATAAAGTTTTAAATCCGTCTGAAGTTTCGATGTTGATGAAAAATTTGCGTAAGAAAGATGAGCGTATATTTTTGGATAAATTAATCCCTCCACCGGAGAATGTTAGTTCAAAAGATATTTTTTCGGAAATAGGCTGGTTGTCTATTGTAGGTGCGATTCCGGTTGTGGGCGGGGTTGCTGGTGGTATTGCTGCGGATAAGGTTACGGGTGCAAATTGGAGAAAGCGTCTTCCAGATAAAATAAAAGAGGGTTCGTATCAGTATTTGGCAAATATATTTTTGTGTAATGTTGGTGCTGGTGTAGCGCTTGCGATTCTGGAGAAAAATAATATTAAATCCCGTATGGCGCGTGGACTTGGGATGATTGGCGGAATAATTTTAACCGGAGTTATTGGCGGAAGTAAAATTGCAAATTACATTGGCGATAAGGTTATTAATCCGCTTTGTGGCGATAAAAAGCATAAACACCACAAAGGTGATGAACGAACCCCTGAATTGGTTGATATTGGATTGCATACCGACGATATCGCAACTGTTTCTCTGCTTTCGGGTTTGAAGTGGATAGAACCAATGCTTCCGATGTTGTATACGGTTTCCGGCTACCGCGCAGGTATCGGGTATCGAAACCACAAGGATAAAGTTTGATTATTCCTTTAATAAACTTTTAGTTATGTTGTAGACAATTTCTAATTTTTGCGGGTTTTGAGCGATTTGGCTTAAGTTTTTGTTGATTTCTGCAAGAAGTTCTTGCGGTTCTTTTAGATGGTTGAGTGCGAAGAGTTCTTCGCTCGTGGTATTGAGTGTCTTTAATAATTTATCAATGGTTTCTGATGTGACGAAGTTTTCGCCGCGCTCAATTGCACTGAGTGCGCGTTGTGAAATATCAACCGCCTCTGCCAGTTGTTCCTGAGTTAATCCTCGGTTTTGTCGCATACGTTTGATTTTTTCGCCGAATTCTTCTTTTATACCCACTTTTTATATACCTTTTACTTCGCAAATTGTTATGAATATGTATCTAAAAGTATTTTATATTAAGTTTTATGAAGCTGGAATGTAGCGTAAATACTATATGTTTAATAAAAACAATTTTAAATTGTAAAACTGGCGCAATTTGGATGTTTAAATTTTGTTTATATAGAAGTACAGATTAAACACGAAAGGAGTACGGCATGGGTGGTAATGCAGAGATGAGAACAAGTGGTTTGACACCAAAGACAGCAGCGTTGATTAATAATCAATTTGGCGCTCAGAAGAAACAGGACGTTAAAAAGGCTGTTAATGAGGAGTTACAACGATTGCTTCAAAATGGTGAGATTTCTAAAGATGAAGCGAAAGCGGCTAAAAAGTTTTTAGATAACAATATCGCAAATGCGCTTGTGAGAAGAAATAATGTTGAGCGAACTGCTTATGAAACGGTTTATGGTTTTGATGATTTGCAGGATAAAAAAGCGGACAAGTTGATGAAAGATTCAGGTCTGACAATTGTTGATTTATACGATGCGAGTCAGTTTGCAGGTGCTGATTACGAAGTAACTTATACTAAGTTATCAAAAGATGAGAAGAAAATGGCTGAAAATGGTGAAATTACTAAGTCAGAATTGAAGAATATCCAGAATGCTCTTAATGAAAAGATTAAGGCTAATGGCGGTGACAAGGTTTTGGATGAGAAAGAAACAAAACAATTAATGAAAGGGCTTGGTTTATCTGTTGAAAGTAAGTTTAATGTTCGTAAAATAATTATGGCGGCCTTTGGTTTGGGATATACAGGCGGAATCGCAGGCTTGTTGACATCAAAAGGGGCTACAACTGCAGTCACCACCGCGACAACAATAAAAAATGGAGTTGAAACTACAGCTACTGTGGTTTCTCATGTTGGCTCAAGCGGAATTGGTTTAGCTAGTGGGCTTGGCGTAGGTGCCGCAATCGGTGCTGGTGTTGAAATGCTACATCAGGCAAACCGTAAGGAAAAAGCTTACGGTGAGCAAGGTGGTGCTGAGGGTGGTGAAGGTTCCGTCACAAATAAAACAGAGGCTAAAATGCACGAGCTTGGAACTAAACATGCGGAGGCAATGGAAACTGGTGACTTACCATCTGCAAAACCAATTGAAGATCCTTGGAAAAAACTTATGGAAGAATAGAATGTAGGCGCGGGCGGTTTTAACCGCCCGCGCCTTTATTAATTTATGTAAACAAAATTTTAATTCTTGAAAAAGTGTTTAATTTTTTACGTTTATATAATTGAAAGAGAGGACGTATGGTTCCCAGAATAGGTCAATTTAATAAATCTGCGTATACTACAACGTCTTTGCACGGGGGGGGGGGGCCCTCTAAGGTTT
>JAMPIJ010000014.1:19628-33522 GCA_023662905.1 Fusobacterium sp.
TGACCGTAAGCCCGAAAGCCAGTGGATGGATCCCGCTCAGCGGGTTTACAATGGCAGAGATACTCTTATCCCTAACAATTATTGGCGTGGTTGCTGCGATAACTTTACCATCACTTACAGGTAACATTAACGAGCGAACATGGAACACGCAGCGTAAAGCACTTTATGCGCGGTTTTCGCAGGCAATTGCTCTTATGCCGTCGCTTAACGGTTATGGAATTGGAGCAACGCAGGAAGAAACAAATTCGAAAGCCGCTGAAACTTTTGTAACCTCAGGATTATCAAAAGTATTGAAAATCAACAATGTTTGCGATGCTACACACCTTTCAGATTGTGGCATGCCCGCTAAAATTACGACATTACAGGCAAATTCTCTGGATTTTCCAACAAATTTGTCGGAACTAAATGAACGTTTTACATCCGCTTTTGTTACGTCAAGTGGGCATTCTTTTATTCCGCCACAAATGGAAATAAACACTGATGCGGCTGCGTTTGAAACTGCGAATGGTGAGAGTGTTGCAGTATTTTATAATCCGTCGTGTCAAGCAGATATGAATGAGAATGTTGAGAGTTATGGCCAATCGAAAATGTGCGCTAATTTTATTTATGATTTAAACGGTACGAAAGGCCCGAATACTGTGGGGAAAGATATCGGTTTTATCACAGCGTTATATTCAGCAGACCCTAATGTTGTTATGCCGGTACCTCTTGTTAATGATGCAGCGGGCGGTCAACAGTTAAAACTACGCGAGAATGGAACGTCACCAGCGTTAAGTGCTTGTCGGCAGCAAGAGGCAGAAAGTCGATTGCCTAATCGTGATGAATTAACAGCGATGTTTTTCAACATGAATTTAATTGATCTGCAAACAAATGATTACTGGTCAGGTCAAGTTGTGGGACAGGATGCATGGGGCGTTAAAATGCAGGCTGGTACACGTGAGATTAAACCATACAATACAACCCGTTATGTTCGGTGTGTGAAACGCTAAAAAAAGCTCCCTGATGGGAGCTTTTAATTATTTATTTAAGCGCGAATGTCATATCGGCTTCGACGCAAACTTTGCCGTCTACTTTTCCGATACCGTGGGCTTTGCAAACAGGCCCTTTGATTTTTATTAACTCAACTTCCATATCGAATCTGTCACCAGGGCGAACGATGTTTTTGAAACGAACGCCGTCTACTCCTGCGTATAATGTCAATTTGCCTTCAAATTCTGGCATGGTCATTAGGATTGGTGCTGAACATTGTGCCATTGCTTCAAGTTGTAAAACCCCTGGCATAATTGGGTTTGCAGGGAAGTGACCTTGGAAGAATGGTTCGTTCCAGGTTAAATTTTTGTAGCCTTTAGCGTATTTGCCCGGAACGCATTCTGTCACTCTGTCTACCAACAAAAACGGGTAGCGGTGCGGAAGCATGTTCATAATGTCAATCGCGTCAAAGCTTTTAATTTCTTCTGTCATACTTTTCTCCTTATAGTTCTATGAGTTTATCTTTTAGAAATTTTGCGGTTTTAACGTGGACGGCGTGGCCGGCTTCTTTTACTAAGATTTGTGCTTTAAGGTGAAGCGGGTTGACGCCGGTGAGGTAAAAATCGCCGATTAGGTCAAGAATTTTGTGTTTTACCGGTTCGTATGCTGAGCGAAGTTCGGTTGTGAAGCCCTCGTCAAGCATTCCGACGGTATTTTCTTGTGTTACGCCCTGCGCAAAACCTAGCATTTGATATTTTTTCAGGTCTTTGTAGAACCCGAATGTGCGCGCGTCGCGGATTTCGTCGAACTTTTTGAAATCAACGTTAACCCAGCGGTTTTTCAAGTCCGGATGGTCGTAGTTGACGGCGTATGAGATAAAAAGTTCGTCGTCAGGCAGAACCACGAGGCTTGTTTTGCCGTTCAGGTAGTAAACCGGTTCGCTTACTGTGTATTTTTTAGGTTTGTAGAGCAAAGGTTTGTCGATGCCGGCGGATTTGAAGAGTTCGCACCATTCTTTTGAGCTTCCGTCTAAGATTGGCACTTCGTCTTCTGTCATATAGATGTCGAGTGAATCTATTTCGCAGATTGCAAGCGCGGCGGAAAGGTGTTCTTCCAGCATTGCGCGGGCTTTGCCTTTGCCAAGTGTTACGCAGTGGTCGGTGGAAATCACGTTATCAACAGTAGCTTCAAAAGGTTCGTTATCTTTTACAAAATAACGAATTTTTCCCTCTTTTGAGGGCTTGAAAGTAACTGTGCAAGGTTTGTTTTTCATCAAACCATTGCCGGATATTGTGATTTCTTTCTTGAGTGTTATCATTAATTATTTTCCTTTGAATCAGCGATGAATTCGTTCAACATCGGTTCTACTTTGCGGAATTTTGAGATGATGTCTTGCGCATCTTTCATTGTTTTGAGTTGTTTGATGAACTCTTTTCTTGGAACCGCAGGGATACCAACGATAATTGATTTTTCAGGGAAGCTTTTTGTAACTCCGGCTTTAGCGGCAACGATTGAGTCAGCGCCGATTTCGATGTGGTCTGCAAGACCTGCTTGACCTGCGAGAACTGTTCTGTCGCCGATTACGCAGCTTCCTGCGATACCGACTTGAGAAACGATTAAGCAGCCTTTGCCGATGCGGCAGTTGTGGCCAATCATTACAAGGTCGTCGATTTTTGTGTCGTCGCCGATTACGGTGTTTTCGATTGTGCCGCGGTCAATTGCGGTGTTTGCGCCGATTTCAACGTTGTTTCCGATTACAACTGAGCCGATTGACGGAATTTTGAAGATAACTTGTTCAACTTTTTGGTCTTTAATTTCGCCGTCTTTGCGTGCTTGTTCGATGTTGTTAGGGTTTTCGGTTACAAAGCTGAAGCCGTCAGCACCGAGTGAAACGCCGTTGTGTAAGATTACTTTGTTACCTACTTTAACGCGGTCGCCGATGTTAACACCTGAGTGGAAGAAGCAGTTTTCGCCGATTTTAGCGTTGTTTCCGATGTAGGTGTTGCCGAGAAGTTTTGTTCCGTCGCCGATTTCAGCGTTTTTAGAAACGATAACGTTAGGGCCGATTTGAACATTTTGGCCGATTTTAGCTGTTTCGTGAACTACTGCTGACGGGTGAATATTTGTACCGCCTGTTAAAACTGCCGGTTCTTCGTAGAAGAGTGTGATTAATTTCATCATAGCAAGGCGCGGACGTTCAACTTCGATTGTTGTGAAGTTTGGAATATTGACTCCTAGCGGAACGAGTGCTGCTTTTGCTTTTGATTTTGCAAGGTTTGCGATTTCTTCTTCACTCAAAGCAAGTGCCAGAGTGTTTTCGTCAGAAAGTAATGGCGGTGCAATTTGTGTGATTGTTGGTGCTTCTGCTTTTGTGAGCATACCGCCTACGATGTGTGTAATTTCTTCTACTGAAAAACTTCTCATAGTTTTTACTCCTTATTTATCTTATTTATTATATTTGTTGTTGATTGCCCTTCGACAAAGCTAATGAATTCAACGCGTATGTTGTTTTTGCGCATAATATCTGCTTCGGGTAGGGTTTCCATTGTGTAGTCAGCGCCTTTGGTGTAGACGTCGGGTTTAATCTCATCGATTAAATCTGCTGGACTGTTTTCGTCAAAGAGGACGACAAAGTCCACACAGCTAAGCGCACAGAGGATTTCTGCGCGGTTAAGTTCGTTATTTATCGGACGGCTTTCGCCTTTGATTGCTTTGACGGATTTGTCAGAGTTCAAAAGGACGATTGAGTAGTCCGCGAAAGTTTTGGTTTTTTGCAGGTAGCGGACGTGTCCAACGTGAAGAATGTCAAAACATCCGTTTGTTACGACGACTGTTTTGCCGCCGGCTTGTAATTTTTCTACAAAACTTCTTATGTTTTCTCTGTTGATTAATTGTCCCATTAATAAAGATCCATTTCTATAACTTTTTGGCAGATACGAACGGTGTTGAGTGCCGCGCCGATTCTCAGGTTGTCGGCAACGCACCAGAGCGAAATTCCGTTTTCAAACGCCAGATTTTTTCTGATTCTTCCGACATAAACAGGGTTGTTTCCGCTTGCGTCGCGTGTTGTCGGGTATTCGAAGTTTTCTGGATTGTCGATAACCTCTACGCCGAACGCGTTTTTGAGGATTTCGCGAACCTCGTCAGAGGTAACTTCTTTTTCAAATTCAATGTCGACGGCTTCTGAGTGACCGTTGAACACCGGAACCCTTGCCGCTGTGCAAGAGATTGGCAAATCTTCCGGCAGGTGAAGAATTTTTTTAGTTTCGTTCACGACTTTTAATTCTTCTTTTGTGTAGCCGTTTTCGCAGAAAACGTCGATTTGCGGGATTACGTTGAACGAAATCGGTTTTTTGAAGCAAACATTTTCAAATTTTTCGCCTTTGAGGTTGGCTTCGGTATCTGCGCGAAGTTCATTGATTGCCGCAAGTCCTGCGCCTGAAACAGCCTGATAAGTCGATACAATCAAGCGTTTAATCCCGAATTTCTCATGTAGCGGTTTCAACACGAGCATTAATTGAGAAGTTGAACAGTTAGGGTTTGCGATAATCCCCTCGTGTTTTCTCAAATCTTCGTCGTTAACATAAGCGATAACCAGCGGAACATTCTTTTCCATTCTGAACGCGCTTGAATTATCAATCAAAACACCGCCGCGTTTAACGATTTCCGGTGCGAATTTTTGGCTTGTAGAGCCGCCCGCAGAAGCTAAGACAATGTTTACTCCGTCAAAGCTTTCCGGCGTCGCTTCTTCAACAATATATTTCTTGCCCTGAAACTCAATTTCAGAACCTGCGCTCTTTGCGCTTGATAAAAATTTTATCGTGTTGAAATCGATTTTCAACTCGTCAATAATCGCTGTAATCTCTCTTCCAACAACGCCTGTTGCGCCTAATACTGCTAAATTTGCTTTTCTCATACACTATCCCTTTTACTTAAAGCTGCTCTGCTCAACTCATTATAGCGCAAAAACGAATTAAAGCCAATTTTATGAAGAAAGTTTTAGTTTTATTTTTTTGTGGTAGAATTGAAATGCAAGAGTAGCAAAATAAGGAGAAGTAGACAAGTGCAGACACACGAATCAAACTCATCAATTAATCAAATTAGACAAACTAGAATTCAAAAACTTGCGGATTTAGCCGATAAAGGCGTTAATCCATATCCGTATACTTTTGATAAGACTATAAACGCTAAAGATTTACAAGCCAAGTACGCAGACCTTGAAGCAGGCGTCGAAACAGAAGACGTTTACTCTGTTGCCGGCCGCGTTATGGCTATCAGAAACACTGGTATGTTCATCGATCTTCAAGACGACAGCGGAAAAATCCAAATTTTCTCTCATAAAGAAAATGTGTCAGAAGATCAAATGAAAGTACTTAAACTTATTGATATCGGTGATATCGTTGGTTTTACAGGAACAGTTAGAAGAACTCCGCGCGGTGAACTTTCAATCAAAACAACTGAATTGAAACTTTTATCAAAAGCACTTCTTCCGCTTCCTGAAAAACACCACGGCTTGACTGACGTTGAAATCCGTTACCGTCAGCGCTACGTTGACTTGATCATGAACGAAGAAGTTAGAGATACTTTCCAAAAAAGAAGCTTGATTATCCAAAAAATTAGAGAATATTTGGCGAAAAAAGGTTTCTTAGAAGTTGAAACTCCAACGCTTCAAACAATGGCATCAGGTGCTAACGCAAGACCGTTTAACACCCACCACAACGCGCTCGAAATGGATTTGACACTCAGAATCGCGCTTGAATTATATCTGAAAAGATTAATCGTTGGCGGCGTTTCAGAACGCGTTTTCGAAATCGGTAAATGCTTCAGGAACGAAGGTATCGACACACGTCACAACCCAGAATTCACTATGATTGAACTTTATCAAGCATACGCAGATTACAACGATATGATGGAATTAACCGAAAATATGGTTGCTCACGTTGCACAAGAAGTTCTCGGAACAATGAAAATTCAATACGGCGAAAATGAAATCGACTTAACTCCGCCGTGGGATAGAAAAACAATGCTTGGCTCAATCAAAGACGCTACAGGCGTTGACTTTATGGAAATCTTCACTGTTGAACAAGCAATGCAAGAAGCTAAAAAACTTAACGTTCACGTTGAAGATGGTATGAACTGGGGCCAAATCGTTGAAGCCGTGTTCGAAGAAAAAGTTGAACCGGGTTTAATCCAACCTTGCCACATTATCGACTATCCGCGTGAAATTTCACCGCTTGCGAAAGTTCACCGCGATAACGACAGATTAACAGAACGTTTCGAAACCCGTGTTAACGGCTGGGAAATCGCAAACGCGTTCTCTGAATTAACAGATCCAATCGACCAAAGAATGAGATTTGAAGATCAAGCGAAAGCGAAAGCTAACGGTGACGACGAAGCGATGGATATTGATGAAGACTTTATCACCGCACTTGAATACGGTATGCCACCGACAGGCGGTATGGGAATGGGCATTGACAGACTTGTAATGCTTCTGACAAACTCCCCATCAATCCGCGACGTAATCGCATTCCCAACACTTAAAAAGAAAGATTAATTAAAAAAGGGCGGTCGTAAGACCTCCCTTTTTATTTATCTAACATTTCAAAATTTTCCGGTAGCTTTTGGCAGACTTTTTCAAGAAATTCTATTATGCTCAAGTCAAAAGCCTCTGCAAGTCTGAATACAGTTGTAAGTTGAGGGTCTTTTATTCCACGTTCGACGGTGCTTAGTACTGATAAAGGAATATCACTTTCACTGCCGAGTATGAAAAGGCTCTTGTCCCCGCGTAGTTCTTTTATTGTTTTGGCTAATGCCTTGTTAACCAACTTTTTATTCTTTTCAAGTTTTTTTCTATATTGCTCTTGCATATTTAAAATATAGTGCTATAATAAGGTTATCGCTTTCGCGAACGCGATAGTACTAGAGAGCAATTTATACAATTAGATAAGGTTTATACCTTTACCCCAAACTTATACCAAATATTAGTTTAGCATTTCAAGCAAAAGAGGCCAGTATTTCTACTGACCTCTTTTTTTATTCTTCTACAATTGTGCAATAAAGAGTGTTAGAACTGTCAGAAATGATTTCTATCAGAGGCATTATTGTGCAGATGTCTTCATCTTCTTCATTTTGTTCGCAATAAGTTTTTAATATGCGTATAAATCTATGCATTCTGTAAGATTGTTCTTCAAGTTTTTCGACCTTGTTGTCTGTCATAATAAATACTCCATTTAATTTATCTTAATATTGCTAAATTTATATTTTAATTTTAAACTATAAGTTTAAAAATGTCAATATTTAATTAAACTATAGATTTAAAATTTAAAAATTATTATAATTTTTAATTATGAATATAGGGAATGAAATTAAAAAATTGACCGTTGATAACGGTGTGACTATTACGCATTTGGCAAAATGTATTTCGGCTAAAAAGGGTAAACCATACTCTGTTCAGAATTTGTCAACAAAATTGCGTAAAGGAACGGTGAATTTTAATGAATTGAATATTATTCTTGAAGAACTTGGTTATGATTTAAAATTTGAAAAGAAATAATAAAAAACCCTTGAGAATTTTCTCAAGGGTTTTTTATTTTTGTTATTAACTACTTAACTTGGTAATCTCTAACGATGCCTTCGAAAGCGTCTTGGTAGATTTGTTTGATGTCTGACATCAACGGATATGCTGGGTTTGCACCTGTACATTGGTCGTCGAATGCCAATTCTACCATTTCGTCTAACTTAGCATTGAATTGTTCTTCTGTTACGCCGAAGTCTTTGATTGATTTTGGCAAGTTAATTGCGCTCATCAATTTGTCTACTGCGTTGATTAACAATTCAACTTTTTCGTCGTCGTTCTTACCGCCCAATCCTAATTCATCAGCGATTTGGCCGTATTTAGCTTTCGCATTAGGGAATTTGTATTGAGGGAAGATACATTGTTTTTTAGGGCAATCTGTTGAGTTGTATTTGATTACCTGTCTGATTAACAATGCGTTTGCTACACCGTGTGGAACGTGGAACATTGCACCCAATTTGTGAGCCATTGAGTGGCAAAGGCCTAAGAATGAGTTTGCAAATGCCATACCAGCGATTGTTGCTGCGTAGTGCATTTTTTCTCTTGCTACAGGGTCTTTTGCACCTTCAGTGTATGAACGTTCTAAGTATCTGAATACTAATTTTGTTGCTTCAAGAGCGTTTGAATTAGTGAAGTTTGTTGCTAATGCTGAAACGTATGCTTCGATTGCGTGAACAAGTGCGTCGATACCTGATGCGCTTGTTAAGCCTTTTGGCATTCCGTCAACGAAGTTAGGGTCAACAATTGCCATGTTTGGAGTCAATGCGTAGTCAGCGATTGCATATTTAACGCCTGTTTCGTCATCTGTGATGATTGCGAAAGGTGTTACTTCTGAACCTGTACCTGATGTTGTAGGGATTGCAACCATTGTTGCTTTTTTACCTAATTCAGGGATTGAGCAGATTCTTTTTCTGATATCCATAAATCTCATTGAGATATCTTCGAATACAGTTTCAGGTTGTTCATACATTAACCACATAATTTTTGCTGCGTCCATTGGAGATCCGCCACCGAGTGAGATGATTACATCTGGTTCGAATGGTTTCAAGATAGACATTGCTTGGTTAATTGTTGAAAGGGTTGGATCCGGTTTAACATCAAAGAAGATTTGGTATTCGCAACCGATTTGATCAAGAACCGCTGTGATTTTATCAACAGCACCTGAGTTGAATAAGAAGCTGTCTGTTACGATGAAAGCACGTTTTTTGCCTTGAAGTTCACGAAGAGCAAGGTCGATAGCACCTCTCTTGAAGTAAACTTTAGGTGGAACCTTAAACCATAACATATTTTCTCTCCTTTCTGCAACTGTTTTGTAGTTCAATAAGTTTTCAACGCCTACGTTACCTGAAACAGCGTTGCCGCCCCAAGAACCGCAGCCAAGAGTCAATGACGGTTCAAGTTTGAAGTTGTAAAGGTCACCGATACCACCTTGAGATGATGGTGAGTTGATTAACAATCTGCAAGTTGGCATTTTTTCTGCGTAGTAGTTGATTCTGTCTTTAGAACGTTCGTCTGTATAAAGAACAGATGTGTGGCCTGCGCCGCCTTTTGAAACGAGTTCATAAGCTTTTTCAGCAGCATCTTCAAAGTCACTTGCTCTATATAAAGAAAGAATTGGTGATAATTTTTCTCTTGAGAATGGGTCTTCCCAATCAACGGTTGGTCTTTCAGCAAGAAGAACTTTTGCATTAGGGTTTACTTCAAAACCTGCTAATTGAGCGATTCTGTAAGCGCTTTGACCAACGATGTCAGGGTGAGCTGTACCGCGTTTAGGGTCGATGAACGGAAGTGCAACTAATTTTTCCATTTCTTTTTCGCTTAATAAGTGTGCGCCACGGTATGCAAATTCTGATTTAACTTGTTCGTAAACGCTGTCAACAACAACAACTGATTGTTCAGATGCGCAAATCATACCGTTGTCGAAAGTTTTTGACATAAGGATTGAAGAAACAGCCATTTTAATATCAGCAGTTTCGTCGATAACGGCAGGAGTGTTACCAGGGCCAACACCTAATGCAGGGTTGCCTGAAGAGTAAGCAGCTTTAACCATACCAGGGCCGCCTGTTGCC
The DNA here is from genome assembly GCA_023662905.1 of Fusobacterium sp. Classification (GTDB taxonomy): domain Bacteria; phylum Cyanobacteriota; class Vampirovibrionia; order Gastranaerophilales; family Gastranaerophilaceae; genus Gastranaerophilus. The sequence continues at coordinate 29,241 of JAMPIJ010000014.1, forward strand.
AAAATACAATCGATGTTAGGGTGTTTCATCAATTGGCTTGAAAGTTCGATAGTTGGAACGTCAATCCAGCTGATGATGTCAGCAGGAGCGCCTGCTTTAACTGCTGCGTCTAAAACTAATTTAGCTGCAGCGATTGTGCAGTTTTTAGCTCTAGGGTGTGGTGAGAAAATGATTGCGTTTCTTGTTTTCAACGCGATTAAAGATTTGAAGATTGCAGTTGAAGTTGGGTTAGTTGTAGGAACGATACCTGCAATAACGCCGAGAGGTTCTGCAACGATTTTAACGCCGTTGATAGCGTCTTCTTTAATAATACCGCAAGTTTTAGCGTTTTTGTGTTTGTTGTAGATGTATTCAGAAGCGAAGTGGTTTTTGATAATTTTATCTTCCAAAACGCCCATACCAGTTTCTTCAACAGCCATTTTTGCAAGAGAGATTCTTGCTTTATCAGCTGCAGTTGCTGCAGCTTTGAAAATAGCGTCAACTTGTTCTTGTGAGTAAGTTGCGAAAATCTTTTGAGCTTTTTTAACTCTTTCAATCATCAATTCCAACTTTTCAGCGGAGTCAACAACAGAAGAAGTATTCAAAGCTTTTTCCAAGTTTTCGACAGTCTTTTGATTTTTTGTTGTCATAGAATGTATTCTCCTTTTCAGTCTATACCTTTTCTTAATGCTCGTAAATTTTCAAATTTGCGTATTTCTGAAATTTTTATTCGTGAAATATTTCACGATTGATTATAATACCATGTTAGCATGAAGAAAAGTTCATTGCAAGTGTTCCAGAAACAATCTTTATGTCTTCTTTATAATAATGATAATTGTTTGTTGAAGTGGTTTTGCAGGTAGGACGGGCGGTGGTATTTGGTTAAGCCGTATTTGTCTATTGCTGCAAGGTGTTCCTCTGAAAGGTAGCCGGCATTAGATTTCCAGTTGTACATTGGAAACTCTTCGTGAAGCTTTTCCATGTATCTGTCGCGAGAAACCTTTGCCAGAATACTTGCCGCCGCGATTGACGCGGATTTTCCGTCGCCTTTTATTACAAATTGCTGAGGGTAAGTGTAGTTTTTTATTAATTTATTACCGTCGACCAGTGTTAAAAGATTTTCTGATGAAGGTAATTGTGCGATAACAGCTTCACAGGCAAGTTTCATACCTTTTAAGGACGCATTTAAAATATTAATTTTTTCGATTTCTTCTACTTCAATATTGATAATTGAATGGATGGTATTTTCTTTTACTATGTCAAAAAGAGATTCACGTTTCTTCTTGGAAAGTTTTTTGGAATCGTTTAGGCCGGCAAGTTCTTGGATTAAGGTTTCGGACTTTTCGCGAAAACAAGCGCACGCCACGAATACTCCGCCTGCCGCAGGGCCGCGGCCTGCCTCGTCGGTGCCTAAAATTATTTTGCCAAAACTCTCGTCAAAATCAAATAATATACTCATCGAGAATAAATTTTCCTATTTTTCCCTCACGGAAGTCGCGCAGAATATAAACTGATGTGCGTTCTGTGTCAGGTCTGTTGTTTGAGGTAATCCAGTTACGCGCAAGCGCCAGATTTTCAACCGTCAACTCGCCCTCAGGATAGTTGTAGTATTCACGGGTTTGGGCTTCGTATTTTTCCTCAAGCATTGTGAGAAGTTCTTTGGCTACAAGTTCGTTTGAATAAGCGTTTTCGCTCACTGAGTTTACGAATGCAAGTTTACGCGCGCGTTCTTGATCTTCCTGTTTCATCGGGATGATACCAGGGGTGTCGAGAAGTTCCAACTGCGGGTTAATTCTTACCCACTGTTGTTGTCTTGTGACACCTGCTTTTGCGCCGATTTTAGTTTTAGATGAGCGCGTAAGCTTGTTGATAATACTGGATTTGCCGACGTTCGGCATTCCGACCACCATTACGCGTGCAGGACGACGCAAAAGCCCCCGTGCCATTAATGCCTGAATACGGGGTTCGGATAGCTCAACAATCTTTTTCACAATCTGGTTCAAATCCTTAGAATTCTTAGCGTCTGTTGTGAAAACAGGACAACCTGTCTTTTCCTCCAATACCTTAATCCACTTTTTAAGTTCGTGTTTTTCCGTAAGGTCGGCCTTGTTGAGTAATATTAAACGGGGCTTTTCACCTAAAAGCCCCGTTATATTTTCATAACAACTTGACAGTGGCAAGCGGGCATCTAACACTTCTATTACAGCGTCTACAAGTGAAAGCTGTTCTTTTAATTTGCGTTCAGCTTTCGCAATGTGTCCCGGATACCAATGTATGTGTAACTTATCTTTTTTCAATTTTTTCCTTAATACGAGTTGCTTTACCAGAACGTTCTCTCAAGTAGTAGAGTTTAGAACGTCTAACGTCACCGCGTCTGAGAACGTTGATTTTTTCAACACGTGGAGAGTTTACTAAGAATACACGTTCTACGCCAACGCCTTGGAAAACTTTTCTTACAGTGATAGTTTTGTTGATGCCTGAACCGTGTTGTTTAATGATAGTACCTTCAAATGCTTGAAGTCTTTCTTTGTTTCCTTCAACGATTCTAACGAAAACTTTAACAGTATCACCTGAGTTAAGTTGTGGCAATTCTTCTTTTAAATATGCTTTTTCTAATTCATCAATAATAGGGTTCATATCTTTTTCCTTTATCTTTGTAGTTGTAAATCTTAAGTCGCCAGAGGTTTTTTCCACAATAAAACATAAACGCTACTTTGAATATAAAACAAAGAAACTTGAAATGCAAGCATGAACGTTAACATGGTGTTACAAAAGATTTTAGAAGATTTTCGTGATGTAGACGTATAATTTTACGCATTTTACATTAATAGTACTGTTGGCTAATTTACAACGAAAAGCTTTTGTAAGAACATCTAACCGTTTGCGCATGAAATGCGCTAATATTTGGAGATAAAAAGAGAGAGGTAATTATGCTTAGCGAATTATCAGAACGTGAGCTGGAAGTTTTAAAACTGCTTGTGATAGGACACTCAAACGGACAAATATCAAATAAACTTTTTATAGCACCTTCAACAGTTAAGGCTCATGTTGGGGCAATTTTGTACAAACTAAATGTAAAAAATAGGATTCAGGCGGCAACTATAGCCGCTTATTTTTTCGACATTAAGCCGGAAGATATTGTCAAATCCGCCAATAGGCTAAAAGTATGCTAATGCGGAGCCTTTATGGCTCCGCATAAAAAACTAACGTTTAACACATCTAGCAGATTTATCGCTAATTGTTTTGTAATCAGAGGCACGACCACCGTAATCTAGACCACTTTCCCAAGCTCTAGTGGTGCTGTGTACGGTTCCTGACCAAAAACGACGGCCGGTTAGGTTAATGATATCTTTGTTGATTAACATTGCAGATAACTCATCAATGTTGGGCAACCTGCTTTCGGAATCCTGTTGGGTACAGGCTTTTGAGGCGTTTTGCCAATTGTACGTTGTTCCGCCTGCGTTTGTTGCTGATGAGGGCATTGGCGCTACAACAATTGAATCTGTTGCATTAAAAACGGTGATAATTCCTATATCTTTGCCGGCAGTGTTAGGGCCTTTGGAACCATTTAAATCATAAATGAAATTGAGGCACATTGTAGCTTCCGGAAAACCAAAATTATTACCGTATTGTGTTAAACTTTCCTGATTGATGTATTCGGTTCTACAAGACTGGTTGTAAAATGCAATAATACTTTCGCCGTTTTGGGTTTCAAACGCCGCGGCTTTGGTGTTCAATGTTGAATAACTGCTTCCCGAATATGCAGCATGCTTAAACCAGCTGTTGAGTTCATAAAGTGTTGTTGGCATAGGAGTTTGCGAAGCTCCCATATTGGTAAATGATGTGACAATTCCGCAATCTTCAAATTTATCTGCGCAAATATTGTTAATTTTTAGAACTTTTGAAAGCCCTGCGGTTAAGAATGTTTCGGCAGCGTTGTCGACGGCATCGCTTGCGCCCTCGGAGCTTGCTTCTTTAAGAGTTCCGTACCCGTTCAACGCCGGCATTAAAGAAATCGCCTGTGACATTCGTGCATAAAGTGCTTTGCGCTGTGTATTCCATGTGCGCTCGTTAATATTGCCAGTAAGTGACGGTAAAGTAATCGCAGCGACTACACCAATAATCGTGAGGGATAATAAAATTTCTGCCATGGTAAACCCGTACCGCTGATACTGCGGCTCGCGATAGACGCCACCGCTCGCGCTGCCTCTCGCAAAACAATACTTAATTGTTTTGCTCGGCAGAGTGGCCGAAAGCGCGGTTTCGCCCGTCGCGCGCTCGACTCTCCACTTGCTATCGCAAG
>JAMPIJ010000015.1 GCA_023662905.1 Fusobacterium sp.
CCCCTGTCAACATGTACATAAGTTTGTTTTTCATATTTTCCATCCTTTCTTTACATATTATGTAGCATGTTTAAGAAAAATGCAAGAGGGGAGTTAAACTCCCCTCAATAATTATAATATTGCCCCTTTTGGAACAACCGTTACGCCGTTTGGTGACACGTGGAACCCACGTTTTTCGTCCTCCACGCGGTCATAGCCAATTCTTGTATTCGGTGGAATTTTTACGTTTTTGTCGATAATCGCTTTTTTAATCTTTGAATATCTACCGACTTCAACGTTTTCCATCAAAATACTTTCCTCTACCTGAGAATAGCTGTTAATTCTAACTTTTGGCGAAAGCACACAGCGTGAAAGTCCGCCACCTGAAACAATACAGCCCTCAGAAACCATTGAGTTTGTCGCCATCCCCACTCTGCCATCTTCCTGCCAGATAAATTTTGCAGGTGGATAGTTATAGTTGAATGTTCTAATCGGCCACTCTTGCGAATAGAGGTTCAACTCAGGGTTGGAATCAAGCAAATCCATATTGGCCTGCCAATAAGCGTCAATGCTTCCAACATCCATCCAGTACCCTTTTTCAGCAGGTGACATCCCCGCAAAAGAGTTTTCTGCAAAGTTATATACAAAAATATCTTTGCCCTCGTTTAACAACATCGGAATAACATTTTTACCAAAATCGTGGCTGGAATCTTCTATTTTCTGATCACGTTCAAGTGCGTCAAGAAGAATATCTCTATCGAAAATATAATTTCCCATAGACGCAAGGCAATAATTCGGGTTATTCGGAATAGATTTCGGGCGGTATTTAGGTTTTTCAACGAAATTAGTAAGTTTCCAGTTTTCGTCGACTTCCATAATACCGAACTCTGAGGCTTCTTCAATCGGAATCGGAATCGCTGAAATTGTCAGGTCAGATTTATGGCATTTATGGAAATCCAACATTTGAGAAACATCCATTTTATAAATATGGTCGCCGCCAAAAACGCAAACGTAATTAGGGTTTTCGTCGGTAATATGGAAAATATTTTGATAAATCGCGTCAGCAGTTCCGCGATACCAATCGTTTCCGGTTCTCATCTGCGCAGGGCAAAGGTCAACAAACTGGTTCAAAAACGGTGACAACGCCCAACCACGTGTTATATGTTTATTCAACGAATCTGATTTGTACTGCGTCAAAACTTTGATTTTATAAAACCCCGAATTGATGAAATTGTTCAATACAAAATCAATTATTCTATATCTGCCCCCGAACGGAACAGCAGGTTTTGCTCTGTCTTTGGTCAACGGGTGAAGTCTTCTGCCCTCTCCGCCGGCCATAATCATAACCAATGCGTCATCAATTGCCATTATAACCCCCTCTTACTGATAAAATTTATTATACAACTAAGTTCAAAAAAAAGCACTAATTCGCAATAACTATTTTTTGCGTCAGCCGGTGTAGCGCCGGTGTCGGTTCGCGTGAGCGAAACGAGCAGGGCGCGAAACACTACGTCAGCGACGTTTCAAATTTTACGGTTGTTAATAACAACCGTTTAAAATTTGTCAGGAGCGATTTTTATGTTAATATTAACCTATGGAAAATGATAAGAAAATTAAAATCGGACTAATCGGCCTTGGAACAGTAGGTTCAGGCGTATTTAAAACATTACAAAACTTTGACAACGTAGAAATTGTAAAAATTGCGGTAAAAAACAAAAACAAGAAACGTAACATTGAGGGCTTGGATGAATCAATCATCACTGACGACCCGTATGAAATCGTCAACGCCCCTGAAATTGATATCGTTGCGGAACTCATCGGCGGGATTGAACCCGCGTTTGACCTTATTAAAACCGCGATTTCAAACGGCAAACACATCGTAACCGCGAACAAAGAACTTCTTGCAAAACACGGCGAAGAACTTTTCCGCCACGCAGAAGCAAACAATCGCGTTGTGCTTTATGAAGCCGCAGTTGCAGGCGGGATTCCAATCATCATGCCTGTAAAAACGATTCTTGCTGGCAACAGCATTTCGAAAATCGAAGCAATTCTAAACGGTACGACAAACTATATTCTGACAAAAATGGATATTGATGGCGCATCATACGAGGACGTTCTTGCTGAAGCACAAAAACTTGGTTACGCAGAAGCTGACCCGACAAGCGACGTTGAGGGTTACGATTCAGCATACAAAATTGCGATTCTTTCTTCAATTTCGTTCAAAAAACGTATTAATATCGAAAACGTTTACAAAGAAGGAATATCTAAAATTAAAGCGCAAGACATCAAAGCCGCAAACGATTTAGGTTATAAAATCAAACTCGTTGCACTTGCGCAAGTAGACGAACAGAACAGAGTAGATGTTCGCGTTCATCCAATGCTTGTGTCAAAAGATTCAATCTTAGCGCACATAGATTACGTCAAAAACGCCATCAAACTCGAGGGCCATCCGGTCGGAAGTATCGCACTTTCAGGCGCCGGCGCAGGTGAATTCCCGACAGCAAGTTCCGTTGTCGGCGATATTCTTTCAATAGCAGACGAATTTGGCAAAACAGAATACCTGCTTCCGATGATGCGTTGCAAACACAAAGAAACGGCTGAAATGATTAGCATTGAAGATACCAAAAACAAATACTATCTTTCAATCAACGCTAAACACGAAAAAGGTGCAATCGGTAAAATTGGCACAATTTGCGCAGCAAATAACATCAGTCTTTCAAGCATAGTTCAGCGCGGCGTAGAGGAAAACAACACCGCTGATATCTGTGTAATCACCGAAAAGGCACGCGAACGCGACGTAAAACAAACAATCAAAACACTTGAAGCCGACGACACAATCAACGCTGTGACAAGTTTTATAAGAGTTGCCGCTGAAAATTAGAGAGGAACAAAATGTACTATCAAGGATTAATAAACACTTACAGAGAATACTTACCTGTTAGCGAAAAAACACCCGTCATTACCTTAAACGAGGGAAACACCCCTTTAATCAAATGCGCAAATCTTGCGAACAAAATCGGTGTGGACGCTGAAATTTATCTTAAATTTGAGGGCTGCAACCCGACCGGAAGCTTTAAAGACCGCGGCATGACAATGGCTGTTTCAAAAGCTAAAGAAGCAGGTTCTGAAGCCATCATCTGCGCATCAACCGGTAACACAAGCGCATCAGCCGCAGCATACGGTGCAAAAGGCGGCTTAAAGACTTTCGTTTTAATCCCTGATGGCTATATTGCACTCGGAAAACTTTCTCAAGCAATGATGTACGGCGCAGAAATCATCGCAATCAACGGAAACTTTGACGTGGCGCTTGAAATGGTTAGAAAAATTTCTGACGAATACCCGATTACGCTTGTAAACTCAGTTAACCCATATAGAATTGAGGGTCAAAAAACAGGCGCGTTCGAAATCATCGACGCACTCGGGCAGGCACCTGATTACCACTTCATCCCTGTTGGAAACGCAGGCAATATCACGGCGTACTGGAAAGGTTACAAAGAATTCCACGCGCTTGGCAAAATCAAAGAATTACCGAAAATGATGGGCTTTGAGGCAGAGGGTTCTGCGGCAATCGTTCGTGGAGAAAGAATTTTGAAACCTGAAACACTTGCGACCGCAATCCGTATCGGAAACCCTGCAAGCTGGAAACAGGCAGAAGCCGCACGCGACGAAAGCAACGGTATGATTAACTGCGTAACGGACGAAGAAATCGTAAAAGCTTACAAACTTCTTGCTTCTTGCGAGGGCGTTCTTGCAGAACCTGCAAGCGCGGCATCTGTTGCAGGCTTAATCAAAGTTAAAGACCAGATTAAAGCGGGTTCAAAAATTGTTTGTATTTTGACAGGAAACGGCTTGAAAGACCCTGACAACGCGATAAAATATTCTAACGCTGACGTTAAAAAGACATCAAGCGAAATGACAGACATTCTTCGCGCAATGAACATCTAGGCTTCAAGCGTTTTAAAATACTCTTTGTTATAATCAAGAGTGTTTTGGGTCGCGAGGATTGAGTAAATCGGCTTGCCCGCGAAAACATATTTCGCTGCGTTCTGGATATCTTCGGCTGTAATCTTATCTATCAAATCGAATTTTTGGTTTGAATAAGTCAGCCCGTAGTAGCTATCCAAACTGTCGCTGAGCAAATCGCTTTTGCCAACGTGGTGTTCGGTTGCGTTAAGCATCGCGTTTTTCATCGCAAGTTTGACGCTTTCGAGTTCTTCGTCAGAAACTTTTTCGTTAACCATTCGTTCAACGTTTTCGTTAAAGCCGGCAATTGCTTTTTGAACGTTATCATAACTAATTTCGCCGGTGTCAACGTTTTCGGTTGTTGTTCCGATTGAAAGTTTTATCATGCCGGTGTTTCCGATATTATCAAGGCCGGCACGGACGGAATACGCAAGTTTGCGGGTTTCACGCAGGTCATTGAAAAGTCTTGAAGAAGAACCATCACCCAAAATCATTGTCATAAGCTTGATGGTCAATTCGTCTTTCATGTTGCCAGAATTTTTGAACGTGAAAGCTTCAATAATTTTCGCCTGATTTCGCGCATCGTGGTCGGTTACGACTGTGGCTTTATCAAGCGGCTTGAAGTTATCGCGCATTGTATGGCTAAATTTTTTGAATGTCGGGAAGTCATTCATTTTTGTGAACAAGGTATTTTGAAGTTCCGGCTTTTTCTCAAACGGCGCAGACATTACGATACTTGCCTGAGCGCGTGAAATAATATCTTTGTAAAGCCCTTGAACATCTTCAAGCGTTGCGTCTTCAACGGCTTGAAGCATTTCTTTTTTGGTCATGCCTGCAGGTTCATCAGGGAAAAGTGTTTCCAAAAGCTTGTCGTTTGCGGATTTGTTGGAAATTGAAAGCGCGTCGATTACGAACGCTTTTGCATGACGGAACTCTTCCTCCGTAAAGCGCGGGTTGTTAAGAACTTCTTTCATCAAATCGAGAGCTTTTTCGCTGTCTTCTGAGGCAAATTCCATGTTCGCACCGATTCCACGAAGTGAACCTTGGAAGCTTCCGCTAATTCCCATTTTTTCGAGTTCTTTGGCAAGTTCGTTTTTGTTTTTGGTCATTGTGCCTTGATTAAGCATATAGTCCAAAATCGCACCTGCGCCGCGTTTTTTAGAAACTTCTTCGTTATGCGGAATCATTACGTCCAAAACTATATTCGCCTGATTTGTTTTGATATTATTTGTTACGACCTGCATGTTGTTTGGAAGCACAAAAGATTTCACATCGTCTTCGTTGAACACTTTGCTTGCCGCACCGAACGAAATCTTTTTCGCGTTGTCGTAATTAGTTTTTATTTTTGTTTCGTCTGCTGATTTAGGATGAACGACTGTGATTGAAGCTTTGTTGAGGTCATAATATTTCTTCGCTGTGTCTGCCAAATCCTTAGATGTCAAGCCGTCGACGAGTTTTTCAAACTCTGTAATTTCGTCAAAACTGCTGTCTAATAAAACTTCCCCGATGATACTGTTAGTTGAGGCAGAAGTTTCAAAGACAGATGAGAAGATTTTGTGCATTTGTTTTTTCGCGATTTCGAGTTCTTCGTCTGTCGGCGGGTTAACCTTGATATTTTCGACCTCCTGATAGAACATTTTCAGAACTTTTTCGGAATTTTCTTCAGTTGTCTGCGCTGCCGCAATCATTGTACGCGGAGCGCCTTTTTTGCTGGAAATCTTTTCATCGTCAATGAACAAAGATGTGTTCAAATCCTTTAATTTGTCTTCCAGACGCGAACTTCCGAGGTTTGAAAGCACCATATTGAGCGCAATCATCTTAACTTTGTCCTCAATATTATCGGATTCAGGGCCGTTAAAACCTACGATAACCGTTGTTGCTTTTGCTTTGTCAGAAATTATATCTTCACGAACGGGCTTGTCTATAGGTTTTAGATTTTCAAAATAGCGCTGTTCTGACGGCTGTTTTTCGGAGGTGAAGTATTTAGAAACGAGTTCGATTGCTTCTTCCGGCTTAACGTCACCTGTGATAACGGTCGTCATATTTGCAGGATAATAGTTTTGGTTATAATAATTCACAACATCTTCACGCGTAATATTATTGATATTGTCGGTTGTGCCGCCGATTAAATCAATGGATTTTGTGTCGATGTTGTAGAGATTTTTAATCATCTTGTTCAGCCCGATGTTCACAGGGTCTGAGGTAATCATATTAATCTCAGAGTTTACGATGTCTTTTTCTTTTTCAAGCATTTCGAGCGCGAACTTAGGCGATTGAAGCATTGATGCGTGAATTTTCATCTGTTCTTCAAAATCTGTATCTTTCAAAAGATTGGATTTAATAAAGTAGTTGGTTTCTGCCATGCCGGTAGCGGCGTTGGTATAAGCGCCCATTTTGTCAACGGTTTTAAAGAACTCGCCTTTTTCCAAGCCGTCAGAACCGTTGAAGAAATTGTGTTCAAGATAGTGAGAAATCCCACGGATATTGTCAGTTTCGTTCATAGAACCTGTGTTTACGTAGGTTTTCAAAACAGTTGCGCCCTCTTTCGGCACGATTACGACTTTCTGGCCGTTAGCAAGCTTATAATAATGCGCTTTAAGGTCAAACGGCAGGTCTGCTTCGTAAATTTTGTTATACGCCATCGGCTTTTTAACATTAAAATCAGGTGTCACTGCAGGTTGAGGCTGAACATCTTCCGTTTTTTTAACTTCGTTCGGCTCGCCGCGGAAAACCGGTGCCGTAACGTATTTAATCTGATTGTTAGGATTAATATTAATACTATTTATTCGCAACATGTAAACACTACCTTTTATAATATATATAAGGTCGGCGCAAAAGAAAAATTGCGCCCTGCCTGCCGATTGTAAACTTAGATTACGAGAAGCAATTTGACTATGCCGAGCGTTAAAAGACTGATTGCAGCAAGCGCGCCCCAAATTCCGATTTTAATCTTGCGACTAAGAGTGAAAAACGGCGTTGGGCTTGATTTTGCAACTGACGGATACTTATCAAATTTAGACTTTGATTTTTTGGTCGGCTGCCGAACTTTTTTACGGCGCTCCATCTCCTCTTCTTTTGCCTGCATTTGAAGATATTTTTCTTTTAAAGTGTTTTTATCCTTGCTTCGCTTGCCTGTGACAAGAAGTTCTTCGTCAAAAAGAAGTTTCGCGACTTCGCTATCCTCGCCGTTTTTGGCCGCATAAAACATCACCGCAACCTCAAACGCGCGCTGCAAGCATTCCAACGCCTTAATCCCATCCTTATCAACCGCGCGCGTATGCACTGACTGGTTTCCGGCCTTTTTCAAAAAATACAAATCGCTGATAAGTTCGCGTTTTTCGGTACAATTAATAAGGTAATCGTCGAGATTTGCAAGCATAGTGTCAAAAGTATCTGTCGGCTGATGGTTTCCGTTAAGAAGTTCGCGGCAAACATTCTCCGCAAAACATCTGGTCTGCGTCATACACTGCTGAAAATATTCATCGCGATAAAGCGCCTCAGACTCCCGCGCCAGCTTGAAAATATTTCTATTTACTTCCTTTAAAAAATAAAAATTGCTCTCTGTTTTTGCCATAATTGTAAATTTTTTGTAACATACTTGCCAATTTGTGTCATGATTTCAAATCTTGTAGTATCATGCATGTACAACTATTCCAAAATCTCCTCCCAAGATTTTATGTATGAGTCCTTAGAAAACTAAGGACTTTTCTTTTTATTTAGACAGCACTCTGCCGAGCAAAACAACTAAGTGTTGTTTTGGGAGAGGCCCACGGGTTGACCTGCGAGGAGCAGGGCAAGCAGGTGGCGGAGTACTGCTTTTTAGAATTCAGTTTTATTCTCAACGCCCTTAATCAAACGTTGAACGTTTTCACGGTGAAGATAAGTGATATAAATTGCACCTACAACGGCGTAAGCCACATACGCAATCGGCGCGCCAGTGAGAAACATTGTCAAAGGTGTTGACCAAATCGCGATGATTGAACCCAATGAAACAAACTTAGTAGCTTTTGTAATCGCAACCCATACAAGGCCGAAAACAATAGCCGCAATCCAGTTGAGTGCCAAAATCGTTCCAACACCTGAAGCGACAGATTTTCCGCCGGTAAAACCTAAGAAAATTGATTTGCTGTGTCCGAGCAACACCGCAAGCGCCGCCAACACAGGAAGCAAGCCCCAATCTGAAAACGCTGCGGTAAAGTGTTGCGCCAAAAGTACAGGAACCATTCCCTTAAACATATCTAAGAAAAGTGTGATAAAGAACCATTTTTTCCCCATAACGCGTTTTACATTAGTCGCGCCGGTTGAGCCTGAGCCGATTTTGCGAATGTCTTCACCCTTAAAGTGTTTAACAATCAAATATCCGGTCGGGATTGAGCCAATAACATACGCAACCGCAACGGTCACAAGGGTTTGAACAATGGTTGATATCATCTTTTTATACTCCTATTTCTTGTTTAATTCTGTCAATAACGAAATCTAGCGCGCCCTGCTGTTGTGCAAAAACGGTCTTGCAATCCTCGCAAGCCTTGTCGTAGAACGCCTTATCGCCTAAAAGTTTTTCCATATAATCTGTTAATTCTTCGCCGTTTTGAACGATTTTACCCGCCGCACTCTGACTCAAAAGCCAGTAGATGTCACGGAAATTATGAATCGACGGCCCTGTAATCGCAGGTTTGTCGTAAACAACAGCCTCAAGCGGGTTGTGTCCACCAGTTTTATTAAAACTTCCGCCAATAAACGCAAAATCACAAATCGCATACATTTTGCCGAGTTCGCCAAGTGTGTCAAGGATTACGATTTCATTGTCCTTGAACGTATCGTTTTTAGAGCGGAACCCGAATTTCAAACCAGTTTTTTCAACAAGTTCTGCCACCTGTGGAACTCTTTGCGGATGACGTGGAGCAAGAAGAAGTTTGGCGTCTGCAAATTTCCCCTTAACCTTTGAAAAAGCGTCCAAAACGATTTCGTCTTCACCCGCGTGGGTGCTTCCGGCGATAATCACACGGCCAAATTCCTGACCGATTTCAATGTCGCACTCTTTGCGTTTAACATCAAACTTCAAGTTCTTCATGACCTTTGTCGTTTCAGGATTGGCGCCGATACTAATCATTTTGTCGTTATCAATTTGGCTCTGTGTATAAACGCCAGTGTAATTCTTCAACATGCCGGCAAAGAAAAACTTGAACATCTTGTACGAATTATAAGTCGCGTCCGAAATTCTTCCGTTAATAATAAAGAGCGGAATATTTTTCTTTTTACAATAGTACGAAAACGCAGGCCACAATTCAGTTTCAGCGATAAAAACCATAGAGGGTTTCACTGCACGTAAAAATTTTCTAACAAAAACCGGAACATCATACGGAAAATAAGTTACAAAACTTGCGACTTCCGCGTATTTTTTCTGCGCGATTTCCTGACCGGTCTTGGTTCCAGTCGTCACGATAATCTCATAATCAGGAAAAGTTTCTTTTGTTTTCTTGATAAGGTTTTCAAGCGCGATAACCTCGCCCACAGAAACCCCGTGGAACATAATTCTTTTATCACCCATCTGCGGCGGATTCAAAATTCCGAATTTTTCGCGCCAACCGTACATATATTTGCCCTTAGCGGCCCTAACCACATAAATAAACGGCAACGCCGCAAAAAATAATACTGTAACAGCTATCTCATAAATCAACATAATGAAATTATTATACTCCTAAAATTTTAACTTAGCAATCGGAACTTTAAAAAGCTCCTGAACATCAACATCGGTAATGATATTTGCGATGATGTCGTTGGGATTAACCTCAAATTCATCTTTGAGTTTGTTGAAAATCCCCTTAACCTTTGCCCCTGTGTACTCCTGAATAAGTTTAATCGTTGCGGATTCCTCTCCGACAAGCCCGACAGACGTTGAAAGCACGATTCCACGAAGTTCCACACCGCTATTTTGCGCCTGCTGAATCGCCATAATCGTGTTATTAATAGAACCCACCTCCGCCGGCGCAACAAGTACAACTGGAAGCGAAAGATTTTTCACCAGATCTGCCTCGAGGAACTTACGCGTAATAGGCGACGAAAGCCCAGAAACCCCGTCTGTCAAAATGCATTCAAAATTGCGCGAAAACGTCATATAATCCTGATAAATCAAATCAACATCAATCTCAACACCCTCAAGCGCTGCCGCAATCACAGGGCTTGACTCAGATTTAAAAAGATACGTCGAAAAAGTTTCCATATACGAATCAACGTACTTCATAAATTCTAAATCACGCGATTTCAAAATATTGTACTTATCCGGCATTGCCCCAGTCTGAATAGGTTTATACAGCGTTGTATAATACCCCAACGCTTGCATAGTTCCGGCAAGTCCCGCAGAAAAAACAATCTTACCCGTATTCTTTTCAGTTTCAGTGACATATAGTTCTAGCATCGCATTACAATAATAGCACGAAAACAATTGACAGTATATAAAATATAGTTTAGAATAGAAATATAAATTTTGGAGGTATTTATGAAAAACACAAACGTCAAAAGGCTTGATTTATGGGCTTTTTCACTGAGGGGGGGGGGGCTTCACGATGGCCGAAATCCTCTTATCTCTCACAATTATCGGCGTGGTCGCCGCAATTACTTTACCAAGTTTAACGGGTAACATTAACGAAAGAACTTGGAACACTCAACGTAAAGCTCTTTATGCGAGAATATCTCAGGCCGTATCACTTATGCCTGCACTTAATGGTTATGGAACGTTAAAAGAAGAAAGTTCCGAGGGCGCAAGCGACGCCGAAGATACTGTTGCCGAAACTTTTATCACCGCCGGCCTCTCTAAAGTTCTAAAAATTAATAACATCTGTGACTCCGAACATCTTAGCGATTGCGGTATTGTTCCATCATTAACAAATCTTGGCGGAGTATCTACCCCGATGCCGACAACGCTTTACTCATTACATGCGGCGTTCAGCAGTGTCGCGTGGTCAGGGAGTTCGTTCTCTACACTAAACACAAAAGCCGCAGCATTTGAGACCCAAAACGGCGAAAGTATTCTTGCGTTTTACAACCCGTCTTGCAGAACTGATTATCTTAACGAGGATAGTTTAACATCGGCCGGGAATGTATTCGGATTTCCAGAGTCAAATATGTGCGTGAATTTTATTTATGACCTGAACGGCAGCAAAGGGCCAAACACCGCCGGCAAAGACATCGGAATTATAACAATTTTCAACGCCACTGACTCGATTACAGTCGCGCCAATGCCATCATCAACAGTAAGCGCAAACAACAATTCGACAGTCAACTGGACAGGCGCATCAAGAGCCTGCACAGCACAAGACTCAGAAAGCAGACTTCCTAACATTGATGAATTATCTGCAATGGTGATTAATAAAGATATTTTCAATATAACACCAACACCTCATTTGACATACTGGTCAAGCACAGTCTTAAACTCTGAAAGAGCTTTGACCGCGTCATATAACGGCTATCGTTTTTCAGACCACAAAAATACGGAACTAGGCGCCCGCTGTGTAAAACGATAAGATTTTAGGCGCTTGTTAAAACAAGCGCCTATTTATTAATCTCAAAATAAACTTCTTTCAAACGTTTTTTACTAATATGCGTATAAAGCTGTGTCGTTGAAACATCACTATGGCCGAGGAGTTCCTGAACGACACGCAAATCTGCGCCGTTCTCCAGCAAATGCGTCGCAAAACTATGACGAAGCGTGTGCGGCGAAATAGATTTATGAATTTTCTGCCCCTGCCGCCTGATAAAATACCAGATATCCTGCCTGTTGCATTCACGTCCATCATTCTGAATCAAAAGCCGCTTTGTGGTCAACTCGTATTTATTAATAAGATACTCCCGCAAAGGATAATATTCCTGCAGCGCCTTAATCGCATTTTTATTCAGCGGAACAATCCGCTCCTTAGAACCTTTACCGAAACAACGCAAATATTTCGCACGAATATCAATATTATTTACGTCCAACTCCGCAAGTTCCGAAACCCGCAACCCGCAGCCGTAGAGAAGTTCGACAATCACAAGCTGTTCTTCCGTCAAATCCTCTGATAAAATCGCGTTGACCTCTTCAATCGTCAAAACCTTTGGCAGGCGTTTTGGAAGCTTTTGCTGTTCCAAAAATTCTGCCGGATTAGCTTTCAGAACCCCGTTTGCGCACGCCCACCGATAAAAACCCTTAATAGATGCGATTTTTCGCGCAATACTCGACGCCTTATACTTTCCGGTTTTCAAAAAATAAAGATACGCGCTGACATTCTGCCGCTCAATCTTCTTTAATGGCACAGCACAAAACTCAACAAAAGCCTTGATATCACGTTCATACGCATCAACTGTGTTTTGCGAAAGCCCTTTTTCAAGCGCCAAATATTCAAGATAAAGCTTCAATTCTTTCATAACACAACATTTTGTTTAAGATACGCTTCGACAAATCCGTCGAGTTCGCCATCCATCACAGAATCTACGTTTCCAACCTCAAACCCTGTGCGGTGGTCTTTGACCATTTTATAAGGGTGGAAAACATAAGAACGAATTTGTGAACCGAAATTCACATCGACATTCTGCCCTTTGAGTTCCGCAAGTTTCTTTTCGTGTTCCTCCTGCTTCATTGCGAGAAGCTTAGAAACAAGCATTTGCATAGCGTTTTCACGGTTTTGAAGCTGTGAGCGCTCCTGCTGGCACTTAACCACAATCCCTGTCGGTTTGTGTAAAATTCTGACAGCGGTTTCGACTTTGTTAACGTTTTGACCGCCCGCACCGCCTGAACGCATTGTGTCGATTTCCAAATCATCCGGCGGGATTACGATATTTTTCTCAAAGTTTTCGATAATCGGCGAAACTTCCAACGACGCAAAACTTGTCTGACGCTTGCCGTTTGCATTGAACGGCGAAATTCTAACAAGTCTGTGAACCCCGCGTTCCGCTTTTGTGTACCCGAACGCAAATTTACCCGAAATCTTAACCGTTGCAGATTTTATGCCGGCTTCTTCACCATCAAGTTTGTCGAGAAGTTCAGTTTTCCATCCCTTGAGTTCAGCCCAGCGAAGATACATACGCAAAAGCATACTCGCCCAATCCTGCGCGTCAGTTCCGCCTGCACCCGCAATTACGGTAATAATCGCGTCCGCGTCGTCGTACTCGCCGTTAAGCATTTGTCGAATTTCGAACTTTTCAATCTCGTTTTGCGCGTTCAAAAGTGCGGCTTCGCTTTCTGCAAGAAGTTCGGAGTCGTCGATTTCAAGCGCAACTTTCGTGTCGTCGATTACGGCAGTCCATGAGTCAAGAAGTCCCAAAACCTCTTTCAAATCTTTGATTTTAGCGCCTAGTTGTGAAGATTTATCCTTGTCCGACCAGACATCAGGCGACTGCATTTCTTCTTCTAGTTTTGTAAGCTCTGCGCGCAATTTTTCAGGGTCAAAGACACTCCTTTATTGCCAGAAAACGTTTATTAATATCGTTTAAAAGTTGTTTGATTTCCATAACGTAATAATAGCAAAAAATAGAGGCTCAATCAAGAGCCTCATTTTTTATCGTTGTACGCAAGCTACATTTCGCGATGAAAGTTTAGACACAGAATATTTCACGCCCTCTGCTTGCCCCACGGCATAAACAGTATTTGAATCAATAGTAGATGTTGTCCATGCCATATTCCCAATTGCGCCGAGGACATCACCACCAACCAGAAACTTGTTATAGTATATAGATATCATTTCTTCAAGGTTTGGTAATCGGTATTCTCCGTCACTTAAGCCTTTACAAATATGGGTAGCCTCTGTGTAGGTTTTACCTGTCGCCGCACTTCTTGGATACATTGGCATAACAACTTTTGAGTCTGACGGGTAGACAACTGTAATAATTCCGATATCTTTACCAAAAGTATTTGGGCCATTTTTACCATTTAAGTCGAAAACAAAATTTACACATACTTGTTGTTTAATAAAGAAGTCACCTGTGCCAGTACTACTATGTGGAATAAGTACATTTTCAGACATACATTCAGGGTTGTAAAAAGTCAAAATTGATTCACCATTAGCGGTTTCAAATGCCGCTGCCTTTGTATTTTTAATTGTCATAGTAGTTCCGGAAATTGAACCGGCAATACCGTTATTCAAATCGGTTAAAACTTCCGGTAAATCCATTTTTGAACCTGCACCGTTTGTAATTTGCTGACTAGTAAAACCACAATCAGTAACATTACTAGGAGAACAAATGTTGTTAATTTTTAAGACTTTAGCAAGCCCCGATGTAATAAAGGTTTCAGCGACATTATCAATGGCAGAGGTAGAAGTTGTTGCCGCAGCAAACGTTCCATAACCATTTATTGCCGGCATTAACGCTATAGCCTGTGACATACGGGCATAAAGAGCTTTACGCTGGGTGTTCCAAGTCCGTTCGTTAATGTTGCCTGTCAGTGACGGCAACGTTATCGCTGCAACTACGCCAATAATTGTTAATGACAGGAGTATCTCCGCCATTGTAAAGGCGGTTAAGGAACTCCCCCCCCCCCTGTCCATGTTAATACATTGTTTCGTTTCATATTTTCCATCCTTTCTATAACTTTATTATGTATTATTTTTCACAACATGTCAAGCGTTGTACGCTAGCACGGGTCTAATGTGTTGATGCCACTCAGTGGCTCAAGTACGCAAACTTATTCCTTAGTAATCGCCAATTTTGACGCGATTCCGACACCGACGCCGGCAAGAACGTAAGTCATCCACGCTAAGAAATAATTCTTCTTCAAGACATTCAGATTTGCGCCCGCACCAAGTGTTTTCTTCGCCGCGTTAATTCCGCGGATTGAAGCCGCCGCTTCCTCAATAATAGTCGGCAAAAACGCGCAAAAACCGATTTTACCCGCGTTGCGTTCCCAGAAATTCTTTTTGCCGTCAGAACGTTCACCCGACGCACGGTTCAAATACGCAATCGCCATCGGCGCAAACGCACCAACAACACGCATTTTTTGCAAACCTTTCATCACAAAACTCTTCTCAAAGTTTGTCGCGTGTCCAAGTTCGTGCAAAATCAAAGACGGCTTAGATTTCGGCGCGCAGGCAAAATTCCCCTTATCTGTATAAAAAGCATTGCCGCCCCGAGCCACAACATCAAGAGAGTTTGCAAGCTGTGGAAATTTTTGTTTCATTGCGCCAACATTGCTGCCGTCAAGGTAGTGAATTTCCGCGCTCAAACCTTTTTTAGATTTCATCGCATTGGCAACTTTTTCAACATCAGACGCCGACGCAAACTCGCCGCCAGCCATAAGTTTTGACGCGCAGATGCCGGAAAGCTTCTCGATTCCCCACTGTGCAAGACGAAGTAAACCAGCCGCCCCGACAGCCGTTGTGGCAGTAGAAAATTCATCTTGCGGCGGCTGGGCGTGCGCGTGCATAACCGGCCGCGACGCACTCTGCGCCGGCATAAAACGATAATCACGATTGAAAGCATTACTATTTAACGTTACATTATTCATTGCACACTACCACACTGATAATAACGTAAAAATCATGCAGAAATTGCGCAATTTTTATAACCGTTGTAACGTTTCTTTATCAAAGTAGTGCAAGTCACTCTTATCAACGCCGAGTTCAATGGTTTGGCCTATTTCACGTGACGCTTCAACTTTTGCGCAACACTTACGCTCCCCAATAGAAAAATAAATAATCTTTTCTGAGCCTAGAAGTTCAACTGTTTCAACTTTAACGCTAAGTTTTATATCATTTCCACAAAGCATTTTTTCCGGACGTACGCCTAAAATCACATCTTCGCGCCCGATTACAGAACCGTCGATAAAATTCATCGGCAAAGAACCGATAAAGCCCGCGACGAAAGTATTTGCAGGTTTGTTATAAACATTTTCAGGCGTATCAAACTGCTGAATTTTGCCTTTATCAAGCACGCAAATTCTGTCACCCATCGTCAAAGCTTCGGTTTGGTCGTGGGTTACATAGATGAAAGTCGCCTGCAATTTTTCGTGTAATTTTTTAATTTCAGCGCGCATTTGCACGCGAAGTTTTGCGTCAAGGTTTGAAAGCGGCTCGTCCATCAAGAAAACTTTCGGGTTTCTGACGATTGCACGGCCAAGCGCAACACGCTGGCGCTGTCCGCCTGAAAGTTCTTTCGGCCGGCGGTCTAAATATTCAGTCAAATCAAGAATTTCAGCGGCTTCTTTGACTTTTTCTTCAATAACATCCTTTTTCACACCGCGCATTTTCAGCCCGAATGCAATGTTTTCGCGAACTGTCATGTGCGGATAAAGCGCGTAACTCTGGAAAACAAATGCAATATCACGGTCTTTAGGTGAAACATTGTTTACCACGCGTCCGTCAATAGAGATTTCGCCGGATGTGATGTCTTCAAGCCCTGCAATCATACGTAAAATTGTGGATTTGCCACAGCCGGAAGCCCCGACAAGCACGACAAACTCGCGGTCTTTGACCTCTAAACTCACATCATCAATAACGCGTTTTTTATCATAGATTTTAATGATATTGTCTAAAACGACATTTCCCATTTCATTCCTTTTCAATCGGTAGAATTATTGTAATCACGCAGCCTTGCATAACTTCAGAACGTACGTTCCAAGCACCGCCAAGTGCTTTAACCGCGTTGTTTACAGAACCTAAGCCGAAAGTCCTGACCAAATTTTTTCTATTCGAACGATTCATGTGGACATAAGGCTCGTACAAATCATCCAAATCAGATTCGGTATAACCAACACCGGTGTCGATTACAGAGATTTTTAAGAATGAATTTTCCGTCTGTCCCTCGCGAATATTAATACCGCTTTTTCTAACTTCAACTAAATCAGGGTATGAAAGTTTGATATCCAAAAGCCCTAAATCAGTGAGTTTTACAGAAGCTTCAATAATATTTTGAAGAATAATTTTCAACAGGTTTTCATCAGAATAAATCGCGCGTTTTGTAATCTCTTCTGCGTCGAAATTAACTTTAATATTTTTCATCAAGAACAAATCATCGTTTGCCTTAATCATATTTTGAATAAAGTTAACAACGTCAAAAATTTGTAAATTTAGCGGCACGCACATAGATTCTGTTTGCGCGAACTCAATGAATTTATCTAAGAAATAGAGGTAATCAACCGCGTTTTTGCTGATAATTCCGGCATATTTAGCCTGTTTGTCGGTCAATTCACCGCCCAAACCATCAAGAAGCGCCTTTGAAAATCCTTGAATTGATTGCACTGGAGATTTCAACTCTGTTGCAATCTTATAAATCATCTGGTTTTTATCCTTGTTCATTTTGCCAGATTTTTCGGCAGTAGAAAGGAAGTTGGTAATCGCAGTAGTATCGCTGATAGTAATATAATATTTTTCGTCGTGTTCATAAGCGCTGACTTCAACGAAAAACTCCTGTTCCGTCAAGGAAACCGCCGCAGTCGCGACAGGCGCCTCTTTAACAATAGAACTTCTGACGCATTCGAGTCCGTTAATAACAAGGTCGTCAAGTGTATGTTTTCTAATCGTACTCTTTGTACACTCAAAAAGTGCGGCAGTATTCTCGTTTAACCACACGATATTACCATCTAAATCAGTAACAATAATGGCAATAGGTAAATTTTTCAAAATCATATTCGGGTTCAGTTTAGCCAGAAAATTAAAATTGTTCATAAGGTTGCATTACTTTCTTGTTTACTGTATTATTTCATTCAAATAATATCATGAAAATTGATAAATAAGAATGAGATTATAAATTTTTTGTAATTTTTTCTTAACAAACTAGCAAAAAAAAATTGTTTTGGGTTTTATATAATCGATGCTCGCTAAATTTGGATAAATTTTGGCGTGCAAGTAGCAGAGGATGAGGATAGAACAATGACAGAAATCAATCCAAACTTAAAACCGGTACAACCGCTTAAAGCGTCCAACGAACCGGCACAAAATCCGACATCACCAACTGATGTTAAAATTTCTCAGCAGCAAATGGATGAACGTAGTCTTGCCAATATGCCGCAGGCCGCAATCGGTCAATCACAAGTTCATTTTGCGGGAAATATTAACGCAGATGTTCAGCAATTTATGAACAATCCTGAGCTTTGCCAGCAAGCAATGGAAATCGGCGAAATGGCTGAAGCAAGATATGAAGCTGAAGGCGACACTGAAGCCGCTCTTAAAGCGCTAAACGTCGAAAAAGCTTTTGCGGATGAATTTGCAAAATAAACACGATTCATGTTAATATTTCATTGTAAATCTATATGAGGATTTTTGATGAAACTATTAGTGATTAACGGAGTTAATTTAAACTTACTTGGAGTCAGAGAACCCGAAAAATACGGTTCCCAAACACTTAAAGACTTAGAAAAATGTTTGTACGCTTATTCCTTTGACCTAGGAATTGATTTGGAGATGTTCCAGAGTAACATTGAGGGTGAAATTATCGAGAAAATTCACTCAGCCCTGAACAACTTTGACGGAATAGTAATCAACGCCGGCGCTTATACTCATACAAGCGTCGCAATCCGTGATGCAATCGCAGGCGTGGCGGTTCCTACAGTCGAAGTTCATCTCACAAACATCTATAAACGCGAAGAATTCCGCCACCACTCTTACATCGCACCGGTCGCGATAGGCCAGATTTCAGGCTTCGGGTTCGACGGATACAAACTCGCACTTTCTGCATTAAAAAATTATATCGAGGAGAAAAAATGAAAAGAGCTGTTGTTATTGTAATAGATTCAATGGGAATAGGCGCAATGCCTGATTGCCGTGACTTCAACGATGTTCCGGAGTGCAATACCCTAAAACACGTTTGTGAGTTTAATAATGGCTTGAATGTTCCAAATCTTGAAAAAATGGGGCTTGGAAATATTCAAGATTTTCAAGGAATTTCGCCTGTAGAAAATCCTATTGCGCAGTACGGAACAATGAAAGAAAACGCCCGCGGAAAAGACACAACAACAGGCCACTGGGAAATCGCAGGTTACACGCTTCCGGCACCGTTTGCAACATTTCCGAACGGGTTCCCGAAAGAACTTGTTGACGAATTTGTCGCTAAAACAAATTGCGGCGGAATCCTAGCAAACCGCCCTGCCAGCGGAACAGCGATTATCGAAGAACTTAACGACGAACATCACAAAACAGGTTTTCCCATTGTATACACAAGCGCAGACAGCGTTTTCCAAATCGCAGTCGACACAGACTTCATCCCGCTTGAAACCCTTTACAGCTGGTGCGACACGGCAAGAAAAATTCTTGACGATGGCAACTGGAATGTTTCTCGCGTAATCGCAAGACCTTACAAAATCATTGACGGCAAACCGACAAGAATTTCCAAAGACCGCCGCGATTACTCAATGCTTCCGAAAGACACAATTCTGAACGAAATCAAAGAAAAAGGCGGACAGGTCATCGGAATCGGCAAAATTGAAGATATTTTTGCGAAATCCGGCATTACACACGCAATTCATACCGGTTCAAACAAAGAGGGGCTTGAATTGACACTTCAAGCGGTTCGCGGCGAACTTCCGCTTGAACCTCTTGCGTATGCGGACTATAAAAGCGAAAATCCGTTCACAAGCCTGATTTTCACAAACCTTGTCGACACAGATATGCTTTACGGCCACCGCAACGACGCGAAAGGTTACGGCAAAGCAATCGAAGAAATCGACACTTACCTAACACCGATAATGGACGCGATGAGTGAGGAAGATTTGTTAATAATCACGGCCGATCACGGCTGTGACCCGTGCGTTGCCGGTACAGACCACACACGCGAACACGTTCCGGTTCTTGTTTATAGAAAAGGAATTGAGGCGAAAGCCCTTGGTACTCTTGTGGGCTTTGACCACGTGGCGAAAATTATAAAAGAGTGGTTGTTTTAGAATTTTTATAATATATAATAATTGTACGGCGAGGAGCCGTACTAAGAAAAAGGAGAAAAAACATGTCAGTAAAAATTAACGAAAATTGCATAGGCTGCGGCGCTTGCGAATCAATCTGCGAAGCAGTATTTTCAGTAGATGGCGTTGCATCAGTAAAAGAAGATGCAGTAGCAGCAAACCTTGATTGCGCAAAAGAAGCAGCAGAAGCTTGCCCAGTTGGCGCTATCGAAATTGAATAATTATAAAATTCACTAATAAAAACGACCCGTCTTTTAGGCGGGTCGTTTTTTATTTCAAAAATTTAAAAACTCAGACAATGAAAGTTCAAAAGCATCTGCAAGTTGTTTGACTTTCGTAAATACAACATCATTTTTAGCTGTTTCAATATTACCCAAAGTCGAACGAGCAATATTTGAACGATAAGACAAGTCATCCTGAGTAAAGCCTTTTTCCTTTCTCAACTCTTTGATTCTATTTGCAAGTTTTCTTAACAATTCCTTGTCCATATAAAAATTGTCCGCTATAATGACAAAAGTTACAAACCGCTACACGGACAAAACGGAGAATTGTATGAGCGCTGAGCAGTATAAAAAACTATTACTAATAGATTTGGACGGGGTATTAAACCAATACGACGGCAAGTTTGACGAAAAACAAATTCCAACAATTAGAAATGGCGCAAAAGAATTCTTAGAACATTTTCACAGGCAAGATTATGACATCAAAATTTTCACCACGCGCAACAAACTTCTCACAGCGAAGTGGCTGATAGAAAACGATCTCGACCAATTTGTATCCGATGTCACGAACATCAAAGAATCTGCGTATCTTACCATCGATGACAGGTGTATCTGTTTTAACGGTGATTTTGAAAAAACTTGCAAACAAATAAATGACTTTAAAGTTCACTGGAAGTAATACTTATCATTAACCGCAAGCCATTTACTAAATATGGATCTCGCTCAGCGAGCCTTGGCGGAAGATTTTGTAATTTTCATCATCCATAATCCCGACGACGGTTGATTCCAGCCCCGCGCACTCGCAGCCGTAATCCTCTATGACCAAATCCGCAAGGCCCGACATATTTTCAAGCGCCTGTTCGTAACTCTTCGCACTCGGTTGGTGTGATAAATTCGCACTCGTCGTCGCAAGGACATGCCCCGGAATTATCTCACAAATTTCACGGAATACTTCGTTATTAGGAACCCTTATCCCAACCGTTTCCATGCCGGAAGTTATATAATCAGGCGTTGAAGCCATGTGTTTTTTCGTCACAACAGTAAGCGCCCCAGGGAAATATTTTTTTATTAATTGTTGGCCGATTTTCGGGATAACTTCAACATAGCGCATTAGGTGGTAAACCTCATTTGACATCAAAATCAAGGGTTTTTGCGCTTCGCGTTTTTTGATTTCATAAATCTTTTTCACCGCTTTTTCGCTCTCAGGCAGACAGCCAAGCCCCCAGACAGTGTCAGTTACAAACGCGATTACACCATCGTTTTTCAAAACTTCTATGATTTCGTCTTTATTTTTTAGCATATAGTTTTCCTTTCAAACGGTCGAATAAAATTTCGCAGTATTCCATTTTCAACATCAGGTTCGCACCGACGTAAGAAGCAAGGCAGACAATCGAAACGGCCAGAACTTTAAGTGCCAGAATCAATTTTGTATCGCCTTTAAATAACATCACAACGCCCGCGCAAGCCACAAACGAAATTATGCCTGAAACTATCATTTTCCAAGAGTTTTTCCAGAGGCGGCCAAATTGCAAGTCGATTTTCTTTCTGATTAACAACCCGAGAAGTATCGCGTTGAAGCAGGTTACAACCGCGTGCGACAATGTAATCCCGCTGATTTGCATTCCGAGAATATTTATAAAGAGGAAGTTTGCAAGATATTTCAGCACGATTGATGAAAACGCAACCACGAACGGAGTCTTAGAGTCATTGAACGCGTAATAAACACGTGTGATTGAATCCCTGAAAACATACGGAACGATTACGAGCGATAAGAAAATCAGGGCTTCTGTCACCATTTTTGTTGATTCTGCGTCGAAAGTTCCGCGCTCAAAAACAAGTCTTATGCAGTCCTCGCCGACCGTTAAAATCCCGATAATTATTGGGATTGAGCAGAAGAAAAGCACGCCGACGCCTTTATTAAAATAATTTCTTATTCCGTCAAAATCTTTTTCCGCAACGAGTCTTGAGAAAATCGGAAAAAGCGGCACCAGAAACGCTGTTACCAAAATTCCGACAGGGAATTGAAAAATTCTGTTTGCGTATCCAATCGCTGTCCACGCGCCTGCCATAAGGCAAGAGGCGAAAAACATATCAACATAAACGTGAAGCTGTCCGACAGTCGAACTCAACGCCGCAGGGAAAAGAAGTTCCATCAAATTTTTGAACTCCGTGTTTCCCGTAATGGCCAAATTCGGCTTGAATTTAAACCCGAGTTTTCTAATCTGCGGGAATTGGAGTAAGAACTGTGCGACCGCACCGATTGTCGTTGCCCATGCCAGAACGATTCCGGACGTGTCGTTTTTCACAAGCGTAATCATTATGATTATCGCCAAACTCATCAAAATCGGTGAAAAGTTAGGCAACATAAACTTTTTATAAGTAATCAGAATACCGTAATAAATCCCGATTATTCCGCCGATGATAAAAACAGGCGTCATAATCCGCAAATGTTCAGACGCAAGCGCGATTAACTCAGGGTTTCCCTCGGACACAATCAGCGCCATAATTTTATCGGCAAAAATAAAAAATAGCACGCCGAGAATGGTAAATGCAATTAAACTTGCCGTAATGAACGTACTATATAATTTATAAACCTTTTCGGACGGTTTCGCGCTCAGGTCTGGAATAATTTTTGAAAAAACAGCGACCGTCGCGCTATGGAAAGGCCCGCCAACTCCGCCAAGTAGGATTATCGCAAGCGCCGGAATCTGGTAGGCGTAAAAATATGCGTCCGATACAAGCGAAGTTCCGTAGCAATTCGCGATTACGATATCGCGGATAAACCCGATAAGTTTACTGAAAATAGTCACAAGCGCAATCAACCACGCAGCTTTCAATACTCCAGTCGAAAAATCCTTTTTAGTTTCTTCCATCGCTATTTGCTACCTCAATGTATAATCTTAATTCCTTGCCTTTTACTCTGCTTTCGTCGTCCGAGAACTCAAAAATAACCTTGTTTCTACCCTCTTTGACGTGCCTTGTAATATCAATCCTATTAATCGAATCGCCTATAATATGGCTTTGCAGAGGGAAAATTCTGTCTTTGCCGTTGATGTTCAGGATAATATTTGCGACTTTGTCCTTGTTATCGACGACGAGAAA
Source organism: Fusobacterium sp. (assembly GCA_023662905.1). Classification (GTDB taxonomy): domain Bacteria; phylum Cyanobacteriota; class Vampirovibrionia; order Gastranaerophilales; family Gastranaerophilaceae; genus Gastranaerophilus. The sequence goes on from JAMPIJ010000015.1 coordinate 23,122, forward strand.
GACCTTGTCTTTATTTGAATAGAAGCTTTGCGCTACAAAATTATTGTCTTTCGACAGCGTAACCGGTTTTGTGGCAAGAACGATTCCTGTATAATAGCGGAAAAGAATGTCCTCGTAAGATTTTCCGAGTTCTTGAGCCATAAAACCAGCGCCAAACTGGCTCATTCCAACGCCGTGGCCGTAGCCGCCGCCGAAGCCTTTGATTGACACAAGTTTGCCATTATCATCGAATTTCGGCACAAACACAACGTTCGCTGACGGCAAAGCTTTTCCGGCTTTTGTGAACGCACGGCGGATAACAAGTTCCTTGTATAAATGATAATGTTTTTTGTTCGTATAAATTACGAGTTCTATAATTTTTCCTGATTTACCGCGCTGTTTAACAACGATATTTTCGATTTCGCCGAGTTTCTCGCCCTTTGTAAATTCAGGAGTTACAAAACCGGTCAAACTTTGTGCCGGCAGAGTCATTTCAAGATTGGCTTTGAGTTCATCTGCTGTCCATTCACGCGTCCAGCGGTAATAAGGGGATTTCAAATCAAACGAATCCGGCACTGTGCTGTAGAATTTCAACGCGTCCTCTTCGTTTTCAAGTGACGGCTGATCCGGAATATCAGGTTTGCCTATTAAATAAGGTTTTACAACCGACGGAAACGCTTTTGTTTTCGGGTCAGAGAACACATAGGCAAAATCCTCGGTGTAGCCGCCGGCGGTCGAACTATACTGCGCCAGAATCAAATCCCAGCCGTAAAGCGCGACAATTCCCTCGGTTTCTTGAACCGCGCGGGTTGCAATGTCTTTTTCGGTATTCGCGCCATAGTAAACCTGACTTGCCACAGAATCCACAACATCATAATTCGGCGACGCCTTAACACGCGGCGAAAGAACGTAGTTTCTTGCCGTAACGCTTTGCGCTTTCAAGGCTTCCAATCCGAAACGGATAGGCATTTCGTTCGGCACAACACCTTTCAAATACTCTTCAACCTCAATCATATTCACAAGGTTGAAAAAGCCTGATGTCGCGCTTTTTACGATTTCAAACGCACCGTGATAAAGCGCGGGTTTCCCTGCACGTTTCAAGCCCGAAACGCCCAAAAGTCCGTTATCACAGACGAAATGCACCGGCCCTGAAACCTCCTCAAGAAGCTTGGAGCCAGAATAAATTTCGAACATGCCTTTAGAAGTCAATCGCACATTTATCAAAGAGTTTGCGCCCACAGTCGTGATGAATTTGTTTCCGTCATAAATCCCGACAGAATCCGTGCCGTAAACCGAAATATCTTTGTAATTATACGAATTGAACGCCTGATGTCCGATTCCGACCCGAATAACCTCTGACGCCGGCCCTTTGTGTTCAATAGCCTGAACCATCCGTTCGCGCGCAATTTGCATAGTCTTTTCCGGAATCTGATACGCGCCCGCGCTCAGCCCCAGAACTCCAACAAGTAATGAGGCCGTTAAGATTCTACTTATTTTACTTCCCAAACTGTACCGTCCTTGGAATCTTTTAATACAATATTTACTTCGTCAAGCGCCAGACGGATTGCGTCAGCAACCGGCCAGTTCTTAGCGTCACGTGCTTCTTTACGGTAAGCGATTAAATCATCCATTGAAGCGAATTCACGCTCCAATTTTTCACCGACAACTTTCAGAGCCGCCGCAAGTTCTTCATCACTCAATTTTGCTTTTTCAAAGCTGAAACCTAAAACACTCGCGAGTTTAAACAGGATTGTAAACGCGTTTTCCTCATCTTTATTCGCGCGTGTTGCAAGGTCAAAAAGAACCGCAAGCGCTTTTGATGTGTTCAAGTCCTCATCCATAGCCTCTACAAACGCTTTGTATTCAGGAGTTTCCTCTAACTTCAAATCATCGTTGATTTTAGTCTGTTTAGCGTTAAGCATTCTTTTCACACCGCTTTGCGCTGCTGACAAAGCTTCATCAGAAAACTCAACAGGCATACGATAATGGTTTGTCAAAATAAAGAAACGAATTGTGTTCGCGTCGTAATTTTTCAACATATCGTCAATTGTAAGGAAATTGCCAAGAGATTTTGACATTTTTTCCTTGTTAATAGTTACGAAACCATTATGAAGCCAGTAATTTACGAACTTACAGCCGTTTGCGCATTCAGACTGTGCGATTTCGTTCTCGTGGTGAGGGAAAATCAAATCCGCGCCGCCTGCGTGAATATCAATAGTTTTGCCCAAATATTTTCTACTCATCGCAGAGCATTCAATGTGCCACCCAGGACGCCCAACGCCCCAAGGTGAGTTGTAGCCAAACTTTTCATCCTTTTTCCAGAGTGCAAAGTCAAGCGCGTCTTCTTTTACATCGCCAACTTCAACCCTTGCGCCGCTTTCCAACTGGTCAATCGGCTGTTTTGAAAGCATTCCGTATTGAGGGAATTTCTTCACGCGGAAATAAACATCGCCGTTCGCCTCGTATGCATAACCTTTATTAATCAAATCTTTCGCGATAGAAATCATTTCGCCAAGCGTTTTAGTGGCAAAAGGTTCGATATCAGGCTTTAAAGTATTGAGTTTTTTCATACTTTCGGCAAAAGCTTTGTACCAGTAAGTAGAAACCTCTTCCGGAGTCTTACCCTCTTTTTCCGCTTTTTTCAGAATTTTATCATCCACATCCGTAACGTTACGGCAATATGTAACGTCGTAACCCTTGAACTTTAAATATCTATAAAGCACGTCCCACGTAATATAACAGCGCGCGTGTCCAAGGTGCGCAAAATCATAAACGGTCGGGCCGCAAACATACATCTTAACTTTATTTTCTTCAATAGGTTTGAACTCTTCAATTTGGTTTGTGAATGAATTAAATAATCTCATAAAAATACCCTCATTATTATGAGGATATTTTAACACAAAAAAGGGTAAATTTATTATCTTGTTCTAACTGCTACTCTAGCCGGCGCTCTATAGCCACCCATCTTATTCATAGTTTGAGCAACAATTTTTTGCGCACGTGCAGAAATTTGGAAGTTACTGTGTCCATGACCTTTGCTTTCAGCTTTGTTTGACGCTGTCGCCGCACAAATTGAACCAGCTACAGTTAAGGCTTGTCCAATCATTGCCATACCGTCTTTTGATAAAAGAGTTCTAATCATTGATTTAGCTTTTGTTTCTGTCTTCTTAGCTGCAGAAGCATCAGCTTTTTTAGTAGTTTGAGTTTCAGCTTTATTGTCTGTACTGGTTTTATCTGTAGTTTTTTGACCGTCAGCTGCATCTGCTCCTTTTGCTTCTTGAGTTCCATTTGCCGCATCTGCACCTTTAGTTTCTTTAGGAGCCTCTGCATTACCTGCTTCACTTGTTGTATCAGTAGCTTTGGTACTATCTACATTAGTATTAGCAGTTGTAGAATCCGTTGGATTTGTGCCATTTGCTTTTCCGGCCTGTTCTGTCGCTTTCGCTTCTGCTTTTTCTGCTTTAGCCTCTGCTCTTTTAGCATTAGCTTCTGCCGCATCAGCTTTGACTTCTTTCAATGAACCATCTAAATTTTTCCATTCAGAAGCCATTGCTTTTGTTGTTCCAACAGCTTGAGTTCCTGATTGAAGTGCGCTCGCCGCTGACATAAACGCTTGTTGAACCATGCCGGCAGACGCATAAGCTACTGTTTGTGTAAGTTTTGCAGCAGTTTTACCCCATTGACCCACCATTTTACCTGTTGTACCAATAGGTTCCATTACAGCACCGGCAGCCGCTAAAGCTGCACCAACAAACGGAATTGCAGCACAAGCCTTAAACGCACGGCCCAAGTTTTCAATAATCGCACCGGTTGTTTCGACAATTGATGAAATTCCTTCGATTTCAGCCGCAACTTCAAGTGTTTTTTCAAGTTTTTGTTGGTTTTTGTCTAAGTTCTTTTGATTTGTTTTGTTTGTTTTAATGTAAGCTTTAGATGTACGATTCATTTCGTTAACTAAAGCTTTAGAAGAACGGCCGATTACGTTAACTTTTGATTGACCGATTTGGAGTGTAGAGCTTTTTTCACGGATTGCACTTCTTAATGTTGCGATTCTTTCAAAGTTGCCTGAGCCAGATTCAATTTCTGCGTCCAATTCTCTTGAATAGGCGTCGATAGATTTGCTTGCGTCATCCATCTCTTGAATAGCGGCTTTGCGTTCGTCTTCTAATTTTTGGAACTCGGCTTGTTGTTTTGCTTGTTGTTCTTTAAATTTATCGTCATTCTTTTTAATTGAAGCCTGTAATTTAGCGCCTTTTTTACCTATATTTTTAGCATCATCGCCTTTATGTTCGATACTGTTAATACCGCTTTTCAAGTCAGAAGTTTGGGCTTTCAATTCTTTTGCGGCTTCACGACCTTTACCAGCATCACGGCCGATACCTAAATCATCACTGCCAGCATCGCCTCCACCAAGAACTGATTGATCAATTCCGGCTGTTAAAGAGTTAACACCGCTTGTTGAGCCACTATTGCCACCTGAAACAAAATTCATCTGGCCGTTGAAAATACTGTTTCCACCTCTTTGAGCGCCTTGTTGAGGTTGACGTCTTAAAGTTGTCAAAGATTGTGTTGTTTTGGTAGGTTCTGCAGAAAAAATATTCGGATCATTGAATACAGAACCCTCTTTGGTCATATCAATAGGAGCTTTAGGCGCCGCTGTCCGTTGACCTGCGCCTTTTTTAGGACGTATATAATTCGCGCCGTTAGCCGAATTTATATCAATACTAAAACTCATCGGGTAAAGCTCTCCGTTAATTTTTGCTCTCTAATATATAAAGAGTTTTGAAATCAACGGATTTCAGCCGTTTTGAGTTTTGTTACATAATTTAATATTAGCTTATTTTACCGAGAACGACCCTCTTTTTTGCTCCCGTGCAGCTTGGCAAATTCGATGGGATTCCGTAATATTTGCAGTATCCCAAAAGCGCAAACGCCATAACTTCCTTAAAATTATTCGAAATTTTGTAATCTTCATGTGTTTTTAGCATAACTTCTGCCGGAAGATATTTTCTTATTAACCGCATAAGTTCAGGGTTATACGCCCCGCCTCCGCCAATAATTACTTCATCCACAGACATATTAGGAAAAATAAATCTTTCATAAGCGTCAACAATCGTACGCGCAGTTAGCGCCGTAACAGTCGCAATAATATCTTTTTTATCCTGAGGCGCATATCGAAGCGCGTTTTCAATATAAAAGTTTGAAAAATACTCTCTTCCGGTAGTCTTTGGCGGCTCTTTAAAATAATAATCGTCCTGCAATAGTAAATTCAGCCACCCGTCGTCAACTATTCCCTCATGCGCAACTTTCCCATCCTCATCGTAAGGCTTATTGAAAAATTTATTCATGCAATAATCAATCATAATATTTCCAAGTCCGGTATCAAACCCGAAAGTATCACCCTCTCTTGAAACTACTGTCACGTTTGAGATCCCGCCGATGTTCTGCACAAGAACATTTTTCCTTAACGGCTTGAACCATTTTTCATCCGCGAAGCACACAAGCGGCGCTCCCTCGCCGCCAGCAGCAATATCAGCCTCTCTGAAATTCGAAACAACCATACATCCTGTTTTCTCAGCGATAACAGAACTCTCCCCAATCTGGAGCGTACTTTTCAACGACACCCCGTCCAACTTCTCCTCTTTTGGACTGTGAAACACAGTCTGCCCGTGACTTGCAATTAAATCAGGCTTCCCATGCTCTGATATCAATACATTACAAGCATTCGCAAAACACTCCCCAATAGCAAAGTTCATCTGGCAAATATCCTTGATTGAACTTTCTCCCCTGAACATCTGAAAAATTTTCTCTCTAATATGAACCGGATATTTGTAATTTATACCCGCAACAAGTTCACAACTTAAATCTGGATTAACAACACATAAACCTGCATCAATACTATCACACGACGTCCCCGACATCAAACCTATAATCTTTTTACTTTCCAATTCACACATATATATTTAAAAGAAAATCCCTAATCAATTTTGTATTTCACCTAAATTACTTCTTTTTTTTATAACTTGTCAACCTATTTCCGAATTCTCCTCACCGATTCATCTCCCAAGTTTTTACTTCGCCATCACCTCTGTTTCTTTCATACTTAACTTTTAAATCTCTTCCTCAGGCGGTCATCTCCCTGACCACATTCTTAATCTATTCCTAACACCATACCTTATCAAGTAACAAAACCTGCAAAATTTGTTACAATTGCCCATGCCCTTTGTTACAAGTGCGCAAAAAAAATATTTACAAAGTTAATGAAGAAAATTTAATGAATTTAAGTAAATAATAAAGTTTTGCATGATTGACAGAAATGCATATTTTGTGAAACCTTTACCAAACAACGAGCATGCTAGTTTCGTTGACACAGCTAAAAAAATAGTTTAAAATAAATATACAAAAAGAAAGCCGCCTGAGGCGGTTCTATAATTGGACATCAGTAAAAAGTAACGAAGAAAGGATTATGTATGAAAAAACAAAAAGCTGAAAAGCCTTGTAGTATGCACCTGTTCAGTAGGGGGGGGGGCAAGGCGAGCAGAGCCACGTAACTTGCGATAGCAAGTGGAGAGTCGAGCGCGCGACGGGCGAAACCGCGCTTTCGGC
>JAMPIJ010000016.1 GCA_023662905.1 Fusobacterium sp.
GCTTTAATAAATTTAATTATATATAACTTTGTTTCCTTTATTTTTAAGGGCGTATTTCATACGCCCTTTTTATTATTTGATTTCGATTTCTGCTGGTAGGTGATTGTCAACTTTTTCTTGTAATTTTTGGTAGTTTTCGTAGATTTTTTGTTTTAGATTTGATGAACTTACGCCCTCTCCGTATGGGAAATAAACAACATCTACGCCGAGTTCTTTCAGGTAATCGTATTTACCGGCCCAGTCGTCACCTACGACAAATACATCGAAGTTTAGTTTTGCAACTTTGTCGGTATGATCAAGTGATCGTTGAGGAATTACGATGTCAGGCCCTTTGATGGCTTTCATCAGCGCTAATCTTTCTTCAAACGGAATAATTGGTGTAGATTTGTAAGACGCAACAAGTTCATCTGTATTTACGCCAACAATTAAAATATCGCCGAGCGCTCTAGCGTATTCAATCATTTTCAGGTGATTGAAGTGTAACATATCAAATGTTCCAGATGTATAAACAACGGTTTTATTTCCTATCATTGTAACTCTCCTATAGTTGCTTGCATAGCAGTTAAAAATCTTTCTATTTCAGGTTTTTCTATTGCGCCGAAGTTGCCTACTCTAAAGAATTTTTCTTTTAAATCCCCTCCGGATGGTGCGATTTCTATGTTATGTTTTTCGCGCATAATTCTTACGATTTCTGCCGCGTTGTATTTTTCGGTCATAACTCCGGTGACGCAATTTGCAGGGTGTTGAGCGAAAACTTCAAAACCGAGATTTTTCAAACCTGTACGGATTAGTTCTGTGTTATTGCGGTAGCGTTTGCGATAATTTTCTAATCCCTCAGATTTGATTTTTTCAAGACGAAGTTTAAGCTGTTCTACAAGCGAAACAGCCGGAGTGAAAGGTGTTTGATTACGCTGCCAGTTTTTAACGTAATCAAGAATGTCAAAGTATGCAGGACGTGATTCATTTTGTTCTGCACGTTTCAGCGCTTTATCGCTTATTGCCATAAAACCAAGCCCAGGAGGGATTGCGAGCGCTTTTTGTGAGGCGCTGACCGCGACATCTACTCCCCATTCGTCCATTTGTAATTCTTCAACGACTAAGCCGCTTACACAGTCCACAACAAAAACAATATCCGGATAGTTTTTAAGAACTTCGCCGATTGCCTTGATATCAGTGAGCGCACCTGATGAGGTTTCATCTAAAGTCGCAAATACGGTGTTAATATCTTTATTCTTTTCTAATTCTTGTTTTATGCGTTCAGGTTCAACGCTTTTGCCAAATTCAACAGAAATTTCAATATTTTTGATTTTGTATTGGTTAAGAATATCGCCCCAACGTTTGCCAAACGAACCGCCATTTATGTAAAGAGCCGTTCCAGAGTTGTGCGGCAGTAAATTACTAACCGCGGCATCCATTGCACCGGTTCCTGAGCAGGCAAAGCATACAACAGGATTCTGGGTTTGAAATACGTATTGCAAATTTTTGAAAATTTCGCCCCATTTTTCAGAGTAATCAGGGGTGCGCATATATTCCTGCGGGATTGCTCCTGCGTCTAAAATATCTTGTTCTACTTCTGTAGGCCCTAATACCATCAATAACTTTCTGTTCATTTTAAATTTTCTCCAACTCTTCTTGACTTTTGTTTAGAAATTTTTTCAATTCTTCGTACTGTTCTTTTCCGTAATAATCGATTAAAGTTTTATTCTTTGCAAATCTGAAGTGGTGAGTGTAAAGTTTTTTCGGCCAGCTCATATAGTTGCCAAATATTTCACCAAGAAATTTTTCCGGTTTATTTACGCAGTAGAATTTACTGTCTTCAAACGTTATTTCACGAAGCGGAAAATATGTTGAGTGCGGAAAAGTTTGATATTTGTGGTTTTTGTGTTGGAATTCCAACCCCCATACTAAATCGTTATGCTGACCGGGGGGGGGGGGGGGCTTCCTGAATGGTCGTGAGTAAAGCTTTACTCTTTGAGTTAATGTACTCAAAAAGTTTTTGAGTTTCACCTGATTTTATCAGTTGAAGAATTTTTTTATTCATTTTCGCACGATAACTTTTGATTTTAGCTGAAAGTTGTAAGCGTTCTTGTTCTGTTAATTGTGTGTTTAAAGTATCAACAGGAAATATGTCCATAAATAGGCCGGCGATTTTTTTGTGGCGAATTTTCAAGAAAACATTGGTGTCTTTTGGCGGGTGAACCATTTCAGTGTAGAAGTCAAGGTCGTCAGAATTAATTAATTCTATGAGTTTTTCGTAATCCTCACGGAGCATTTCTACATCAATGTCGTCATCCCACGGAATAAATCCGCCGTGGCGGACAGCACCTAAAAGCGTTCCGAAAGAAAGCCAGAGTTTTAAACCGTGTTTGCGACAGTATGCGTCAACTTCTTTTAGTAACTGATAGTTTGCAAGCTGGGTGATTCTAAGTGGGCCGTCAGCCTTTGGGGCGTCGGTAATCTTACCGCCTGCGTCTTTGAAATCTTGAAATTTATTATCTTTCAACTCCTTGCCTGCCATTTTGATTTTCAGACCTAAAAGTCTTACAACTGTGCGGCAGTCAGCTTCGTCGTAAGTTACTGAAAAAATATTTTTTAGCAATGTCCTTCTCCCCTTATTTAGATACTGAATATATTGATTTATAGTTTTCGTATTTGTTTGTGAAGTCTGTATTTTCAAGACTTTTTGTTCTGTGGCTGTATTCGTGTTTTTCCATTGAAGATTCTTTGATCTGAATCGCGCAGGTTGCAATGTTTGAACAGTGCGCGGCAATTCTTCTCAAATCGTTCATTAAGTCCGAGAACATAAAGCTGACGTCAACCGTGCAAAGTCCGTCTTTAAGGCGTTTTACGTGACGGTTTTTGACTTTGCGGATATTCTTTTTGATTACCTGTTCAAGAGGTTCGACTTCTTGAGCTAGGATTGTATTATCAGTTGTGAAAACCTCAAGTGTCATACGGAAGAGTTCGGATACTGCGTGAACGATTACTTTTAATTCTTCAATCGCTTCCGGTGAGAATTTTTGTTTTTTCTCATGCATTGTTTCTGCAATTTTTAAGATGTAAGATGCGTGGTCACCTATTCTTTCGTAGTCACCGATAGTGAGAAGAAGTTGTGTGATTCTGTTACTGTCTTCATCAGAAAGCTGTTTGCCTGAAAGCTTTAAGAGGAATGAACCGAGTTTATCTTCGTATGTATCTATTATTATTTCATTTTCAGCGATATGTTCAGCGCTGCGTTGGTGATAGCTTTTCAGCATTTTTGTTGAGTTTAAGAAGTTATATTCAACAACGGTTGCCATTTTAGCTGTTAAGCGAGCGCATTCACCGATTGCAAATGATGGGGAAAGAAGAAGTCTTTCGTCGATGATAACTTCTTTTTCTTTAGCGTTTTTGTCGTCTTTAACAAGGAATACTGCAATCTTTTCGAGTTGTTTGGTAAACGGGAAGAGCATTGCAGTTGTTGCGAGGTTAAAGATTGAGTGTAAAATTGCGATTCCGAACGGGTTAATACTTTTTGCAAAAAGTGGAATTACCCATAAAGTGGAAACGATTTGGAACGCAATCATAAAAATAAGAGTTCCGAGAATGTTGAACATAATATGCGCGGCAGCGACTCTTCTTGCGTTGGTGTTAACGCCGATTGCAGAAAGCACTGCAGAAATACAGGTTCCGATGTTTTGTCCCATAATTATCGGAAAAGCCATACCATAAGAGATTCCGCCGGTGAGTGATAAAGCCTGTAAAATACCGACAGAAGCCGCAGAACTTTGGATTACGGCAGTTACGACGGTACCGATTATGATTCCGAAGAGAGGGTTGCTAAACGCTGTCAGAATGCTCGTAAATTCCGGCATGTCAGCAAGCGGACTCATCGCGTTCTTCATTAGTTCCATACCGAACATAAGAATCGCAAAGCCAATCAGGATTGTGCCTACATTTTTACGTTTGCTGGATTTGCTTGCCATCATCATTATGACGCCCGCAAGTGCCAGAAGCGGTGAGAACGATTCCGGTTTCAGAAGCTGTACAAAGAAATTGTCGCTTTCAATTCCTGATAAACTTAAAATCCAGGCAGTGACCGTAGTTCCTACGTTGGAGCCCATTATGACTCCGATTGCCTGGGTTAAATTCATTATTCCTGAGTTTACTAAGCCAACGAGCATTACCGTTACTGCCGAAGATGATTGAACGATTACCGTTATGCCCATACCTAACGCTAAACTTTTTATAGGGTTAGATGTCATTTCACGCAGAAGTTGTTCCATCTTTCCGCCCGCTACTTTTTCCAGACCGCTTGACATAACAGTCATTCCGTAGAGGAAAAATGCCAGACCGCCGAGTAACGTAAATATATTAAAAATATCCATAGATTGCTCCTGTTAGCTATTCTATAATAGCGTAGCATGAAAATGTAAATTTTTCCGGTTCTAGTAATCAATTGTTACGTTTTTATACGACTATTGTTAAATTTTTTACGATACGTTATAATGTCCGCAAAAAGGAGTTGTTATGTTTAAAAATTTTGTGAAAGAATTGCGTGAGTTTGTAATGCGCGGCAACGTAATCGACATGGCCGTAGGTATCATTATTGGTGCAGCTTTCGGCAAGATTATCGATTCACTTGTGAAAGATATCATTATGCCGCCGATTGGTTTGTTGCTTGGTAAAGTTGATTTTTCTAACCTTTACTGGCAGATCGCACCGCGTGATGTAAGTTTTCCAACATTGCAGGCCGCAAAAGATGCAGGCGCGGTTACAATGAATTACGGCGCGTTTATTAATACTGTGATTTCATTTTTAATTGTTGCTCTGGCGGTATTTATGCTTATCAAAATGATGAACAAACTGCAAAATACTCTTATTAAAAAAGAGGAAGCAGTAGAAGACGCAACGACAAAAGAATGTCCGTATTGCTTTACTACGATTAATATTAAGGCAACAAAATGCCCTAATTGCACAGCGGATTTAAAATAGATTATTTAATCCCCCTTGTCAAAAGGGGGATTATGGTTTAAAATGATTTCAGAAAGGATGGAACTTATGAAAAACAAAAGTGTATTAACATGGACAGGGGGGGGGGGACTGCTGAGCAGGCCATAAGCCGTGGCTTCACGATGGCAGAAATACTTTTATCCCTCACAATTATTGGTGTAGTCGCAGCGATAACGCTTCCGTCGCTGACAGGTAACATTAACGAGCGAACTTGGAACACGCAGCGCAAAGCGCTTTATGCAAGATTTTCGCAAGCAATCGCCCTAATGCCGGCGTTGAACGGGTTTGGTTCAATCGGCGAGGACGCTTCTGGAAGCATAACAGAAGATAATGTCGCTGAAACTTTTATCACAGCAGGGCTTTCTAAAGTTTTGAAGATAAACAATATTTGTGATGGTGAACATCTCGCGGATTGCGGTGTCACAAGCAAAATTGTACCCTTTTCCGGAACTGCAGTTGATTTCCCTACAAAATGGAGTGAACTTAATGCAAAGATGGTTTCAGCTTCACAACCATGGGGGAATACTTCTGTTCCTATGAGCTTTTCACAGATAGATGCAAAGGCGGCTGCTTTTGAAACCGCAAATGGCGAAACTGTCGTTGTTTATTATAATAAAAACTGTCAGTCTGATATGAATGAAACTCGCCAGTATATGGTAAACCATAAGATTTGCGCGAATTTTATTTATGATTTGAATGGAACTAAAGGGCCAAATACAGTTGGTAAAGATATAGGAGTTATAACAGCGCTTTATCCGTCTGATACACAGGTCGTAATGCCGTTATTTACGCCAAAAGCTTCTGCAAGCGGAATTAGCTGGCAGAACGCAAGTAAAACTTGCAGTGGGTTTGATTCAGAATATCGTTTGCCAAATAGAGAAGAGTTGGCTTCTGTATGGGTAAACAATAAATTATTGGCGCCATCCGATCAATATGGCGGATCTAATGTTCAGTTTTGGACATCAACTCGTTATCCAAATGAAGCTAATAAAGCGTATTATTTATATTTTGGTAACGGAACGATGTATTTCTGGGATATCGATGATACTTCTTCTTGCGGGTATTTATGTGTTAGACGAAACTAATTATTGCAAGAAAAGGCGGAGCCGAACGGCTCCGCCCCTTGTTTATATTTCCCCTTGTGCTATACTTGTGGTATGAAACACAATATTGTTGATGACAGCATTAGAAAAGAGTTAGAGCAAAGAGAGATTGATTATCTTAGCGAATTCGCTACTAAAAGCAAGTTTACCCGTGGTCGTGTTCGTGAGGAAACACCGTGTGCTTTTAGAACTGAGTTTCAGCGTGATAGAGATAGAATTATTCATTCAAAAGCTTTCCGCCGCTTGAAACACAAGACGCAGGTTTTTCTCTCTCCTTACGACGACCATTTCAGAACCCGTTTGACACATACGCTTGAAGTTTCTCAGATTGCAAGAACTATGGCGCGTGCGCTTGATCTGAACGAGGATTTGACGGAAGCTATCGCACTCGGTCACGATTTGGGGCATACTCCTTTTGGACATTGCGGCGAGGCTGTTTTGAACCGTTTGTTGAAAGATGGGTTCAAACATAATGTTCAAAGCGTTCGTGTTGTCGAAACATTAGAAGATTTAAACCTTTGTCAGGAAACTGTTGACGGAATTCTTACCCACTCTTGGGGTTACAAACCGCAGACGCCTGAGGCGCAAGTCGTTCAGTTCGCTGATAAAATCGCTTATATCAACCACGATATTCAGGATTCAATCAGGGCGGGGCTTATTCAGGAAAAAGATCTTCCGAAAGACTGCATAAGATATTATTCCTCAACGCCGTCTAAGCGCCTAAACCGTATGGTTTCCGATATTATTTACAGTTCTAAAGATAAACCGCAGATTACGATGAGCGAAGAGGGTTGGAATTATACAACGCGCTTGCGTCAGTGGATGTTTGAGAATGTTTATGTTGGTTCGCCGGCAAAAATGGAAGAGAAAAAGGCTTCCCGTTGCGTCGAAGAATTGTTTAATTATTACAAAATTCTTTTACGTGATGAACTTCCGCCGGAACAGTTGGAAACAGTTATTTCTGACTATATTTCCGGCATGACGGATCGCTACGCAATCGAAAGGTTTTCGGAAATATTTATCCCGAAAGGGTTGCAAACTCAATCCGGTGATGAGTATTTATATAAATTGATTAAAAATCTTAAATAGGGTTTACCAAACGGGAGAAATGTTTTATAATAATTATATGGAACGCAGGACAGAGAGATTACAGGATTTAGAAATAGATACATTCACACTTGAAGAGGCGCTGGAATACGCGAATAAAACCCGCGGTCAGGTCGTAACTTTGAATCCTGAAATGGTTATGAATTCTCGTGATAATGCTTCCTTAAAAAATATTATTCAAAATGCGGAACTTGTTATTCCGGACGGGGTTGGAATTGAAATCGGCTTGAAAATTCTCGGTAAAAACGCTCGTAGAATCGCAGGAATCGAATTCGCCCACGCGTGTATTGCAATGTTTCACGAACAAAAACTTCCGATTGCCCTGATTGGTGCGGCACAAGAAGTGAATGAACTTGCGTGTTCCGAGTTGAAAAAGAAATTTGCCGGCCTGAATATCGCGTATGCCCATAACGGATTTTTTAAAGACGAAACAGTCATCTTTGACGAATTGAAGAAATCCGGTGCGCAATTGGTTTTGGTTGCGCTCGGCTCGCCAAAACAGGAAGAATTTATTTATAAACTTAAAAAAGATATGCCGAACACGCTTTTTATCGGTGTTGGCGGAAGCTTTGACGTTTGGTCAAATAAGGTTGAAAGAGCGCCGGAGTTTTATCAAAAAGCCGGACTCGAATGGCTCTACAGAACTGTGAAAGAGCCTGCAAGATTTAGGAGAATTTTCCCGACACTGCCTTTGTTTGTGTTGAGGGTCGTAAAAGAAAGGATTTGTAAATGCTAGATGATATTGAGTTGAAAAAGTTAGAAGAATTATGTCTTGAATCAAGAAAAAACATCCTTTCAATGGTCTATAACGCTCAATCCGGACACATTGGCGGCGCGTTTTCTGCCGTTGAAATAATGACAGTGCTTTTTCATAAATGTATGAAAACAGCACCGTTATGGAAACAGGATTCAAACTACGAAAACCGTGACAGATTTGTACTTTCAAAAGGCCACGCGTCTTCTGCACTGTATTCAGCACTTGCGCAACTTGGATATTTCCCGCACGAAGAATTAATGACATTTAGAAAACTCGGCGGGCGTCTGCAAGGCCACCCGACAAAACTTTGCCCAGGGGTTGAAGTTCCGACGGGTTCTCTTGGACAAGGACTTTCAATCGCTTGCGGAATCGCGATGGCGTTGAAACTTGATAAAAATCCTGCAAAAGTTTTTGCACTGTTAGGTGACGGTGAACTCCAAGAGGGCAGCGTTTGGGAAGCGTTTATGCATATCGCGCACCTTAAACTTGATAATATTATCGCAATCGTTGACCGTAACCGCTTACAAATTGACGGCTGCACCGAGAATATTAAATCTCTGGACAACCTAAAAGCAAAAATCGAAGCTTTTAACTGGGAAGTTTTAGAAATTGATGGCCATGATATGAAAGCTATTTATAACGCAATTGAGGAAGCTAAAAAAGCCGGCAAACCTGTTGCAATTATTGCAAATACCGTCAAAGGTAAAGGCGTTTCATTTATGGAAAACAACGCTGGCTGGCATGGAAAAGCGCCGAATAAAGAAGATTTTGAAAAAGCATTGGCTGAATTGAAGTAGCAAAGGAGTTATGATGATGATAAAAAAAGCGTTTACACTTGCGGAAGTTTTTATTGCAATGGTAATACTTTCAGTTTTAGTGTCAGTGAGCGTTACGTTTTTTTCTTCTAAAAAGGATTATGAGCGCGAATATTTTTATTATTCAGCATACTTAAATTTAGTCAAAGTCGTTGATGCTGCGCTATTGAATGATAATTATTTGAAAGGAACAACTCCGCGTACAGTGGAAACTGAATGCGGTATCACGAATTTACCTTCTGGTGTTTATAAATGTCGTGCGTTTAAATCTGATTCCGGTACTCTTTGTAATGTTTTCAATGATTATTTTAACACTGCAGGTACTGTGAATTGTGCTGCTACAAGCTCTACGCCTCAAAATGGTACTAACCCTGCGATGAAGCTTACAAACGGTATGGAAATTTATTTCAAAAATCAAGTTGCAGCTGGTATTCTTGGTGATGCTAATGGTGTGGTAAAAGATCCAGAAAAGAATGGTTATGAAGTCTGGGTTGATATAAACGGTCACGGCGAGGGTGAAGATAAAAAATATTATGATGTAATGCCATTTTATATAACACTTTCAGGCAAAGTCGTTCCGGGCGTTGGTACGATTTCACCTGCCATTCGTGGGTATGAATTTGACGGATTGGATGCGGGTGGAAACTCATCATTAATGGCTTTTGATATTGTAAAAGTTGCAGATGATGATAAATTGGAAGTTCTTGCACGTTCTTTATCGTTCAGAGAAGCGGCATGTCGCGCTGGATATATTGCTGATGGAACTAACATTTGTAAGTATGATATAGATAATGAGACGCCTATTGATCTTGACTGTTTGAATGAACGTTGCGATATTAGGCTTGTTAAAAAATTGAAAAGAGTAAAATAATGATTTTTGACGATATTAAAAATATTAAAAAATATGCTGAAATTGACGCGAAAATCGCAGAATTTATTTCTGGTTTGAGTGCAGAACTTCCTGCAGGCAGAATTTATTTGAGCGATGACGGCTTAACTTATGCAAATGTTGACGAATACACAACAAAATTGCATGAAAACTGCAAACTTGAAGCGCACAAAAAATATATTGATATCCAGATTATGCTTGATGGCGTTGAGGAACTTGATTACACGGACATTGAGGGCTTAGAAGTAAACGAGGCTTACGACTCTGCGCGTGACGTGATGTTTTTTGCCGCACCTGATAGAGTTTTGAATAAAGTTATCTTGAGCGCAGGAAAATTTGTGATGCTTTATCCTTATGAAGCGCATCAGCCGCAAATGGCGTATAAAAATTCTCCAAACGCTGTTAAAAAAGTTGTGGTAAAAATCCCGCTATAAGTCCATAAATCGCCGCTACTCCCAGATAAAACAACGGGTTAAGCTTTTTGTGCAGGCTTATCAAAATCAACAGCGCTAAGAATGCGATGTTGTACAAATTTATGTTTTCGCCAAGAAAATTGTTTACAAACATATTCACGCCGACAGCCGACAAAAGCCCGCATCCAAGCGGTTTTAAGACGTAAATAATTGATTTTACATAAATATTTTCGCTGAATTTTCTAAGTGCTTTTGAGATTAAAACCACAAAAATCAGTGATGGAAGCGCGATTGCTGTTGTCGATACTAGCGAACCAATCAACCCTGACGTTTTGAAACCTGCAAACGTTGCCATGTTGATACCTATTGGCCCGGGGGTTATGGACGATATTGCAATCATATTACTTAAATCATCGAATGTATACCAGTTGTAGACTTCTGAAATATTATAGAGAAACGGTAACGTAGCGTATCCGCCGCCGAAAGAAAAAACACCGATATTGAAGAAGTTCCAGAATAAATCCCACAAAATCATGCCCTTCTCCCTCTAAAATACCCGATTCCAACGCCCAATAGAATCCCTGTGATTACAATGTATGCCGGAAGAATTTTGCCGCTTAAAAGTGCTGTAAATGAGATGAAAAATATTGCAAGCGCGCCTTTATCTACAATGCTTTTCTTCCACATTTCGCCTACTGCCTGAAAAAGGAGTGCAAGAACACCGATTCCAACACCTGCGAAAATGCTTTGAACCAAAGTAAGATGTACAATTTGAGATAAAAGATTCGCAAGAAGTATTATGCAAATAAACGCCGGCGTAACCATACCGGTAATCGCCGCGATTGCACCTTTTGTGCGTGCAAGTTTGTAGCCAACAAAAACTGCAGTATTAATCGCAATTACCCCTGGTAAACTTTGCGAAATCGCGTAATATTCACACACCTCATCGTCTGAAATCTGATCGTATTTTGCTGCGATTTCAGATTGCAAAAGCGGCAGAATTACATATCCGCCGCCTAAAAGTAGTGTTCCGATTCGGAAAAATCTTATGTAAATGTCTTTTAAACTGATGTTGGTCATAGTTATTGTTTTATGCTAGCTTTAAGACGGGCAAGCGCTCTGGCTTTTGCAGCTTCTGCGCGTTTTGCGTCGACTTCGGCTTTAGCGTCCGCTAAACGTTCTTCTGCACGTGAAAGCGCAAGTTTTGCACGGTTACAGTCGATTTCGTTACTGCATTCCGCAATATCTGTTAAAATCAACGCTTCGTTGTTTTTGAATTGCAAAACTCCGCCCATAACCGTATAGAGTTTAACCTCGCCGTCTTTGATGATTTTTGCAACGCATATTTCAAGTACTTTCATACACGGTACGTGATTCTCAAGGATTCCGAATTCACCCTCGGTGCTTTTTGCGATGATTTCATCAGCTTCGCCGTCAAATACAACTTTTTCGTGAGTAATGATTTTTACTTTCATACTACGCCTCTAAAGTCTTAGCTTTCTCAATCGCTTCTTCAATAGTACCAACCATATAGAACGCTTGTTCCGGCAGGTCATCGTGTTTACCCTCAACGATTTCTTTGAAGCCTTTGATTGTATCCGCAAGTTTTACATATTTGCCTGCAATGCCTGAGAACTGTTCTGCAACAAAGAACGGTTGTGACAAGAAACGTTGAATTTTTCTTGCGCGGTTAACTGTTTCTTTATCTTCTTCTGAAAGTTCGTCCATACCAAGGATAGCGATGATATCTTGCAATTCTTTGTATTTTTGTAAGATTTCAAGAACTTTTGTCGTAACTTCATAGTGTTCAGAACCGATGATGTTCGGATCGAGAACGCGTGAGTTAGATTCAAGCGGGTCAACAGCAGGGTAGATACCTAATGACGCGATTTGACGTGATAAAACGGTGGAAGCGTCAAGGTGAGAGAAAGTTGTTGCCGGTGCAGGGTCGGTCAAGTCATCCGCAGGAACGTAGATCGCTTGAACTGATGTGATTGAACCATCTTTTGTTGAAGTAATACGTTCTTGAAGTTCACCCATTTCGTTTGCAAGTGTTGGCTGATAACCAACAGCAGACGGCATACGGCCGAGAAGCGCTGAAACTTCTGAACCTGCTTGAGTAAATCTGAAAATGTTATCGATGAATAACAATACGTCTTGTTTTGAGAAGTCACGGAAGTATTCAGCCGCGGTCAACGCAGAAAGTCCGACTCTCATTCTGGCTCCAGGTGGTTCGTTCATTTGCCCGTAAATTAGCGCAACTTTGTCGATAACGCCTGATTCTTTCATTTCGTTCCAAAGGTCGTTACCCTCACGTGTTCTTTCACCAACACCGCCGAAAACAGAAACACCGGAGTGTTCAGACGCGATGTTGTGGATAAGTTCCATAATCAAAACTGTTTTACCAACGCCGGCACCGCCGAATAAACCGATTTTACCACCTTTTTGATATGGCTGAATAAGGTCGATTGCTTTGATACCTGTTTCGAGAATTTCAACGTTTGTGTTCTGGTCAGTTAAAGTCGGTGCTTCACGGTGGATTGGAAGATAAGTATCTGTTTTGATGGCTCCCATTTCGTCAACCGGCTGGCCTGTAACGTTTAAAATTCTGCCTAAAATTGATTTCCCGACAGGAATTTTAATTGGTTCGTTAGTGTTAATAACCTTCATTCCACGTCTAAGCCCGTCAGTTGATGACATCGCAACGGTTCTTACACGGTTGGAACCCAACATTTGCTGAACTTCTGTCACGATTTTTTCGCCCGAATCCGTTGTGATTTCTAAAGCTGTATAAATTTCAGGAACTTCTCCCGGTTGAAATTCAACGTCGATTACAGGCCCGATAATTTTAGTAATAATCCCTTCGTTTTTATTCAATGTTTCCATAAAACGTTCTCCCTTATCTTGCCTCTAATTATAGCACTAAAAAATTTTTTAGTGTACAATATAATTATGAATTTCATTCAAAGAATTGTATATATGTTGTTGTCGTTGAAAGAGAGAGGGTTAAGGCTTCGCCTTGATAAGCATTTGCGTACCTCTGCGACGAATTCTACGTCAAAAACCGTTATTGCGGGAAATTGTTCGCTTACTCTGAATACGCAGACTAACAAAAATATTGAACTCGTTAAACAAAATATGCGCGATGTCGTCAAAAGTTCAAATTTTACCGCGGAATTTCTACTTGATATGATAAAGAAAAAGGGTGTTAAGGTTATTTATTTGAAAGACGCATATAAAATCCTTGCACTTTTGAATGCGGAAGAGGGGCTGATTTTGGAACGTAAAGGCTTTGAAGCCTTGATGTTGAATCTTCTTGCCGGAAACGGATTTGCGTTTTCAACTAAGCCTATGTTTATTCTTGAAAAAGGATGTAACGATTTTTATTTTCTGCTGTTCCATTTCTATAAAATGCACAGTTATTTCCAAAAGCTTCCAGGGCTTGATTATGATTCTCAGACGTTGTTTCGAATTTATTCCCGTAACCCTGAAAACTGCGACCTGACGCAATTAGGTTTTGAAGAAATGACCGCGCTTAAGGAAGCAATCGCCCGCGATAATGAAGCAAGTGATTTTGTAATAGAAACCGCCAAACAAAAAGATGGAGCCAAAAACGCCCTGTCAAAACTAAAAGATGGCGGCGCGAGTTTATAAACTTATCGCTTAACGCACCACCGCCGGTCGAGGCGGTGCCCTAATTAGTTCCGTACTATCGGTTATCGCTTAACACACCATATTCCGCCCACTGCAACATCCTCTACTACGCCGCTTTGTATATAGAGAATAATGGTATCCCATTCCGGAGTCGCTTCGCTTGGTTTAAATACTTCTGATGAAGAATATCTGAAATTTCCTGCATCAATCAGTTTATTATTTACAAACATTGACGCTAATTCACCTAAGCTTGGCAGACGATATTCACTATCATAATCGCGACACATTTGTTTCCCGACTTCTTTTTCGACATTTGTGTTCGATTGCGGTTGCACAGACGGGTACGGTGCGTATAATTGTGCATCAAACGGGTATAAAACTGTCATAAACCCGATATCTTTGCCAACAGTGTTAGGGCCTTTGTTGCCGTTTAAATCGTATATAAAATTGGCGCATATTTTTGATTGTATAGCATATCCGCCGGAATTGCTTGTTTCGCCAAAAGGTTTTTCACCCAGAGAACCATTACAAGTTGGGTTGTAATAGACTAAAATACTCTCGCCGTTTTGAGTTTCGAACGCTGCGGCTTTAGTGTTGATTATATAAGCGTTTCCGCCATAAGCGGCTGTAATCGAACCAATCATACTTGAGTTTAGATCTTTTAATGTAGGTGGAGTATCTATTTTACTGCCGCCTAACGTATTAATTTTTGATGTGATTCCGCAGTCGGTTAGGTGTTCCGAGTCGCAAATGTTATTGATTTTAAGAACTTTAGCAAGTCCGGCGGTGACGAATGTTTCAGCGGCAGTATCCTCTGTAACGATGGTCGAGCCAGAGGGGTCTGTCCCCTCAGTTAATGTTCCGTAACCGTTAAGTGCAGGCATGAGCGCGATAGCCTGTGAAAATCTTGCATATAATGCTTTCCGTTGAGTGTTCCAAGTTCGCTCGTTGATGTTTCCTGTGAGGCTTGGTAAAGTAATTGCGGCCACAACGCCGATGATTGTTAAGGATAACAATATTTCTGCCATTGTGAAACCGTTTGTTCTTCTTGTTCTCATCTGTAATCCTTTCTTTTAAGATGCTTTTGTAATATCCATCTTACATGATTTATACCACAAAACGAAAAATGTATAGCTGTATGTTAAGTAATATTAATGGAATAACCCCTGTTTTGTAATATCAATATTACTGTAATCCGTATATTACATGCGACAATTAAAACTATGGGAATTCGCAAATTAAGAAATTCTATCGGCAGAAAAGTCAAAGCGTTACGCTTAGAAAAAGGGCTTTCGCAAGAAAAGCTTGCTGAACATGTGAATATGTCGCGTGAACATATTTCCTGCATTGAGCGCGGAAAAAACCTTGCAACCGTCGAAACCCTTTATAATATGGCCGAATTTTTTGAGATTGATATTAAAACTTTTTTTGAATAAAAATGGCTAGTTGTAAACTAGCCATTTTAGTTATGTCGTTGCGAAGCCAAATTCTTCTTTCCAAGTTTTGAATCCGCCCTCTAAGTGCATGCACGGATAGCCATAATCCGCTAGTTTTAAACAGGCTTTTGCTCCTAAGTGGCATTGCTGGTTATAACAACAAACAACTGTCGTTTCGTCTTTAGAAAGTTTATCTATATTATCACTAATGCTTTCGTAAGGCATGGAAATCGCGCCAGGAATATGCGAAATTTCATAATCCGCCGCGCCTCTAACGTCGATTACTTTAACTTTACCCTCTTCCATAAGGTCTTTTAATTCGACAGGGCCAAGAGTGTAGGCTAAGCATTTCATGAAAAATTTCTTTGCTTTCTCCGTGTCATTGCGTAATTCTTTGATTTCTAAATTTGTCATAACAAACTCCTTTCGTTCCTTTTAGACAGCGCAGCTACGTACGGCTCGCGGTTCAGCGCGAGCGAGCGGAGTGCGGAGGACGAAAGTCCGTAGGCACGTTTCCCGCGAGTCGAGCAAGAGGGCGAGGCGGCAGTAGCGGAGAACTGCTTTTAGAGTTATAACCGAAATTGATATAAATTTAATCGCCGGATGGTTTAAATGTTTGTAATCTGACTCAGTCGACTGCTGCGCTCGCGATAGACGGCACCGTTCGCAATCGCACCGAAGAGCGTGGTCTCCGGTGTCGCTTGCTCAACTGTTCGGAATGCTGTGCATTCCTCCTGCCTCTGCTCGCTTGCAAAAAAAATTACCTGATAGTTTCGGGGTAATCCTACTACAAGGTAATATCGGGTAAATGTATAGTTTATGTTTGTTATGCTAAACTAATATTTGGATTGTTTTTTCTTTTTTGGGGTTTTGTATTGTGAGTAAATGTATATACTAAGTCTAATCTACACTTCATTCCAGCTATATTCATTTGATATCGAGAATTTTTGACGATACGTAATGTATAATAGTTAGTCGTCTTAAAAAGTGTTGGGGTAACACTTCATTTAGTGTATCTACTATAGCTCAACTATTTTAAAATGTCAAGCACATTTTTTCATAAAATTTTTATAAAAATTAACACTAATATATTGTCGATGTTGTAAATACTTTTTTTGCGATAGAATGGGAAAAAGGGAGAAATTACTATGTGGGATTACTCAGAAAAAGTTATAGAACATTACAGAAATCCACGCAATGTTGGGAAAATTGATAACGCTGACGCTATTGGCGTTGCGGGTTCTCTGGCATGCGGAGATCAGTTGAAAATATATTTAAAGATAGAAAATAATATCGTTACAGACGCAAAATTCCAAACGTTTGGCTGTGGCTCAGCGGTAGCTAGTTCAAGCATTTTGACCGAAATGATTATTGGTAAAACAGTGGATGAAGTAAAGAAAATTACAAATCAGGATATTGCGGA
Source organism: Fusobacterium sp. (assembly GCA_023662905.1). Taxonomy (GTDB): domain Bacteria; phylum Cyanobacteriota; class Vampirovibrionia; order Gastranaerophilales; family Gastranaerophilaceae; genus Gastranaerophilus. The sequence continues at coordinate 16,590 of JAMPIJ010000016.1, forward strand.
TCAACTCGGTGGGCTTCCGCCTGAAAAAATGCACTGCTCGGTCATGGGCTATGAAGCGCTTGAAGACGCGCTTAAAAACTTCGATAACTATGTTGATTTAGACGAGTTACGCGAAGAAAAAGTCAGCGAAAAAATCATTTGTACATGCTTTGGCGTTACTGAAAATCAAATTTGGGACGCTATTAAGCAAAACGGTTTGAAAACTGTCGAAGAAGTTACAAACTTTACCAAAGCAGGCGGAGCATGCGGCCGTTGCAAAGAAGCGATTAAAGATATTATTGATACGTATTACAAAAAAGAAGCGCATGAAGAATCTTCGCTTTCACCAGCTCAAAAAATCCTCAAAATCAGCAAGGTTATTGAAACTCAAATAGCGCCGGAACTCCAAAAAGACGGAGGAGATATTACTCTTGTTGATATTGATGGATCAAATGTTTATGTAAAACTTCGCGGAAAATGTTCCGGTTGTAAAAATGCAATGATGACACTCAAAGGCTTTGTTGAAAACACGCTTAAAGAAGCCGTTGATAGAAACATTGAAGTAATAGAGGTTGAATAAATGACTTTAGTATATTTAGATAATAATGCGACCACAAAGGTCGATAGTGCGGTTTTGTCCGCAATGATGCCGTATTTTGAAGAAAATTACGGTAATCCATCATCAATTTATGAGTTTTCACGCTCAGCGTCACGTGCTATTCAGAACGCGCGCGGCCAGATGAAAGATTTTTTCAACGCTGAAGATGAAAAGAACATAATTTTCACCGCAGGCGGCTCAGAAAGCGCAAACCTTGCAATCCGTGGTGTTCTGAATATGGACAAAAACAAACGACATATTGTTACAACGAAAGTTGAACATCCATGCGTTTTGAACCTCTATAAACAGCTTGAAAAAGAGGGCTACAAGGTTGATTATATCGGCGTTAATTCTAACGGGGATTTGGATTTGGAACAGCTTGACGCTGTTGTCAACTACGATACAGCACTTGTTTCTGTTATGTATGCGAATAACGAAACAGGCGTAATCTTCCCGATAGAAAAAATCGTGGAAATAGTTAAATCCAAAAATAAAGAAACAAAAGTTTTCGTGGACGCTGTTCAAGCCGCAGGTAAAATTGATATTAATGTTCAGGAACTTGGTGTTGATTTGCTTGGGGTTTCAGGACATAAATTCCATGCACCAAAAGGCGTTGGCGCGCTTTATGTGAACCCTAAAACCCTTATTACTCCGCTTATTATTGGCGGCCATCAGGAACGTGGAAAACGCGCTGGAACCGAAAATGTTCCTTATATCGTAGGCATGGGCGTTGCAGCAGGCATGGCCAAAGACGGGCTTCAATATGAAGCGACAGAAGTTAAGCGTTTACGTGATAAACTTGAAACAAGTTTGTTGAAAAATATTTATAATGCGCGCTTAAATACCGGTGTTACAAACCGTGTTCCGAACACAACGAACATCGGGTTTGAATACATTGAGGGTGAATTGATTCTTCTTCACATGAGTGATGTTGGAATTTGCGCAAGTTCAGGAAGCGCTTGCACCTCAGGTGCGCTAGAACCAAGCCATGTTCTTCGTGCCTTGAATGTTCCGTTTACAGCAATTCACGGAAGCATTCGTTTCTCACTCAGCAAATACACGACAGAAAAAGAAATCGATTACGTAATCGAAAAAATGCCGCCGATTATTGAGAAGTTAATCGGAATTTCACCGTATCAGGATGAACTCGCAGCGATTAAAAAGTTAAAATCATAATAATAAAAAAGCGATTGCCTCAGGCAATCGCTTTTTTTACTGCCGTATAGGCTTACGCTTATTTCAATTCAACAGTTGCGCCAGCTGCTTCAAGTTGTTTTTTGATAGCTTCAGCTTCGTCTTTTTTAACTGATTCTTTAACTGGTTTTGGAGCGCCATCAACTAAGTCTTTAGCTTCTTTCAAGCCTAAGCCAGTGATAGCACGAACTTCTTTCAATACAGCGATTTTGTTAGCACCTGCTGATGCCAAAACTACTGTAACTTCGTCAGAACCAGCTTCTTCAGCTGCTGCTGGAGCTGCTGCAACTGCTGCTACTGCAACAGGAGCTGCTGCTGATACGCCGAATTTTTCTTCCATAGCTTTTACTAATTCAGCTGCTTCTAATAATGTTAATGATGAAATTTCTTCTAAAATTGTTTCTACTTTACTCATTGTTTTTCTCCTTTATAAGTTTTTTAATGTTTTCTAATATTTTCCGGCTCCACACCGGCTGTCTTGGATTATTGCTCCACTCGGACAAGTCGCTCATTTCGCTATTGCTGTCATTCGCTTTGTCCTCGCTATTTCGGCGTTCCGTTCGGCAAGCCTCACTTCAGCCTACGCAAAATCCGCTATGCACTTTTTTGATCTCTAACAGCTGCCATAGCACGAGTAAGTTGTGACATAACTGCTGAAAGTGAGTTTGCAATGCCTGATGCAGGTGAGTTGATTGAACCAAGAATTTTTGCGTAAAGTTCGTCTTTTGACGGAAGTTTTGATAACGCTTCTGCTTCTTTTGCATCCAATAATTTACCTTCTAAGGCACCGCCGAGCATCGCACCTTTTTTGCTTTCTTTGATGAATTGAGCAACTACTTTTGCAGGTGCAACTTGATCTTCAAAACCAAATGCAATTGCTGTAGCGCCGGTCATCAACTCTGATAATACTTCAAATTCTGTACCTTTCAGAGCGATTTTAGCCAAAGTGTTTTTAGTAACCATATAGTCGCCGCCTTCTTTTTGAAGTGCGCGTCTTAATTTTGTGATTTCTTCTACACTGTAGCCTTTGTATTCAGTCAAAATAGCAACTTGCGCTTTTTCAATCTTAGCTTTCATAGCTTCGACTTTTTCTGATTTAAATGCTTTTGTTGACATTTTCGGCTCCTTTTTCTATATCTATATTCTATAATCGACCTTTTAAGTATTAAAAAAGACTTTACAGTCTATAAACCGCAAAATCTTGTACAAAGTCTTTATCGTTAAGTTTTAACCATTGTCCCTTGTTGGAACCCTTTGCCTCGATTGGCGCTTGCGCATTAAAGAAATCTACCAATTGTCTACGGTTTACTTCTTTATCATAGCATGAACATATCAAAACGCAACTGATTGGTTAATTTTTCTTAACAAGTTCGTAGATGTTTTCTTCGCTGCCTGAGTATTCGCCTTGATGAACAGCTTTAAAGTTGTTATCTGCCACAAGGTTCAGACATTCTGATACGATTTGATATGTAAGAATTTTTCTGTTTGAACGCAGACTCATAAGTCTTTGGGCATCGTTCACAGCTTCTTCGCCAGATTCAAGTGCGTTGTAGGTTGTGACTGCGATGTTGTAACCGAGGCCGGCTTGAATATATTTTTCTACATTGCAAATGCTGTAAATGAAGAATAACATCTGATTAAGCTGTTCTGCGTCTTTTACGTTGAAGACAAGCATATCATCGAGTGGTTTTGATGGTGTTTTGACGCTCACAGCGATTACAGAATTTACTTCTTTTAACATTTTTTCTGTTTTAAGCTTTATTGCCGCTTCCATTTTTTCATCTTTAAACGCAGGGTTATCAACAAGTGGTGGAGTTGCTGTAAGTCTTACGGTAACAATAAATCTAACTGCTGTTTTCAGGTGCATTTTGTATTGTTTTTGTAAGTTTTCATTAACTTTTGCGTTAGCTTCTGCTTCTGCATTTTCCATTTTCTGGTCGTATATTTTTAGTATGTCTGCGGTGATGTCAGTAATGCTGTCAAACATAAGAACAAAGAAAACTATTGCAAGTGCCATATACATTAGTGCGTTGGAGTTTTCTTCGCTGTCTTTTGTAGGAGTATAGAACACGTAGCTGAGGTTTGATAAGAAGTTGTTGAGTGAGTCATAGAACGGGATAACGGATTCCATCTCAGCGATTTGTGCTGCCCAGACGATGACTATCAGGCATAAAAATAGGCATAAAATGATTTTGAATAGACCTAACGTGTTATTTATAAATCTTGAAAGTCGTGCTTGATCTTTTTCCAGCATTCTAATTTCTCCATTATCTGAGTCCCATGTTATCTATAAGCCTTACGTTGCCGATTTTTACGGCGATGAAAGCTATAGTTCTATCATCTATTATACTCTTTTCTTCGAGATTTTCCTCATCTCTAAAGTCGAGATATTCGAGATTATGGTTTTTGTTCAGGAATTGAAATGCTGTTTCTTTGAGCGCTCGGGCGTCGGTTATTCCTTGCTTGTAGCAGTTTTTAATGTTTGTGAGAATTTTATTTAACGCAAGTGCGTCTTCGCGTTGTTCTGCGGTTAAATAAGTGTTGCGTGAACTCAGAGCAAGTCCTGATTCTTCTCTGACGATAGGACAGCCGACGATTTCAATCGGAATATTTAAGTCTTTAACCATTTTGCGGATTATTATTAATTGCTGACGGTCTTTTTCTCCGAAGAATGCGAAATCCGGTTGGACAATGTTGAAAAATTTGTTTACGACTGTGCAAACTCCGTCGAAGTGGCCTACGCGTGATTTGCCGCAGAGTTTGTCCATGTAGAAATACGGCGGGATTACGTAGGTTAAAAAGTCGTTTGACAAAATGTGGCCCTCGCCGTACATTTCGGCAGGTGACGGCGCAAAAATAAGGTCAGCGTCTTTTGCTGTTTCGCAGTCAGCGTCAAGCGTGCGCGGGTATTTGTCTAAGTCTTCGCTTGGCCCGAATTGAATAGGGTTTACGAAAATTGAAACAACAGTTCTGTCGCATTTTTCAACAGATTTTTTTATTAAGCTCAGGTGACCGGCATGTAACGCGCCCATCGTAGGCACAAATCCAACGGTCAGCCCCTCTTTTCTCCACTCTTTTACTTGCTCTCTTACTTCATTAATTTTATGTACTAATCTCATGTTTTTTTAGTCCCTCATCCTCTTTATTAGACAGCGCAGCCGTGCGCGACCCGCGGTTCAGCGGGGCGTAAACGGCGTAGTACTGCTTTCTGTGTGGAAAACTTCTTCGTCATTCGGGAAGTTTCCTGATTTTACGTCTTTGTCGTATTGTACTGCGCAGTCATATATTATTTTGCGCATATCGCCGTAGCGTCTTGCAAATTTAGGTTTAAATCGGCTAAATTTTCCAAAAACATCATCGCTTACAAGCACCTGTCCGTCGCAGAATTTACCTGCACCGCAAGAAATTGTAGGTGTTGAAAGGTTTTCGGTAATATATTTAGCGCTTTCTTCTGGAACCATTTCTAAAAGAATTGCGAATGCGCCGGCTTCTTCGAGTTTTTTAGCCTGTTCAAGGAGTTCTAATGTTGCGTCAAAAGTTTTTCCCTGAATATAATGTCCGCCTATGGCGTTTATAGCCTGCGGGGTGAAACCTATGTGTGCGATTACCGGAAGTCCGAATTCTGTACATCTTTTTACGAGTGAATAAATATATTCACCGCTTCCCTCGATTTTGACAGCGTTTGCACCGGCTTTGATCGCTTCGCCGATGTTTGAAATCGCGGTTGAAATGTCGCTGTGATAACTCATAAACGGCATATCGCAAACAACCATCGCACGGGTTACGCCTCTTGCAACCGCAGCGGTGAAGATTTTCATTTCGTTCATTGTTACGCTGTTTGTGTTTTCGTAACCTAACGCTACCATCGCGAGGCTGTCGCCAACTAGAATTATATCAATTCCCGCCTCGTCAAGAACCTGTGCTGTTGAATAGTCGTATGCTGTTAATACTGAAAATTTCTTGCCTTGAAGTTTAGTTTCTCTGATGTATTTTGTGTTAACTTTTTTCATCATTTATCCTTAGTTGTTTACAGCTATAGCAAGATCTTTCTTTTTCGCGTTTTTGTTCTGGCGGTTTTCACGTCTGAACCAATAGTAAATCGCGCGTGCTACACGGGCTGAACTGTGGCGAACAAGGCCGTCTTTGTTGTCTTCGATAAGTTTTTTTGTGAATAGTTTTACGCCCATTTTTTCAATGTTATCGTAATCAATCATAACAGGGAAAGAGCCTGCCTGTTGATATTTTTGGGCTAAATTTGATGGGATAAAGTCGTTCATAATGACGGTGTCAACGATTTTATTGCTTCCGGCATGGTTGAATAATGCCTTGATGTGGTCAGAAACCGCGTAACCATCAGTTTCCCCCGGTTGTGTCATTATGTTGCAAACGTATATTTTTTTAGCGTCAGAACGGATGATTTCTTCTGAAATTCCGGAGATTAAAAGGTTTGGAATAACGCTTGTGTAAAGGCTTCCAGGGCCAAGGATGATTAAATCAGCCTCACGGATTGCGTGTAGAACTTCCGGTAACGCACTGCATTTTTGCGGGTTCGTAAAGATTTTTCTGATTCGGCCCTTTGCTTCAGGAATATTTGATTCGCCGTAGATTACACGTCCGTCTTCCATTGTTGCGATGAGTTTCATATCGTCTAGAGTTGATGGAAGAACCACTCCGCGGATTGAAAGAACGTTAGAGGATTCTTTTACCGCGCGAACCATATCACCTGTGATTGCACAAAGCGCTGATAAGAAAAGGTTCCCAAAACTGTGTCCCTCAAGTCCCTCGCCGTTTTTAAAACGGTATTGGAAAAGTTTTGTAACCAAATCTTCGTCTTTCGCAAGCGCTGCGATACAGTTTCTGATATCGCCTGGAGGAAGCACGCCGAGTTCGCTTCTCAAACGTCCTGAACTTCCGCCATCGTCGCCGACTGTTACGACCGCTGTGATGTTATTTGTAATATTTTTTATGCCTTTTAATAACATTGAAAGCCCTGTTCCGCCACCGATAGCAACGATTTTAGGCCCGTTGTTTAATTTACGTCTGCGATATAGGGATTCAAGAATGTCGTAATTATCTGAACTTTTAGCCTCTAAAAGTGACATATTAGTTTTTGACCACGAAAGGCAGAAAAGTCCAATGCCTACTGCAACCATAGAGATTGCAAGCCAGTTTGTCGGAACAACGTCGGCAATATATTTGATAAACTCCATTATATAATATACAGGTTTGAACCCGAAGATTATCAACACGCCAAGCAAAATTAGCGTTGCGCTAAACAGATACAGCAAAAACCAGCGTTTAACCTGCAAGCCCGGTATCAACCATCTTGCTTTTTCTGCTAATTTTACTTCTTTTTCTTTTATGTTCATTTTTATATCCCTAATTCCATGTTAATTGTTAAATTTAGTCTACCCAGCCGGAGGTGCAAACATTTTTGTAGTTAATCGGAAGCGGTGTGATAACGTTTTTCGCTTCACGAAGAACATCGATTGCGTTCGGTGCAGAACTTGAGAAGTGTACAGTGTCGGCGTCTACGTAGGTTCTTCCGCCCTCATTGTTGTACACCTGTGATGCAGCGAGTAATTGTTTTAATCTTGTGATAGAAGTTTCTGTGTTTACGATATCTTTTGCGTTGTAGTCGATGGAACCGTCTGCGTTGTAGATTTTGTTCAAGAAAACTTCTTTGGCAACTTTTACGTTCAATTCAGATTCTACGCGGCTGATATTTTCGCCGGTTGCGCCGTAGTATACAAGCCATTGAGAACATTTTTTAACGGCTTTTGCAATCGCTGCGGAAAAGTCATAATCTTCAGCGGCCATTTTGTACATTGCGCCGTGCGGACGAACGTGTTCGATTTCCATTTTGTAGCTTTTTGCAAACGACATAATCGCGCCTACCTGATAAAGAACGATTGCTTCGATTTCTTCTTCAGAAAGAATTACTGGTCTGTTGCCAAACCCTTGGATGTCGTTGAATCCGATATGCGCACCGACCACTACGTTATGGTTCTTAGCGAGTTGAAGCGCGTTCTTGATAGCAATCGGGTCGCCGGCATGGAACCCGCAAGAAACGTTAACAGAACTTACATAATTAAGAAGTTCCGCCTCAGAGTCGTTTCTGTAAACGCCGAACATTTGCGCTAAATCGCAGTTGAAATCTATATTTTTAATAACTTTTCTTTCGAGAGTGTTTTGCATATCAAATTCACCTTAAAACTATATTCACAAATAAATTATACTCCTAAAAAGATACGTTGGCTATATCTTTATATAATTTTAAGGCGTTTTGTAACAAAAAAGTTTTTTACGCGTGTTATAACGAATATGATTAATACTCCTATGTTTAAGATGACGCCTCGTACTCATTTGAAGCTGTTGGATAAAGTTCAGGTTCAACATCCTGTATTTGGCGTGCTTAATGTTGCTACAAGGAAATCAGAGGATGGTTCGTCAAGCTTTGCGACGGAGGTCAAAAATAGTTTAGGCAAAATTTTCGGCTATGAGAGATTTCATTTTAAGCGCGGCGAAAATGTTATAAGCGGTGAATATATTGAAGTTTTGCCCGAATATAGGATGAAAAAGTTTGGTTTGGGTGAAATTTTGCGGCTTGCAAGTATTATGTTGATGAAAGAGAATAAATCCTCCGAGTTTAATATTTATGCAAAAGACACTGCGATAGGTTTTCATACAAAGTATGGGTTTAAGCCTCAGGGGGCAAAAATTCATGCGCATGGGATAAGTATGAGTCTTAGTCTTGAAGATGTTTTGGCAAGACGCGATTTCTTTAATTCCCTGTTTCAAAAACACGGGATAGATTACTGCATATAATCTTCAAATGTTTTTATATTCACCTTGTATCCGCAGCCGTCGTGAAGCTTTCCGGGGTAGGCGATAAATTTTGCGGGGTATTTGCGGCAAACTCTTGGACGCTTTTTATAGACGGAACACTTTCCGTCTGGCGTCACAAGTTTGCAGGCGAAAATTAAATTCCCCTCTTCATCCCTGCCTTTTATATAAAATCTTCGGTATGACGGGAAGAAAAATTGCATTATTTTAAACTCTTTTTCTGTATATGTATCGTAACTGTACATATAATTGCAGCATTTGCCGCACATCTTGCATTTGCCCGTGATTTCGTAACGCATTTTTTCCGGCACAAACCACGAGCGGATTTCGTTAATAAATGAGGTTATTTTGTCTAAAATATTTGCCATAATAAATATTTTATAATAAAATAAGCAAAGAGGTATGTGTTATGGCAAGTAAAAAAAATAATTCTAATAAGAAAAAAGAAAAAAGCGGGTTCCAAAAGTTTGTTGATACCGCGAAATTTGTTATAATTTTCGGCGCAGCAGGTGTTCTGGCGGGTTATACAGCGCTTACGGTCTGTCTTTCTTCGCAGCCGCCGATACCGAATCTTAACAACTACGAGCCGAATATCGTGACTCAATTCTACTCAGAAGATGGGCAGATTATCAAAACTTTCGCCGCTTATTCGTATGAAAAAGTTAATATAAAAGATGTTCCGAAAGATTTTATTAACGCGCTTCTTGCGACAGAAGATAAAAATTTCTACAAACACCACGGTTATGACCTCTGGGGGATGGGCCGCGCGATGGTAAGCAATATTTTATCAAGACGCTTCGGACAGGGTGCAAGTACGATTACACAACAGCTTGCACGTCTTTTGTACCTCTCAAATGAAAAATCAATCGATCGTAAAATTAAAGAACTTTTTGTTGCCGCTAGTATCGAAAATAGCGTTTCTAAAGACAAAATCCTTGAACTTTACGTGAATAATATTTATTTAGGCTCAGGTGCTTACGGTATTCAAGCCGCGGCGCAAACCTATTTCAACAAGCCGCTTAAACAATTGACACTGCCAGAATTAGCATTAATCGCCGGCTTGCCTCAGGCTCCGTCTGTGTATTCGCCTTATAACAACAAAGATTTGGCTAAAAAACGCCGTAATCAGGTTCTCTGGCGTATGTACAAAATGCATTACATCAGCAAGAAACAGTTTGATGCCGCAAGAAAATCCGAAATCGCACTCGGTACTATGCCTAAAAACTTAACTACTAATAAAGCTCCGTATTTCTGTGATTATGTCCTCAGAGAACTCGAAAAACTCGGATATTCGGAAGAAGAAATTACAAAAGGCGGTTATAAAGTCACAACAACTCTAAACTATCCAATGCAAAAAGCCGCAAGTGACGCGGTGACAAAACGTATGCAGGAAGCAGGACTTGTTGGTTCTAAATATCAGGCCGCATATTTTGCATACGATCATACTGATGGGAAAATTTTGGCATACGTCGGTGGTAAAAATTATGTACAAAGCCAATACGATCGTGTAACTCAAGCTATTCGTCCGCCAGGATCAGCGTTCAAACCGTTTGTTTATGCGGTAGCGCTTGAACACGGTTATTCTCCAAACGACATGCTCGTTGATATGCCTGTCACAATCGGCAACTGGTCGCCAAAAAACTCTAGCAACAAATATCGCGGTGAAATTCCGTTTTACACAGCGTTGATGGTTTCATCTAACGTTTGTGCGGCAAGATTAATCGCTGATGTTGGGGTTCGCTCTGTAATCCAACTTGTTAGAGCGCTCGGAATCGAAACTCCTATTGCTTTTGACCATACAATTGCGCTTGGCTCTAACGGTGTCAGACTTTTTGAATTCACCCGTGCATACAGTGCGTTTGCAAACGGCGGGTTCGTAACTCAGCCTTATTCTGTTCAAAAAATTGAATCTCCGCGCGGAATTATTCTTTATGAAGCGCCGAAAACAAGAATGTACAGGCAGTTGAACTACAGAACTGCGGCGCAAATGACTGCGATTCTGAAAACAGTTATTACAAGCGGTACAGGACGTGCCGCAAATATTGGCGTACCAGCCGCAGGTAAAACAGGTACAACAAATAGTAATAAAGACGCGTATTTTATCGGTTATACTCCGCATGTCGTTGCAGCCTCATGGGTTGGAAACGATGATAACTCAACAGGTGCGCGTAGTTTGTTTGGCGGCACAGTTCCTGCAAGAATCTGGCATGATGCAATGATTCCTGCTGTGGAAAAATACGGTAAAGCTGATTTTACTTATCCGCCGGTTGCTTTAATGTCATTCAGTCTTCCAAAACCTGCTGTGATTCTCAATAACGCAGAACCTGAAGAAATCAAGGGTGATGAAGTTGATGATACTCCAACAACGGGAAATGCATTACCAGAAGAGCCTAAAAAACCGGCAATGTTTGATCCGAAAACATTTGCACCACTTGAAATGTTCAGAAACAATCAAAAAAATGCTGAGATTGAGAAATTAAAAGAACAAATTAAGACGCAAAAAGAGCAGATAGAAGAGCAAGAACGTCAAGAACAGCAAAAACGTGAAGCAGCAAAGGTTGCCCCTGCGCCAAAACCAACAGGCGCTGCAACTCTTCCGAGCGGAATCGCTACACCGGCATCACCAATTCCGGAACAAGAATAAAAATTATATAATCCCCCTTGTCAAAAGGGGGATTATAGTTTAAAATGTTTATATAATAGCCCCGAGCGAGACTTGGGAGAAAGGATTATTATGAAAAACAGACTTGTAAACATTTATGCAGGGGGGG
>JAMPIJ010000017.1 GCA_023662905.1 Fusobacterium sp.
CTCTCTTAGGTGCGTTTACTATGGCGGAGATCCTCTTATCTCTAACAATTATTGGTGTAGTTGCTGCGATAACTTTGCCGTCGCTGACTGGCAATATTAACGAACGAACTTGGAATACTCAGAGAAAAGCCCTTTATTCTCGAATATCACAAGCTATTTCACTAATGCCGGCGTTAAATGGGTATGGTGTGGTATCTAAGGCAATAGGAACGGAGGGAACCGATTCTTACGTTCCTGCTGTTGATACTGCTGCTGTATCTTTTATTACAAATGGTTTGGCTAAAGTTATGAAGATTAATAATGTTTGTGAAACTTACAATATCACTAAATGCGGTATACCTAAGGTTATCAAACCTATGGGAGAAAAAGGTGAAATAATAGATAACTCTGGGCATGTTACAGGTACGTACGATAAGATTGATATGGATGTGTTCACGAATGTTAAAGAGTATTATCCCAATGTATACGGCGGATTTTTTGTTCCGTATTTTACGAATGGTGCTTCCTTTGAAACCGCTAATGGCGAAAGTATATTCATGCACTATAATCTTAACTGTATGAATTTTGAGGACTATTCAGCAAGAAGTAGTGGTGCGATTTTCCCAACAGCTTCAATATGTATAAATTTTATTTATGATTTGAATGGAACTAAAGGTCCGAATACATTTGGCAAAGATATAGGTATCATAACTGTTTTTAATCCAAGCGATCCGGTAGTAGTTGCACCTATGCCATTCCCAAGTCCTCTTTATGCAAAATATAAGGGTTCGCAATATATTTCGGTTAATAACATGGGCAGTGCCTGCACTTCTTCAAATCCGGCTTCAAGGCCTCCTAATGTGTATGAAGCTCTTGCCTTAGAATTTAATAATCGTTTATATCAGTATCAACATGCATATTATTGGACAAGTACAAGGGTTCCCAACACTACGGATCAAATATATTCATATTTGACAAATGGGTATATTATAAAATCAACATATGATCAAAATTCAAAACTGTTCGTACGCTGTATTCACAGGTAAGACGTGTGGCTTTATGTAAAGAAAATTGTATTTCTGTTGCGCTTTTGGATGATTTTATAGTATCATAAGCTTTATAGAAAGAGGTATATCAATATGAATACAGTTGTAATCGTTGGCAGAGTCGGACAAGACGCTGAAATTAAATATTTTGAATCTGGTAAATCAAGAGCAACTTTCTCCGTTGCGGTTAACCGTTGGGATGCTAAGACTAAATCTGAAATCGCTGACTGGTATAACGTTGATGTTTGGGATAGATTGGCTGAATTCGCCGGCGAATACATTAAAAAAGGTTCTATGGTTATTGTTGAAGGTTCTATTCAAAATAGCAAGTGGACGGACAAAGCGTCTGGTGAAGAACGCGAAAGATTTTTGATTAATGCTAGCAATATTAGATTTGCAGGCGGAAAAAGAGAAGCTGAAGCAATATGATAATGTCATCTAATGTAGTAGCAATCATTGCCGATGATTTAACAGGGGCGAATGATTCGGCTTTGCAATTTTATTTGCAGGGCGCTAATACACAAATTCTATTATCAGGCAGTGCAGAACTGGAAAATTGTTCTGCAACGCAGGTTTGGTCTGTTTCTACAGAAACCCGAAACGTTTCTCAAGAAGTTGCGTTTGAAAAGGTTAAAGAAACAACCAGAATGCTTATAGACAAGCTTAATCCTGATTATTTCTTTAAAAAGATAGATTCTACTATTCGCGGAAACATCGCTGTAGAAACGCTTACTGTTTTGAATGAAATTCAATGGGATGCGGCAGTCGTTGTGCCGGCGTTTCCTGATGAACAACGAATTACCGTTGGCGGTTATCATTTACTCAGAAGTATGCCGATTGAGCGTACAGAAGTTTCGCACGACCCTAAGGCGCCTATTTGTGAATCTCACCTGCCAACGCTTCTGGAATGCCAGCTTTTAGAGGAATATAGACATCTTGTTGGTCATGTCGAATTGAAAACTATTATGAAAGGCGCCGGCCCTATCTTAGTTAAAATTAACGAACTTCTCGCTGAGGGCAAAAAGTTGATAGTTATGGACGCTGTTTCGAATACTGATATTGAACAGATTTCATTGGCTATCAAAAAATTAGACAAACAAATTCTTCCTACCGGAACCGCAGCGTTTGCAAAAGCATTGGCTAAGTTATGGTTCGGCATGAATGATGATACAGAAGTTATTCAGCAAAAAATTATTCCGCCGCTTCCGAAATGTATTATTGCCGGAAGTGCAACTCAGCTTTGCGCCGCTCAGATTGCTGAACTCAAAGCTTCATATTATTTTGATAACTTCGCTGAATACAATCTTAAATTTGAAGATATTTGCAACTGCGTCAGCGATGAACTCGTTTCTAATATTGTTTCTAATCTCGCTCAGGGCAAAAATGTTCTTATCCACACCACAGGACTGGAAGAAGCGCCGCATGACGCGCAAGGAGAGGAAGAAAACGAAGAAAATATCAGCTTCCCGAGTCTTATTACGGATTATCTTTCAGAACTTGCGTATAGAATTAAAACCCGTGTAGAAACAATTTTTATTTTTATCGGCGGGGAAACGGCATATAAGTCTTGCGAGCGTATAGGAGCAACACGTTTACAGTTGATTGATAAAGTTACAGGCCCTATTCCGCTTTGCCTTGATTACAATGGCCAATGGGTTGTTACAAAATCTGGCAATCTCGGTAACGCTCAAACTATGGTTGAGGTTTTAAGATATTTTGAAAAATAAAATTGTCATTACAACGGGTGACGTTAACGGAATCGGTGCTGAAATTACCCAAAAAGCCCTTAAAACTCTGGGCTGTAAGGATATTGTTCTGGTTTCCAATCGTAAGATTTTGGATATTGATTGCGAAATGGTTGAAGTTCCGTTTTATGGTGAAGTTTTGTCGGGTCAGGTGACGAAAGAAAGCGGAGAGTTTTCGTTTCAGTGTTTGAAAAAGGCCTGTGAACTTCGTCCTAAAGCTATTGTTACGGCACCGACTGCAAAAGAAGCAATGCACATGGCAGGTCATTATTTCAACGGCCAGACGGAAGTTCTTGAACATTTTCTGGCACGCGACGATCAAAAAGCTGAAATGCTTTTTGCAGCCCGTGATTTTAGAGTTTTACTTTTGACAAGACATTGCGCGCTGAAAGATATAAAAATTACGCGCGAACTTATTATCGAAAAAGTTGAACGTCTAGCGTCTGCGTTAAAAATAGACAATCCACGCTTTGCGTTGTGCGGTTTAAACCCTCACGCCGGAGAACACGGAGTTTTGGGAGATGAAGAGCAAAAAATTATTATTCCTGCAGTAGAAGAACTTCGGGCAAAAGGGATTTCTATTACGATGCCGAAGCCTGCTGATACGTTGTTTATCGGGGCGGCAGAAGCGTATCGAACAGGTGAAAAAATGCCTTATGATTGTTATATTTCGATGTATCACGATCAGGGGTTGATTCCAATGAAAGTTATTGCGGGTGAAAATGCCGTGAATGTGACAATCGGGCTAGATATTTTGCGTACCTCGCCGAGCCACGGAACAGCGTTTGATATCGCAGGAAAAGGTGTTGCGAACCCTAATTCTATGATTGAGGCTATTCATTTTGCTCTTGACATGTAATAAAACATAGTACATAATAATTTCAGAAAGGAATGAAAAAATGAAACGAAAGAATGTATTAACATGGACAGGGGGGGGGGGGGCCTCTTTTAACCGGCTTTACAATGGCCGAAATTCTCTTATCTCTAACAATTATTGGCGTCGTCGCTGCGATAACGCTTCCGTCGCTCACTGGCAACATTAACGAACGAACTTGGAACACTCAGAGAAAAGCTTTATATGCCCGTATGTCACAGGCCATTTCGTTGATGCCCGCTTTAAACGGATATGGCTCTACTGTTGAAAATATGGCTGAAACTTTTGTAACCGATGGCCTCGCGAAAGTTTTAAAAATTAATAATATTTGTGATAGCGCACATTTGGGTGATTGTGGCATACCTTCTAAAGTAACAGGTATCGATGGAAACGTTGTTTTTGAGGAGTTTCCGCTAACAATGCAAGAATATAACCCAATGTTTAATAATGTCAATGTAAGTACGCCTCAAACCAATGCCGTTGCCTTTGAAACTGCTAATGGTGAAAGCATTGTGGCTTATTATAACCCAAATTGTGTGGGGCGCAACGACAGTTCTATGCATGTTTCAAAACTTATGTGTGCGAATTTTGTATATGACTTGAATGGCACCAAAGGGCCTAACACAGTGGGAAAAGATATTGGATTTATTACTGTCCTTTATTCAAGCGATTCGTCTGTTGTCGCTCCTATTCCGCAAAGAGCTGATATCCAAGAAGCTGCTACGCGTTCTGAAGCATCAAACAAGTGTACAGAGCTTGACGGTAGGTTGCCGACTATTGACGAACTTTCAGCATTGTTTCTTAATAAAACGCTCGCAAATCTTACGGATAACGTTGCTTATTGGTCTAATTCTTTAACTTTGACGACTTCGGCGGTTGCGTGGACTTTGTACTCTGACTTTGGATACAGGTATAATCAAAATAATAATGACTATCGTTCTGTAAGATGTATTAAGCGATAATTGAAATCATTTTTTCAAACGGTTGGACGAGGGATTCCTGCGGGATTTCTTCGTCCATTTCTATTGTTATAATCGGGATTTGGCGCTCTACTCCAGCCCACGTGCCAAAACTTCCAGGGGTCGGGTAGCCGATACTTTCTTCTACAGGGTAATTAAAGATTTCGCCGATTTTTTCACTAATTTCGCGTGCCTCACCGTCAAAATTTACTATTTTGAACGGGGTGTGAAGCGTTATAATCAGTTTTGGCGCATATTTTTCTACAACATCTATAACAAAACGGGTTTCTATTTCGCTCGCCGGAGATTCACCGCCAAAATAACGGTTACATTCGCCTAGTTGCCAGTTTTCTGTCGGGAAATTTCTGTTGATATCTACACCGTTTGCGTTCGTGCGGGTTTCTAATTCTTGTCCGTCAGGATTTAGTGATGGAATAAATAAAAGGTTTTCAGGCAGCGCAGAAACCTTGTTTAAATAATTATTGATTAAGAATTCCCCTTGTGGCTCGTCGCCGTGAACAACGCCAATAATCAAAATACAATCGCCTTTTGGAGTGTCTGGCGCACCGATAAGCTGGATTTTGTTGTTCTCTTTTGTTGTTATTGTTTCTTTAATCATTTAATAAAGCCTCTACAAAGTCTTGCGGGTTGAAAGCGCGCAGGTCTTCCATTTTTTCGCCTACACCTATGAGTTTTACCGGAAGCCCCATGTTTTTAGCGATTGCAAGAACAATCGCGCCTTTTGCAGAACCGTCGAGTTTGGTTAGCGCAACGCTTGTGATGGAAGTACATTCTTTAAAAACTTTTGCCTGTTGTAAGCCGTTTTGGCCAGTGTTGGCGTCGATTACAAGAATGCTTTCGCGTAAACTTTCGGGCGCGTTTTTGTCGATTACCGCTTTTATTTTTGATAATTCTTCCATTAAGTTGAATTTGTTTTGTAAGCGGCCTGCGGTGTCTACTAAAATTATGTCGTATTTTTCGCTTTTCGCTTTTTGAATAGCTTCATAAACGACTGCAGCGGGATCGATTTTGTCTTTTCGAACGATGTCTGCGCCTGCGCGTTTTGACCAGATATCAAGCTGTTCTTCGGCCGCGGCTCTAAATGTATCGCCTGCTGCAATTAGAACTTTTTTGCCTTCTTGTTTGAATTTATACGCAAGTTTGCCGATTAAGGTTGTTTTGCCGGCGCCGTTTACGCCTGTTATGAAATAAATATTCAGTTCGCCGTCTTTATAGTTTAATTCTGTAGAGCCGGCGTTTTCTAAAGTTTGCAAGAATTCTGTGCGTAAAAATTCTCTAATTTGTGCCGGTTTGATTTTGTTCTGGCCTCGAAGTTTGTCGATTAATTCAGAGGAATAAGAAACACCCAAATCAGCACTGATGAGGGTGTCTTCCATATCTTCCAGCAAAAATTCTGAAAATTCTTCTTCCTTTTCAACGTCACGAATTCCGCCGAGCGTGTCAGCAGTATTTTTTAGTGCGTTTTTAAGGTTTTCAAAGAATTTAAACATTATTCAATTCCATAGTCAACAACAACTTTAGCAAGAATTCCGTTGATGAAAGTTGTGCTTTCATCTGTTGAATATTTTTTAGCAAGTTCTAAGGCTTCGTCAATAACAACTTTCAACGGAGTTTGTTTGATGTATAAAAGTTCGATTAACGCTATTCTAAGAATGTTTTTGTCCATAGTTACTAAACGTTGTAAATCCCAGTTTTTAGAATATTTTTGCATTATTTCGTCGAGTTCAGCGTTGTGTTCTTTATACTGTTCTGCGATTTCGATTGCGAATTCTTGAACCTCATTTTGCGCATCAAGTGTTGTGAATTCAGCGATTTCGAGTGCCAAAAGTGATTTTTCAGCCGCGTCGATGAGTCCTGAGATTTTTTCTGAAAGATCAGAAGTCAAAATCATTGGAACTGGAATGTTTGAAACATCCAACGGACGGTTAAGGTTTGTTTCGTGGTTAGCTTCGTAATCCTCAACTTCAGCCTTGAATTCCATCAAGCTGCTGAGTGCAATTTGAAGTTCATCTGTTGCGTTGCTTTTTAAGGTTCTTACTGATTTCAAAACAATGTTTGAAAAGTCTGCTTTTGTGAATTTGTTTATATCTTTATCAATCTGTGAGAAAAGGATAAAAGCCAGTTCTCTAGCCGCTCTGCGTGCTTGCATATTCATACCTCTTTTAGTTTTTTGTCGTAACCCCATTATTTTAACATAAACAAGGAAATTTTAGCAATCTTATGATTTTTCAAAATTATTCTCCATGTGGCCAATATACATTGCAAAGCTTTTGATGGATTATTTATTGGTTTGGGTTTGCTTGCTAAACAAAGCTAGAATAGGAGGAGTAGAAAAGGATGTTAAGGGAATTAACACCGAGAGAAAAAGAAGTCGTTCGTTTACTGGTTTTGGGTTATTCTAATACACAAATAGCCGAGATTCTTTGTATCGCTTATTCAACTGCGAAAGCACATGTGCAAGCAGTTTTAGCTAAACTAAATGTCAAAAACAGGGTTCAGGCGGCAGTTGTAGCCGCTAATTTTTTGGGAATTACTCCGCAGATGATAGTGAAAGCGGCTTGTAAGTTTCCGGAACTTTCTATTGAAGATTTTAATGATTAGTAAAAAGGCGCGCCGCTTGCGGCGCGCCTTTTAGTTTAGATCGATTTTTCGTATATGGTTCGAACTACTTCTCTGGAGTTTCCGCTAGGGCCAATATCGATTAGACCAGCGAGAGATGGTGTTGTGTAAACTAAATCTGTGAGTTTTTCAACGTCATCTTTTGTGAACCCTTCATCGCTGAGTTTTTCTGGAACTCCTACTGATTTAAGCCATTCGTAAACCAAATCTCCAGCTTTTTCTGCGTCTGACGCATCAGCTTTTAATCCTGCTGCGATTGGTTCTAAGATGTAGGCAAGAGTGTTTGCTCTGTCTTTGTAGATTGTTTTAATTACAGCCGGCAGAAGCATTGCTAAACCTAGGCCGTGTGAAAGTTCGTGTTTTACAGCGCTCAACGGGTGTTCAAGAGCGTGTGTGTAGTGTAACAAGCCGTTGTCGAAGCAAACTCCGCCCATCATTGCCGCGTAAGCCAAGAAATATCTTGCTTCTAAATCATCAGCGTTTTCGATTGCTTTTGGAAGATATTTCGCAACGAGTGTGATAACTTCTCTTGCAAGAGTTATAGCGTAAGGTGAGGCAACTGTTGAAGTTGCGGCTTCGATAACGTGGTTAACAGCGTCGATTGAAACAAATCTTGTTTGTTTAGGTGAAAGTTTTGTCATTAATTTAGGATCATCGATTGCAAACATTGGATAAATGCAGTCGTAAGCGATTGCCGGTTTGAAA
Organism: Fusobacterium sp.; assembly: GCA_023662905.1. Lineage (GTDB taxonomy): Bacteria > Cyanobacteriota > Vampirovibrionia > Gastranaerophilales > Gastranaerophilaceae > Gastranaerophilus. The sequence goes on from JAMPIJ010000017.1 coordinate 7,949, forward strand.
TCTTTTTCCGGAACTGTTACAACCGCAAAACGGTTTGTTTCAGTACCTGTTCCGTGGGTTAAGTTGATAGAAACGATAGGTGCCGCAACGGTTGGAGTGAATTTGAATTCCATAAGGTCGTTTGCGGTTTTATCAGGATTAGCCATAAGAATTGCGGTTGCTTTTCCGGCGTCTGTTGGAGAACCGCCGCCGATTGCGATAACTGCTTTTGCACCAAAATCTTTAGCCATTTTCACTGCGTCGTTAACGTGGTGTGTTGTAGGGTTTGGCGTAACCTGATCATAGTTTACGTAACCGATACCGTTATCTTTTAACGCTTTTTCAACGTAATCCCAGGCGCCTGTTGCTTTGTACGCGTTGCGTCCAGACATTACGATAACTTTGTCAATGCCTTTTTCTTCTTTTAAAACTTTGGCAATGTCGTTAATTTTTTCGATAGCGCCGCAGCCGAAGAAAACGGATGTGCGTGTTCGAATTTCTCTAACTTCATTGATATTAATGTCTTTTTCCCACATAATAACCTCCTATATAAAATATAAATAAACGACATGGAGATTATATCATAAAAACATTACTTTTTAAACTTGGCAAGTAAGTCGTTTGTTTGTGGCTCGGGAGTTTTTGTAACGTTTTCTTCTGTAGGAATTACGTTGGCATAATATCTGTGGTCTTGAAGATCGTCCATTGCGGATTTTACACCGAGTCTACCAGCGCGGAGTTGAATTTCTGCAAGCCAAGATTCGATTGCGTAAGTCGTAATCGCTGTGAACGCTAACCAGCTTACACCAGCTACAGCAAGCGCTTTTTGTAATTGCGGCGTCCAGAAGATTTGCATAATCTTGCCGGATTTCACAGCTTCGTAGAATTTATCAGGGTTTTCCTGGAACTGTTTGATTAATGTTGATTGAATGCGTTTTAATTCTTCTTTTGGAATGTTATCGTACATTTTTGCGAGGTTTTTAATTGTTTTAACAACGTTTTCGCGTTCCCATCCGCCGACAGGTGTTCTACGGACTATGTCGACATAAGCTTCGTTATCAAGTTCTTCAAGATATTTCGCAAGTTTTTCCATTGCGGCTTTAGGATTGTTGATTGCGTCAGCGTTGTCTAGGATTTTCATAAGCTTACTTGAACCCGCTTTTGAACCTGTTGTAAGGTCTGCGATTTTTCCGGCTGAAGCGATACCTTTCGCAACATTGGCAATTGAGTCAGCGAGTTCCGGCATATCTTTGAAGCGCAGCGGCAAGTTTATGATTGACGGTTGCGGAAGCTTGTCGACAATGTTCAAGTAGAGGTTTTTGTCTTTTATTCCCTGTGTGAGGAAGTCACGAATTTCGTCAGCATTCTTATCTGGAATATCGAACTTGGTAAGAGTGTTCAAGGCTTCGTCAACTTTGTCTTTAGGAAGTTTTTTGAGTACGTCTTGAACTTCCGGCATACCTAGAATTTTATTTGTGAACATTGCTTGTAATTCGCGGCCGGCTTGCATTAAGTCCGCAAGTCCTTGGGCGTGTTTGTCTGAAACAAAGTTTTGTGTGATTTGTTCCATTGCCGCGGTGAATCTTTCTTGCGGCATTTTGCTTACAACATCTTTGTTCATTGTGATTATGTCGAAGATATCGGCTCTTACGGTTGCGTCTTTGATTTCTTCAAGTTTCCAGAAAATGCGGCTTATGTTTTGATATCCTTCTTTATTCCACGTTTTTTCTGTATACGGGTTGCTGTAGAGTGTTTTTATGAGAGTTTGATGAATATCAAAAAGTTTTGAACGTTGTTGAGCTTCGTCCATTCCGTGTAATGATGTAGAAAGATGGTTTCTCAAGTTGCGAACACCTTTGTTGAAGATTTCGGTAATAGGGGTTTCCATAATATCGATATCTTTCATCATTGCGCTGACGGTTTTGTTTGTTGTGTCAGTGTTGGCAACAACGGTCGCGGTGTGTTTTTCAACGCCCTTTAAGTAACCTTTGAAAAGTTTAGATTTCATAACTTTGCCGGAGGTCGCAAAGAAGTTTGTAATTCTTTCAGTGAGTTTTGCAGGTGTATATTTGCCCTTAGCCGCTCTGTAGCCGAATAAAATTAGCGGAGATGCAGCAAGAAGATAGCCGGCACCGTAGACTAACGGCTGTGAAGTTTCGATTGCGGCTTCTGTGGCTTCTGAGTAGGCTTGAGATTTGTCGTCGACTTTTTCGAATGTGTTGAAGACTTTTGCTTGCAAATTTTTAGCGTCACGAAGCTGTTCTTCTGATACATCAAGCTTTTTCAGTTCGGCGTTGAGGGCTTGTTGTTTTTTGTATTCTTTATTTTTGTATTTCTCGTATCTGAAATAATCGCGCAGAACGTTAGGGATAAATAGTGCGTATTCTTTGAATTTAGAACCTTTTTTTGTTTCGTTTTTAACGTCTTTTACTTCGTCGAGTTCTTCTTGAGAGTAGCCGATAAAGTTTGTCGGGTCTTTTTCGAGTTCGCGTTTAGCTGTGTAACGGCCTGCGCGGGCTGCGTTCTTTTGGAGTTTTAACGCAATAATCGCAGATGGGAATGACGCTAAGATACCTGCCGCAAAACCTATAATTGTTTTGCCGCCCCAGCGTGAGTGAGAAACTCCACCTACGAACAAGTCTTTTGTTTTTCTCCAAACTCTGTCCATACTTGTAATGTCTTTTTTTGCTTTTTTGCCGACATTTCCAAGTGCGTCAGCTGTTCTTGCTTTGTCGCGTTTTAATTCTTCTTGAGCCTTTCTTTCCAGTTGTTTTTTGTTCATTGGCATTCCGGTAATTTCACCGAAGAAGTCGCGCCAAGCTGCATTATATTTAGGGTCTTTTTTGTCAAGCGCGATGAATTCTTTGAACGCGGCTTTGGCTTCTTCTGTTCCGTGTTTTTCAACATATTTGCCGAGCCATTTGTTCATAAGCCCTGTTTTTTCAAGCCCAAGAGTTAATAAGCCGCCAACCGCACCGCTGACAATAGGAAATACGTTCATAATTACGTTAGCTGCCACTTCCATTTTTTCGGAATTCTTTTCGGCTTCGTTGTTGATGTGTTTAACTACTCGTTGGATTACTTCCTGATCCTTTTTAGCCTGTTGAATTTCGGCCTCTGTAAGTGGGCGTTCGACCATTGATTGTTTTTGGTCGCGGAGTTTTTTAGTTTGATTGTAGTTGTCGCGGTCTTTCAAAATTTCGCGGATACTAGGGAGGAACCCTTTTTTAAGATTATCTTTGCGTTTTTTCTTTAATTTTTCAGGATGTTTTTCGAGTTCGGCTTTTGCTTCGGCGATTTGTTCAGGTGTATAGTTTACAAAAGCTTTCGGGTCGCGAAGTTCGCGGCGTGCCTGAAAACGCGCAATACGTGAGCTGTCAACCTGTAATTTGGTTGTGAAAATATTACCTGCAACCCACGCAGTCAGTGCCGCCAGCGGCACTGACGCAATCGCAAGTTTACGATTGCGTTTGAACCCCTTTATGGAGTTCTGCCATGATTTGTTAATTTCTTGTGTTTGATGTTTTAAATTATCGTCAGTGATGGAGGCTAGTCTTCTTTTTGTCCAATCCCAGTCGCTGCGCAGGTCACTAGCCTCGACATAACCGTTAACTATTTCGCCGTTGGGGCGTTTGAATTTCGCTTCTTTTGTGAGTTTTTCAGCGAAATCTATGTTTTTCTGGTCTTTGTCAAACGCTTCTGCAGCGGCTTTGATGTTTTTGTTGGCAGGTTTAATACCCAAATTCCACGCGAGGAAGCCTGCACCGATACCGCCGGCCAGAACTGCAATGTTAGAAATTCCCTCGGTTGCGGTTTCTACGTTTTCTGCGACGCTTTCGGAATGGTCGTCCATTACGTCGATAACGTTAATAAGGGTTTCGCCAAGTTCTTTTGCTCTTTCTATTTCTTCAGGGGTAGGGGCGTGTTTAGCTTGATACGCTTTACGTTGCGCATCTTTGTCACGCTGCTGGTTTTCCCAACGGTCTAATTGGCCGCTATTTCTTCGTACTTCGTTTAGTGATCTGAAAAAATCCATAGTTATCCCATTTCCCTATATTTATATTAAGAAATAAACATGAGATTTTTTGCGTTTACTTGCGGGAAATGTTAAAAATTGTTACGTCTGTTGCGGCTTCAAGTGACAGGATGAAACCTTGTTCTTCCAGTGTTTTTTGAGTAAGCATAAGTCCGAAGCCCGAGCCGTTTTCTTTTGTTGTGAAGCCGTCTGTGAAAATCTTTTCGCGAACAGCTGGCGGAATCGGGTCGCCGTTGTTTTCGATTAGGATATCTGCACCATGCGTGTAGATTTTAACCTCTGTTGCGCCGGCTTCTATCGCGTTTTTGATAATGTTTACAAGCGCGGAGGTGAATTTATTTTTGTCCGCAGTGATAACGGTTGCGGTTGGAATTTCATTATCGAACGAAATCTCTTTGTAAGCCTTGCAAATCTCGATTGACTCGTCAACGAGGTTTGCAAGGCTCAATTCTTGCAGGCGAACTTCGCGTAATGAACTTGCGCAATCAGCAATCAGCGCGAGCGAATTTTTAATATTCTTAATCGCGCGTGTGAGTGTTTCGTCTTCAATCCCTTTTTTATCAAGCGTTCGACGAACAATTTCCGTGTACAGGTCGCACACGGAAATTTGATTCTTTATTTCATGGTATATATTTTTATCTTTCATTATGCACTAATTTTTACGCGTTTTTTATTCCCAAATCCGTTTTTCAAAGCGTAGAGAACCGCTTGAGTTCTGTCGTTAACTTGTAGTTTTTGGAAAATGCTGTTAACGTGGGTTTTTACGGTCGTTTCAGAGATGAATAATTTTTGTGCAACGCTTTTGTAGTTTTCGCCCTCTGTAAGAAGTTCAAGAACTTCTTCTTCTCTGTTTGTGAGGTTTGTGAGAAGATTTTCTGCGCAGGCTGGAGCTGATTCCATTTTGTGTGATTTTTGGAAATATTCAAAGAATCTTGCAGAAAGAGTTGATGGCAAGAAGATTTTGCCCGCTAAAACTTCTTCGATTGCTCTGATTAATTGAGTTGATGCCATAGTTTTCAAAATGTAACCTTTAGCACCTAACTTCATTGCTCTGAAGATTAAATCTGAATCATCATATCCGCTGAGAGCGATAACTTTAACGCCAAGGCCAAGTTTGTCGATTTCTTGAATAGCTTGAAGACCGTCTTTTTCTGGCATATTAATATCCATCAAGATTACGTCCGGTCTGTATTTTTTAACCATTGTGATACCAACGTTTGCGCTTGTTGTAGTTGCTACTACATCGAAAGTTCCTTCGATCTCGATTAATTCTTTTACGCCTCTCAAATGATTTGCGTTGTCGTCAATCAATAAAACTTTTGCGTTACGTTTAAACTCTCTCATTATTTTAGCTCCCTTTAATTTGTTTCCCTCTACATTTTTAATACTACTTTTTTTGTAGGGTATTTACATCCATGGACTGGTTGATATTGATGAGAAATCGGGAGGATATGAAAATCTAAATCTATGGATTGAGAAAACCCCTCAACCATGCTCTAAATCATGCTTTAGACCATGCCCTAAATCTTTTATGCTATAATTTTGGAGGCAAGGAGTATCGTATGAATATTGTAATTTTTTTAATCGGTTTTATATTAGGGGTAGGTCTGGCGTTTGGAATTCAGTTTTTGCAGGTTAAAAATTCTAAAGCGCGTGAGGAAGAATTTTATAAGCGTATGCAGACTGAGTTTGAGAATACGGCCTTGAAGCTTTTGAATACTTCTTCCGATGCAATTACGTTGAAAAATACGGAATCTCTCGACCGTGTGTTGAAACAATTCAAGGAAAGAATTGAAGATTTTGAGAAACATAATAATGAAAATGCTCGTTTAGAACGCGATAAACTCGTTGCGTTTGATAATAATATTCAGAATTTTATCAAAGCGGGCAACCAGATTTCGCAGGAAGCTGTAAAATTGGCAACGATGATGAAAGCTGACAACAGAACCAGCGGCCGCTGGGGCGAACTCGTTCTTGAACGCGTTTTTGAAAACTCTGGCCTGCGCAAAGGCGAAGAATATGATTTGCAAACCGTTGTGACAGAGGGCAGACCTGACGCGGTTGTGTATCTCCCTGATAATAAAAAAGTTTTTGTTGACGCAAAAACTTCTATCGCGTCGTGGGATAATTACTTGAACGCGCAGTCTGACGAGGAGCGCGCGCTTTATTTGCGCGAATTTAAACATTCTCTGAAAACTCATATCAGCGGGCTTTCAAAACGCGAGTATGCAGACGAAAATTCGTTCCAGTACATAATGATGTTTATTCCGATTGAAAGTTGTTATTCGCTTGTATTCTGCGATGACTGTGACCTTTGGGATTATGCGTGGAAAAACAGAATTATGCCTGTTTCACCGTCAACTTTGTTAGCGGCTTTGAAAATAGTCAATTCATTTATGGCGCTTGATAGACAAAACAAAAACGCGCTTGAAATCGTAAGACTTTGCACAGGAATGCTTGATAAATTTGCGACACTTCTTTCTGATTTGAAAAAGACGCGTGACGGTTTGAACGCTGCGATTACAAAACTTGACGGCCGCGGAAATATGATCGGGCAAATCGAAAAACTTGAGGCCCTCGGGGTTAAATCAAGTAAAGAAATACAGATGGTAGAGATTGAATAATTGTGATAGGATAGATTTATGAAACATATATTTGAACAAAAAGTTTATTACGCAGACACGGACGCTTACGGCGTTGTATGGCACGGTTCATATCTCAGATGGTTTGAGATGGGACGTGTTCTCTGGTGCGAGGCAAACGGTTATAAGCTTCAAGAACTTGAAGCGCAAAACATTGTAATGCCGGTGACTAATCTGAATGTCCGCTACAAACGCTCTGCACGTTTGGACGACCAGTTGTCAATCCACACGTGGATTTCAGCGTTTAACGGCACAAGCGTTACTTTTAAACAAGAAATTTACGTGAATGATAAACTCTATATCACCGCAGAAGTCGAAGTCGTTGCGATTACGGCAGATACCGGAAAGCTTTACCGCAAAATGCCGGAAGTTCTCGCAACCGTCTTTGAAAAGGAGTGTTTATGTCAGGTGTAAGATTAAATAAATACATCGCCTCATCAGGGCTTTGTTCGCGTCGTAAGGCTGATGAGCTTATAGAAGCCGGCAAGGTTAACGTCAACGGCAAAACCGTGACAGAACTCGGCTACCTAGTGCAAGACAAAGACAAGGTTTTTGTCGATAAAAAAATGGTTCGTCCGGTCAAACACGAATATTATAAATTCTTCAAACCTGCGGGCTACATCACAACCGCGGACGACGAAAAGGGTAGAAAAACTATTTATGATCTTTTGCCGGAAAACCTTTATCACCTGAAGCCTGTCGGACGTTTGGATAAGGATTCAACAGGGCTTCTGATTTTGACTAACGACGGCGAACTTATCAACCAGCTTACGCACCCGTCAGTAAAGGTTCCGAAAATCTATCTTGTGTCGATTGATTCAAAAATCCACAAACACGAACTTGAACAAATGGCACTCGGTATCGAAATTGAAAAAGGCAAAATGGCTTACGCTGACATCACGGTTCTTGAGGCTGATGGAAAATCTACCACGATGAAAATCACGCTTTTCCAAGGCTTAAACAGACAAATTCGTAAGATGTTTGAACATTTTGGCTACGAGGTTAAAAGTTTGAAACGTATTCAACACGCAACGGTTTCTATCGAGGGCTTGAAACGCGGCGAGTTTAAGCCGATTAAGCCGCAGGCAATTAAAGAGTTGAAGAATTTCTTGAACAGGATTGGGGCGAATGATTAAAATAGCTATCGCAGGAAATATAGCGTCGGGGAAAACCGCTGTCGAAGGCTTTTTCAGAGAAAAAGGCTATGACGTTATCGACACGGACAAAATTGGACACGAAATCCTCAACACCCACGCGGCAGAGATTATTAAAGCTTTCGAGGGTGAAGAAGTTTCAACTGACGGTGTAATCGACCGCCAAAAACTCGGCGCAGTGGTTTTTGCGAGTTACCACGCGCGCAAAAAACTCGAAAACATCGTCCATCCTTTGATTCGCCAGCGTCTGGAAGAATATTTCGCGGCGCACGGAGATGAAAAAGTTATTCTTGTTGCAATTCCGCTTGTATTTGAGGCGAAAATGGAAGATTTATTCGACAAGATTATTTTTGTTTTTGCGGATGACGAAACACGGCTTGAACGCCTGATGGCACGCAATAATCTTTCTCAAGAGGACGCTATGCGCCGGATAAATTCGCAAATGTCGCAGTTTATGAAGCTTGAAGAAAGCGATTACGTGTTCCATAACAACGGAACTTTAGAAAATTTAAGAAATCAGGTGGATGATTTTTGCCGCCGGATACTGGAGGTTTAAATGATTGACAGATACTCTCGCGAAGAAATGAAGAAAATTTGGGAACTGGATTCAAAATTCGCCTACTACCTCAAGGTGGAACTTGCGGTTTGCGACGCTTATGCGCAAAACGGTGATTTCCCGATTTATGATATTGAAGAACTCAAAAAACGCGCTTCTTTCTCCGTTGAGCGAATTGATGAAATCGAGCGCGAAGTCCGGCATGATGTCATTGCGTTTCTTACAAACGTTAACGAGAACTTGGGCGAATATGCGCGTTATATGCACGTAGGAATGACAAGTTCCGACGTTATTGACACGGCTTTTGCACTTCAAATCGCAGACAGCGCAGAAATTATCCTGAAAGATTTTGAGGGGCTTTTGGACGCGCTTTATTCATTAAAAAACGCGCACAAAAATACCCTTTGTATCGGGCGTTCTCATGGAATCCACGCGGAAGTTATGACATTCGGCGTGAAAATCTGTTCGTGGATTGATATTTTAGAGCGCCAGCGCGATAATTTCCGCCACGCGCTTGAACAAATTAAGGTTGGCCAAATCTCAGGCCCTGTTGGAACTTATTCAAACATTGACCCTATAATCGAAGAGATTACCTGCCAGAACTTAGGACTCAAACCTGCGCGGATTTCAACACAAATCATCGCGCGCGACCACCACGCTTACTTTATGCAATCGCTAGCGTTAATCGCAAGCGTTATTGAACAGTTTGCAACCGAAATCCGCCATCTTCAACGCACAGAAGTTCTGGAGGTCGAAGAGGGCTTCGCAAAAGGTCAAAAAGGTTCGTCCGCTATGCCGCACAAGAAAAATCCTGTGTTGAGCGAAAATCTTTGCGGTTTGGCGCGTGTCGTTCGCGCAAATTCTCTCGCTGCAATGGAAAACATTAACCTCTGGCATGAACGCGATATTTCTCACAGTTCGGCTGAGCGCATAATCTTTCCTGACAGCTTGATTTTAGTCGATTTTATGCTGAATCGTTTTGAAAACGTTGTGCGTAACCTTGTTGTTCACGAGAAAAATATGCTCAAAAATACAGAAAAATTCGGCGGAATAATTTTCTCACAAAAAGTCCTGCTTCGTCTTATCGAAACCGGTTTAACCCGCGAAGAAAGCTACAAAATCGTTCAGCGAAACGCCCTCGATGCGTTTGAAAACGACGGAAACTTCAAGGAAAATCTTCTCGCTGACGCAGAGGTTACAAGCCGCTTGACCAATGACCAAATCGAAGAACTTTTTTCAAAAGCCGATTTCTTGAAAAATATTGATAAGATTTATAACAAATTTTAGCGCGTGACTTGCAAAAAAGAATTTTCATTGTATGATGTTGTTATACACTTGGCTAGAAAAGGAATATTATTATGTCAAAAAAATGTGAAATATGCGGAAAAGAAAGTTTAAAAGCTGCAAGCAGATCTTTCTCAAATAAACAAAACGTTAAACACCAACAACCTAACCTTCAAACAGTTAGAGCTGAAATTAACGGTCAAGTTAAATCTGTTAAAGTCTGCACATCTTGCCTTAAAAAAGGCTTGGTTAAAAAAGCTGTATAGTTTAAACTTTAAAAATTAAAAAATTATGAGAGCGTCCGTTTATACTAACGGACGTTTTTAGCTTTTCAGGCAATATGAAAAACCTGATGTTTATGAGAAAAAGTTAGTATGATTCAAGCCGTCAATATTTCGCCGCATGAAAGTGCGGCAAAAATTAGATTTAAAAATGCAACAAAAATACTTACCCCCGACTATCAACGCGGCCGTTGTAAAGAAGCGTCTGATACCACGAAAGTTGTTTCTGCGGCAACAGCGCTTGCGGGCGCGGCGTTTGCTGTTTCTATGTTTGCAAAAAAACAGAACAAAAGCTTTTTTAATGTCAATTATGGGCTGAAAGAAATGCTTGGTGTTGCGTTTAGTGGAATTAGCGGTGGCGTTATTGGCGGCGTTTTGACTTCTAACCATAAAAAACACGAGCGTAAACTCGATGAAGGGATTTTTCAGTTTTCGATGGTGGCAGTGCCTGCATTAGCCGTTACAGGTATGATGAATATTTGCGAACGTAACAAATCGTTGAATAATATTCCAACAAAAATTGGCGGTACTATTTTAGCCATGGCTGCGGGCTGGCAGGCCGCTGTTAAAATTGCGAATGTTGTGTCTGATATCGATAACAATGAACCTGACCGCAAACTTAAGTTTAAAGACGCAATTGCAAGTGTTGACGACTTGATCGGTATTCTATTGCTTACAAAGGTTAAGGCTGTTAAGAAAATGAAACTTGAACGCATTTTGCCTGCAATATACGCATTCTGCGGGTATAAAGCCGGAACTACAAACTAAGCTTCGTAAAGTTTCAATGTGTTTGTCAATGCAGAATGGATTTTTTCTTTGAAATCCCGCGGCGCCATAACTTTACAAGATGCTCCGTATTTTAGAATTCTGTTTGTTAATTCTTCTTCGCTTTCGTCCTTGTTTACAATTACGTGCCAGTCGTTGATGATTTCTCTAACATATTCCCATTTCCTCAGTTTGTAATTCTTTGCTAAGCGCCCTTTAATTGCAAAAACAACAACACGATTGGTGCAGAAAACTGATGTTGTTTTTGTTGGCAACTGTTTGATACTAATAATCTTATCAAGCGAAATACTTGTAATCTCACGTGATTGTAAGTCCAGAACCTGCAACAACGCAGTTTTATTTCGGAAAAGTAGTTCCTGTGCTTTACCAGTGATTTTTTTCTCTCCTCCGCGTGGCTGAAAATAAATTATTTCAACTTTGAAATCCTCTTTGCAGAATTTCGTGCAAATGTCGATTTTATTAGTGAATTTGTCATAATAAAAACTGAAATTTGCGTTGTGTTTTGAGTTTAATGTCTTTGCTCGCATCTGGGTTGTTTCGGAAAAACGAAGTTCAAATGCTTTTAAAACTTTGCTCAAAAGTTCTCTGGTGTTTTCGTCTGTGTTTTCTGTTTCTTCGTAGGTTTGAAGCAATTGGAACGCACTGAGTTCTTCCGGTGTTAAATCGATTTTATAAAGCGGATTCAAAAGATGATATTTGCCCTTTTCTTTTTTTACATTCAGACCGAAAATTTTGAGTGTGTTCAGATATTTATTCAAAGTAACACTATGAAGACTGTTGTCAGAACTTACAGGTTCAGGTGAATCTGAAATTACTTGTATTACCTGCGTAAAATTTGCGTTATCTTCTAGCAAAAGTCTGAGAAGCGCAAACATTTTTACACAACTTTCAATTTGTTTTGAGCTATTCTCTGTCTTCATAATTTCCCTTTGCTGATTTTAATGCGTTGATAAATTCTTCTCGAAATTCTACCGGCTCCAGAATCTTGCAACTATCCGCAAGCTGTAAAAATCGTTGGATACTTAAAAGTTTATTCGTTGTTTTGTGTATAACGGTTCTTATTCTTGTATCGGTATCAACAACGGTTTCATTATCCTCCAGAGGCGTTTGGGTGTCGTAAAATTCGCATATTACGTTTATGGCATTATCCTGTGGCAGGTTAACTTCTTCGGAAGGAACTATATTGGTGATTTTTGCTATTCTATTTACAAGAAAAATCGCTTCCTCTTTATACTCCAAGCCAAAGCCCTCGATGTATAATTTATAGTTTTGAACTTTCATCTTATGCGCAACAATTGGAATTTCTTTTAAGCCTGAGCGGGGAGAATTATACAAAACTGTAACTAGAGAATTCTCTTTACAGCACTGTTCAAGTGTGCGTAACATCTCAAAATCCATCTCTTTCAAAAGTGAATGTTTCTCATAAAGTTCTGCAAAATATTCGTTTTTTAGGCAGTGATTGAACTTTTGAAAAAGTAAATCTACATTTAACAATTCTTCGAACGTCATGTTATACATAATAATGTCGTATATTTCAAAAAGTTTTTTAGTTTGTGCCTCTGAGATTATAGGCCTGAACGGGTTATCCTCAATAAAGTATGCGTATTCTCTGCGTTTTTCTTTTGTAAGCTTTTTAACAACATTGCAGCCTGCCACTTTGAAAGAATTTATATAAACTCTGAGAGTATCTTTGGAAATAGTTGGTTTAATATAAGGCGTTTTTTTTAGCGCTTCACAAAGCTGATCAAGCGTTTTTGGAGATTCCATAAGCAACTGGAAAACAATAAGAGCCTTGAATGCACTATGAAAAATAACGTTATAACGAACTTCCTTTGTCTTTAAAAATTGTTGCATAATCCCTACTCTCTAAGGATATTTTATTATAAAGTAAGAAAATTAACAATCTTTTAAAATAAAAGGCTTGATTTTTGATAATGTTTGTGTGATTATAGAAACTGAAAAGAAAATACATGGCTGGGTAGCTCAGTTGGTTAGAGCGTTCGGCTCATACCCGAAAGGTTCGAGAGTTCGAGTCTCTCCCCAGCTAAATAAAAAAGACCAGATTAATCTGGTCTTTTTTATTTGTTAATGTTAAAGGAATAAATTATTTCTTTATTAAATTTTTCGCCGGCTTTTAGTATTGGTTTTTCGTCAAATGTGTTTATTGCATCCGGATAGAATTGAGGCTCGACACAGAATGAAGAGCGTTTTTCATATTTACTTCCGTCTTTGCCCGCAGGTTGAGTGTCTTTGCCTAAGTGGTTCGCTGTGTAGAATTGGAACCCTGGGAGATTTGTTGATACATTCAGTTTTATGCCTGTTTTCGGTGAAGTGACTTCTGCTACTTCAATCATTTTTTCTCCGTCATAGCCGTCTATGCAGAAATTCTGATCGATTCCTGAGCCGATTTTAAGCTGGTCAAAATCTTCGTCGATTACATCTTTTATAACTTTTTCTTCTCTAAAATCAAATGGGGTACCTTCAACATCGGCAATCTCACCTGTTGGAACCGCAATTTCGTTGTTTACTGTGTATTTTGATGAGTTCGGAAGTTTGACAATGTGTTCAAGGACGGAATTTTCTTCTGTGTTTTTGGCGCCATCAAGGTTGAAATATGAGTGGTTGGTCATATTGATTATAGTGTCTGCATCTGTTTCAGCTCCGTATTGAATATGGAGTTTGTTGTCGTTGTCGAATTTATAAGTTACAGAAGCTTTAACGTTAGCCGGATAGCCGCTTTCGCCATCTTTTTTATTGTAGGTGAATTTTATTCCGTCTTTGATTATTTCTGCGTTCCAGTTTTTAACGTCGAATCCGTGGGTTCCGCCGTGGGAATGTGTTTTGCCGCCGTCTTTGTTGCATTCAAGGGTGTATTCGGTGTCGTTAATGGTAAACTTGCCGCCATTAATCTTGTTTGCGCAAGGCCCGATTGTGCCGCCGGCGTGGCCGACAGGTGATTCTTCGTAAGGCGTTACGTTGTCGTAGCCCTGAGTTACGTCAATAATGTTTCCGTCTTTGTCCGGAACTTTTACAGATACAATCGTTGCGCCAAAAGTTGATAAATCAACGCTTGCTCCGTTTTTATTAGTAATTGTATAAAGAGTTGTGTCTTCGCCTGTAGAATTTAATTTACCGAAAGATTTTTGTTCTATTTTCATTCCGTCAAAATCCGGATTGATATCTGAGTTTGTCACTTGAACCTGTTTTTCAAATGTATCAGGTTTTAGTTCAGCGTTTAGCATTGTTTGTTGTGCGCTTACCGGTTTTATCGGTTTGTTTGCGTTAAAGTGTATAAAATTTGTGTTAAAATCTATTGGCATTTTCAACCTCGCTTTCATTTTTTATAAAATTCTAACATAAAAATTTTTGTTATAATTATTCGCTTTAATATAAATATTGTACCCTCGACCAATGGACAGAAACGCGCTTTTAGCAGAGAATTGCAATGTTTGTAGAATGTCTACAAATTAGGATTAAGAATAAAAGGAGAAGATTTTTGGACGAAGCATTACAAGTTTTAGTTAGCTCATTAACCTCACGTGAAATGCAGGTTTTCAAATTTCTCGGGAAAGGTTATTCGAACCCTGAGATTGCTGAAGCTTTATGTATAACATTAAGTACAGCAAAAGCTCATGTGTCAAATGTTTTAGCGAAGTTAAAAGTTGATAACCGTAGTAAAGTAGCTGTTATTGCTACAAAGATTTTAGAAACTGATCCAGAAATTTTTTCTGTTGAAGTCGTGAACAAATGATAATCTCGGTTTATTCCCCTTTTGCCTGATGGAAGTTTTTGATAATCGCGTTTTACTAGTAAAAAAGGAGGGATAAAATGTCTGATGAAAATAATAATTTCTGCAATGCTGATGAAGTTTTAGAGGGAAGCAGTTGTGCTTTTCCAAAACAGATTTTGATGGTCGTATCGAATGTTTCTCTTGCGAAAAACAATCATAAGACGGGTGTTTGGCTTGAAGAGTTTGCAGTACCTTATAAGGCGTTTTTGGATGCTGGTTTTGAGGTGACTGTTGCGTCGCCAACGGGTGATATTGCGCCTGTTGATCCGGCAAGTGAAGATCTTATTAAAGAGGTTAAGTGGAAGAATGCGATTAGAGCATTGAATGATACACAAAAACTTGATACTGTTGATTATATGGTTTTTGACGCGCTTGTCTTACCAGGGGGCCACGGGCCGATGTTTGATCTGGCAAAGTGTGAAACTTTGGGACAGATTGTGAATTATTTTTCTTCAAAAAATCGTCTGATTGCTGCGATTTGTCACGGGCCTGCTGGCTTGCTTCCGGCGGTTAAGGATGGAATTTCATTTGTTAACGGACGTCGATTGACTTGTTTTACGAATGAGGAAGAGGTTTGTGCGCACAAGGAAGAACTTTTGCCATTCTACTTAGAAGATGAACTCAAGACGGCAGGGGCTTTTTTTATCCAACAGGAGGTAGGTGCTGTGAATGTCGTTGAAGATGACAATCTCATTACAGCCCAGAATTATCAGTCAGTATGGGCGTTTACAGACGCTATAATGAAACGTTTAGTATAATTTGAAAGCCCCTAAATGGGGCTTTCTTAATATTTCGTTACAAATGAACAAGAAAAAGCAATTTCCAAAAAGCAAAATACTTTATATAGGTGTAAAGGGAAATTTAATCAAAGTTATTAAATTGGATATTAACAAATAGGAAACAAAATCAAGTTCTTCAATACTTATAAGGACTGAAATGAAAGAAAGTTTTTTTATACTCTCTCTCTTAATATCCTCGTGTTTATTTAATGGTTGCCGTTTAGGCAACTTTTTTTTTGCATGCGTAAGCCGGTGTAGCGCCAGTGCCGCTGCACGAGAGTGCTGCGGGCAGGGCGCGAAACACTACGTCGCCGCCGTAGTAAATTTGGCAACAGGAAAACTGTTGACTAAAATTTACACAGGCGGAATAATATAAATTTTTGTGCTATGATGTTTTTTGTGAAGGGTTATTTTTATGAATATTGATAAAGTTAAATTAATTTCGGATATTAAAAAGTTAGTAAATTCAAAGATTTTGGTTGTCGGCGATTTGGCCATTGATGAGATGGTTTATGGCGATGCGGAGAGAATTTCGCGTGAAGCGCCGGTTTTAATTTTGCAGCATACCAGAACAAAAATTATTTTGGGCGGTGCGTCTAACGCGGCACACAACGCGTCAACGCTGAATGCTGGTAAGGTTGGTGTTATTGGTGTTTGCGGTGAGGATTTTCAGGCTGGGCAATTGATGGAAGCGTTTGAAAATGCGAATATCGACACTCGCTATATGGTTCGCGACGCTAACCGTAAAACTACCACGAAAACAAGAGTTTCAGGCTCAATTACGACATCTATTACACAGCAGATTGTGAGAATTGACCGCCAGACTTCTACTCCAATTAGCGGCGAGACAGAAGCAAAAGTTTTGAAAAATCTTGAAGAAGCGATTCCGCAGTATGATGCGGTAATCCTTTCTGATTATTGCATTGGGGCGTTAACGCCAAACGTTATTAAGAAATCAATCGAACTTGCGAATAAATATAACAAAGTTATTGTTGTTGACGCGCAGGGGGAGCTTGAGCGCTTCAAGAACGTAACTTCAATGACACCGAACCTGCCGGATACGCAAAAGTCAGTCGGTTTCTTTATTAATAATGAAGAGGATTTAAGACGTGCAGGCCGTAAGCTTCTTGAACAGACTAACGCGAAATCTGTTTTGATTACCTGCGGGGCTGATGGTATGTTCGTTGCGGAACCGGATGAAAAGTTTACGAAGATTCCTGTATTCAACAAATCAGAAGTTTTTGACGTAACAGGTGCGGGCGATACTGTAACGGCTGTATTTTCGCTGGCTCTTGCGAGCGGTATTGACCCTGTTTACTCAGCGATTATCGGTAATATTGCCGCAAGTATCGTTGTAAGACAATTTGGCTGCGCTACAACAACAATTGAACAGCTTGTTTCTGCGGTTGAAGCCAGAATTAATAGGAGATAATATGGATTTTATTAAAAAGTTGAGAGTATTGGATTATGTGATAATTGGCCTGCTAGTTGTGGCGGGGGTGGTCGGAATCTTTACGGCTAAGAATTTCAGACAAACTGCGTCGAAGCAAATTGAGGCGACTTCTAAAATTTCGTTTTCTGTTTGCATAAGAGGTTTGACTTATACTGGCGATGATTTGCCGGTGAAAGCAGGCGAAAAAACGTTTATTACAATCAGAAACGTTCCTTATTCAGAACTTGAAATCGCTGATGTTAAGGCTGAAAAAAGAAAACAAATGATGCCGGCGTTGAACGGTAAAAGTTTTGTCGCGGTTGAAGATGTTTCGTTGCCTGGGGTTTATGATGCGATTGTTACATTGAACGATACTGCAAAAATCACCAAAGACGGCGCGGTTGTCGGAGGAAACAAAATTAAAATTGGGCTTCCTATTACGCTTGAGGGACAAAATTATCGTTTCGGCGGAACGGTTTCTGACTTGAAAATCGTTCATTTGACAGAAGATGAAGAGTTAAATAAGGTTATTAATTCAACAGACGATGATGTTCAATGATTTTTTGTATCGTAACAGTTACCTGTTGCAAAACATAGATTTCTTAATATTTCTGGCGCTTGCGGGAACTCTGTTGGCGTCTTTGACGATGTCTTCAGGCGTAATCGGGCTTGGCGCACTTGCTGTTGCAGGGCTTACGCTGGTTAAATTCTTGACTAATCCGAATGCTAAAATTCGGTTGAGCGCGGCGGAATGGTGTTTGATAATTTATTTTTTGATTGTATTTATCAGCCTTTGCGGCTCAACTCTTTTCGGGCTTAGTTTGAAAGGCTTTTTGAAAACAGTTACTTATATTTTGTTTTATTTTTCTGTGGCGCCGTTGTTTAAGAGTAATTTTAAATACGGAATTGCGACGCTGTTTGTGATTGCGGCGGGTGTATTTTTTGAGAGTGGAATCGCGTTTTTGCAGAATTTTACACACGTTCAGGCGATTGCGGGCTGGCAGGATGTGAGTAATCTTAACCCTGAACAGGTTATGACGCGTGTTTACGG
Organism: Fusobacterium sp.; assembly: GCA_023662905.1. Lineage (GTDB taxonomy): Bacteria > Cyanobacteriota > Vampirovibrionia > Gastranaerophilales > Gastranaerophilaceae > Gastranaerophilus. Next base: position 25,719 of record JAMPIJ010000017.1, read on the forward strand.
AACTTTACAGCCTTATAACCCGAATCTTTTCGGCGGCTATTTAGTTGTTGGATTGCCGGCGTGTTTAGGTTTGACGGTTTGGCTTCTGGTTAAAAAATATTATAAACTTGCGATTTTGTTCTTTGCAGGTACAGGTGCAGGTGTTTTGTCGCTTGTGTTTACCGGCTGTCGCGGTGCGTACATCGCGTTTTTTATGATGACGCTTGCGGTTCTTGCGATTTCTTTGAAATTCTTCTGGCAAAATTATAAAAAGATTTATATCGCGGTTGTGGGCGCTGGTGTTGCGTTATCTACGGCGTTAATCCTTGCAAGCACATCTTTGAGAGCCAGAATTTTGTCAATCTTTGCGATGCGTCAGGATTCGTCTAATTCGTTTAGATTTAACGTTTATCAGGCTTCGTGGCAGATGTTCAAAGATAACTGGTTACTCGGAATCGGCGTTGGCAATAAAAACTTCCGCGAAATCTACGGGCTTTATATGAAAACAGGTTTCGACGCGTTGAGCGCTTACAACATCTACCTCGAACTCGCAGTTGAAAGCGGAATTTTTGCCCTAATCGCGTTTCTGGCGTATTTAGGCATGCAGATTTTTAACGCGGTGAAATATATCTTAACATCAACTGATGCCGGAAAAATCGTTTTAATAAGCGCAGCACTTGTTTCGTTAATCGGCGTAATGGCTCACGGGATGGTCGATACAGTCTTTTTTAGACCGCAAATTCAAATTATCTTCTGGGTAATGATGGCGTTGATTGCTGCCCGAGATTAATATTTTATAAAGGCCCCTAAATTGTGTGATAGAATTAGTTTATAAGAAGTAAAGGAGATTTTTATGATACCTATTTTAGATTCCAAAAGACAATATGCAAAAATCGGTGCAGAAGTCGAAAAAGCAGTATGCGAAGTTTTACGTTCAGGTTCTTATATTCTCGGGCCAAACTGTAAAGCATTAGAACAAGAATTGGCTGATTTTATCGGCTGCAAATATACAGTAGGCTTGAACTCTGGTACAGACGCGCTTCACTTAGCACTCAGAGCGCTTGATATCGGTGCAGGTGATGAGGTTATCACAGTAGCCTTTACTTTCGTTGCAACAACCGAAGCTATCGGAATCGTTGGCGCAAAACCTGTTTTCGTTGACATCGATCCTGATACATTCAACCTTGACGCTTCAAAATTAGAAGCCGCAATCACACCGAAAACAAAAGCAATTATTCCAGTTCACCTTTATGGGCAACCTTGCGATATGGATAAAATTATGGACATCGCTAAGCGCCATAACTTACACGTAATCGAAGACTGCTGCCAAGCAATCGGTGCTAAATTCAAAGGCCAAATGGTTGGTACATTCGGCGATATCGGTTGCTACAGCTTCTACCCGACTAAAAACTTAGGTGGTATGGGCGACGGCGGTTTGGCAACTACAAACTCTGAAAAACTCCGTGACAGAATGATTGCTCTCAGAAACCACGGCGGTGCAATCCGTTACCACCACGACGAAATCGGTGTAAACAGCAGACTTGACGAAATTCAAGCGGCAATTTTGAGAGTTAAATTGAACTATATTAACGAATGGAACTCACAAAGACGCGCTCACGCAGCAAGATACAACGAACTTCTTGCAGATTGTGCAGATGTTCAAACTCCAAAAGAATTGGCTGACACATATTGCGTTTACCACCAATATACAGTTAAAATTCCTAACCGTGATGAAGTTCACAAAATGCTTCAAGAACGCGGTATAGGCGCAATGTTGTACTATCCGATTCCGCTTCACCTCCAAAAAGTTCACGAATACTTGGGCGTAGGCAAAGGTTCATTACCGGTTTCTGAAGATAATACAGATATGGTAATTTCGCTTCCAATGTTCCCTGAACTAACTGACGAAGAACAAGTAACAGTTGCAACAACATTGAAAGAATGTATTGCACTTTCAAAATCAAAAGTCGGTGTTTAATTTAAAAATTTTAAGCGCAAGTGGGTAATCCCACTTGCGCATTTTAAAAACATGGTTTAAACTATATATAGAAAGGATGGAAAAATGAAACGAAAC
>JAMPIJ010000018.1 GCA_023662905.1 Fusobacterium sp.
CCCCCCCCTGTTAACATGTACATAAGTTTGTTTTTCATAATCATATTCCTTTCTACAATTATTATGTAACATGTTTCAGAACATGTCAAGCGGAGTACGATAGCACGGATTTAATTTATGGATGCCATTCAATGGCAAAGCCCCTAAAAAAGGGGCTTTATTTTAAACTTCTACGTATTCTTCCAAACGTTTTCTTCTGTTCGGGTGACGTAATTTTCTTAGCGCTTTTGCTTCGATTTGTCTGATACGTTCACGGGTTACGCCGAACAACTGACCAACTTCTTCCAAAGTTCTTTGGCGGCCGTCATCCATACCGAAACGTAATCTCAAAACGTCACGTTCACGTGGTGAAAGCTGTTTCATAACTTCTTGTAAATCTTCTTTCAAGAGTTCAGAAGCAACGGTTTTGATAGGTGCGTCAGCTTCTTTATCTTCGATAAAATCGCCGAGTCTTGAATCTTCTTCTTTACCGATTGGTGTTTCAAGAGAAAGCGGTTCTTGAGCGATTTTGATAATTTCGCGAAGTTTAGGAATTGAAACATTCATTTCAAATGCCAATTCTTCTTCGGTTGGTTTTCTAGACAAATCTTGAGCCAAACGACGGGTAACTTTTTTCAACTTGTTAATTGTTTCAACCATGTGAACAGGGATTCTGATTGTACGCGCTTGATCTGCGATTGCACGTGTGATAGCCTGTCTAATCCACCAAGTTGCGTAAGTTGAAAATTTGAAACCGCGTTCGTGGTCAAATTTTTCAGCGGCTCTGATAAGTCCGAGGTTACCCTCTTGAATAAGGTCTAAGAAGAGCATGCCTCTGCCTACATATTTTTTTGCGATACTAACAACTAAACGCAGGTTAGCCTGAACCAATTTTCTTTTAGCCATAGCACCAGGGGTTCCGCCCTCAAGGATAACTCGGGCAAGTTCAATCTCCTCGCTAGCGGACAACAATTTAATACGTCCGATTTCGCGCAAGTATAATCTTACAGGGTCGTCAATGGCAATGCTTTTCGGCAATTCCATGTCAATTTCTTCCTCTTCGGACTCTTCATTCATCATATAGATATCGTCCAAAGAAGCTTTATTTTCAATCTTATGGGTAATAATATCTTCAATATTATCAGTACTGATATCGACGTTCATGTAATTAACACGTTCGTTACCAGCCATCATTGCTTCTTCATCATCAATATTGTTAAGATCCAAATTTTCATCTTCCATAATGTTTACAATAGATGAAGAGCCTTGTCTTTTTTTACTCATGCATATTCTCCATAATTATTAGTTTTACTAACCTAAGGGTTTTGTTCGTTAAAGGCTGGCCTAATCAAGGCGGCCCCTTTATTTTATTTGATCTCTAAGCTGCATCTGAAGCATTAACGCTTTAACGTCGTCATCATTTGCATTTATATAAGATTGTCTTATTTGTTTTCTTTTTTCATCGTTCTGAGCTTTTTGAATAGTCGCCAAATTTTCATCAATCAGCGCTTCTACGTCCTCAACCTCTAAACCTGAAAATGTTTCCGAAATACTTATCATTTCTGTAATTAGCTTGTGAATTTCGGGGTTGTCAATAAAAGAGGTATATAACTCTTCTATTAACTCCTTTACATTATTTACGGTACAAATCAATTTGTCAATTGTAGATTTTACAATTTTTAACGTTTCGTCCGTAAAGGCTGTATCAGGCAATTTTTCATTAACTTGTTTAAAGTTCAGGGGGTTGTCGGTTACTAAAAAAACACTCAACAAATTTTTTTGCGCTTTTTGAGCAGGGGTAATATTTTTTGTTACAATTCTTGATACATCGGCTGTTGAGCCTTGCTGTGTGCGGGATTTCTTACGAACCTCACTCAGCAAAAATTTCTCGTCGATATCAAGAACGCCTGCAACGGTTTTTACGTATTCACCCTGAACGATTTGGTTGTTAATCTCTTGTAAATAAGGGATTACGCGTTTTACAAGTTCTGATTTTTCAAGCGGGGTTTTAACGTCTTTGCGCTCTTTCAAGATACATTCGATTTGGAAATCAAGCAATAACGGGGCATGCTTGATGTATTCGCGGTAACTGTCAGCGCCGACAGAACGAATGAATTCGTCAGGGTCTTTGCCCTCAGGCGGCGCGATAACACGAATTTCGCACGAATACTTGTCATCCGACATAGAAAGATAGTTTTCGTCAAACTGCTTGATTGCGCCGAGTCCGGTGAACGCTTCTTTGATTAACTCTGCGTTGCGGCTCGTAGCCTTTTGACCGGCAGAATCCGTATCAAAAGAAAGATAAATTCTTCTTGCAGGCGTATAGCGCGAAAGAAGTTTTATGTGTTCAGCTGTTAATGAGGTTCCGCAAGACGCCACACAGTTTTTCACCCCGTGCGCCTGCGCAGAGATAACATCAAAATACCCCTCCATCAATATAACAGCGTTTTCCTCCTTAATCGCTTCTTTAGCATGGTAAAGCCCATAAAGAATTTTACTTTTATTATAAATAAGCGAATCGGAAGAATTCAGATATTTCGGCGACTGGTCAGGCATGATTGCACGCGCACCGAACGCCACGAAATCCCCGTGTTCGTTACGGATAGGAATAATAATTCTGTTTCTGAATCTATCAATAAAGCCCGTTTCGCGGCTTTGCATAATCAATCCGGCCTTTTCAAGCACCTCATCAGAAAACTTCGCGCGCAAAATATCATATAAAGCCGTATATTTTGAAGACGCAAGCCCGATATTGTATTCCTGAATAATATCTTTTGTAATCCCGCGCTCCGCAAGATAATTCATCGCCTTGAGAGTTTCATTACTCTTATCCTGCAAAAGATAAGTTGTATAATAATCCGCCGCCTTAGCGCTAGCCTTTAACATCTGTTCTTTGAACTCTCTCATGCCAGCAGATGTTCCTCCGCCGGACGCCGGAAGCTCATACCCGAACTTCTCCGCCAAATCCCTTATAACTTCCATAAAAGATTTGCCCTCAGTCTTCATAATAAAAGAAATCGCGTCGCCGCCCTCGCCGCAGCCAAAACATTTATATATCCCCAAACTAGGGTTTACAGAAAAAGATGGTGTTTTTTCTTTGTGAAACGGACAACATCCCCAGTAATGCGAACCTGATTTTTTTAAAATAACTTTTTCTGATACTACTTCGAGAATATCTAATCTATCTTTAATTTTTGCTATTATTTCGCCAACTGCATCTACCATAACATCAACATTTTACTATGAAGAAAACGTGCGGGCAAACATTTAAGCGCCATGTTATGTAACGAATTGTAACAAGAATATATCAATAAAAGCAATTTTGCAAGAATGATATACTTTATATATACGAGAGTATAGCAAACGAGGATAGAGAGATGGTTAAATTCGTTGGCGGCCCGTCCGTCGGAGGATACAAATCATATATCAATCATACCACAGCCCGCGAGGGACAGTGGAGAATGCCTCGTAACTATGCGAGACCAAATGTCAAAATTGATATTAGAAATTACAATACTTGTTGTCATCAACAATCAGTCAATACAGGCTTCCAATTACCAGCGTGGTTGCAATGGGCTCAATTTGGTATGAACTTACTCAGCGGCTTAATTCCACAAAAACAAGAAGAAGCACCTGTAGTAAACAGTAACGACCAAACATTAAAAGATCTTCAAAAACAAATTGATGACCTCAAAAAAGAAAACGAAGAGTTGAAAAAACAACCGGCTACACCTGCAACGCCTGAAACACCTGAAACAACTCCTGTACAAGAAACACCGACTGTTGAAGACACTGGTGAAATCCAATTCAACTCAATAACAGTAGGCGGTGCTGAAGCAAAAGATGGCAAAAATTTAAACATAGAAGTAATGGTTAAAAATGGTAAAAAATTGTCTGACGGCAGAATTCAACACCAAGGTTGGCAAACATTAGCCGATGCTTACGGAGTTCCTAATACATTAGAATTTCGTAATTGGTTTAGAAAAAACCATTTAAAAGGTAAGGACGGATGGAATGCAGGTAAAACACAACCTTTCCCTAAAGAAATCACCTATCCAGAAGGTAGCAATAATACATACCAATTTGATCCCGATAAGTTTGCGAACGCACACGATTATCGTATTCCTAAGCAAGAAAAGGGTAGCTCAAATCTTGGCGACTTAGAAGCAAAAAAAGGACCAGGAACTCCGGCTCAAGCAAGTTCTACCACCCACGGCGGATCTTTCAGAGGTACTATTAACGGTCAAGCGTTTAACGTCAGATCTGATGGTCAAAAAGACCAAGACGCCGTAAGAGCAGATCTTGCTAAACAATTAAAAGCAGCAGGTGCTACAGACGCACAAGCACAAGCAGCTGTAAAAAACGCAAAAATCAAATAAATTTAACTATAAACTCTCTCTAACAACAATTTTTGAGGCCGCTTACGCGACCTCTTTTTATTACTTTATAAATTCCACGACAAAATCCCCACCAATGACTAGTTATGAAACCGCCTTGACCGGCGGGTAGATTGTCTGTTCTCTGTCAGGCCCGACGCTCACGATTGATACAGGAACGCCCAACAATTCCTCTAAGCGCAGAATATATTTCTTAGCGTTTTCAGGTAACGCGTCAAAATCTCTTATGCCCGTCAAGTCTTCGCACCAGCCTTTGTGGGTTTCGTAAACAGGTTCCAAATACTTATGCATAAACACATCGGTCGGGTAAGTTTCATAAACTTTTCCATCACGTGTATCGCGATATGCAGTACAAACATTGATTTCTTCAAATGTGTCAAAAACATCAATCTTTGTTATCGCAACTGATGTTAAACCGCCAACAAGAACAGCATAGCGCATAGTTACGGCGTCAAACCAGCCGCAACGACGCGGACGCCCCGTGGTCACACCAAATTCGTGGCCGATAGTTTGGATTTTATTACCAATTTCGTTGTCTAGTTCTGTTACAAACGGCCCCTCGCCAACACGGGTTACATAAGCTTTTGCGACCCCGATAACTTCATCAATCATTTTCGGCCCGTAACCGCTTCCGACAGCCGCTCCGCCGCCGATTGGGTTGGAACTCGTAACAAACGGGTAGGTTCCGTAATCGATATCAAGCATTACGCCCTGAGCGCCCTCAAAAAGAACTGTTTTGCCGGCTTTTTTAGCGTCTTCAAGCCCTTTTTGCCAATCAAACCAAACATAAGGACGGAAGATTTCTGCATATTTTTCGCAAAGCGCAAGAACTTTTTCGCGCGAATACGCTTCCATTCCATATACTTCTGTAAGTTGCTTATTTTTAATCGGTAAAATTATATCTAGTTTTTCATTCAACGCTTCTTCGGAATACAAATCCTGAATTTTCAGCGCAATTCTAGCCATTTTGTCGGTATAAGTCGGCCCGATACCTTTTTTCGTTGTACCGATTTTACCTTTTTTCGCGTTGTCTTCACTGTAGCCATCGACTTCCGTGTGATAAGGCATTGTGATAGTCGCCAGAGGGCTTACGCGCAAGCCTGAAACATCCACGCCCTGTTCAAGAAGTTCGCCGAGTTCCTGTTCAAAATATTCCGGCAAAATAACTGTTCCAGCTCCGATAAAACAAAGTTTATCTTTGTATAAGATTCCGGATGGAATAAGGTGGAACTTGTAAGTTTGACCGTTTGCAACAACCGTGTGGCCGGCGTTACAACCGCCCTGATATCTAATAATAAGATTAGCTTTCTCCGCCAGTAAGTCTGTGATTTTTGCTTTTCCCTCATCACCCCACTGCGCGCCGACTACAACTGTGTTTTTCATAAAATTTTACCTCTTAATTCCAATATAATCAATTAATTGCGGAACAATCGTGTTCACATCCCCGACTATCCCGACATCAGCGACACCGAAAATCGGTGCATCTTTATCTATGTTAATCGCGATAATTTTCTTCGCGCCCTCGATTCCGATTGTGTGCTGAATAGCACCGGAAATCCCGCAGGCAATATAAACTTCAGGCGAAACGGTTTTGCCGGTTTGCCCCACCTGAATTGAAGCAGGTGCAAGCCCCATATCAACCGCACCACGGCTAGCCGCTAAACTTCCGCCTAAAACATCGGCAAGTTCCTGCAACTTATCAAAGGCACCTTTTGCGCCTTTGCCGCCGGCAACAATAATCTTAGCGCTATCAAGTTGGTTTATAACCTCTTCCGTTGATTGGAAGAACTCCAAAAGTTTAACCTTAGTTTCGAAATTTTCAATGTTATGATTCTTGTAAATCAACCGGGTATCTTTGTACACAGGTGTTTCCAAAAATGGGAAAACACCGGCACGAACGGTTGCCATTTGCGGGAAATTCTTACACAAAATCGTTGCCATAAGCTTTCCACCAAAAGTCGGACGGGTCGCTGCAAGCTGACATTTTTCGTTTATGTCTAACCCTGTGCAATCGGCCGTCAAACCTGTTCCAAGTTGTGATGAGATTCTCGGCGCCAAGTCGCGTCCTTGGGTAGTCGCACCGATTAAGAAAATCGACGGATCAATTTCGCGCGCCAAATCTATTGCGATCTTTGAGTAAAGTTCGTTAGAATACTCACCCAATCTATCATCTTCATAGACAAAAACTTTATCGATTCCGCATGCCTGAAATCCCTCTTTGAACCTTTCGGCGTCGCCGGATTTACAGATTAGAAGCGCCATGACTTCTTCGCCGTTTAGCTTTTCACTTAACTCCTGCGCTTTTGCCGCAAGCGAGAAAAACACCGGTGCGACATAACCGGATTTCAAAAGTTCTGCATAAATCAAAATTCCGCTAGACATTTTCACCGCCAATCGCTGCCGCTAATTCTTCAACAGTTGTAACGAATGTACAATCATCACGTTTTTCAGGTCTAAAAGCTTTGCTTACATAAGTCGGCGAGCCTTTAATCCCTATTTCATCAGGCGAAAGCCCTAAATCCTCATGCCCGAAAACTTTAACCTCAAAGTTTTGAGCTTTTATGACACCTGCGACTTTCGCACGTGAGGGTTCGCCATAGCCTTGAAGCACACAAATTAGAGCCGGAAGTTTAACTTCAACAGTTTCATAACCGTTTTCAACCTCACGAACAACAACGGCTTTATCTGAATGAACCTCTTTCACTTCTTTAACAAAAGTTACCTGTGGTAGGTCTAAACGGCTTGCAATACTCGGGCCGGTTTGCGCCGTGTCGCCGTCGATTGCGAATTGTCCGCAGATGATAAGATCAAAATCACCAGCTTTTTCAGAAATAGCTTTTGATAGAGTTCTGCCTGTTGCATAAGTATCTGCGCCGGCAAACTTCTTATCGCTCAACAAAATCGCATCATCAGCCCCGAGCGCGATAGCTTTTTTAAGCATATCAACCGCTTGATTTGGCCCCATCGTGAGTGCGGTTATTATTACATCATCACGATAATTTTTGATTTTTAGAGCAGTTTCAAGCGCCCAAACATCGTACGGGTTCATAATACTCTCAACGCCATCGCGCTGAATAGTATTATTCTCCGTCCATTTTATCTCTGTTGTGTCCGGAACCTGTTTTATGCAAACAACGATTTTCAAAGTTATCTACCTTTTTTCTGCTTAGCTGTAACGTCTAAAAGCGCGTTGTACGCTGACATATAGACTGAACATTTTTTGACTGACGGTAAATACCAGGCACATCTGTCCTCGATACAAACCATATCAACGTTAGCGCCTACGCTCATCAACGGGCAAAACATTACTTTCTTTTTAGGATCTGCCATCTGTTTACTCCTATTCTACCGTCATTTTCAGTAAGTTACAATTCTCACTGCGTCTACGTTCTTGATCTTTATAAATTTTAGTTCTGTTTATAACTTCATCAAAATCAATCTTATGGGCATCGAAATCAGGGCCGTCTACACAAGCGAACTTAACTTCACCGCCAACAGTAACACGGCAAGCACCGCACATGCCTGTTCCATCAACCATAATCGGGTTCATGCTTGCTTCTGTATAAATACCTTTGTCACGGGTCATTTCTGCAACGGCTCTCATCATTGGCATAGGGCCAACAGCGATTGCGTAATCAACTTTTTCCTGTCCCATAATTCTTTCTAAAACGCCGGTTACAAAACCTTTTTCACCCATTGAACCGTCATCAGTTGTGATAAAGAGTTCTGTGCAAGCGTCTTTCATTTTATCAGCCCAGAAAATTAAATCCTTATTTCTTGCGCCCATAATCATATAAACTTTGTTTCCTGCTTCTTTGAACGCTTTTGCAATCAAATAGCATGGAGCCGCACCGTAACCACCGGCTAAACAAACCACTGTTCCGTAGTTTTTAATATGAGTTGGCTGACCAAGAGGGCCGACGATATCAGCGATTTCTTCACCAACGTTAATAGCAGCAAGTTTCTTTGTAGAATAACCAACAGCCATAAACACAAGTGTTAATTCGCCTTTTTCTTTGTTAACGTCAGCGATTGTCAAAGGCACACGTTCATCGTTTTCGCCTGCACGGAAAATAATGAATTGACCTGCTTTCGCGTTTCTTACAATATATGGTGCATCAATCGTAATTTCGTATTGATTCGGACAAATTTCCTTTTTTGATAAAATCTTATATCCCATTTCACTCTCCTTAATTTCTAGAAAAATTATATAATAAAAAATCTAAAATTGCAAAACACGCTTATAAACTTCATTTTTGTTTACAGCATAAAGTTCTGACAAAATTGTTGCGATTTCTTTTGCCTTAAAGCCTTTTTTGAGTAACGCTTCTATTTTACTGTCGAGTTCAATATCTCCGGTATTTTCATCGCGGAACACAAGCGCCACGATTTCACCTTTCAGAATATTTTCGTTAAAATATTTTATTACATTATCGACATCATCAACAACGATTTCTTCAAAAACTTTTGTTAACTCGCGGCCAACTGCGACCTTTGCCTGCGGACGAACTGCACCGACTATTTCGAGCGTTTTTAGAATACGATTAGGAGATTCGTAGAATGCCAAATCAGTATCCGCATATTTTTTGAATAAATCCTCCATTTGCGTCTGAGATTTCGGCAAGAAACCCGCGAAGTAAAAATCTTCACCACCCCGCGACACCTGAGAAAGAAAAGTTGCCAGCGCATTCGGCCCCGCAAGCGAGGTTATAGAAACATTATTTTTACGCAATTCTTTCACCAAAACCGCCCCTGGGTCGCAAAAAAGCGGGGTTCCAGCGTCAGACACAAGCGCAACTTTCTTGCCGCTCTTGATTTCGCCAAGAATAAAATCTACTCTTTCGCGTTCGTTAAATTTATGATAAGAAACACATTTTGTATGAATATCAAAATGGTTAAGAAGTTTTTGAGTAACGCGGCTATCTTCACAGGCAATTAAATCGACGGATTTGAGGACTTCCACGGCACGAAACGTCATATCACCAAGGTTGCCAATCGGTGTCGGCACAATATAAAAATCAAATTCTTTCATAGAATAATTATAAATAATAAAGACGGGTTTTCAACCCGCCGCGTTTTTGTTACGAAGTGTATATATTTTTGACATGCCTGATTTGTTAGTGTTGAATTATTGTAGGAGATATTATGTACATAAAACATCTTGAGATAGATAACTTTAAATCATTTGCCAATAAGTCAGAAATACCTTTGTTAGAGGGGTTTACGACGATTTCAGGGCCGAACGGTTCCGGTAAAAGTAATATTATAGATAGCGTTCTTTTCGCGCTCGGGCTTGCTAACGCAGGCGAACTTCGTGCCGAAAACTTGTCACATTTTATTTCAACTTATACAAAACGTAACGAAGCGTTTGTAAAAGTTACGTTTGGCGATGTCGAAGAGGGCAAAGATTTAACAATCGCAAGAAAAATCAGAAAAACCAATCAGGGTTACGCAAGTACATATTATCTGAACGACTCAGTTTCAACGTTGACAAACGTCCATGCGATTTTGGAACAGTATAACGTTACGCCAAACAGTTATAACGTTATGATGCAGGGCGACGTAACAGGGATTACAAACTGTTCTCCGCGCAACCGCCGAAAAATCATCGACGAAATTGCAGGGATTGCCGATTTTGACCGTCGGATAGAACAATCAACAGAGCAATTAAACACCGTTGAACAGCGCGTTGACAGGGCTTCCGTAATCTTAAACGAGGTTGACAAAAGCCTTGAACAATTAAAAGAAGAACGCGAAGTTGCCTTAAAATATCAGGCGTTACGTGAAGAAAAACAAGGTCTTGAAAGTCAGGTTAACAAGGTTAAGTTCTTTGACCTGAAACGCAACCTTGAACAGGCGCACTTAAACATTCTTGACTTCACAAAAAAACGCAAAGAAGAAGAGGTCAAAACAAAAGATTTAGACGAAAAACTTTCGCTTTTAAAGAAAAAGTATGAAGAGGTTTCCGCGCAGGTAAAAGAAAAAGGGGAGGCCGAACAACTTGAACTTAAACGCAAAGAAGAAAGTTTGAAAGGCGATATCGAGCGCAAACAACACGCAATCAATTATGCAGAAAAACAAATCCATGACGGGTTGAAAGTTATTGCAAACTCTAACACCGCAATCGAAAACAATACCGCTAAAATCGAGGACTTTAAGCTTAAAATTAAGCTTAAAGAGGACGAAATTGCGATTATTCAAGGAAATATCAAGGAAAAAGAAGCGGAACTTCGTAAAATCAACGAGGATATGACAGGTTTGAGCGATTCTTCTGACTTGCATATCGAAAAACGCAACAATTTGCGCAAAGAACTCGACGCGTTGAGAGAAGAAGAATACAAGCTTTTGCAAGAAAAACTTCCGCTTGAAACAGAGCTTAAAAACCTTACAACAAACCTTGAGCGTGTAAAAACAGAACTCGCGGAACTTCAAAAAAACAAAGAGGGATTTTCAAGCAACTATGAACTCAAAACAACGCTTGTAAGCCAACTTGAACAAGAAATGCAGGACTTCAAAAATATTCAGCAAAAGACCCGCGACGAACTTGATGTTGTCAAAAACGAAATCAGCGACTGCGAATATAAAGTCAGCATTGCGCACAAAAAAGTTGCTGCGTTAGAAACCCGCAAACAGTTTGCAGAAGAAAACCTCGGCCGCGAAATCGACACTATTATGAACGCGAAACTCCGCGGGGTTCACGCACCACTCGTTCAGTTGGGAACCGTTGATAAAGAATATTCAACCGCAATGGAAGTAGCTTTTGGCGGAAGAATGGCGCACATCGTCGTTGACAACGAACACGTTGCCTCTGTCGCTATTGAATTACTTCTTTCAACCGGTGCAGGCCGCGCAACGTTCATTCCGTTGAACAAAATCAAACCGGCGCCGACACGCCTGCAACTTCCGAAAGACAAAGGCGTTATCGATTACGCGATTAACCTTGTGGACTTTGACGATATGTACATCGACGCGTTCTACTACGCCGTCGGCGACACTTTAGTCGTTGAGGACAAAGAATGCGCGTCAAAACTTATCGGTAAATACAGAATGGTTACGCTCAACGGCGAACTTTTTGAAAAATCAGGTTCAATCACTGGTGGTAAGCTTAAACGCACAGGCCTTTCATTCAGTCAGAACGATGATGAAGAACTTAACAAATGCAATGCGCGCCTCAAAGAACTTGAAACAACTTACACAAACCTGAAAAGTAAGCGCATTGACCTAGAAAACAAGTTAGACAAGCTTCGCGGTCAGTATTCCGACGCGTCAAACGAGTATTCAAAAGCAAAACTTGAACTCGCGAATATGAAAAATAACTTTGAGAACAGCGAAAAGTTCCTCAAAGAAAAATCAGACTTCATCGCCACAAGCGAGCCGCGTATCGTTGAAATTAACAATATTCTCGATAAACTTGAAGACCAAAATGTTAAAATCTACGACAAAATTTCAATTCTTGACGACGAAATCAAAGAAATCGAAAAACTTATCGATGACACAGATTTGAAAGAACTTAAAGAAAAAACAAGCGGTGTCGAAGCTGATATCAAGCGTTTGCAGGCAAAATTAATGAGTGCAAATGGCGAAAAAGACGATTTCAAACGTCAAATTTCGTTCTTTGAGGACGTAATTTTATCTAAAAAAGAAGAGATTAAAAACATTGAAGCGAACAACGTAACGCTTGAAAGCGACAAGGTTCGTTACGCAAACGACATCAAAGGGATCAACGAACGCCTTGAAGAATTAAAAGTTCAGTTGACAGAAATCGAGTCAAAACTCGGCGAACTCTTAAAACAGCGTGACGGTCTGAACGCAGACTTAATCGAACTTGAAAAAGAGAAAGTTCTCAAACAAGCGGACATCGACCGTATCGGCGAACAGATTGAATCTTTCAAATCCCGCCGCCGCGAACTTGAACCGCTTTTGGAAACAGCAAAAGCAGAACTTGAAACCGCCGGCGTCGACATCGAAAAACTTGAACCTGTTGAAATGTCAATCGACGAAATCACAAATAAAATTCAGCGTTTGGAAAAACGCATGGCGGACTTGGGCGACGTAAACATGCGCGCAATCACGACTTACGAAGAAAACCTTGCGCGTCAACAGGAACTCAAAGAAAAAATCGACACGCTTTCATTAGAGCGCAAAGAAATCTTAGAAAAAATGAAAGGCTACGAACAACTTAAAAAAGAAACGTTTATGAAAACTTACAACAACATAAACGAAAACTTTAAAGAAGTGTTCCACGCGCTTTCAGAGGGTGAGGGTCAATTAAAACTTGAAAACCCTGAAGACCCGCTAAACGGCGGTTTAACAATCGAAGCACAGCCGCGCGACAAAAAACTTCAACGTCTTGAAAGTATGTCAGGCGGCGAAAAATCACTTACAGCGCTTGCGTTTGTATTTGCAATCCAACGCTATATGCCGTCACCTTTCTATGCATTCGACGAAGTCGACGCAAACCTCGACACAATGAACGTTGAACGTATTGCAGAGATGGTTAAACGTCAGGCAAAAGACACACAATTCATCGTTGTAAGCCACAGAAAACCGATGATTGAATCCGCACACCGCACAATCGGCGTTACACAAAAAGAAAAAGGTAAAACAAGAGTAACCGGAGTTAAACTAAGAGATGAGTAGCGAACCTATTTTCAACTATGATGAAATATTCGACAAAAAAGATGCAAAAAGTCAGGGCATCGGAATTCTTGTTGAAATGGCAAAACAGGGCAAAATCGACCCTTGGCAGATTGATATTCTTGATATCACGACCAAATACCTTGCCTATATCTGTAACATGAAATCTCAAGACCTGCGACTTACAGGCCAAACGTTCCTGTTCGCGTCAATGCTTATTAAACTTCAATCAAACGTACTTGAGGGCGTAGAACTCGCGGACTTTACCGAACAGCCGGACGAACCAACTTATGACGATGACGGCTTCATTGTTGAATATCCGGAAGACGATTATGTTCCTACAAACAACATTATTTCGCTTAATGAAGTTCTACAACGCCGCACAAGCGTTCGTCTGAACCACAACAGAATCGTTACATTGAAAGATTTGATTCGCCAATTAGAGTTCTATGAAAAACTCGAACACCGTCAATCGCTCAAAGAAGCACACGAACGTGCTAAAAACCGTGTTCGTTCTTATGCCCGTTTGACCGCAGACGAAATCGTAAACCTTGCACACGAAGAATACATCGCGGATAACGTTTTGAAACTCAAAGCAAATTTAGAGCAATTCTTCCAAAACAATGACAAAATCGAACTCAACGAACTTTTACTGCTCGGTATGGATAAAATGAGCGCTTACATCGCACTTTTGTTCCTCGCGGCAGAATCAGATTATGACTTGGAACAGGAAGAATTTTACTCAGATCTTTATATTGTCAAAGGCCCGCACAAGGAGGAAGAGGATTCAAACGTGATTGAATTCAACCGCGGCGTTGATAATATTATGACGGTCATCGACACATCAAATGAAGGGAAGAAAGTTTAAAAATGGATAAAAGCACACTAAAATCACGAATAGAAGCGGTTTTATTCATCACGGCACGCGCCGTTACAACCGACGAAATCTCAAATATCCTTGATGCGGAAAAAGAAGATATCGAAGAAGCAATGCTTGAACTTATTATGGACTACTCTGCACGCGAGGGTGCGCTCGAAATCGACGACGAGGACGGCTATATTATTCAGGTAAAAGAGGATTACATTGATATCGTGGAACTTCTCTGCCCTGTGGATTTAAAACCGGCAGTACTCAGAACCCTTTCTGTCATCGCGCTCAAAGAGCCTATCCGTCAATCTGACCTGAAAGAATTGCGTTCAAACGCTTACGAACATATTCAAGAGCTTCTCGACAAAGGTCTAATCACACGTACCAAAGACAAAAACGGCAGAAGTTTCAACATCAAAACCAGCCCGAAATTTGCCGAATACTTCAAACTCAAAGGCGACACTAATTCACTCGTCAAAGTGCTTGAAAAAGAAGGCAAAATTAAAGATTAGGCACTGAGTGCCATTCATACTTGGTTTAGCGGCTTGCGTCAGCGTTGGATTACGTTTTATTTGCAAGCACTTTCTCGTAAAAGTCCAGATAATACTGGGCTTTTTTGTCGTTACCCATTTTTTTGTACGCAAGCGCCAGATTGTAATAATAATCAGGTTCGGTATTTTTGAGTTCGATTGCGTAAAGAAGTTCGTTCTTCGCCTTTTTGAAATCACCCATGTTCAAATACGTACAGCCAAGATTATAATAAATAATCGCAAGGTCATTTTTATATTTTTTAGCCTTTAGGAAATTATCCAACGCGAGTGAATATTTTTCCTCTGAAAAATAAAGCACACCCAAATTATAATAAGCTCTGTAGTTTTTCGGGTCAGCCATCAGTGCGCTTTCAAACATAAACACGGCATCTTTAAGCTGTCCTTTGTCCTGCTGAATATTCCCGAGCAAAAGCCAGTTTTCAGCACTGCGTGATTCTGCAGGGATAGAAATCAAAAGGTTCATCGCCTCTTCAAGATTATTTTGCGCATAAAACGCGCGTGCCTGACGTGATTCCTCATCGTACTGCGAAACCTGTTGTTCTTTTTCGCCGAAAAAGTTTTCGAGTTTCATATCGATTGAATACGCCGGCGCTGCAAAGGCCATTAAAGCTAATAAAATAAAAATCTTTCTTCTCATAATGAGATTATACATTAAAAAAATACTTAGGCAAAGAAAAACCGCCTAAGGAGTCGAAAGGCGGTTAATGGTGCTTTTCGGGATAGGTCTACCCGAAAAGTTTTATCAGTAAAAGAGACATCACTAACAGTATCGAACGTTTTTAAAAAAAGTCAAATTTTACGTTATAATAAATTTATGAACAAATCAGTACTAAGAATGCAAGCAAAAAAGATCCGCAGCGGTCTGGATATTCAAGCGCTAAGTGAAGCCATTTGCCAACAAGTCAGCAGGCTTCCCGAATTCACTGCTGCAAAAAATGTTCTCTTGTTTTACCCCAAAGGCAATGAGCTTAATCTACTAACGCTTTGTGGCTGTGGAAAAAATTTCTATCTTCCACGCGTCGAGGGGGAAAATCTTCTTGTTTGCCCCTACGACTGCAACACAAAAATGAAAGAATCTGAATTTAAAATTTTGGAACCCTGCTCCGCTGCGGTTTCGCCTGAAATAATAGATTTTGCTATAATTCCATGCCTGATGGCTGATAAAAATTTATTTCGCCTCGGATATGGCGGCGGGTTTTATGACAGATTTATACCGGAATTACGACCGGATTGTGTAAAAGTTACAGTTGTCGCGGACCAACTTGTCGTTGATAAATTACCTGTTGAAGAACACGACATACCAATGGATATAATTGTAACAGAACAACTTAACATTTATCGTTAACAATTACCATGCCTGAAACCCGCGTGATAAAATATTGGTATTATGAGTACAAAAAAGATTATTTTATTATTGTTGGTACTGCTTTTTGCAGTTTTTGTAAGATTTTACTGGGGATTATTCGGCGGGAATATTGTAGGTGACGAGCCGTTTTCATACAGTGTTTCCACACCGTCAAACCTTAACGACAGCGGAGAAGTTTTCAAAAAGAAATGGAACTATTTCCGCCTACAAGCCAATAAGACTTATAAGGGAAGATATTTAAAAGAAATTTTCTTCAAGCCTTATCCTGATTCTTTGGGCAAAGATTTGGCGATGATGCACAAATCAGTAAAAGACGACGGCCACTCAAACTTTTACTATACACTATTTAGAATTTATAACTCCGGATTGGACGATTTTAACCCGTCATTTATGAAATTATTCGGCGTATTTTTCAATATATTCCTTATGCTGTTTGCATACATTGTTATGTACAAACTTCTAAGGTTTATAATCAAAGAGGATAAACATATTCCTTTAGCGATGTTGATTGCGTTTTTGAACGCCGGCGCCATTTCGTGTACGATGTTTGTGCGCGAATACCAGCTGCAATCAATATTTTTCATACTTGCGACTTATATTTTCACGAGAATTTATTATTCAATCGAAAATAAAGAAGAGTTATACAACGGCTGGCAACTGTTCCTTTGTACACTTGGCCTGACGCTGTTTGTACTTTCTGCGTATTACTCCGAAGTTTACATCGCAATTCTGGGCGGAGTGCTTCTATATAAATCGTGGAAAGCAAAACGCACCGACTGGATTATCGCACTTGTGTCAGTTTTCATCGGCCATTTGCTGTTGGCAAAACTCCTTTACTGGGGATTTTTCAACTTCATCGGAACAAGCGACTTCCCGCAGGATACACCGTTTGACCTGAAACGTGTTTGGAAAAGATTCTGCAAGAATAACGGATTTATGTATAAATCTCTGTTCTACTTCCCAACACTTATTTTCGGCGCAATTGCAATGGCTTTGAACTGGAAGAAATTCAAAAGCTTTAAAGAAACAAAATATAATTATCTTCTTTTGCCTGCGCTTCTTGCGGCGATATGGAGTTATATAATCATCTTTATCGGACACCTTGACTATATGAGATACGTAATGGCGGGCTATCCGATTATGGCGATGGCGATAATCTGGCTGATTGTGAACCTCGATTCTAAAGTTTGGAGTTTCTTGTTCGGTCTGTTGTATGTCGTGTATTCAATGCCGATTACATTGCACTTCGTACCGAAACCGATTGCGTCATTCGTATACTTTGCGCACTTCAACTTTGCGCATATGCGGCCGCTTCTGGAATCAAAACTTCCGATATACTTTAAAAACGATAAAAACTTCCCGATTTATGCCACATCTGAAGTTATTCTATATACTAACGACGACGCGGATATCCAGATTGTAACGGATATGGATTACTTCACATCAAAAGCAAATCCGCATAATGAATTTATCGTTGTCACAAGAATTCCTGAGGATTTCGACAAAACGGATAAAAAATGGTACAGAATCGCACGCAAAATAAAAAAACAGGATCTTGAAGATTACTGTATGTTTAGCGGCTGGCACTGCTTCCCGATAAAGAAAAAAGACTACAAGAAAATAGAAGCCTTGTACGAAAAAATGGATCACGAAGCAGAAGAAGCGAAACTTGAGGCAGAAGAAAAAGCCAAAGGTATAGATAAAAAAGCGAAAAAAGCGCAAGATGCCGCAAACGAACAAACCGTTCGTGATCACATGCAGGATAAGACTAAATCAACGAAGCCAATGACGAAATGGGATTTCTATGCAAAACCAGCAACAGCCGACGACGCTAACTAGACATATAAGAGATGGTTTACTAGAAGAACAACATTTCGGGTTTATAACGCGTGTTGGTCGTTCGGGCGTGTTGGAAACTTTTGGCGATACAAAAGGGGAACCGTTTTACCTGCGTTCGTGCGCAAAACCATTGCAGGCAAGCGTTATCGTTGATTATGAATTGCCATTAACCGAACAAGAAATCGCGCTTGCCTGCGGCTCAAACGCCGGCGAAAAATGTCATTACGAAACAGCGCGCGGCTTTGCGGAAAAATTTGGGATACGCGCTGAGGATTTACGGTGCGGAGTTCATAAACCGCTATCAAAAACAAGTCAAGCCGAAATAAAAGAAGCTGACGTTTTCCATAACAACTGCGTCGGAAAACATCTTACAATGCTTGCACTTTGTAAAAAACTAGGATTCTCGACAGAAAACTATGACGCACTTGAACACCCTGTTCAACAACTTATTATAAAAAAAGTGAATGAACTTTGCGAAGTAACGACGGTTTACCCGATAACAAAAGACGGATGCGGGGTTCCGATACTTTCAATGCCGCTTGAAAACATGGTACGCGGATTTTTGAACCTCTTTTGCAACGAAAAATATTCACCGCTGACACAGGCGATTTTAAACAACCCGTACATTTTTGGCGGCGAGGACAGAACCGACACAAAAATCGTTCAGACGAGCGGTTTGATTTGTAAAGTTGGCGCCGGCGGACTTTGTATTGTCGTAAACCGCCAGTTACAAGAGGGGTTTGTGGTGAAAGTTTCTGATTGCGACATGAAAGCCCGCGAACTTGTGGTAATTGATTATATAAATCGCTTAAACTGGGGTAAAATCGCCGCAGAGCGTTCAATAAAAACCCTCCACGGCGAAATAATTGGCGAAATTCAAGTTAACGTTTAACACATCTGGTTTTAGCCCAAGCTTCACCATTTTTATCCAGATTTGGGGTTAGTAAACGGTTTCCAGTCAGCACTGACTGCGTCCAAACTGACATTTTATTTGTAGAATCAACCCCTTTAGAAGCAGTCAAAAGCCAGGTAGACGATTCATCTCTTATATCTCCTACAAGGTTCATATTTACAAATAATGACGCTGCTTCATCCCTGTTTGGCAAACGAGATTCACTATCTAAAGAAGTACAATATCTTGCGGCCTCAGGCACAGAAAGTCCCCCCTTACCCTTGTCTACATGCGGCATTGGCGCAGCGACAACACTATCACTCGGATAAAATACAGTAATAAATCCTATATCTTTTCCAACCGTATTCGGGCCTTTGGTTCCGTTAAGGTCATAAACAAAATTCGCACACATTTTCGGCTGTGTATAATCTCCATACGCTGTAGACATCAAATCTGAACGACAATACGGATTATAAAAAACTGCAATACTTTCGCCGTTCGCAGTTTCGAATCCGGCTGCAACTGTGTCAGTTTGTTCATAAGAATATGACTGCCCCGTTTGAGAATAACTCATATTAGTCATCACAGAATTAAGTTCCGACATTTTGGTCGGAAACGCAGAAATAACACCGCCATTCATAGCGTTGAGTTTTGTCGGGATACCACAATCTGTCAGGTGATCAGAATCACAAATATTATTAAGCTTTAAAACTTTTGACAATCCTGCTGTAACAAACGTTTCTGCTGCATTATCCTCAGATGCCGTAAGTGTTCCATAACCGTTTAAGTTAGGCATAAGCGAAATCGCTTGACTAAACCGCGCATAAAGTGCTTTTCGCTGTGTGTTCCAAGTCCGTTCGTTAATGTTGCCAGTCAATGACGGCAAAGTAATCGCGGCGACCACACCGATAATTGTTAGGGATAAAAGTATTTCGGCCATGGTGAAGCCGCGGCTTAGGGCCTGTTCAGCACGCCCCCCCCCCCCTGTGCATGTTAATACATTTTTCTTGTTCATAAGTACATCCTTTCTTTCTACGTTCATTATGTAGTATCTTTTGACAAATGTCAACCACTGTATTAGAATAAATTTTGGAATTAAATACGAGGAAATGAGGTGGAAGTCCTCAGCTGTGCCGCAACCGTTATAGTCGGAATGCTCAAAGATTTTACTATTGTTGCGTAACACGACAATGTACAAAAATTTTTTGCTGTCCTCAACAAAGAGGACTGGATGCAATTAACTCTTAACACAAGAAAAAGTAATATAGGAACCTGTCCGCACGGCCTGCCGCTTGGAAGCTGTCCGATTTGTAACGGAATGTCAGGAGGCGGCGCGAAAAAAGCCGATTTTTCAGCAAAACCAGGGGAAATGAGTTGGAATGAATGTGCTGCAATTGGTGCGTTCCTACGCGCGCAAAAACTAGCAAAACAACAACATAATCAGGACGCAATAAATTTCGCACAGCGAATGGCTGATTTTCAAAAAAATCTAACTTCAATGCACACACGCCTAACGCAATTCAACGTAATGCTTACTGAAAAACTTCCACGCGTAATCAGTACGCCGCTAACGTTTATTGTTCAAACCGTTTTCCAACGTCCTATTGAGATAATGAAAGCAATTCCACGAATAATTCACAACCTTGCCGACATCAGCGCCAAAATTACATCGGTTCTGGGCGAAATCAAAACCGCGATAAACAAAAAAATTTCAGACGCTTTCAGCGAACTGAAAAAGAAAGTTAAATCTCTATTCGCGATTTTTGAAACACTGAATTTAAACAATGAAGACAAGAAGATTGATGAAGAAAAGCGAATTTTCGACCTCAAAAAATTCATTAAATCCTTAATTAAGAAAGAAAAAGAAGATGAAACTCCATGATTTTCACGATGGCGACACACTTCGCCGCCAACGCAACTTAACAAATAACCAGAAGAAAAACAACGCCTACACACAAGAAGGCGTAATCGTAAACAACTACCGCGACAGCTTCTCGGAAATTCGCGATACGCTGATAATTTCGACCGCGACAAGCGCGCCGGCGGAACTTGAGGAGAGCCGACCGAAAGAAAAAAGCCTGCTCCCGATTAGCGGAATTGCTCTAGGCGTCATGGGCGCTATAACCGCGCTTACGTATTTTGTTCAGCGAAGCACCAAAAGCCTTGCAAAAACAGACAAAAAGCAAGTGCTTCCTACACTCACACGCCACGTTGCGTTGAATGAAGAAACCCATCAAGCCATCTACAGAATGGTCAGGAACCCTAACCGCCAGACGATTTTGGCCGGAAGCGGAGTTCTGGCACTCACGGCCACTGCGTTTATGGGAAAAACATTCTTCGACGGGTTCAAAGAGGTATGGGTAAAACGCAAAGAGGCAGATATTCAAAAAAATCTTCAGGAAAACCTGATTTCGGTTGAAACAAAGACATTCGGCGGAAAGATGCAGATTGTAAGAAATATGCTCTCTGAGCGTACGACCGAGTTTTCAAAAGCCTTGAATTTTGGCCACAAACCGGCGCACAAAAAACACGAAAACAATTCAAATTATTTCCTCCTCGGCGCGGCGACTTTTGCCGGAATAATCGGACTGGGATTTTTATCTATAAAGAACCTTACCCGCGGGAAACAATACCTTGAGGATGGAAGCCGAATTTTAAAAAACAGTATTCCTGACATCATAAAAAAATCAAGTGCCGACACAATGACTGAGGATAGAGAACTTCTCAAGAACCTTTTCACCGCGCTAGGAACCCCGAAAAAATATATCAAAGAACATCTCCAAAACCTCAACTGGAACAAAGCTGACATCAAGGATTTTGAAGACGAACTTCTCACTTCAACTGCGCGTGTTGAGCGCGCACTCGGGGGCGACGGAACCGATAAACCTACGTATTATTCGCACGTAGACGATTACCGTGCGCACCTATATAACTACCTGCTAGACACAGATAACAAGCAATTCAAACAGCTTTTCTTCGGAATAGCGGGCCTGAGCGCCGTCGGTTATGCAGGAAAACTAGCCGGCGATGCAATAAAAGAGGTTCAAGTGAAAAAAATCAACGCAGAAACCGAACTTGATTTACAAAAACGACTTGTTTCAACGGAACTTCGGAACTTCAAAGCAAAAAAAGACGCCGCAATCGACCCGCTTGTTGAAGAATTCTACAAACAAAAGGAGAACGGCAAGTCAAAAGAGGAATTAAAAGTCATCGCGGACAACATTTTATACGAAATCAAAAACGGAGCGCCTTATGTCTATTCATAGTATAGAAAATTACGGGCAAAGCCGCCGCCCTTACAGCATTCCGACAAAACCGGCCACAAATTTTCGCACATTTTCGCCGCTCACGACCGATTACTTTGTCAAAGAGGGTGAAAAATCTTTTCCTGCGCTTTCAAAAAACCTCAAAAACGGGCAAAATGTCGTCCAAACCCTCTATATTTTAGACCGCATTCAAGAAAACAAAACCGGCGACACGTCAAAACTTTATCCTGAACTTTCACGTTACAACAAGACAAAAAACGCCGAAATCCAAACATTTTTAGCCGGAATCTACCGCAAAACACAGGTTCCGGACGCCTTTGGCCCTCTGGTTGCAATGCTTATACAAAACGCCCTTAACCCGCCCAAATCTTACTTCGATCCAAACGAAGAAATCGGCGGCGCAATAGTATCATATTTTCACTAGTTTATGGTATAATATTTTTACTATAATAGGGAGAAGAAATGTTTAAATTTTTCAGCAGCCAAAAGAAGATGAAAGCCTGCGAAGAGCTTGATTTAATATACAACAGCCTCAAAAGTATTTATGATTTTTCAACAATACCCGCTGACCGCAAAGAGTATCTTGCGGACTTAATTTCACGCTACGGTTATCTTCCATACCCGTTCAGAAAAGCGCAAGAAGAACTCACCCCTAACGAGGTTCTTTTCGGCTTAGAAATAAAATGGGTTAATAACAAAGTTTTTGACGGCAAACATTTCAGATTTCCTGATAATAAACAAAGTGTTCTGGCGCGTAAAAACATTAAAAACGCAAACTGGATAAAAAAAGAGGGCCACAACATCAAGCTTATAAACCTTGCGGCACTTGGCAACGGCAATAAAAGTTCTGAAACAGGTAAGTTTATGGACTGGCTTATGCAGCTTCTAATCCTGCCGACCGGAAACCTTGAAAACGGAATTTTCAACACAACAATTTATCTAATCCCGTTTCACCCGAGAGAATTCGGTTGCGCATATCTTCCACGTAGCAGTGAAGTCAGCGAAAAACTTCTTGACGAGGATATCAAAAAAGTTACGGGCATGGGCGTCAAAAAACAGGTTCAAACATTCATCGCGCTTGCGCAACTCGCAGGCCACCCTGTAATCTACGATATCCTGCCGCAAACAGGAAGATTTTCAAAAGCTGTTCTTTCCAACCCGCATATTGCACGCTGGTTTGACATAAAAGAATTAAACAAACAAATCACAGACAATATCGAATCGCTTCTTAAAACAGCCCTCAAAGACGCGGACGAAGACGATATCGAAGTAATTAAAAATGTCTACATGCAATCACAGTCAGAATGCATGGGAACCCTTTCTGAAAAATACAAAGAACTTTTCGCTCAGTTCTCAGAAAAAATGGACGAGTTCAAAAAAGAAATTTCTAACGAAATGCTCAAAAACGCGAACCAAAAGAAACTTCACAAACGCGTTAAAGACATTGTGGCTGAAATCGAGGGTTCTAAAAAAATCCAGACAGAAAGCGATATCACAAAACATTTAGACATCATCCAAAAACTTATCGCAGAAGAACTCTGGCCTGCCCCTGGCGGTGCGTGGTGTTCTGCGGGCGTTCCGGTTTACGATACAATGAGCGACTGCGGCGGATATCCGATGTTTAAACACTACAACTTCAAAGGCGAAGACGTTACGCATTTTGCGAACCTTGACTGCCAAACACCATATTATTTCGTAAACCTCGAAAACGGAACTTACAATCAGAAAGTAGTCGAATTTTTCATCAACGAAATGAAAAAATTGCAAAGCGATTATAATTTTGACGGATTCCGCGTTGACCACATTGACCATATCGTCGATGAGGTTTCTGAGAAAAACGGAACTCCGATAAGCTATCGCGCACCACGTGCAGTTCTAGGCAAACTAAACAAAACGATGAAAGAAAAAATTCCGTATTTTGGCACTCTCGCTGAATACATGCTCTGGGACGATTTCCTCAAGGAATACCACGAAGATATGTCTTTCGACACCCTCTGGGGCAACGACATCGTTATGCAGAACGAAAAAACTCCTGAAAAAATCATTGAAGATAACCAGCACTTAACCAACTACAACGTTGCGCGTAAGAATAAAAATTATCTTTCAATCCTCAAAACCTACAACAATCAGGATGGTGAATTCCGCTGCATCGACCAGTACCCTGGACAACTCGGCGATGAGGGCGCTATTTTCAAATGGTTTAAATACAAATTCCTCCCCGGGGGAAAATTTGCACAACGTGCAGTTCTATATGTTGATGGCGACGAAAGCTTCACAAAACGCGGAATAGAAAAAGTTATCGGCGAAGAAGTTGCGATGGAACGTGCGCTTGATTATCCGTTCTACAACAAATTCGACGCTATCGACCGCTTTGTTAAAAATAATGCTATTATAACAGACGGCGAAGCACAGATTATAGATCAGGACGAAGACGGCTTCGCAAGCTGGATTATCTCCAAAGAACCGCTCAAAGACGGCTTCCTCATCGTTGCAAACTACAAAGCTCCAACCGAAAAAATTGAGGGCGAAATCGTTGAGGGTAAACCTGTTCAAGACAAAAAAGTTCTTCTCCCTAGCGACTACTCTATCACCGGCGAATATAAATTCAACGGAACTGATTTCGTAAAAGAAAAATACAACGGCGGCTCCGAACTCCACTTTGACGAACTTGCAAACGGCGAATTTAAAATCTATTCAACAAGAAAAGTATGATTAAGCAGATTAAACTCAAAAATTACATTTTAATAGACGATTTAACGGTTGATTTTGACAGAGGCTTAAACGTAATCACCGGTGAAACCGGTTCCGGTAAAAGTATTCTAATCAACGCAATCGACATCGCTTTTTCTAACCGAGTTTCCAAAGAAGTTATTAAAACCGGCGAGGACAAAGCGTCTATTGAACTTTTAATCGAGAGCAACAAACCGCAAATCAAACCGCTTTTTGAAGAATACGGAATCGACTACACAGGCGACGAAATTCTTCTCACAAAAGAAATCACCCAAAACGCCGTCAGAACCCGTGTAAACGGCACGCCTGTCAACTCTGAATGCGTAAAACACCTGAAAGAAATGTTTCTGGATATCCATTCACAACACCAGACTTACGCGTTTATGCAGCCTAAATACCACATTACGCTTTTGGATAACTACGGCAAAGATTTATACAGCGGCCAACTTGCGCAATACGGCGAAATCTTCCATTCATACAAAGAAATGCAAAAACGTCTTGAAGAACTTCAAAACGCCTCTGACGCAACGGATTCACAAATAGATTTTCTAAAATTCCAACTCGACGAAATCGACGCGGCTGAAATCAAATCACCAACCGAGGACGAGGAACTTCAAAAAGAACTCACCGTCCTTGAAAACGCCGAAAAACTGAAAGAACTCACAGGCGTTGCCTACTGGTCAATAAACGGTGACGACGGCTCTATCCTTGAAGCACTTTTGAACATCAAACAAAGTATCTCAAAAGCCGCAGCGATGGACGAAAGTCTAACCGAACACGAAGAAAAAATCATCGACCTTGCCGAAAGCCTAAAAGATCTGAGTACAGAACTCCGTGACTACAACCAGTCGCTCGACAACGACACCGAACGCTTAAACGAAATCCAAGAACGCCTCTACACTTTCGACAAGCTTAAACGCAAATACGGCGCGACGCTTGAAGAAGTTCTCGCCGCACGCGACAAATTCGAATCCGAACTGAACAGTATTGAAAATTCAACACAAAACATCGAAGAATTAAGCGCTGAAATCACAAAAACAGAAGCGAAATTGATGAAAATGGCTATACAAATCAGCGAAAACCGCCAGAATTATGCGAGGGTTCTCTCAACTCTCGTTGAAGAAAAACTTTATCAACTGGAACTTCCAAAAGCGCGCTTCAAAATTAACGTAGAGCGCAAACCGCTTTCACCCGACGGCATAGATAACGTTGAATTTCTAATCTCAACAAACGTATCAGAAACAATGAAACCGCTTGCCAAAATCGCCTCTGGCGGTGAGATTTCACGTGTAATGCTTGCAATAAAATCAATTTTTGCGCAAAGCGACGACATTGACACTGTAATCTTCGACGAAATCGACACCGGAATCTCCGGCAAAGCCTCCCAAAGCGTCGCAGACGAGATTAAAGAACTCGCAAAATTCAGACAAATTCTGATTATTACACACCAGGCAATAATCGCCTCCAAGGCTGACAAGCACTTCTACGTGGCAAAATCTCAAGACACCTCAACACACGTTGATGTTTATGTATTAAACGATGAATTCCGAGTAAAAGCACTTGCCGAACTCGCAGGCGGTGAAATCAACGAACAGTCCATCGAGTTTGCAAAATCACTTTTAACAAAATAAAAAAGCGGCTTTCACGCCGCTTTTATTTTACCTTTTAACGCAACGATAAGGATATCCTGCTGTTTTAAGATGTGAACTCCGTACCCCGCTTGTAGATACGTGCCAAGCATGTGTTGAGTCAAATAATGAACTAGACCAAACAAATGCTCCTGAAGAAAAATTCGTTAAATCTTTATTAAGCGCAATAGCCGACAATTCATCAACATTTGGGAGCCTGCTCTCTGAATCATTTTCCCTGCAAGCTCTTGCGGCCTCAACCCAACTTTTAGTATCAGTAGCATTTGAGGTAGTAGACGGCATTGGCGCCACAACAATTGAATCTGTAGCGTTAAATACCGTTATGAAACCAATATCCTTTCCAACGGTGTTAGGCCCTTTTGTTCCATTTAAATCATAAACAAAATTCACGCACATTGTAGCCTGAGAAAACCCGAACACATTTCCGCTAATAGTTAAACTTTCCTGATTCAGATACTCCGTTTTGCAAGACGGATTGTAATAAGCCACAATGCTTTCGCCGTTTTGCGTTTCGAACGCAGCCGCCTTTGTATCCATCGTTGAATACGAACTTCCACTATACGCAACAAGGCTAAATGTGTTGTTAAACTGATACAAAGTTGTCGCAGTGGTTTTAGACGAACCGCCCATATTGGTATAACCAGAAACAACACCGCAATCAGCCAAATGTTCGTAATCACAAATATTGTTGATTTTTAGAACCTTAGCCAACCCACCGGTAATAAAAGTTTCAGCGGCTGTATCAACGGCAGAAGCCGAAGATGTTGCCTCCGAAACTGATCCAAACCCGTTTAACGCCGGCATAAGAGAAATTGCCTGAGATAATCTAGAATAAAGCGCTTTACGCTGCGTATTCCAAGTTCTCTCGTTAATGTTGCCTGTCAGCGACGGAA
>JAMPIJ010000019.1 GCA_023662905.1 Fusobacterium sp.
TAAGTTCCATCCTTTCTTTACATATTATGTAGCATGTTCTTTAATTAGTCAAGCGGCTACTTGTGATATTTTTCGTTTTTCATTATCTTGAACGCACGGTAAATCTGTTCCACCAGTATCAAACGAGCGAATTGATGCAAAAACGTCATTTTTGACATACTCATCTTCAAATCCGCTCGCGCAGAAACCTTTTTTGACAGTCCGCAAGACGAACCGATTACAAAAATTAATTCCGAAACACCATCGTTAATCAAGCCCTCAATTTTGGCCGAAAACTCTTCTGATGAAAACATTTTGCCGCCAATTTCGAGCGTTACGACAAAAGATGACGGCTTCACAAGCGCAAGAATTTTGTCTGCCTCTTCATCAAGAACTTTTTCCGTCAAATTTTCATCCTTAATCTCAATCGGCGTGAGTTCTAGAATTTCAACAGACGAGTAGGGCGTTAAACGCTTTAAAAACTCGTCAACGCCCTCTTTCAAAAATTTCTCTTTAATTTTGCCTAACGCAATAATTTTTATGTTCATTAATTGTTTTCCATATAGATAGAAGTTGATGGGAACGCAAAATCAATGCCGGCTTCGCGGAATTTTTCAACAACTTTTAGGATTAATGCTGTTTTCATTTTGCGCATTTCAACGATATTGCCCGTTTTGAAATACGCAATAAATCTAATATCAATCGAACTGCTATTTAGAGTTTGGATAAACACCTGAAACCCGTCAAGAACATTTTCATCATTAAGCGCAATATTTTTGAGGATTTCAATAGCTTCGTTCAATTTTTCGTTAGAAGTTCCGTAAACAACGCCGAAAGTTTCGTCCATCATACGGTTGCGGATAAGCGAATAGTTTGTAATCGCTGCAGACGCTACGGTTCTGTTTGGAATTGCAAGGATTGTATCATCAAGCTTTCTCAAACGTGTTGAGCGGAAGTTAATATCCTCAACGGTTCCCTCTTCTGAACCGATACTAATGTAATCGCCGATTCTGAAAACTTTATCCGTAATAACAGAGAAAGACCCGAATATATCGGAAATCGCTTCTTTCGCTGCAAAACCAACCGCCAAACCTGTGATTCCGAAACCTGCGAGGAATGAGTTTACCGAATACCCTTGACTTTGTAAAAACGCCGCAACCGCTAAGAAAATAATAACTATTTTCAACAATCTTGCCATCAACGGAATCATTTTAGCAAGCTGAACTCTATCGGCTTTCAAAAGGTTTTCGGTAGTTTTATTAACAACCCTGTCAATAATTTTAGATAAAATGACGAGGATAACGATATTTATAAAAACTTCGAGGACAGTATGCCACGGAATATCGTTTAAAATTTTCGCGACTTCGTCCATCTGTAATAATTCTTCCATTATTTCTCCTTTACTGAAACTCTACAAGAATATTATATAATAAACAAATCAAAACATTGACAGAAAAAATATAGTCATTAAAATAAAAATATGAGAAAATTTATATTTACAATTTTAGGGATAACGATATTAACACAATCAAGTTTAGCCTGCGAAATCTCAGAAGACAGTACTTTCAAAAAAGTTCTTGATATGCGCAATACCGCTCAAATTAAACTTAATTTAACCCCTGAGCAAGAACAAAAAAGACAACAAATAAATTCAAACTATAACCCTAAATTCTATTCTATAATCAGAGAAATTGACCAATTGTCCCTCCGCCTCGGCAACGGCGAAATTTATACAATAGAACAAATCAATGACATAAAAGATGCTTTTGAAATAAAAGAAAATGAATTATTTACCCTGAATCAAGAATATGAAAAAGAATTCAAGTCAAATCTAACATTGAGCCAAAGAATATATTACTCACACCTAAAACGACAAAACAGAAGAATATTAAAAAAAGAATTAAACGAAGAAATTTTAAAAAATTCGAGGCCGCTGTAATTTAACATTTAGAACAAGATGTAATTAACTTTGAGATGAAGATTTACTATTTAAAATACTCTTATTATTTTTTAGTTCTATTTTTTATAGCTACTTTAATCAAATAAAATAATTAATAATAAACCACAAAATATTCTAATCAATTTATATAATAAAAACAAAATTTTAATTCGTTTGAGAGTTATTATAACTATCGTATTATTATTTGCATAAGCTGTGAAATATCAATTTTGCCGGATATGAATAAACCCACGGCAATTATAATAATAATTAATGTTACAGTAATTCCTGTTCCAAAATTTGAAGTTTTGTTCTTGCAATTTTCATTTATAATATTTATATTATTATCTCCAAATATATTTTTAGCTATTTTCATATTTACCAAACCTTTCTTTTCTTTAAAATATAAATTTTCTAATTTTGCCAATGTTTTATGATTGATTTTTATACTTTGCAAGTGATTATATTTTGTTAACTTTAAACTACGGTTAAAGAATTTTTGATAATTTTCTTTATTTTTTCTGTTTTTTAAGTAGACATTTTTAATTTTTTTATACCCTTTTACATTACCAGTTGTAATAAAGTAATCAGGTATGCGTTCCGTAAAATCTTTTAACCAATCTGTATCATGCACAATTCCTGTTTTAAATTCTAATTGATTGATATAGGGATATTTTTTTATTATCCATTTGTATAGTTCGACAAGATCGTTACAGCTTAACAATTTATACATTGAATCATTTGCATAAATATTTTGACTGGCAGTTTTTCTCATAAGAATTAAAAATGCTTCTTTAGAAATTTTGTTTTTGTAAATTATTTTTTTTATATATTTCCAAAATTTGCCTTCAAAGCCATAAAATAGAATATTTAATAAATTCCCAATTTTGTTATCATCAATTTCTTTAGCTTGCATTAATTCTTTAATAGAGTTTTGAATGTAAATTCCAATCGGTTCATATTGTTTATAGGCTAAGGCTTGAATAAGTTCAAATTGAATTCCATTATTTAATTGTTTTGTTTTTATGAGTTCAAATATATTTATTGAAAGATTTTTATCCCAAATAGTTTCCAAACTTTTTAAGAAATTATATTGAAGCATATTGGGAGCTTTTGTAATTACTTTTAATATACCGTCGTAAACTAAATTAGGATTTATACTATATAAATCTTTTATTAGCTCTTGTTTGAGACTTAAAGCTTCTTCCGAATTTGATGATAAGTATATAATAACATCAGACCAATCTTGTAAAATTTTGTTATAATTTTTAAAATTAGAATTTTTTAATAATGGTAAAATAGCTAGACAATTCCAGTTCATATTAAATGTATTTTCTGAAATGTATTTATCAATATTTGTCAATTCACTTTCAGCAGAATTTAGCAAAAATTCTTTAAAAATATCTATAAGTTCTTGTTTTTTATTTTCTGGAACATTTTTCCAACGTATATGTTCGTTTAAAACTATGCTGATATTTTGCTGATAATATAAGGACTCTTTTTCTAAATTTAAAAGCCTAAATAATTCTAAAACCGTATTTTGTAAATTCTTATTTTGTTCATATTTGTATAAGATTTTATCTAATTGCTTAGGAAAATTATTTAATTCATTGATTTTTTGTTGATGTTGTTTGCTTTTTTCTTTATTTTTTAAATTTGCATAATAATGTTTTTTCGCAGAAATTGCATATTCAGCAACCGGTTCTATAGTCATAGAATCTATAACTATAGCATTTATAAAGTATCCAAATTTATCTTTCAATTCTTCATTTGTTTGCAATATACTATAAATATTATCAATATCATCAGTTAAATCATTTTCTATGTATGTTCTAAAGATATTTTGAATTAAAATTTCTATTATATCTTTTCTAAATGTATCTTTTTCATCAGCATACATTTTTAAATAAATCGGTATTTCATAAGTTGTTATCATATTAGGAATATGTTGTATGAACATTCTAAAATTGCTGATGTTAGAGCTCCTTTGTATAAATTGTTTTACAAAATATTGTCTAAAATCATCATTATGTAAAATTGCATTGATTATGTCATCTGAAACAACTTGCCAAGCATATTGTTCAGCTAATTGTAAATTGATAAATTTATCTATCAATTCATAATTAAGTATTTTACTAATTTGATTAAAAATCTTCTTAATATTATCAGTATAGTGAGCGTTATAGGAACATCTAACCACTTCTTCCATATTCCTATTTTGTAAAATCCAATCCATAAACAACCTTGCATTGTCTCTGTTTATAGAATTAGGAAACTTATATTTTAAAAAGTCTTTATAATAACCGAAGAAATTTGATTGCATAGGTTCTTTTAAATAACTAAGCATCGTTTCTGTATCAATGAACTCAGGATATAGGCAATTTAAGATAATACCTCTCAATTGATCAGTGGTATCTTTATTTATCTCATCATTAAAATTATTTAAATTTTCTGCAATCTCTTTTAAAATTTTGTTGTATAAACAGTCTTTAGAAGCATATATTGCTAGAACTTTTATTCTTGTATTTTCGGATGTATCAAATATAATATTTCTAAACTCTGATTCAAAATCGGAAAGTCGATTATCCCAGATTATATCAATTACAGCTTCTTTGATGTCTTTGTCTTTCATTTTTATCTTATTTTTTAAAATTCTGTTTAATTTAGGATAAAAAAGTTTTTTGTTAAAAAACATTCTACCAGGAGAATATCCCCAGAAACTAATAGTATCAGCTTTTACACATTTTAAATATGCATTAAATAAAGCTTCCTTTTGTGAGTCACTACAAAAATAAATTGATGATAATAGAACCCGTTCTGGGATTTCTTTTAAAACTGTTGTGAAAATTTTATTATTCTTTACCGCTAAATATGCCAAACTTTCAGAAAAATTTGGATGAAAATCATTGCCATGTTTTAATAACTTATAAAGTTCATTTTCTTTTGCATGCATTTCCAGAAGATAGCGAGCAACTAAAAAATCTTTATATGTTTGTTGCTCTATAAAAAATTGGTCATTAACTTTGCAAAATATTTTAGTTTTTAAAGTATAATCTACAAGTTCTTTTGTAAATACAACCTTTTTTCCATTTGGTAGCTCATAAGATAAATTATAAAATTCTTCAGCAAAAATAGTAGTATCATTTTTAGTATAAGAAATTTCATTTTTACCAGATAATTTTAATTCGATTGCAATTTTAGAAGCAACAAATAAGATTTCATCTATAGGCTTAAGTTGAAATTTATCTTCATTATTTAATGCCTTATTTTTCCGATATTCGGATTCTTCACACCAATTCCTCATTAAATTCTCATAAATATCGTAATTGTTAGACTTGCTATCAAGTTCATTACTTTCATACATTGTTATTAACGGTTTTAGAGTTATTGGTGATGATGCAAAACTCCCAAGATTATATTCTTTAATCTTTTTAATAAAATCTTCTATATCATGACAATTTAAACTACTTGCTAGTTTTTTTACATCTTCTTCTGTTAAACGACATAAATGGAATGTATTATCATTTTTGGTATTATAGATAGTTTGTAAGTTGGGAACTAATTCTTTTGGTATTCTATTATCTCTGCATGTAATAATTGTTTTTACATTGGGGTTATTATAAAATTTATTACAGAGCTTTTTGTTTAAAATCTTTTGGTGACTATTCTTTAACTTCCTTTTTATTTTGTTAAATTTATTTTTATCTGATATTTTTAAAACCTTAATATTTTTATTAGAATTAATAATTTGAGACAAAGCTTCTGTTATTTTATTTGCTATATTTTTTACATTACAATCTATCGCTTCATCAACAGCGTCTAATAATAAATATATTTCTTTTGAATTATTATGGTATCTGTAAAAATCATTTATTTTACTATAGATAGGAATTTCATCACTTAATGTTCTTAATTCAATTAATATACAAGGAATTTTATTTTTATCTAATATTGCTTTTATTTGTTTTAAATATGTAGACTTACCCAAACCTCCATTTCCAATTATAAAATTGTATGGATTATGTCTTATATCTTCAAATTTTTTGTAAATATCCATAGTATATGTTACTTGGGATGAAATATAAGTTAATTCACCAGTTAAAAAACTAAATGAATCCAGATTTTGTTTTTGGATATTTGGACATAAATATCTATTTACATATAATTCACTCATTTCTCAATTTTATAATAATATTTTTTTATTTTGTTAATTTATTAAGAAATTAAAATAAAAGTCTTACCTCAAACTTATACAATCAATCGCAGATGAGTCGATAGAATTGTATTACTCCTTTGTATACCACACTCCTCGAGTTTTGCCGTGCTTAATTAAGTAATCATTTTCAACTAAATTTGCTAAATGTTTTTTGATTGTATTTATATTTCCCCCTGTTAATTCTGATAGCTCTGAAATCGTTGCACGGTCTTTAGTTTCAAAAACTTCCATTATTTTTGCTGAAACTTCCGGTAAATCAAGATTTGATAGTTTCTTTGTTTCAGTATGTTCTAATTTATACTCCAATCTGATTTTTTGTTTCTGTAGGGTTTTTAAGAAAAACATCAGCCAAGGTTCATAATTTGGCTCTGAGTTTAAAGTTGTTTGAGTTTGCCTTAAAGCTCTATAATAAGCCTCTTTGTTATCCTCAACAATAGATTCTGTTGAACTATATGGAATATACAAGTAACCTGATTTTAATAATAAAAGATTTGTTAAAGCTCTTGATAATCTGCCATTTCCATCTTGAAACGGGTGGATTGCAAGAAAATTAACAACAAAAACTCCGATAACAATCAATGGATGATAAAACCTATCAGCCAGGTTTTTATTAGTCCAATCAACTAATTCTTGCATTTTTAAAGGTGTTTCAAACGGGGTAGCAGTTTCAAAAACTACTCCAAGCTCTTTGCCGTTATTATCGTAAGCTGCAAATGCATTAGAAATCTTTTTATATTCTCCTTTGTGTTTTTCATCTTTGGAAGAATATTCTAACAAAATTTTATGCAATTGCTTTATATAATTTTCAGACAGCGGAATAACTTCCCAATCCTCAAATATTGTATCGGCTAACTTTGCATATCCAGCGACTTCTTCCTCATCTCGGTTGGCAAAAGTCTGTTTATTGAGCCTTGATAAAAGTTCTTCTACTTGTTTATCTGAAAGTTTATTTCCCTCAATTCTGTTTGAAGAACCAACGCTTTCAATTGTTGCAACTTTTTTTAATGCTTGTAATTTTTCAGGCGCCATTTGCCCTAAAAGTTTCCAAGAACCTTTAAACTCATCAATTTCAGAGATAATTGTAAGCATTTGATTACTTATTTTAATATCAAGATTTTCTAACATAATAATACCTAATTAGACCTAATATGACCTGATAATATATTATTTTTACCTGATTGTCAAGATATTCGGAGTTAATTAAGTAATTATCTGTTTAACTCTTTATTTATAATATCCGTACGAATACCCGTTTGGATGTTTTGTTCAAAGATGTAGTTTTCAAGTTTTTTGATATCCAGAAGTTTTTCAGCTGCTGTTGTTAATAACTTTTTAGATAAACCGTTTGCAAGAGTTTCAAGTTCGTTAATTTCTTCATCTGATACAATTTCACCTTGTGCTCGTTTTGATTTAATTAAACTTTCAAGTTTTAAAAGTTCATCAGGAAAAACTCCTGATTTTAAGCTCACTTGATAAGTTTCTCCAGTAGAAATTTTCTGTACAATAATACTGTTTACAAGAGTATTATCAATGCTTAAAGTACCGAAATTTATTCTTGCGCCTGAGAGTAATGAGGTTGTATCAACCCAGCAGGGACCGTTTTTGGTAACAACTCTTAAATCAGTTCTATCGACAACACCATCAGGAAATAAATATTCAAAAGCATATTTCAGTTCTGTGTAAGAGATTACAAGCCCGTCACACAAATGACCATGTATACGGGCTAAATCTTTCAGAGAAATTTCTTTTGTATAATTTGAATAACGCCCGAGAGAACTGTTTGTGTCCAGAACTCTAACCGGTGTATTATACCTTGCAAACCTTGCCCACAAAGGATACCAACTTGTATCTTTGAATAAACAAGCTCCAACGACTAAACTCAAAACAACTAAACATGTTATAAAACATTTTAAACACTTCATAATGAGAACCCTAAATAATGTGATGCTATAAAGTAAATACCTGCGATAATAAATATTGTTCCGGTAATTTTTCTAAACCAGAATTCAAATTTTACAACGCTGTTATAGATTTCACCGACTTTATGAACAGCAAAGGCAATTATTATCGAAAAAATAACAACAGGAAGCCCCGTTCCAATGCCGTAAGCAAGAGGAAGAACCAATCTTGAATGGTGTTCTATCGCTAAGGTTGTTAAACTTCCAAAAAATAACGCAGCACTCACCGGGCAAAACGATAATGCAAAAATTACACCGATTAGAAACGAACCCCAAAGTGTAGAGTTTTTAAATTTTTCGGTAAAATTCCCATTATTCACCCCGAAAGAAAAATTTAACTTGATTACATCAATCAGTAATAAACCAATTATGATTAACAAAGGACCCATAATTTTATTGATATAATTTTGTAAAAAGTTTGCAACAGAAGGTATTGCAAGAAGCCCAGTTACAAGAATTGCCCCTAATATTACATAAGTCAGTATTCTCCCTAACGTATATAAAATCCCAGAAAGAATTGTTTTTTGCGGGGTTTCTATATTTTTAGAAATAAAAGAAACTGCTGCAATATTTGTTGCAAGCGGGCACGGACTTATAGAGGTTAGTATTCCTAACCATAAACTTGTGAATATTGCAAAAAACATTTTTATTCCCCCTTAAATTTTTTAACTTCATCTGTAATATATTTTTCAAAAGCTTTTTGGTTATTTACTTTTGTCCAGATGCCGTCAAGGTTTTTCCACTGTTCTTTACCCTGAACATTTTTTGAAATCACAACAGATTTTGTATATAATTTATACTTTTTAACTGCCGCTTTATTCTCAGGCTTTGACATATCAAGTGATTTAAAATGCACTGAATTGTCGTTCATTTTCTGAACAGCACTTTGTGTAAACTGTTCCATTTTTTTACAATTGGCACATCTTGGATTTGCCCAGTAGTAAAGAACATCCACATCAAGTGCAAAAGCAGCAGAATTTAGACCTAATAATATGATAAGTGATAATATAGATTTTCTCATAAAACTCTCCTCCCCGATTGGCTACAATAATTTTTTAATTTCATCTGCGGATAGAATTTTTCCTGAAGATACAACCTTATCACCAATCACAAGAGCCGGAGTCATCATAACCCCCATTTCCATAATCTTTGTAATATCAGTTATTTTTTCGACTTCATATCCGTCAAGTCCGTCTATTGCTAGACATGCATTTTTTGTCAATTCCTGACATTTTGAACATCCTGTTCCTAAAATTTGAATTTTTGTCATAATAGTTCTCCTCTCTAACTTATTATATTCCACAACTGGAATATAATAATACAATATTCCATGTTTGGAATAAAGTCAAGTCTTCAGTCAGGTAATTTTAAAAAACTTGACAAAAGATTACTATATGATAATATTCTCATATAGTAAAATATAGGAGGTATCGATGGATTCAATTTTAACAATGGCTAAAGAAACAGGTAAAATGTTTTTGTTTCTCGGAAGCGAATTAACCATATTATTTATTGTTATATGTTTTATTATTGCTTTAATTCAGCAATATGTATCTAATGAAAAAATACAAAAAATATTAAGCGGAAGAAAAGAAAGCGGTTATGTTATGGCTGCAATTTTTGGGGCATTAACTCCATTTTGTTCCTGCTCAACAATTCCAATGCTAAGAGGATTATTAAAAGCAAATGTAGGATTCGGACAAATGATGACGTTTTTATTTGTATCCCCGCTTTTAAATCCTATTATTGTCGGACTTTTCTTTGCAACCTTCGGGGCTAAAGCTACAGGAATTTATATCTCAATTGCGCTTTTTGTATCAATTATTGCAAGTTTTATACTAAAAACTTTGAAATTTGAACGCTTTATTATGGAAGAAAAAGAAACTCAATCTTCCTGCTGCAGCTGCGGCTGTTCATCTATACAAACGACTGTGCAGACAACATGCTGTTGTTCAGCTCCGACAAAAGTAGATATTTTTAAAGACAATGTAAAAATTGCCTACAACTCTGCAATCAAACAGTTTAAAGATGTTCTTCCCTATCTTGCAATCGGGGTATCTATCGGAGCATTTATTTACGGATTTATGCCATCAGATGTTGTGGCAAAATACGCAGGCGGAAACAATATTTTTGCAGTTCCGATTGCGGCTGTAATAGGCATTCCTTTATATATAAGAATGGAAGCTGTTATTCCTCTTGCGGGAGTTCTTGCTTCTAAGGGAATGGGACTCGGGGCAATAATGTCGCTGATTATAGGCTCATCTGGTGCAAGTATTACAGAAGTTATACTTTTAAAATCAATGTTCAAATGGCCTTTAATTATCGCATTTTTAACAGTAATTTTTACAATGGCTGTTCTTACAGGTTACCTGTTTCAGTATTTTATCCATATTTAATGTATAATACTTTTGAGGTTATTGATGAACAAAGATTTTTACAAGCTAAAATCAGAACTAATTAAAGTTATGGCAAATCCCGTGAGGTTAATGATAATTG
This sequence comes from Fusobacterium sp., assembly GCA_023662905.1. Taxonomy (GTDB): domain Bacteria; phylum Cyanobacteriota; class Vampirovibrionia; order Gastranaerophilales; family Gastranaerophilaceae; genus Gastranaerophilus. The sequence goes on from JAMPIJ010000019.1 coordinate 10,589, forward strand.
ATGCATTAACCTCCGGCGAAAAAAATGTATCAGAGCTTATCGCGCTTACCGGCGAAAATCAATCCAACGTATCAAAATGCTTATCAGTACTGAAAGCTAACGGAATTATTCAGGATAACAAAAAAGGGCTTAATGTATATTATTCCTTAAAAATTTGTTGTATGGATAAATTTTTTAATTCTATTGATACTCTTTTAAAAGAAAAATTGGAAAATCAAAACCGTTTACTTAAAGAAAATTTGCCTTCCTAGATATTACCTTATTAAATACTTGACAAAGTATTTAATATATTCCATAATTGGAATATAAGGAGGTTACTATGGATGAAAAATTATATGTAAGAAAAGCGGAAATATTTAAAGCTCTTTCTAATCCTGTGCGTTTAGAAGTTCTGGACTTGTTATTAGACGGAGAAAAATGCGTTTGTGAAATATTAAAACACTTAGACAAATATGAGCAGCCGCATATTTCAAAGAGTCTTATCAAACTTAAAAATGCAGGCTTGATTAAAGACAGAAAAGAAGGGCTTAATGTTTATTATTCTTTAAAAATCTGTTGTATGGGAGAATTTCTTAACTGTTTAAACAAAATTCTTGAAGGAACTTCCCCTGAACAGGCTTGTTCTAAAAAGGAGGGTAATAATAATGGATGTTAAAAAAGAATTAAAAATTTTATTTTGGATTGTCGCAATCTTTTTAGGGTTCTATTTTCTTCCCGTTGGAAGACCCGCTTTTGATGGCGCGGTTATTGAAGCCCTGAAATTAACAAAATGGTATGCGCAGGAACATGTTTTGTTATGCTTAATCCCCGCATTTTTTATCGCGGGTGCAATAAGCGTATTTGTTTCGCAAAATTCTGTTATGAAATATCTCGGAGCAAAAGCAAATAAGTTTTTAGCTTATACCGTTGCATCTGTTTCAGGAACTATTCTTGCGGTTTGTTCTTGCACAATATTACCTTTGTTTGCAGGGATTTATAAAATGGGTGCAGGGCTTGGACCGGCTTGTGCATTCTTATATTCAGGTCCTGCAATAAATGTTCTTGCAATAATTCTTACAGCAAGAGTTCTTGGCTTTGAACTCGGTTTAGCCAGAACAATTTGTGCAATCATTTTTGCGGTTGTAATCGGGTTAATTATGCAATTTATTTATAGAAACGAAAAACTCCCTGAAGCCCCTAAACAAGCACAAATCGCAGAAGAAAAAACAAGACCTTTATGGCAGACAGCAATTTTCTTTGCAACAATGGTCGGACTTCTAGTATTTCTTAATTTTGCAAACCCGCAAGGAACAAATGGAATTGCAGAAATTTTATTTGCACAAAAATGGAATATCTCTTTTACCCTAGGTATTGCACTTATTTTGATGATTACCAGATTAACAAAATATGAAAAAAGCGAATGGGTTAAGGTTTCGTGGGATTTTGCAAAGAAAATTCTACCGCTTCTCTTGTTCGGCGTATTAGTTTCAGGATTTTTACTTGGAACACCTGAAGGGGCAGGGATAATTCCGAAAGAATGGATTGCAGGATTAGTTGGCGGAAACTCTCTGTTATCTAATTTTATCGCCTCATTTGTCGGTGCATTTATGTATTTTGCGACATTAACAGAAATTCCGATTCTTCAAGGTTTAATAAATGCAGGAATGGGCAAAGGCCCTGCCTTAGCACTTCTTCTTGCCGGCCCTGCATTAAGTTTACCAAACATGCTCGTTATAAGAAGTGTTATGGGGACTCAAAAAACGATGGTGTTTGTATCGTTGGTCGTAATAATGGCAACTTTCTGTGGATGGATCTTTGGAATGCTGTAATTACAGCATTCCAAAATTAATATAATCCTAAAATATCTCTTTCAATCTGTTCAATAATTTCAGGAGTAAGTTGTCCTGTAGGTTTTAGTTGCTTTGTTTTAGAGATTTCATATTGTTTAACCTGTGGAATATTTTTCAGAATATTCATTAGTGAATAAATCTCAGACTGTGGAGTTGAAACTTTATTATCCATATCCTTAGAAATCTTTTGCATTAATTTTCTTGCAAATCCTAAAAGTTCTTCACTAAAAATTTCTTGATTACGTTCAGTCTCAAATCTTTTTCTATCCCATTCATATTTCTTTTTCCAATAAAACAAAGTTCTGCGGGAAATATTTAGTTTATCTCCAATTTCTTCAATTGGAATTTTGTCATAAATATACATCTTTTCTGCCTGTCTATAATTTTTCATTTTAGTCATATTTAATCCTCAAAAATTATTCTGTTAATACTAAATTTGTTTTTATCTGTTAATCTTCGAACTTGAAAATTGCAACTTTTATCAATCACACCAAGATTTTGAAAATATTTTATCAATTGATTTAAAAGTGTCATTGTATTTTTCAGTCTTCTTATACCCAGTTGCCTGCTTTTACACTTTTTATAAAATTCAATTACAAGTTCTTGTGTAATATCATTCAAAAAATAATTTCTAAAAAACGGTGTTATATTTACTCTAAATATTGATTCGTAAGTTTCATAGGTTCGTTTTCTACAATGCTTCTTTGCATAATTTTCAATAAAGGTATTCACTGCATCTTCAAAAGCTAGATTTTGGTTATTATTAGAGCTAATAAATACTCCGAAATCAATCTTAGGAGAGTTTTCCACATATTTATACAAACCTTGTTCAAAAACTATTTTACCCTCGTTCAAAAGGTGTTCAAGATCTGTTCTACAATCACATTCGGCAATCATCTCTATTTCATCTAAGGTAAATTCTTTCAAATGTCGTGCTAATTTCTCGATATTCATATAATCTGCTCCATAATTTCCTTTGTAATTTCAGACAAATTATTATCTTTAGCATAAGTTTCCATCTGATTTATGAGTTGAACAATTTGTCTGAACCTATTATATTTTCTATGAATATACTCAATCGCATCAGAAGTAAATGGGATTTCTGAAAGTTGACAAAAAATCTGGCTTAAATCATTTACCCCAAATGTTTCAAACTTCAAAATTTCTGAAAATCTATCGTATAGATGCTTGTATCTTTCAAGTTTTCTGTGAGCCAAACACATACCAACAAATATTATCGAGCAGTTGGTTTCATCGTGAATATCTCGTAAAGTTTCAATAGTTTTATAGTTATTTATTAAATAATCAATCTCATCAATGAAAATTATTTTCGGCTCTTGCTTTAATTTTTTAACTACTAAATTGAAGTTATCCGAAGTTAAAAATCTTGGAATTTCGTCTAATTCCTTAACTAACTCTTCCAGAAACCACCGACCTGTCATTAAATTTGTTGCTCTTAAATATATCCCATCATATTTACAAGCAAGCCATAAAGCCGTTTGCGATTTACCCAGTCCAGGTTCGCCATAAACTAATCCCATTCTTGGAAATTTTTTAGGTTTATTGACGAGGTTTTCGATAAGTCCTATAAAGTTTTTAACATTGGTCGTTTTTACAAATATTTTATTCATAAAGCAACTTATACTCCTTTGTTTTTCTAAATTCCGCAATCCAAGAATTGTTTGGGTCGTGCTTGATTAAGTATTCATATTTTTCTGAATTATTTTTGAACAAAGTTTGAACGGTATTTGAATGTGGTTTGAATTCAATTTCCTTTGGTTCATCCATCTTCTGTTCAATAAATTTAACTTCTTCATTACTTAAATATTGTTTTACTGAGTTAATAGTTTTCTTTCGCAGTTGCCTTTGCTTAACTATTTTCTGCTTGTAATCCTCAAAATCTTTTACATCACCTAAAACTTTCGCCATTGGATGAGTTTCGGTTACTCGCTCTGCGGTGCATAAATATTCACCTTTAGTGGTAAATACTTTTATTTTAGTAAGGTCAAAAAGGTTATATTTTATCAATACTTTACCCCTAAAGCCATAAAGTCTTTCGTTAAAATAATCACAATTCAAGAACCTGATTCCGTTTCTCTGAATTGTTTTAACTTCTGTTGCTAACATTAAATCGTCAAGACTGTCGGTATTTATATTTTGACGATTTCTTCCTTCTAAAACTTCTGCGACACTTTTATTAGGAGCATTTGGACAGGGCTGTGAATTTTTAAAATTCAACCACATATCTATCATTCTTATTGTTTCTTTAATTGTTGGAATAAATTCATTATGTAAATTCTTGTGAAGCTTCTCATTCCGCATCATATAAGCTGGCTTATTTGAAATATTGCTTCCTATGTAACTTGGCAAAAGTTTTTCAAAACCCTCCTGAAATTCTTTAAAAAATCTTTCAATGACTTTAGCCCTCGCATTATATGGACGAGCAAAAACTGTTTCTATTCCTAGTTTTGAATACAAGCCTTGAAATCCTAATTCGGTAAAACCTTTATCATCAGTAAAGTATTTCGCTCTAAAGGCTCTGCCGTTATCCTGATAAACAACTTTTGGAATCATATCAAGATTAATAATTGCGTTTCTGAGAGCTGAAGCTATGCATTGAGTATTTTCTTCAAGCATAATTTCATAACCCACAAGAGCGGTCGACTTCCAATCCAAAAATCCGACTAAAGTTGCCCGACAAGGTTTTCCGGTAAAGGGATTTATTACTTGAAATGCTAATTTATGTCCATCTGCGACTAGAATATCACCGACTTCTAGCAAACTAGCATCACGTTTTATGTACGATTCAACCTTATCTGATAATGCTTTTTCACCATCACGAGCCAAGATCCATTTGTCATAATTATTATCCTTAAACCATTTTGCATACCGCCTAAATGTAATATCCGCAGGAATAAAACTTTGCCCTTGCTCTTTAAGTTTGTATTTAGTGAGGGCGGTGGCTTTACCGATTGAAATTCGATTTGGATGTAATAGCAAGCTCATAAAAATTTTAACTTCTTCATCAGTCAAAATGGTTCTGTATTCATCTACTTTTGAATATTTATACTGTGGGAGGAGCTTTGTATAATCTTCTGTTCCATCTAGCATCGCATACCAACGATGCAGACTACCGCGAGATATTTTATCTAAAATTCCAAACAGATGAGAATTTGAAGTATTATGTAATTTTACAAAATCATAATCGGCTTGAAGTTTATTTGTAGATTTCTTTCTGAACTCAAGCCATTTATGAATTAAGTCCAATCTCGCTAAAGCTATTTGTTTTGATTTTTTAGGTGTGTAATCTGCCATGCGCAACTCCTTTTGTCTTGGATTATTCGGGGTGTCGGCGGAGTAACGTCCGACCGACACCTTACGGGCTGGGTTCGCTATCGCTCACACGGCGCCCTACCGAAAATCCGCTACACACATTAATCGCTCTTTGTCTTGAAAACATCAAGTCCTGAATCTCAATCTCAGAGACATTTCGACACATATCAAACTAAAAGATAATTCAAAACGGACACTTTTTGCACTAAAAGTCTCAGGGTTAAAATTCAAACACCAAGCAGGATATAGGCTAAGATGAGTCAAACATTGTAGAAAGTTAGTGCAATTTAGTGCAAAAATGGAGACAAAAGTGCAAGAAAAGACCGCCAAATCTCAACACTCTAAAACAGCCTCAAACTCCCAACAACTCGGCATTTCTGCCTAAAATCAACCGTCCCAAATGTCCTGATAAATGTAAGCCGCAAACCTAGCACATATAATGCCAATAAAAAAGACCCATCAACGATGGATCTTTTTTATTAGCGGAAGACGAGACTCGAACTCGCGACAGTCTGCTTGGAAGGCAGATACTCTACCAACTGAGCTACTTCCGCATCTCTGTATTTATACTACAACAAAAAAAATAAATTTCAACTAATTCTTTGGAATTAATTTATAAAAATTACCAAAAACCCAATAAAACCATTCTCACGACCAATGAAACACCCTGAAAAATACGTTATCATAACTATACATGGAGTCGGAAACACCTGAGTATTATATCGGATTTCGAGAGAAGATGTTTTAACTTTTGTTCAGGTTCGTTTTTTGGCTCCATTCCTTTTTGTTTGCGCGATTTATTTTTTTATGATAAAGTGGGGAGAAAAAAGATAGGAGATATTATGTCAAATAAAGTTAGAGCAAGCCACATTCTCGTGCAAACTGAACAGGAAGCTAAAGATTTAGCAGCAACAATCAACACAGCAGAAGATTTTGCAAACGCTGCGGCACAACATTCACTCTGCCCGTCTGGCGCTAACGGCGGCGACCTTGGTTTCTTCGGACGCGGAATGATGGTTAAACCATTTGAAGATGCTGCGTTCGCGCTTGAAACAGGCAAAGTTTCCGAACCTGTTCAAACTCAATTTGGATGGCACTTAATTCTTGTAACAGAAAAGGCATAATGAATAATAGAGAAATTCTTGAAAAATACGGCGTAGACTTTCTGCTAGTAAATTCCACAAATGAATTTCTAGCAGAATATACTATGCTGGAAGAAAATTCGCGTTATCATTTAACGAACTTCAGCGGTTCAACCGGTGATGCGCTTTTGACGCCGGAAACTATTTATCTATTTGTTGACGGCCGTTACCATATTCAGGCGGATTTGGAAGTCGATCATTCACGCGTTCAGGTTGTGAAACTTCAAACCGGTCAGAGATTTATCGAGGAACTTGCGGCGCTTGTCGGGAACGGCAAAACTGTCGGCGTTTTCTCAAAGAAAAACTCTCAGGCGCAAGTTGAACTTTTCGCGAAATATTTCGATATCAAACTTCTTGACGAAGATATTTTTACGCCTGACCATTTTATAAAAAACCTTGAGGTGGAAACTGTTCCTGGAATTTCTGCCGAAGAAAAAGTCGCAGGGATTCAGGAGTTCATGAACGATGACGAAGTTCTTTTGATAACTTGTGCGGAAGAGGTTTCGTACCTTTTCAACAAACGCAGTTATTCGATTCCATACTCGTCAAAAATTTACGGCAAGGCGCTTATTTACAAAAACGCGGTTGAACTTTTCATGCCGGACGCGTTTGAGGACTTTTATAATTCAATCAAAAACTTTGAGGGCAAAATTTTTGTCGATAAAAAATCAATCAACGCATTTGACTACAATCTTGTAAAAGAAAAAGCTGTTGAGATGCGCGAAAACCCTATCAAACAGATGAAAGCGATTAAATCTGAAGAAGAAATCGACCATCTGACAGGAGCTTTTGAGCGTACAGACAACGCCCTTTTGGCGCTTAGAAACTTTATCGAAACGACCGACAACATCAGCGAATTTGATATCGCGCAAAAGCTAGAAGAAGAATTTTACAAACAGGGTGCGAAAGGTTTGAGTTTCAAATCAATCGTTGCGAAAGATAAAAATTCCGCGCTGGCACATTATTCAAAATCATCAAAAGACGAAATCATTCAGGACGGAAGCCTTATTCTTGTAGACTGTGGCGCCTATTTTGAAGAGGGGCTTGCAACAGATATCACAAGAGTTTTTGTAAAAGGCACGCCGACAGAACTTCAACGCCACGTTTATACAACAGTTTTGCGCGCGTTTTTAACCTGTTACAACTGCCGGAACTTTGAAACCGGTTACGAAATCGACGCAACCGCAAGATTTTTTATGCAGAAGAATGCCATCGACGGCTTTGTGTTCAACCATGGACTTGGTCACGGAATCGGCGTAAGCGTTCATGAAAATCCGCCGTCACTAAGTCCGTCGGAAATGGGCAAAGCCAAACTCAAAAACAATATGTGTTTTACCATCGAACCGGGGCTTTATTGCGAAGACCATTTCGGCGTAAGGCTTGAAAACTCCTGCTATTTGGACGATGGCGTAATCATAAGTTTTTCAAATATGCCTTATGAAAAAAAACTTATCAACTATGATATTATGAGCGAACAAGAAAAACTGTGGTTGGAAGAATTTGAGGTTATCTAATGGAAATCACAAGCGTAAACAACGAACTGGTCAAAGAAACAGTAAAACTTCAACAGAAAAAATTCCGCGATAGTGAGGGTAAATTTCTTCTTGAGGGCTTCAAAGCAATAGAAGAAGCGCATTCCATCGGGCTTGAAATCGACAAAATCTTCGTATTAAAAGAAAAAGCCTCTAGATATTCATTCGCAAAAGACAAGCTTATCGAAACAACAGAAGCTGTTTTGAAAAAAATTTCAACGACCGACAGCGCACCGGAAGCCGTAGGGGTGGCATGCCAGAAAATTTTCGACAAAGAAACGCTTAAAACTGCACAAAAAGTCTTACTTTTAGAGGGAATAAAAGATGTGGGCAACCTTGGCACAATCCTCAGAAGCGCCGCCGCGTTCAACGTTGACGCTGTGATTCTATACGGCAACTGCACAGACATCTACAACCCGAAATGCGTCCGCGCATCAGTCGGAAACCTTTGCAAAACACCGGTTTTCCACATAGAAAAGCTTGAGGAACTTAAACAATATTTTGACAAATCCCAACGAATTGCGACCCTTCCGCGTTCAACAAATTTATTAAAAACATTCCAAGCGCAAAAGCCCATGCTCATCATGTTCGGCTCTGAAGCCGACGGGCTTTCTGATGAACTAATCGACTACTCAACGACCTCCGTAAAAATAGAAATGAACCCGTCAGTAGAGTCTTTAAACCTGAGTATATCCTGCGGCATACTTCTTTATAATATAAATTAGATATGTTTTGCTTGCAAATTATTTTGTTGGTGGTATATTAGGATTTGTAGGAGTTCTTATCCTTTTTTCTGCATATAGAGTTCTTTACATTTGTTAATATTTAATATTAACGGGGCAATTTTTCCCATGTTTGAACGTCTATATATATAGGTGAAGAATCTCTTCGGGAAGTGTGTGTAGATGAAAGTAGAATTTGGAAACGTTAAAAGTTTGGGTAATACCCAGAAATACAACCAACAGCGCAACAAGGAAAACAATCAGGTTGCATTCGGAGCGAAATATTCTTCTGACGCTATTGGTAAAAAAATTGACAGCTATATGCCTTGGGGAGTTAAAAAAGCAAAACAACTCTCTAACAGCTTGGGAGAAGTTCAAAATACAATGATTAACGCTATCGGTACAGGTTTGATTGCGCCGATATTTATTAAGTTTAACCCGTTATCAACATCTGATGAAGATACAAGAACTTACGCAGCTTGGCGTCAACCGATTTCAGCAGTTTTGAGCGTTTTGACAAACGTTTATTTGACAGTTAAACCGTTTGATAAAGTAATGGAAACCGCTTATAACAAAGGTAGATTTGGTGAACACTTGAATAGAACAGCGTTCCAAGATGAAAAATTCCTTGCTAACGAAATCAAAAAACAACACCCTGATTACAGCAAAGAAAGAATCGATCAGGAAGTAAAAGCTAAAGTTAAACAACAAAAAGACAAACTCTTAAACGACATAAGAAACAACGAAACAATTCAAATTTCAAAACACCAAAAAGACGGTTTGGTTGATATTGACAAAGGTATCTTCAAAAATGCAGTAAACGGTGCTATCGAAAGCATCATCGACAGCGAAAAAACCGAAAGAAAACGTCTGACTGACGAAAAAAATGTTTACCGTGTAAGACGTAGAGAATTCTACAGAACCAACAACAAACAAACCCTGGAATATGTTTCCGATATGGAAAAACTCCTTGAGGAAAACGATTTAACAAAAGTCAAATCTGCATTAAACGATAAAATTAAAGGTCTTAAAGGCACAGAAGAATTAAAATTAATCACAGAAGAAATTCTTGATATTTCAAGAGGCAATATTCCTAAAGAAGACCACAAAGCTTTCATCGACGTAATGAAAGAAAAATTACAAAAAGTTAAAAATACAGCAATAGCTTACGGCCCGGACAAAATGAAAGACAAAGCAGCCGTTGAAGCCGCTGTTAAACAAGAACTTGCAGACAGAATCGCCGCTATCGATAAAAACCTTACATTCTACGAAAAAATCCAACAAGAAATCAAAAACGGCAAAACAGTCAAAGAAATCGAAGCATTATTCGCTGAAGAAGCAAAAGGCAACAAACGCCTAGCGAAAAAAGGAATTATCTTCGCGCAAAGAGTTGCCGATACTTTCAAACAACAAATCAAAGGCAGCATGAAATGTCACAAACAAATTGGTGGCGTAATCTTAGGCTTAGTTGCAGCGCCGTTCTCTTGCGAATTACTCAATATTTGTTATCCGGTATTTATGGATAAATTCTTCCCTAACCTTTCCAAAGGGAAAAAAGCTAAAACAGAGGCCAACGACAAACTTGTCGAACAGGCACCGGCTAAAGGAAAGGAGGTAAATAATGGCTAATATTAGTAAAATTGGAACCTCATTAAAAGAAAACCTTATTTACAAACCTGCCCACTGGCTTGGTGAAACAAATTTAGTAAAAAACAAATTGGGCAGAAAATATCAGCTTAACGACAACAACGTAATCACTGCAGTAGGTGTAGGTTCAGTTGTTGCGAAAGATGGTATCGGTTGCGCGCTTTATACATACCAGAGTTTAAACAACCAAAACATTCCGGAAGACAAACGTCCGTTTGTTGCGGCATTAGACCTTACCAATGGTATCTTGATGATTTCAACACAAATCGCAATGACAATCGGATTTACTAAATTCCAAAACAAATTATTCGCAAAAACTTTAGGCAAATACTTCAACAGAAGTGCCGCAAAAGGTTATCAATCAGTTCTTTCAAAAACAAACGAATTCAGAGGTATCGGCGGCGACGAATTCCGCCCTGCATTCGACAAATACAAAGGAACAGTTGTCAGCGCATTCACACAAATCACCGGTCTGGCATTATCAACAGTCGTTGCAAAACGTATGATCGTACCGTTCCTCTCAACTCCACTCGCAGACTCTGCTAAAAAATGGATGATGAAAGACGAAAAGAAACCTGTCGTTAACGCTGAAACTCAAAACAATTACGACGCAGAAAAAACACTTGACGTTACAACAGCAAGCGTAAAACCTGTTCCAAGAGTAGCGGCTCACGGCGGCGGACTCGTTGACGCTTATATTAAAAACCACAAATAAATATCTTGCACATACGCCTTGTTTGATGTAAAATTTTGTTATTGGATTACGAATAACAAGGGAGATGTGTATGGCAATAGAAAGACAAAGAGTTCAGGAACAAGACAAGATTGAAAGACGTTCAAACTTCAATCCTGTTGAAAGCAATTTAACTCCGGAACAGGTTAAACTTGAAGCTTCAAGATGCTTAAACTGCAAAAATCCAAGATGCGTTCAAGGCTGTCCGGTTAATATTAAAATTCCTAACTTTATACAAGCTATAAAAGAAGATAATTTAGAAAAAGCGGGCGAAATTATCCGCGAAACAAGTATGTTACCGTCAGTTTGCGGTCGTGTTTGCCCTCAAGAAAGACAATGCGAAGGCAACTGCGTTTTAGGTATTAAAGGCCAACCGGTTTCTATCGGCGCACTCGAAAGATACGTCGGCGACAACACAAAAGCTGCAATGCCTGAGATCAAACCAAGCGGCAAAAAAGTTGCGGTTGTAGGTTCAGGATGCGCAGGTATCACTGCGGCTGCTGACCTTAGAAAAGCCGGCCACGAAGTCGTTGTATTCGAAGCGCTTCACAAACTCGGCGGCGTTTTGAGATACGGTATTCCTCCGTTCAGACTTCCACGCGTAGTTCTCGACAGAGAAATCGAAAACCTCAAAGCTATGGGCGTCGAATTCCACACTAACGTTGTTGTTGGTAAATCTATTACTCTTCAACAATTAAAAGAAGACGGTTTTAACGCTGTATTCATCTGTTCAGGCGCAGGCTTGCCTAAAATGATGGGCGTTCCAGGCGAAAACCTTAACGGTGTATATTCAGCTAACGAATTCTTAACCCGTGTAAACCTTATGGGTGCGTGGGAACAAGATAGCACAACACCGCTTCGTGTTGGCAAAAAAGCTGCAATCTTCGGCGGCGGAAACGTTGCAATGGACGCGGCTAGAACCGCTGTTCGCGTAGGTTTTGAAGAAGTTTACATCATCTATAGACGTACAGAAAAAGAACTTCCGGCACGTCTTGAAGAAATCCGCCACGCAAAAGAAGAAGGCGTTGTGTTCAAATTCTTACTCGCGCCAAAAGAAATCCACGGAGAAGACGGTTACGTTAAATCTGTTGAACTTGAAGTTATGGAACTTGGCGAACCTGATGAAAGCGGAAGACGTTCACCTGTTGCAACCGGCGAAGTTGAAACTATCGAACTCGACACCGTAATCGTTGCACTCGGCACCGGCCCTAACCCGATTATCCAAAAATCAGCACAGGCTGAGGGCTTAGAAATCATCACCGATAGACGCGGCTACATTACAGTTGACGCAGAAACCCGTGCAACTTCATTGGAAAATGTTTATGCAGGCGGCGACGTTGCACCTGTTGGCGCATCAAACGCAATCAACGCAATGGGTGCCGGCAAAAAAGCGGCTAAAGCAATTAACGAGGCGCTGGCACAATAGTCAGCCCGCCCATATCGGAGCGGATTATGAAAACATTTGTTCATAATTTTATATTATCAATCATCTTGGGGCTGTTTTTAATGCAGTCCCAAGGTTTTTGTATTGAATTAGATAACTCAATCGACGCAGAGATAAACAAAAAATACAATGCGTCTAGCCTTGAAGACACATTGCCCAAACTTCCCGAGGGGCTAGAACCTAACGAACCCGTGAACACAGGATCGTCCGTTTCGACCAAAACAATTAAACCAACGGAAGCGCGTAAACCTATTCCTATTCAACCGGTCGACCGCTCAACTGCAACAAAAATCGGACGCGGTACAAAATTTCGCGCCATCTCAAAAAACTGGGCCTCCGACAGCGCAAAAATCGGAAACCGTGTAAGTTTTACCACAACAAAACCCGTCACAAAACGCTACATAACAATTCCGGCAGGTTCAACGCTCCGTGGCAGAATTGTAGATGCCCATCTTCCGCAATACACAGGCAACGGCGGACTTGTAAAGCTTGAAATCGAAAGCATTACACTCGATGGCGCAACCCATTACGCTGACGGAAAAATCACAAAAGCCAACGGCAAAAAAATCTTCCTAAACAACATCAAAGGCAAACGAACTTATCTTGCAAACACCGGCAAAAATATCAAAAAAAGTCACCAATTTTTCCAAAAATCAATGAAAAAGACTGCCTCCTTTGCTAGCGACGGTGCAACGGTAATCCTCTCACCTTTCACGTTCCTTGGCGGAACTGTAGGCTACCTTGGCGGCGTATTGCTTTCACCTGTAATCGCACTCAAGGCAAAGGGAAACCGCATTTCGCTTCCGCCTGAAACCCTATACGAAATAAAACTCACTCAGGATTTATACATTTATGACTAAAACATTACTCGGATTTGGAATCCTCATACTTTTACAGTTTATCAGTAATCTAATAATCAACATTTTGCCAATAAAATTTCCCGCCCCAATCCTCGGGATGGTAATTCTCGTAATCCTCCTACAGGCAAAAATCATTAAAGAAGAATGGATTAAAAACATTTGCGAACTTCTTTTAAAGCACATGGCGCTTCTTTTCATCCCGCTTTTCGTCGGAATAATAGTATACTTTGACCTGATAAAGACAAATATTTTACCGATTCTAATCGCGATTTTTCTCATCACAACGCTGATAATGGTTTTCACTGCGCTGTTTGTCGAAACAATAATAAAATTCACGCGGCTTGCAAGAATGAAAAAGGGAGGCAAAAATGCTTAATCCTTTTGGCCTCCTCGCCACAATAATCATTTACACCGGCGCGTTAAAATTCCGCAAACAAATCCCCGTGATAATCCTCGCGGGAACAATAATAATTTGCCTTTTGCTGTTACTAAAAATGGATTACGCGACATATAACTCTAGCGCATCGCTTCTCACCGTTCTACTCGGCCCCGCAACGATTGCACTCGGCTATCCACTCAGCCAAAATATTAAGTCACTCACCAAAAACAAACGCGCAATCTATTTCGGCCTGCTTTTTGCAACAGTAATCGCAATACTTTTAACTTACATAACAGGAAAACTTCTGCACACCGAAATCAGCGTCATCTGTTCGCTTATCCCGAAATCGGTCACAACCCCAATCGCAGTCGAGATATCCAAAACAATCGGCGGGATTCCGGAACTCACCGCCTGCGTAGTCGTTTTAACCGGAATCTGGGGCGCTGTCACCGGCCACAAAATTCTAAAACTTATCGGAATAAAAAGCGATATCTCAATAGGGCTTTCAATCGGCGCCTCCAGCCACGTAATGGGAACGTCAAGCTGTATCGAAAAACAAAAAGAACAGCAAACAACAATAAGCACTTTAGCGCTTATAATAGTTGGAATTCTAACCACAATCCTTGCACCCGTATTATTAAAGCTTTTATAAACAAAAAGGCGGACTTTAAAAAGTCCGCCTTTTCTATAAGCTTATGCAAATTAGAAGCAAAGACCAGCTTCTCTAGCCGCGTCAGCCAAAGCTGCAACACGACCGTGATACAAGAAACCACCTCTGTCGAATACTACGCATTCAACGCCAGCTTTTTTAGCTTTTTGAGCGATAGTTTCACCAACAACTTTTGCAGCGTCAATGTTACCACCGTTTGTCAATTTTTCTCTCAAATCTTTGTCATTTGAAGAAGCTGATGCCAATGTTACATGGTTAACATCGTCAATCAATTGAGCGTAGATGTGTTTTGTACTTCTGTAAACAGCCAATCTAGGGAATTCAGCTGTACCAGAGATTTTATTTCTAATTGATCTATGTCTTTTTTGAACTTTTGCTTTTCTGTTTTCTTGTTTAATCATTTTTCCTTCTTTCTGCCCAAACCCATTAAAGTACAGAGAACCCAACAGGCTTATATTGGCATTTGTTATACTATGCGGCTCGCTTACGCTCGCCTAAAATTGTCCTACTTCTTACCAGCTTTACCAGCTTTACGTCTGATGTATTCGCCTTCGTATTTAACACCTTTTCCTTTGTAAACTTCAGGTGGACGTTTTCCACGAATTTCAGCAGCTACATCACCAACTAATTGTTTGTTTGAGCCTTTTACTGATACTTTTGTGTTAGCTTCAACAGAAAGAGTGATACCTTCTGGTGGAACAACAACTACAGGGTGAGAGTAACCCAATGCTAAGTTAAGGTTTGAACCTTCCATGTTAGCACGGTAACCAACACCAACGATTTCTAATTTCTTTTCGAAACCTTCGCTTACGCCTTTAACTGCGTTTGCGATTAAAGTTCTTGACAAACCGTGTAAAGAACGAGCTTGACGAGAATCATCAACTCTTTCAACAACGATGTGGTTGTCTTCAACTTTTACAGTAATTTCTGGACGAACTGTTACAGATTCAGTACCTTTAGAGCCTTTAACTGTAACTGTGTGGCCATCAATTTTAACTTCAACTCCTGCTGGAATTGCTATAGGTAATTTACCAATACGTGACATAATTAATTTTCTCCTTTTGGTATAACTTCATTCAAATACAGGTTTTTCTACCAATTCCGCCTGTACTGCTTTTACTTAGGCTAATGCCTAGTAAACATAACATAATACTTCGCCGCCAACGTTTTCTTTGCGAGCTTTTCTGTCTGTCATCAAGCCTTTGCTTGTTGAAACGATTGCTACGCCTAAACCGCCTAATACTTGTGGCAAGTTTTGAGCTTTGCAGTAGTTTCTCAAACCTGGTTTTGATACTCTTTGTAATTTAGAGATTACAGGTTTGTTTTTAGAATCGTATTTCAAAGTGATTGATAAAACTTTGAATTTGCCTTCTTCAGAAACAGCGTAATCAGTGATGAAACCTTCTGATTTAAGCAATTTAGCCAATTCAACTTTCAATTTAGAAGATGGCATTTTAACTTCTGTCAAAGAAACCATACTAGCGTTTCTGATTCTTGTTAGCATATCTGCTATTGGATCTGTATTCATTTGTTTTCTCCTTGTTAGACCTACGCAGCCAATCTGCGCGGTTTCTTATATACTCGTCACTTACCTGATTAATTGTTGCTCATAAAAAGCTTATTCAAGCAGTCTGACAGCTTAAAAATAACATGGAAATATTCTAAAATCAAGCGTTTCGTAACAAAATTAAACATCAACTGCTTTCATCGCGGGCTTTGGCAATCTTTTCTTTTACTTTATCGAGTTGCTCTTGAAGTTTTTTGACTTCATCATTCTTACCTTGCGCTCTGGCTGAAATAATTTGCTGACGAAGTTTCACCTCTTTTTTCCTTAATTTAGAAATACTCTGGTTTGAGCTATCTTTTTCTTCAGGCTCAAGTGAATTTAAGGTACTTTTTAGCGAATTAACCTGACTGTTTTCACCAGAGATCTGAATATTTCTTGCAAACGGATTACTATTCAGATACGCGTAAGCATTCTGCCCGTTCAAGAGCTTGCTATAATCTCCAGAATTCGACGTTTTAACACGCATTCCTGACGGCCGCAAAATAGAACCAAACTTCCCAAAACCGGCAACAACATTTACTCCGCCCCGAGAAGTCGAAACCTTAGAGGTCCCCCCCCCCCCC
>JAMPIJ010000001.1:0-49810 GCA_023662905.1 Fusobacterium sp.
GCTTTACGCTGCGTATTCCAAGTTCTCTCGTTAATGTTGCCTGTCAGCGACGGAAGCGTTATCGCGGCGACTACACCAATAATTGTGAGAGATAAGAGTATCTCCGCCATAGTGAACCCGCTGAGCGGGATCCTCATTTTCGTTGTACGGTAGCCCGCCAACGTATTAGATAGAACCGGCTCAGCAGTCCCCCCCCCCCTGTCAAAATGTTTACAAGCTTTTGTTTCATAATCTCATCCTTTCTGTTCTCATTATGTAGCATGTTTCTAAATTAGTCAAGAGCGCGGGGAAAGGTAAAAAGCAGTTTTACTGCTTTTTACCTTGTTCTTCTAAACGTTTTTGTTTGTAACCGTAAGCCGCATAGATTGCAACGCCTATCAACAGCCACAGTGGGAAGTATATTGATGAGGTTTTCAAGAACTTCATCGAATAAACCATCAATCCGCCGCAGGTTAGAATCCCCAGAATCGGGAACCAAGGGCAGAACGGAACCTTGAACGGTCTTTCGCGGTTTGGCTCGCTTTTTCTCAAAATCAACACCGCAATACAAATTATAATAAATGATGTGAATGTTCCGAAGTTACATAGTTCAGCCGAAATATTCAAGTCCATAAATAATGAACAAACGATTACGATAATACCCGCAATCCACGTCAAAACGTGAGGAGTTCTAAACTTTCTATGGATTACACGGAAAGATTTCGGTAAAAATCTATCACGGCTCATCGCGTATAAAATTCTTGTTGTTCCTAATTGGTAAATCAATAGAACAGATGTCAACGCGCAAAGCGCACCGGTAGAAATCACACCCGCAAACCAGTCTTTACCAATAAACTGCATAGCCGCCGCAATCGGCGCAGAGGTATTAATGTTTTGCAACGGAACAATACCTGTCAACACCAACGCCACAAATACATAAAGAATAGTACAGAACACTAAAGTTCCCAAAATACCAATCGGCAAATCGCGTTGTGGGTTTTCTGTTTCTTCCGCACAGGTTGAAATTGCGTCAAACCCGATATATGCGAAGAAAATCAAGAATGCGCCCATAAAGATTCCCTCAAAACCGTTAGGTGCAAAAGGTGTCCAGTTTTCAGGCTTAACATAAAACGCACCAACAATAATGAATGAAAGAATCATAAACATATTCACGCCAACCATAATCGTTGCAACACGAGTTGATTCTTTAACCCCTTTAATCAAAAGAAGTGTCAGAACAAGCACGATAAAAATTGCAGGCAGGTTAGCCGCTACAGGAATTTTATTAAATAGATACGGCATAAAATCGTGTGGATTCAAACCGTTCTGGTCGCACATTGTAAGAATTGTTCTATAGTCATTACGCAACCATAGTGGGAAATTCACCACAAAGTCCGGCAATATATGCCTGAACCCTTTCAAAAACTGGACAAAATATCCTGTCCACGCGCTTGCAACTGTAATGTTTCCTATCGCATATTCCAGCATTAAAATCCAGCCTACCATCCACGCCATGAATTCGCCCATTGTAGCGTAAGTATATGTATAAGCGCTACCTGCAACAGGCATCATTGCCGCGATTTCACTATAACAAAGCGCAGAGAATACGCACGCAACAGCCGCCAAAATCATCGAAATGATTACGGCAGGCCCCGCGCCTGAACCCTCTAAGCCACCCTTAATCGCTGACCCGATAATAGTAAAAATACCTGTTCCGACAACCGCTCCGATACCGATAATCATCAAATCGAATACATTCAAAGTCTTTTTCAATTCAGATTTTTTACTTACAGCCAACAACTCATCAGGGCTTTTTCTTTTTAAAATATTTTCAATTAAACCCATTTTAATTAGTTATTTCCTGTTTCTTTTTGTGTGCTACTTTTTCGTTGTGTAATTTATTTTCGTGGTTACGGTTTTTAACAAATCCGTAGTAAAGGTAAATCAATGCGCCTACGCCCATCCATAGCGGGAACAACAAACCTGAGCTTGAAGCGAATTGCATTTTGTAAACCATCAAACCGCCGCAGCAAAGAACACCAAGGATTGGGAATAATGGTGAGAACGGAACTTTAAACGGTCTTGGACGGTCAGGATCAGTTTTTCTCAAAATCAATACTGCGATACAAACAACGATGAATGACGCGAAAGTACCGAAGTTAGAAAGTTCAGCCGCTACGTTCAAATCGAGTAACAATACACCGATAATAGAAAGTCCGCAGACAGTCCATGTTAAAACGCTAGGGGTTTTGAACACAGGGTGAAGTTTTTGGAATCTTTTAGAAATAAAGTTATCACGGCTCATTGCGTAAAGAGTTCTGATAGCCGCCATCATCATAACGAGAAGTACAGACGTCAAACCCGCAAGAGACCCCGCTGAAATCAAACCTGCAAAGAAGTTTTTACCGGCCGCGCCCATAGCAAACGCCATTGGAGCTTTCAAAAAGTCAGCCGGAATAGTAACGCCGCTAGTTGGTTGCATACCGGTCAAAACTAATGCAACAAGTACATAAACAACAGTTGTTGCAAGAAGTGAACCGATAATACCAATCGGCAAATCGCGTTGTGGATTTTTACATTCTTCCGCCGCAGTTGCAACCGCGTCGAATCCGATATAAGCAAAGAAAATTAAGAACGCACCCGCAAAAATCCCCTCAAATCCGTTTGGCGCAAAAGGAGTCCAGTTTTCAGGTTTAATATAAAATGCGCCGCCCAAAACAAAGAGCGCAATAACCGCGAGTTTAATAACAACCATAATTCCTGCCATTTTCGCAGAATCTTTAGTACCCTTAATCAAAATTGCCGCAGTAAGAATTATCATAAAGATAGCAGGAAGATTTATGCAAATCGGTATTCCTGCGATGTGCGGAATAACCGTTGTAACATCCGCAACGCCTGCGTCTTTACAGATTTTGAGCGCAGAACTTGTATTATTCATCAACCATACCGGCGGATTAGCAAGCCAAGATGGCAGAATGTGTGAGAAACCAGAAAGAAATTGAACAAAGTGGTTTGACCACGCGCAAGCGCACGCGATAAAGCCGACCGCATATTCTAACATAAGAACCCAGCCGACCATCCACGCCGCGAATTCCCCGAGAGTTGCGAAAGTATAAATATACGCACCACCCGCAACTGGAATCATTGTGGCAAATTCACTATAACAAAGTGCTGAAAAAATACACGCAATCAAAGCGATAACCATAGAAACGATTAACGCAGGGCCAGCGCCGACACCACCGTCAGGGCTTCCTGCCGCCGCAACGCCGACAACCGCAAAGATTCCGGAGCCAATAATCGCACCGATTCCGAGGATAATCAAATCCCAAACGCCTAAAGTTTTTTCCATAACTTCACCGGATGAAGCTTGTTCAAGCATTTCATCAGGGCGCTTAACTCTTGTAATCTTTTTAATAAAGTTCTTTGTAAACGTTGCTCTGTTAAATTTTTCAGCCATCTAAATTCCTTTATACTTACTTACAAAGAGGGAAACCAAGTTCTTCTCTTTGTGCTACATACAATTGCGCAACAGCAGAAGCCATTGTTCTTACGCGGTTAATAAAGTTGATACGTTCATCCTTACTGATAACCCCTCTTGCATCAAGCAGGTTAAAAGTATGAGAACATTTCAACACGTAATCATAAGCCGGTAAAACAAGCTTAGCGTTAACACAATTATCAACCTCTTTTTGATACAGGTCAAACATTGTGAACAGCGATTTAGCGTCAGAAACCTCAAAGTTGTATTTTG
Organism: Fusobacterium sp.; assembly: GCA_023662905.1. Classification (GTDB taxonomy): domain Bacteria; phylum Cyanobacteriota; class Vampirovibrionia; order Gastranaerophilales; family Gastranaerophilaceae; genus Gastranaerophilus. The sequence goes on from JAMPIJ010000001.1 coordinate 3,731, forward strand.
ACTGTTCGATTTCGTTTTGCAAGAAAATTTCGCCGTATTTAAGTTTATCGTTCCATTGAATATCAAAAACAGACGACTTATTCTGCAAATACATAGCGATACGTTCCAAACCATAGGTAAGTTCTAAAGCAACCGGTTTAACTTCAATACCGCCGACTTGTTGGAAGTAAGTGAATTGAGTAACTTCCATCCCATCAAGCCAAACTTCCCAACCCACACCGGCCGCGCCGAGTGTAGGAGATTCCCAGTTGTCTTCGACAAAACGAACATCGTGTTTTGAAAGGTCAATTCCCATTGCCTCAAGACTCTTCAAATAAAGCTCCTGCGCGTCGTCCGGAGAAGGTTTCAGGATTACCTGGAATTGATAATAGTGACCCAAACGGTTCGGGTTTTCGCCATATCTTGCGTCAGTAGGTCGTCTGCAAGGTTCAATCATTGCAGTGTTCCAAGGCTCAGGGCCGAGAGAACGCAAAAATGTAGCAGGGTTCATGGTAGAAGCCCCTTTTTCTATGTCATAAGGCTGTTGAATAATGCAGCCTTGATCAGACCAAAACTTTTGTAAATTAAATACTAATTCTTGAAAATTTAGTGCCATAACATACCATTTCTTAATTGTCTAATACACACTTGTTTCAAAATATTACGACCAAAATAACAGAATTGCAATATTAATGTTAACATATTTTAAGGGCGCGACCATGGTCGTGCCCTTTCTACTAAAACTATTGTGCTATGGGCTTTTTATGTTGTTCTTCGAATCGCTTGCGCCCTTCTTCTTTCATTTTTTGAAGTTCTTTTCTTTGTGCCTCAGATAGGCTTGCCTCAAAAGCTTTCATATTTTCCTTGCGGATTTCGTGGGCTTGTTTACGCAACGCGCGGATTTCACCTTGAAGCTCAGCGACTTTTTCATCAATTGCCTGCTGTGCCATACGCGACATTTTTGTCATTTCGATTTCGGATTTTTTATTATTAATCTCTTCGAGAATAGGTTTAATTTTTTCTATACTTTTTTCACGCTGTGCCTTTGCAATTTGTTTTTGTTCATCGGTCAGATTAAGTCGTTGTTCAAAATCTTCCCGTGATGGCGGACGGTGGCCTTTCATTTTGTCACCGTGCGGGTGACGGTGGTGGTCAAAACTATGTTCTTCCGGCATTGGTCGGCTAAAATCCGGTTCTGCCTGACAAATATTTGCACTCGTGCCGGCAAATACAAATGCTAACATTGCGATTATTAAAAACTTTTTATTCATATTTATTCCTTTCTTAAATTAGGTCTGCCAAAAGTATTGAAAGTTCTTTCTTTGCGTTGAAGAGTCTTGATTTAACGGTACCGAGCGGACAGTTAAGTTTTTTCGCGCAGTCCTCGTAGGAATAACCGTAGATTTCGCACATGAGAACGACTTCGCGGAATTTAGGTTTGAGAGAATTTACAGCGTCGATAATCGTTTGTTGACGTTCGTTTTTTATAACTCTGAGTTCAGGCGTAATCTTTTTGTCTGCTATTTGGACAAATTCGTCTTCTTCTGACACGGAATTTTCGCGCGCTTTGTAGGAAGCGGATTTTAGGTAGTCTTTTGAAATATTTTTTGCAATCGTAGTGACCCAGCTTTTGAACGAGCCTTTTTCCTCGTACTTGTCGGCGTTTTTAAGCACGCGGATATAAACCTCTTGTTCAAGGTCTTCGTTGTCCTCTTTAGTGACAAGCCTGATTATATTTTGAATATTTTTCTTATTTTCTTTGACTAACCTGTTGAAATCCATCATCAACCCATTATTCTATTAACAAAAATCCGTAATCATCTACCGGAAACCCGAAATCTTCTGCTTCTAACGCTGTTCCGTAGCGAACTGTGTCATAAAGCTCAGGGTTAAGGTTCACAAGCCCCATGACTGTTCCGGAAAGCAGAATAAACGAAATTGCGCATGCGATTTTCATCTGCGCAAATCGTTTGCGCTTAGCGACGAAATGCGGCTTAACTTCCTGCAAAAGTTCAGAAACTCTCTGCATTTTTTCGTGTTCGGCGCGGCATTCAGGGCATTGTTCGACATGAGCCTTTAGCGTTGCCTCATCAGAAAAAAGAAATAAACTTTCATATTTTGTACATTTTTCACTCATTTTTCTTGACCTTTCAATAATATAACGAGAAAGAAATTAAAAAGTTCATTTTAATTTTAGCATAAGTTAAATTACGGTGCAAAAAGTTAAAAATAGTGCTTGTGTAGCAGTGGTGAATTTTTAATCCGCAGCTATAATTTTCATAAAGGAGTAGATATGACTAAATCATATAAAGCAAAAATCAAAAAAATAGAAAATAAAATACTCAGCATAGGACTTGATATGTATAGAGCCAAAGCATTGTCCAGAATTTTATACTCAATTACTGCAGAACCTCGTGCAGGAATAATACAACAATATGATGACGAATCAATGGCATATATTCTGTATAAACACCTCGAAAAAATTTATAATGATTTAAGCAATCTTGAACGAAATTTAAAAATATAAATCTCTTCTGCAATGCAGGGCTTGAAAATTTTGTTTGTGTTATAATTTTATTGTGATGAATATTGCGAACATTATAGACAGATTACGCGAAATTATGGCCGATGAATCCGTGGAAAGATTGCAAGAAGCACTCGACAGTTACCACGAAGCGGATTTGGCTGACGTTTTTGCGCAAATGAAAGCGGAAGAAAGGCTCCAATGTTTCAAGCTGCTTAACCTTGAAAAAGCCGCTGACTTAATCGAATATTTATCACCGCAATTGCAAGTTGAACTTCTCGGAGAACTCGACGAAGAAGTTGCATCTAAAATCATCACAAAACTTCCACACGACGCCGCGGCAGACGTCTTAGGGGATATGGAAGAGGACGAGAGCGAAACTTATCTCGACAAACTTCCGCACAAATTTTCACAGGAAGTCAGAGAACTTCTGACCTACAACGAGGACACCGCAGGCGGTATCATGAACCCGCTTGTTTTGACCGTTAGCTTTGATATGACTGTTCAAGACGTATTGAACACAATCAGAAACAAGGCTGAAAAAGACAATATGGAACTTTATTACGTCTACGTTGTCGACAAACAAAACCACCTTTTAGGCGTTGTATCTTTGAGAAAACTTCTCACCTCGCCTACAAAACAGCAGGTTTCTGAAATCATGATTCGCGATATCGTAAAACTTCACGTTGACGATTACAGCGACTACATTGTTGACGAATTTCTCAAATACCAGTACAACGCGCTTCCGGTCGTCGACCTCTACAACCGCCTTAAAGGTATGGTTACTTGGGACGACGTTCACGACCTGTTCGAAGAAGAAACAACCGAAGAGATTTACCAGTCTTCCGGTATTTCGACTGAAATCGTCGACGAGGATCAAATCCTTTCCGGTAATGTTTTCAACGCTATTATCGCGCGCTTACCTTGGTTATTCATCACACTTATTGGAGAATTTTTAGCGGTTAATGTTGCGAACCACTTCAACGCAACGCTTGCGGCATTGCCGATTATCGCAATATTTATGCCGCTTCTGGCTGGTCTTGGCGGAAACATCGGTACGCAAAGTATTACTCTTATGGTTCGCGGGCTTTCAACAGGACAGGTTACGCTCAACTCTGCGGTTTTTCACATCTTTCGCGAAATGGGAATCGGGCTTATCATCGGTTCTGTGTTCGGAATTCTCGTAACACTAACCACATGGGGATGGCAGCATAATATTGAGCTGGGTATTATAGTAGGGATTGCTATGATTATCAACATGACAATGGCGACTGTAATCGGAACTTTCACTCCGTTTGCACTCAAATCTATGAATGTCGATCCAGCAATCGCTTCAGGCCCGATTATCGCAACAACCATCGACGTCATCGGACTCGCAATCTATTTTGGCCTCGTGTCAGCATTTCTTATTAATAAATTAGCATAACTCCATTAAAAGAAGTTACAGGGTTTTATATTAAAAATGAAAAATACTACGGACAATAATAAAATATACAAAGTCGATTATAGCAGAACATTCTTAAACGAAGAAATTTACCAGAGATACAGTCAGGACGACCAATCCCCGACCCTTAGACGTATCATCGTTATTTCTAGTTTAATTTTTATTATTATACTGTTAGGTTTTTCAATTTTCTTTGACGCTGACGAATTATTCACCAAACTTTTCGGTGCAGAATCACAGATTAAAAACTCAATGAGCCGCGTTTTTTCTAACGAAGAAAAAGAACACGCAAACTTCCCTACACCTTTTGGGATGAAACGCCATAACCTTTTGATTTTAGGTGTCGACGACAACCCTGATTCAAAAGATATGTGGCACGGAACAAGAACCGACACGATTATCCTTGCAAACATAGACCCGAAAACAAAATCTGTCAACGCGATTTCAATTCCGCGCGACAGTAAAGTTTTCCTCGCCGGCAACAAGGGGATTAACAAAATCAACTCAGCACACGCCATCGGCGGAATCGAGATGACTAAAAGCACTATCGAAAAAACTTTAGGCGTTAAAATCCACCGGTTCGTAATGGTTCACGACGGAATTGTCAAAGAACTGGTTGACGCAATCGGCGGCGTTGATATCTATATCGAAAAACCAATGCATTACCGTGACAGAACCGCAAACTTAAACATTAATTTCAACAAAGGTTCTCAAAAACTCGACGGCCAAAAAGCTATTGAATACCTGCGTTTCCGCCACGACCAACTCGGCGACATCGGCAGAACCCAACGTCAGCAATGGTTCATCAGAGCAATCGTGAAAAAACTTCAAGACCCGCAAACTTTGCCGAAGATTCCGGAACTTATTTCAACAGCAAGAAAATATATTAAAACAGACATCAACGTCAATGAAATGGCGCAATACGTAGAACTTTTACGCCACATAGACCTATCAAAAACAGAAATCGCAACGCTTCCGGGGCAGCCAAACCAGAGCGGATATATCAGCTACTGGATTCTTGACCCTGAAAAAACACAGGAAGTCGTCGACCGTTTAATTTACAGAGATAGAAACAAAAACGCTACCGATAAACCAATCGTCGCAAACGTTATGTACGCAAAAAGCTACAAACCTAAAGCCAATGCATTAATCGCTGAACTTAAAAAAGAAGGTATAGACGTAAAATGTATTGATGTTGTAAACCGTTCTCACGCACAATTCATCGCGCATTCAAACAGAATTTCCAACGATTATTTCAACCGCTTAAACGAAAAAGTTGAAAATATCGACAAAATTCAGTTTGTTTACGACCCGATTAATCTTTACTGCGCGGGAACAGATTTCACAGTTATTGTAGCAGAAGAATAAGGAGTTAAGACATGTTATTAGAAGAGATTTCATCACGAAAAAGTGTTAGAAGTTACAGCGAACAACCCATTTCTGACGAAACGCTAAACGAAATTCTGGAAGCCGGCCGACTTGCACCGTCATGGGTGAACGTTCAACCGTGGAAATTCATCGTAATCAAAGACGAAAAAACTAAAGAATTACTTTTTAAAGCCTCAGGCGATCAAAAACAAGTTTTAGGCGCAAACGTCATTATTGCCTGCGTTGCTGATATGGAAGCATGGGACAAAAAGAACTTCGGCGCAGTGCTTGAAAAATCAGGCCGCAACCAGATGGTTCAAGATTTCATTCTAAACTCGCCTATGCTTAACCCCTCACTACTGGGCGATATCGAACGCTTAACACGTACAATCGAACAATTAACTTACGCGGTTGCTTATATGTCGCTTCAAGCCGAAAAATCAGGTGTCGGCTGCTGTATCATCGGCGCGCTTGCTAACGAAATGACCAAAGGCGACGCAAACATTATCAAAGAACTCAAAGAACGCCTTAACCTCAGCGACAGACAGGTTCTTTTAACACTACTGACACTGGGCTATGACAAAAATCCTAAAGAAACTAAAAAAATCAGAAAAGAAGCAGAAGAAGTAATTTTCTTTGAAAAACTATAATCTCGGATTTTCTTTGACGACATAGTAGTTCAAATACGTGGCAAGGATTAGCCACAGGCAATATGGAACCTGCAATAATCCTGCCCAAAATGATTGTTTGAAAAAGACAACAGTCATATAAATAACGATTATCATCAGCGCTATACAAATGTATAGCGCATTTTTAAACTGTTTATAAACAAAAAATACGCAACTCCAGTTGAAATTCAAAATCAGTTGAACAACAAAGAGAAAAAGCGCAAGAATTTTGTTGAAAGAGTTTGGCGAGAGCAAAAGCAGAAGAAAAGACACTGCCATCAGCGCATACAGAATTCTCCACGCACCTCTGAACACAGCTTTTGGCGGTGTAATCGGCGATTTATTTAATTTGTCATAAAATTCATCAGGAAACATACATACAATATACGCTCCGCACAAAAAAATAACATTGCCGGAAAGGATTAAAAAAAGGCGCGCCTGCGGCGCGCCTTTTTACTTATTTAATGTTTGAGAATGTCCAAGCATCGAATGTCGGTGCTTCGGTGATTTTCATCTCTTTTTTCTTTTCGCTGCAAACATCATCGTGAGCGATTGGCTTATACAATCTGTTGTAGTATTCAACAACCATACGGTCTGAGTTGAAGTATGCTTCAGATGTTCTGATAGCCTGTCTCATTAATCTTGCCCATTCTTCTTTGTTTTCGTAGTAAGTAGGTAAGATTCTATTTTCGATGATATCCATTACGCACTTATGGTCTTTCCAGTGACGTTCTTCCCAAGGCATTTCGTCGTCAAGTCCTTCGTACTCAACAGTGTAGCCGTTGATTCCGTCGAATGTACCTTCAACAGTCCATCCGTCAAAGATTGACAAGTGCAATGCACCGTTCATGTTCGCAGACATACCTGAAGTACCAGAAGCTTCGAACGGTCTTAATGGTGTATTCAACCAGATATCAGAACCGCGTTTGAGCATTCCTGAAAGTTCAAGTTCGTAGCCAGGTAATACAACAACGTTTTTCAATGAGTGTGAACGGTTCAACAATTTATTGAACATTTCTTTACCCATAACGTCATCCGGGTGGAATTTACCTGCAAAGATGATTTGAATTTTGTTAGCGTCTAACAATTTAGTAATTCTTTCGTTATCCATCAAGATTAACCAAGCACGTTTGTAATCAGCAAATCTTCTTGCCCAAGTAATAGTTAATACATCAGGATCGAATCTCTTACCTGCAACGTTAGCAACGTATTGGAAGAGTTCAGATTTCATTTCGCGTTTAACTTCTAACAATTTAGCAGGATCGTTAGCCACAGCGCTGACTCTCTTATCTTGCCAGTAGTGGAGGTTTACCGCGTTAGTGATAGCACGGATAGGGCATCTTCCTTCAACCCATTCCCACATTTTGTTAGAAACAAGACCGTGTAATTGAGAAACCGCGTTAGCAAGTCTTGACATTCTAAGAGCAGCAACTGTAAGAGAGAAGTTTTCGCCGCCCAATTGAACAGCAGTTTCTCTAGAGTTACCGGCGAAGAATCCGCCTTGCAACAATGTGTCAACCCAGTGAACTTCATTACCAGCAGCAACAGGAGTGTGAGTTGTGAATACAGTCATTCTCTTAACAGCATTCAAGTCACCGTTGTATTGACGTAACAATTCAAATGCTGCAGGAAGTGCGTGACCTTCGTTCAAGTGAACAACCTGGAAGTCATATCCAACAGCTTGAAGAATTCTAATACCAGCGATACCAAGAACAGTTTCTTGCGCGATTCTGATTTTTTCATTACCGTCATAAAGTTTGTGAGAAATGCTTCTAGCCCAGTCGCTGTTACCGTCGATATCAGTAGTCAACAAGTAAACAGGGCAAGTTCCGAACAATTCCGGAGCAACTTTAAACGCTTTAACTTTAACTTTTTCACCGAATACATCAACAGTAGTGCTTACGCCAGTATCAGTCAAATAATCATAGTATTTTCTGATATAAGCAACTTCAACCTGACCGTCGCTTCCGATACGTTGATCATAATAACCGTATGACCACAACATAGTAACGCCGACCATCGGCATTTGCAAATAACCTGCAGATAACATATGAGAACCTGCTAAGAAACCTAAACCACCGGAATAAGTTTTCAAAGACTGGTCAATTGCTATCTCCATTGAAAAATAAGCTACATTAGGTAATGACATATTAAACCCTTCCTCTTATAAAAAGTAACAAACTATTTTACGTTAAGCACAATGAAAAAACATTAGCCTTTCGTAATAATACCACAAAAATGCTTCTGTCAAACACTAACATTCTAACACTGAAAAATTTTGTCGTCAAAACTTTGTGCCACAAGGAGTTAAGGTGCTTTAAGTTTCTTAATAATTTAATTACAAAGAATTAGTTATGTAGAGTTAATATTGACAGAGATTGAAAAAACATTTAAAATAATATTGACGAAACAAACAGAAAGGATACATTATGAAAAACTTACAACCTGAAAAGCCTTGTCGTACGGACCTGTTCAGTCGGGGGGGGGGTCGACTGAGTCGACAGCCATACATTGGCTTACGGGCTCACGGACAACGAACCGTGTATTTTTAAGTGAGCCGCAGTACCAGCGGTGCGGGTTCACAATGGCAGAAATTTTACTCTCTTTAACAATCATCGGCGTAGTTGCTGCAATCACTTTACCAAGTTTAACGGGCAACATTAACGAGCGAACTTGGAACACGCAACGCAAAGCGCTTTATGCAAGATTTTCGCAAGCTATTTCTTTAATGCCTGCGCTCAATGGATACGGAACTTTAACGGAAGCAACCGATTCAGCCTCCGCAGTCGACAACGCAGCGGAAACTTTTATTACTGCAGGACTATCTAAAGTCCTTAAAATTAACAACATCTGCGACAATACACATCTTGCGGACTGTGGTATCGTTTCATCATTTAACGATATGGGCGGGTCACAAGTCACGACCCCAACGACATTACACCGTTTGAGCGATCATTTCAGAAGAATAGTTGTTGGGTCAGTATCATATTCAACAGTGAATACAAACGCTGCTGCTTTTGAAACTCAAAACGGAGAAAGTATAATTGCATATTACAATCGTTCTTGCACTGCCGAGTATCTAAGTAACGGATCCATCACTGTATCTGGTAACACCACCGGTTTTCCACATAAAACAATGTGCGTAAATTTTATTTATGACTTAAACGGGAACAAAGGCCCAAATACTGTCGGTAAAGATATTGGGTTTATAACTGTATTCAATGCTACAGACTCAATTATAGTAGCCCCATTACCTACATCAGCGAATAATGCAAAATTCGAAAATAATGAGCAAATAAGTTGGTATAATGCTTCAAAGGCTTGCACACAACAAGGTTCGGAGAGCCGACTCCCTAATATAGATGAAGCCTCAGCGATGTTAATTAACAAATCATTAATAAACTTTCCTAATCAAAGCTTATGGACAAGTACTCCTTTAGCAACGAACCCGACACAAGCTTGGCAAGTAAATTATGTCGGGTGGCGCTTAACAGAATATAAAGTTAACTCCCGCAACGTCAGATGTATAAAAAGATAAAATCTAATCCAACCTTGACCGAAATCTTTTTTATTATAATATTAAGTATAGAAAAAGATTTCTAAGGAGAATTTTAATGAACGAGCTTTTAAAAAAATCGGCTACTGAACAAAGTAAAGCCATTAAAAATAAAGAGATTTCTGCTGTTGAATTAACAAATGCGGCGCTAGACAGAATTAACGCACTCGATGAAAAATTAGGCTGCTTTAACTCTCTTACCGCAGATACAGCACTTGAAACAGCTAAAAAAGTTGACGAAAAAGTCGCAAACGGCGAAGAATTACCACTTTTGGCAGGTGTTCCGCTCGCGCTTAAAGATAATATGAACCTCGTGGGTTCTAGAACAACAGCTTCAAGTAAAATTCTTGAAAACTTTGTTTCACCTTTCAACGCAACTATCACACAAAAATTACTAGATAACTGCGTGCCGATTTTGGGTAAAGCAAATCTCGACGAATTTGCAATGGGAAGTTCTAACGAAAACTCTGCGTTCAAAAAGGTTCACAACCCTTGGAATTTAAACAAAGTTCCAGGTGGATCTTCTGGCGGTTCTGCGGCAAGCGTTGCAGCGTGCGAAGTTACTCTTTCACTCGGTTCAGACACTGGCGGATCTATCAGACTTCCGGCTTCATTCTGCGGTATCGTGGGTATGAAACCTACTTACGGAAGAGTTTCAAGATACGGTTTGATTGCATTTGCATCATCTTTAGACCAAATCGGTCCGTTTGCAAGAAACGTTGAAGACGCGGCAAACTTACTAGAAGTTATCTCAGGCTACGATCCTAAAGATTCAACATCATTAAATATTCCTGTTGAACACTATGCCGCATCTTTGAACAACGATATCAAGGGCAAAAAAGTCGGCGTTATCAAAGAATTAATGTCAGAAGGCTTGACCGAAGATGTTTCAAAAGCTCTTCAAAAAGCAATTGACGACTATAAAGCTATGGGCTGCGAAATCGTTGAAATTTCACTTCCAAGCTTAAAATACTCAATCGGAATCTACTACATTCTTGCAACCGCAGAATGCAGTTCAAACCTTGCGCGTTTCGACGGAGTAAAATACGGCTACAGAACACCTGACGCTAAAAACTTGATGGAAATGTACACAAAAACAAGAGCGGAAGGTTTCGGCCCTGAAGTTAAACGCCGTATAATGCTTGGAACTTACGCACTAAGTTCAGGCTACTACGACGCATACTACAAAAAAGCGCAACAAATGAGAGCGCTTGTAACCCAAGAATTTGCAAAAGCTTTCGAACAAGTTGACGTATTAATTTCACCAACCTGCCCTAACACAGCATTCGATATGGGTGCAAAAGCAAGCGATCCGTTGGCAATGTATCTAACTGACATCGCAACAATTTCTGCGAACCTTGCCGGAATCCCTGGGTTAAGCGTTCCAGCAGGCTTTGACCGCGACGGAATGCCAATCGGTTTACAAATCCTTGCCCCTCAAATGCAAGACGCAAAATTACTCAACTTTGCGTATAAGTTTGAGCAGGCAAATGATTACCATACAAAATTAGCTAATATATAATGGATGAAAAACTAAAACAACACATAATAGATTATAAAATTCGCAACAGACAACATCGCTTTGTTGCGAATTTTAATCTTTCAACCTCGCCGGATGAATTTTTAGACAGCCTAGCAAAAGAATTGGCCAACGGCGCGGACTTGATTATTTTCAAAACCACTGCGTCAACAGGGATTTCGCTAGAAATCGCGAAAAAGGCAAAACTTCTGGCAGGAGAATTCGACGCAACATTTTTGATTTACGACCGTGCCGACATCGCGTTCCTCATCGAACCCGACGGAATTCTACTGGATGAAAACAGCATTTCCGAAATAGATGCAAAAAAAATCCTTGGTCACGAAATTTTAATTATTAAAAATTAGCAATTTCAATTTCCCAAAATACTTTATATATGTATAACACGGGAATTTTGGGAAATGCAGACAAGGGAAATAACCAAATTAATTGGTTTATGCAATAACGCAAAGCAATTAATTATCAGACCTAAAAAAGTTAATATAACGTTACCACTGACGCTTGCAACAAAACCTTCAGGTATGGGCGTTACGGTAGAAAGGATGGCTGAAACAACCACCCCTTATGCAACGCGCATAATTGAAGCAACCCACACACCTCGCGTACCGTTTTTAAGCCAAACATCAAAAAATCCTTATAATATCATCGAAAAACCATTAGAGAAGATTTCTCCAATTTCAGAAGAAGAATTTGCAACATACCTGAACCGACGACTCGAAGATTTCGATTCGCCATTTTATTCAGGACTCGAAATAAGAAAACTTTTGGAATTATTTAGAACTCACGACCAACGCTATGTTCAATACCTAACACATCAAAAAAAGAATTTTGTACAAAACAAATTGGCTCCGCGTTTCAATGTCAAAAGCATTGAAAAACTTTTAGGCTACATTAAAAAAGATGAAGAATTTACACTTGATTTAATCAAACAGGTTGACAAAAACGGATGTCCAAAATTGAAATTCTACGATATTGAAAAGATAATGGGATGCTACGACAACAATCCTGCAATCACACGATTTTTATCTCAACACAAATTATCAAGTTCTGAAATTGAACAACTCATTCAGTTTCAAAAAAGCAACCCTAAACATTTTGACGAGATATGTGAAAGCGGACTTTTTGACTTAATACAATCTGAGCAAATTGACAGCACAATCTTGAAAAATCTTCGTGAAAATATGACTTTAACCCCAAATATTCTAAAAGATATCAAAAAAATTCACACAGGGAAGCCTTTAGTAACAGAAATTCCGGCAGGAACAGGACTTGAAAATCTCGGGAAATTTGTAGAAGAAGGCGAAGTCGGAATTCTGAACGGCAAGCTTTACGCAAATCAAGGGGGCAAGCCTGTTGGATTAAATCTTAGCAAAGAAAAATTTGAAGAACTGTTTCCACTAATGGAAAGATTCAGGATGGAACAAGGCTTCTTAGGCGATTGCTGGCTAATTTCAGCGATTGACAACATTATGAGCAATGCAACCCAAAGAGTTAATTTATACAAATTACTGAGTCAGGAGGGTAACGACATTCTCATACGCTATCCAAACGGCAAAAACGCACTTCGTTTTGTCAACGGAGAAATATCCTCCAGCGAAAATTTTATGGAATGCGGAGCAAAAGGCTTAAAGATGTTTGAGCAATCCTTTGTTTTCCATAGGGCTAATAAATATACGAAAGGAGCGGAAAGTACAGATGTTTTAGCTCGTTTGAAGGGAAATCCTAATTTGGTCTATAAACTCGACGGCGGAGTAGAAGGATTTTTTACAGATGCTGTTATGGGATACGACAATGTAAAAAGCCTCAAAATCTGGAAAGATTTCTTCATTACCCAAATTTACAGACCGATAAAATTCCGTCTGAAAACCCTCGGCCAAGACCACAGCACGCACGCAAAACTTTCAAGATGGAAGCAGGAAAAATCTTCTAATATTGTTATCTACAGCTGCGAAAAAGGTGAAATGAATGGATACAGAGAAGGTTTAGTCAACTGGGATTTTGATTTACACGCACCACACGCTTATGCCGTAAAAGATTATGCCGTTGCAGAAAGATTAGTTACGATAAGTAACCCTCATCATACAGAAGTCAATATCAATGCTCCACTTAATATATTAGAAGATTACGGAACAATCGTACGTTTTAATAGTGTATAGATTAAAAAATGTTAACAAAATAAAAAAAATTAGCAACAAAAAATATTTAGAAGTATTTATCCATTTGGCAAAAGGAGCTTCTAAAAATGGAAATCCAACGTATTAATAATACAATGAGTTTCAAAAGTTATACCAGCGATGATTTGTATCGTCTTGAGAAAAAACTAGACAGCCTGCAATCCTCAATGGACAGAAATGATTTGAACAGTTTTTATAAAAGTTTACCTAAAGAACGCCGTATGCCAATGCCTTTAGGCGTTCCACCTTACGCCATTGGCGGAATGATGGGAATGCCTCCAATGGGCCCGATGGGCAGACCACCTATGGGTATGATGGGCCCAATGGGAATGATGCCGCCAGCAGGCGGAATGTATGGTATGCCAATGGGAATGGGAATGCCGCCGATGGGCGCCCCAATGCCAAGAATAGGCGGGCAGCCACCAATGGATACTTTTGGCCCACGAAGATAAAACCAATTAAAAGCAGTTCTCCGCTACTTCCGCCCCGCTGAACCGCGTGTCGTGCGTAGCTGCGCTGTCTAATACGCCACTCCAAATTTTCGCTATACTGACGCATCGCGAAAATTTCTCGGACAACGAAAACTATTGATATAAAAGAAAACTACCCACATAACTAATTGCCATAATTTAATTTTTGTAAACAAAATGATTAGTTATGTCTTTTTTGCTGTGTTTGTAGTAGAATTTATATATTGTATATTGGTTTTTATAAAAATAATACCCGAAAGGAAGAGTATTGATGCAAAAATTATTAATTGTACTATTTACACTGGTTCTGTCTATGCCAAAAGCATTAGCGATGAATGTTGACGCGTTTATTGATGAAAACTTAGCGCCTGTCACCAACGCCATCGCGAACTTCATTTTTTACCCTATGCCTGGCACAGAAGTTCCTATTATTATTTTCTGGATTCTTTTTGCAGGAATATTCTTCACGTTTTATTTCCGTGGGCTTTCTGTTTGGGGCTTCAAACACGCAATCGAAACAGTTATCAGCCACGATAAAGACCACGAAGACAACCACGGTCAATCAGAAGGTAATACCGGTGAAGTTTCTTCACTTCAAGCATTAGCAACAGCGCTTTCAGGTACAATCGGTATCGGAAGTATCGCAGGCGTTGCGATTTCAATTTCAATCGGCGGCCCTGGTGCGGCGTTCTGGATTTTTGCAGGCGCGTTGCTCGGTATGTCTATCAAATTCGTTGAAGCTTCTGCGGCTGTTAAATATAGAAGATTTAACCTTGACGGCAGTGTTTCAGGCGGCCCGATGCACTATATTTCTCACGGGCTTACAAGAAAAAAACTTAGACCACTCGGTCAAACTCTCGCTGTAATCTTCGCAACTCTTTGTATTGGCGGCGCGATTACCGGCGGTAATATGATTCAAATCAACCAATCTGCACACCAATTCGTTCACATTACAGGCGGCGAAGCAAGCTTCTTACACGGATACACCTGGATATTCGGTCTAATCGTTGCGGTTCTTGTCGGTGCATCAGTTGTAGGCGGTATCAAAAGCATAGCTAAAGTTACATCAGTTCTGGTTCCTACTATGTGTGTATTGTACATTGCATCAGGCATCATCGTAATCCTTGCAAACTTTATGAATATTCCTCACGCAATCGGCGTGATAATCAAAGAAGCTTTCTCACCAGAAGCTGTTGCAGGCGGCGTTTTCGGTACTATTATCATCGGTTTAAGACGTTCAGTTCAATCAAATGAAGCGGGTACAGGTGCTGCGGCTATCGCTTATGCGGCGGTTAAAACAAAAGAACCTATCTCTCAAGGTTTTGTTTCTATCTTAGAAACTTTCTTGACCGGTGTTCTTTGCTTGTTATCATCATTTGCAATTGTATTCTCAGGTGCATACCTTGAAGCTCACGAGGGAATTTCAGGTATTGAACTTGCATCAAATGCGTTCCAATCAGTAATCCCATTCTCACACTACATCTTAGCGTTAATCGTAATTATGTTTGCGCTCTCAACATTAATTTCTTGGGCTTACTACGGACAGAAAGCTTGGAACTTCCTCTTTGGTGAAGGTAAAAAACGTAACCTTACATTCAATATTATTTATTGCTTGTTTATCGTAGTTGGTTCTGCGATGAACGTTAAATCAATCATCGATATCACAGACGCAATGATGATTGCAATGTCTATCCCGAACTTAATCGCATTGTACATCCTTGCTCCGGAAATCAAAAACGACCTGTTTGATTACTGCAGAAGATTTAAAGTCGGAACAATGATTTACAAAGATAAACTTGCACAACTTGCACCTGTGGCAGTTGAAAGTGAGGAAGAAGTATGTCAGACAAACAAATAATCGTAACGGTTTCAGGTGTCGACAAAGTCGGTATTGTTGCGAAAGTCACAACCGTATTGGCGCAACTTGAGGTCAATATCGAAGATATCAAACAAACATTAATGCAAGGACATTTCGTAATGTTTTTGCTTGCAAACATCGAGAACTCAAAGTTTCCTTTCTCAGAGATAAAAGAAAAACTCACAGACCTCGGCAAAGAGATGGGAATGGAAATCTGGGTACAGAGAAAAGAAATTTTCGATAATATGCATAACATTTAAAAAGGAGCCTTGTGGCTCCTTTTTTATTCTATCGTTGAACACAACGAACAAGATTTGTTTCATTTTTTGAACGAATATTTCGTCTTCCCGAATTAAAACTCTGGTACTGAGCTTGATTGGCCGAAACGATTGAAGACGACCAGTAAAGACCACTCGTAATTCCGATTAATTTCTGGTTCATAAACATTGCTGAAAGCTCTAAAATATTAGGCATTCGATATTCCCCGCCTAAATCATTACACAACGCTGAGGCTTCATCAAACTTAATACCATCCGAAAGTGTATGATAATTAACAACCGGCGCAACAATCTCGCTATCACTCGGGTAAAAAGCCGTTATGAACCCAATATCTTTACCGACAGTATTTGGCCCTTTCGTTCCATTCAAGTCATAAATAAAATTCAAACAAATTTTTGACTGAGTATAAAAATCGGAAGTTTCACCCATATTCGCCTTGCACGATGGGTTATAGAATAAAACAATGCTTTCGCCGTTTTGCGTTTCAAAGGCCGCAGCATCAGTATCATCTTGTGAATAAGAACCTCTCCAGCCAGAATATTCTGGGTCTGAATTTGTGGAGTAATTCGTAAACTTATCGTTCAAATCAGAAAGAGTTCTAGGCATATCCATTTTCTGAGCATCCAAAGTAGTAATCTGAGTTGGAATTCCACAATCCTCCAACGCGTCTTTGTCACAAATATTGTTAATCTTTAAAACTTTCGACAATGCGTCCGTTGCGAAGGCTTCTGCATTAGCGTATGTATTCAAGCTATCTATTAACGGGATTGCCTGACTAAAACGCGCATAAAGTGCCTTTCTCTGTGTGTTCCATGTGCGTTCGTTAATGTTGCCTGTGAGCGACGGCAAAGTAATTGCGGCAACCACGCCGATAATTGTTAATGACAGGAGTATCTCAGCCATTGTAAAGGCGGTTAAGGAACTCCCCCCCCCCCCCTGTCAAAATGTTTACATGTTTTTTCATTTCTTCATCCTTTCTTTATGTAATCATTATGTAGCATGTTTCTATTAATGTCAAGTTTGGTATATAATAATTCTATGAACACATATATAGTAGACACACATTCCCATATTGATATGATTGAGGGAATTTCAATTGAAGAAGTTATCAAAAACGCGCACGAATCCGGCGTGGACAAGATTATTGTGCCGTGCGCGTATCCACACGACATCGAAAAAATCAACGCACTTACGTTACAATATAAAGAGGTTTACGGACTTCTTGGCGTTCATCCATCAGAAGCGCGCGACTGGAGCGATGATTTAATTGATAAAATTCGCGCTATCGTTGCCGCAAATCCGAAAATCGTCGGAATCGGCGAAATTGGTCTGGATTATTACTGGGATAAATCGTTTAACGACTTACAAAAAGAAGTTTTTATCAAACAAATCGCGCTGGCAAACGAATTAAACCTACCGATTTGCGTTCACGACCGCGAGGCACACCTTGATTCGCTAAACATTTTAAAAGAACACAATCAGGGTTCAAAAATTGTTATGCACTGTTTTTCCGGAAGCGTTGAATTTATGCGCGAATGCCTCAAAGAAAATATTTATATAGCGCTCGGGGGCGTTGTGACGTTCAAGAATGCAGTAAAAGCAAAAGAAGTTGCGGCAGAAGTCCCGCTTGATAAGCTTCTTCTGGAAACCGACGCGCCGTATTTAACGCCTGTTCCATTCCGCGGCAAGGAAAACCAGCCGGCTTATACAAAATTCGTCGCTGAAGAAATCGCAAAACTTCGCGGAATAAATGTAGAAGAAGTTATGCGCATTACAACACAAAATGCACACGACATCTACAATCTGGGAGAAATTTAATGAAAAAAGAACGTTTGGACAAATATCTTGTAGACCTCGGATTTTTTGAAACAAAAAGCAAGGCTTCTGCCGCTATTTTGGCGGGGGACGTCAAAATTAATGACGAATACATCACAAAAGCAGGCTACCAGATAAACATAGAAAAAGAACACGATATCGTCGTGAAACAAATGCCATTCGTTTCTCGCGGCGGGTTCAAACTTCAAAAAGCATTAAAAACTTTTCCGATTAAGGTCGAAGACAGAATCTGTTTTGACGCAGGCGCTTCAACCGGCGGTTTTACAGATTGTCTATTACAAAACGGGGCGAAATTTGTCTACGCAGTCGATGTTGGTTACGGTCAGCTTGACTGGAAAATCCGTTCCAGCGCTCAGGTTAAAACAATCGAGCGCACGAACCTTAAAATCGCCGGCTACGAAGATATTTACGCAGAAAATGAACCTGTTGCCGACTTACTCGTTAGCGACCTGTCGTTCATTTCGCTCACAAAGGTTCTTGAAAACCTAAAAAAGCTTCTAGCACCGGAGTTTCACGAAATGGTATGCCTAATAAAACCTCAATTTGAAGCCGGCAAAGACAAAATCGAAAAAGGCGGCGTTGTGAGAAGCAAAGCCACGCACGAAGAAGTTATCAAAAATGTTCTCGATTTTGCGTTATCCCTAGGCTACTCAATCAACGGCCTGACTTATTCCTCAATCAAAGGCCCGTCAGGAAACATTGAATATCTTGTCTGGCTTTCGACGGACAACAGCCTTGCACAAGCGCCAGACATAAAAGCAATCGTCGACGACGCATTTTTAAATTTGAATAGTTAGTTTAATTATTCAAAGCGCTACGCTAAAAGTATATTGATTAAAAAATACCGTTAAGGTTAAATGATGATATGAAAAAATGGTTATTCGCACTTACATTATTTATACTTGTCGTCTTGAATGTCGCATTCATCGAGTATTCAAACGACAACAGCAGACTGATTGAAGAATTAGAACACAATCACGACCACGTTTCATATCAAAAATTATTCGACAACACCTGGGCCGAAATCAAAGATAACTATTACGACGCAAGCCTTAACCGCCAAATCTGGTACCGTTGGAAAGAACACTACCGCGGTAAAATTAAAACCGAAGCGGACGCAAAAGTCGCAATAGACTCAATGCTCGCAAGCCTTAACGACCCTTATTCCAAATATATGGACAAAGAAGAATATTCTGAACAAAATTCTTCCATAGCCTCAAAAATAGTCGGAATAGGCGTCAATATTGCATCGGTTTCAGGTAAAATAACAATAATTAACGTTATGGACGGCTCACCTGCGCAAAGCGCTAATCTTCAAGCCAACGACATTATCTACGCCGTTGACGGCAAAGAAATCAGCGGTATGCCTATCGCTGAGGTTGCAAACCTTGTCAAAGGCAAGGAAAATTCTGTCGTTGACGTAACAATTCTTAGAAACAACGAAAAACTCAACAAAAAAATCGTTAGAAAAGAAATAAAAATTAAAACCGTTAAATCAACAATCGACAAAAATATCGGCTACATCCAAATTTCAACGTTCGTAAGCGTTACGACCCCGAACGACTTTTTGGAAGCCCTTGAAAAAACACAAAATACAGACGGTTTAATCATAGACCTACGCGGGAATACGGGCGGCTTGCTTCCAAACGCTGTATTCATCGCAAATTTATTCATTCCAGAGGGTAATATCGTAAGTATCGTCGGCCGCGACGGGTACAAGTTCGACATTGCCGCACAAAATCTGGATTTAAAAATCAACAAACCTCTGGTTATCCTAGTCGACGGAAACTCCGCGAGTGCCAGCGAAATTCTCTCCGGTGCGCTCAAAGATTACAAAAAAGCCGTTCTTCTAGGCACCAAAACTTACGGCAAAGGCATGGTTCAGAAAATAATTCCGCTCCAAAACGACACCGGACTAAACCTGACCATCGCAAAATACCTTACCCCGAAAGGCAGTGATATTAATCAAAAAGGCATTGAGCCTGATTATAAAGTTGAATTCACCATAAATGACTTGAAAAATCAAAACGATGTCCAGCTTGCTACTGCCAAGAATATCATTAATAACATGATTTCTCACAAATAAACGCCGTAAAACTCATAAGATTACCGGAAATACCTATAATTTTCTGCACTTACAGGTAATCTTTTCCTCCCCCACATCTATTAGAATTAAAATATCACAGTTACCCTATGGAGTTTATTATGTTAATGAGTCACGATTGCAACAGAAATAATAGAATTGAACTTAAAAACGTCGACAAAGACATAGTTTTCTGGCTTGAAGATATTATTGACGAAAACAACGGACGCATCGAGCGCAAAGAATGGAAAAGCAAGTACAACAGCTATGTCGTTTACGATTACGAACCTTTCTGCACGGAGGGGTTTGAAATAAACATCGTCGTAACGTCCTTTGACGACGCATATTTAAAATTCATAAAATACCTCTATGATGAAAAAATAAATACAATAGAGTTTCTCAATAATTGCATAAACGCATGAGTAAGGCGGCCGTTCACCCGGCCGCCTTAAAAATCTAAAAAAAACTCCGAGTAGTTTATCTAATCGGAGGAAATGTGTCATAAAGGAAGTGTGTAATGTGGAGTTTATGTAAGTAAAACCTCATTCAAACATTATTCATGCTTGTTCGTTGATATCATTGTAATTAGATTATCGAAAACTTCTTGCAGTGGCGTGGTGAAATCTACCGCCATCAGCTCTTGAATCGGTGTCGAAACATCCGTATTCAAAATATCTCCGAGCGGAGCCGACACATCTGTATTCAACAGATTAATAATTCGTTTCTTGAACGATTTCTTTTTATGCGGTCGGCCAACAAAATTCCGCAAATCAATAACTTCTTTTTTCAAATCAACACAAGAAAAATCATCTAAAAGAGTTTCTAAAACATTCAAGGTTTCCACCTCATTAATAACAATATTCTCTTTAAAATCTTTTATGTTAATTTCTTTAATAGCTTCCATCGCATCTTGTAGAGAAAACTCTTCAACTGCGGCTTTTTTACATTCAACAGGAACAAAAATCTTTTCCTTAGGGCAAGCTGTATTTACCATAATCAACTCCTTTGCTGTAGAATATTTATCGTATTGCTTAATGACAAACTTTAACTTTTGAGATAGAATATTAACAAACTGTTACAAAGAACCATAAGGATATTATGAGAATACGAATAATAATTTTAACGGCCCTAATATTTTGTACTGCAAGGATTTCGACGGTACTGGCAAATGATAACACAAGTTTCACCGAAAGCCTTAAAAACTGTCAGGAATACTACGGAAGCCAAACAATTGAACTCAATGACATAAAACTTTCAACCACAAAACAAATTCACGGAATGAAAGGGGAAAAATGTTCTTATCAGGAAACAATTTCAACAAAGGATTCCAGATATAGCGTAAATTGTATGCTTTCAAAAGAAAATATCAACGAACTGGTAAAAATAATGGATGATTTTGAAAACAACGCCGAAAACAAAAAGATAGACCTGAACGACTTTACGCAGGTAGAATCTTCAAGCGTGGTAACAGGTTGGAGCAAATATCTCCAGAACCCTGAAATCTGTTCAATAGAAGTCGAATAAAAAAGCGCCTTTGAAAGGCGCTTTTTATTGTTATTTCAACTTATTCTTCTGAATAAACAACAAAATCGCTTCGTCAACGGACTGCGGTGACTTTAAGGTCGCTTCGTAGTCAATAGTCTTGGTACGTGAACGGCGCAAAATGGCGTTCCAAATTGATAATCCAAGAAAAATTGCAAATGATGAAAGCATAACAGCAAACATTACCGTCGCAAATTTGATTATTGCTGAAATCAATTCGGAATTTTCCGGCGCTGCCGCTGTTTGAACAGCAGAAAGCGTTTCGCCAAAACAAGTTTGCGAAACGCCTAATACTATTAACATTAATATGAATATTCTAAGCTTCATCTTCTGTTTTTTTAGTTCTAGGTTTGCGGGTAGTCTTAGAAGAACCGCGGTTTGGACGGCGTTTTGGCTTTTCTTCTGTTGGTTCAGAAGAAGTTTCTGCCGGTGCTTCTTCTACAACCGGTGCAGAAGCTTCCGGTGCAACGATTACAACTTCTTCGGTTGTTTTAGTAGATTTACGGCCGCGTCTTGCCGGTTTCTTTTTAGGCTCTTCAACAACAGCTTCTACCGGTGCTGATTCCACAACGATTTCTGGGGCTGGAGTTTCTGCAACAACAGGTGTTTCCTCAATCTGTGCCAAAACTTCTGCTTCCGGAGTTGTTTCGCCATCTTCGCGGTAACGGTTGTTTCTGCCGCGTTTGTTGAATTTATTACGACGATTTTTCTTATTATTGTTTTTTCTTTCTTCTGAAAGATTTTCGTCAACTGCCGGCGTTTCAACTGTTTCAGAAACCTCAGGTGCCGCGTTGTTTTTATTGTTATTATTTTTCTTGTTAAATGTTGCAATCGGCATTTTAGCCTTAGCGACTTTTGCTTTCATTTCGGCTTCTGCTGATGGAGTTGCAAAGTTGAACTCGTTCATAAAGTAGCCGCTGCCCTGACAGTGAGGGCATTTTTTCGTAAAGATTTCTGATAAGCTTTGACCTTGGCGGTGACGTGTTAATTCAACAAGTCCGAGGTCAGAAAGCTGACCGACTTGCGGTTTTGCCTTGTCAGGTTCAAGCGCAAGTTCCATTTCTTCCATAATCGCGAGTTTATCAGCGCGTGAAAGCATATCGATAAAGTCGATAATAATCATACCGCCGATGTTTCTGAGTCGGAGTTGACGTGCAATTTCGTGAACCGCTTCGATATTAGTTTTGAGAATTGTTTCATCTTGAGTTGATGAACTTGTGAACTTACCGCTGTTAACGTCGATTACGGTTAGGGCTTCTGTTTGTTGGATGAAGAGATAACCGCCTGATGGCATGTTAACTTTAACATTCAATGCCGCTTTAATTTCTTTGTGAATATCTTCCGCAATCAATAGCGGTTCAGTGCCTTTGTACAAAGTTACCTGAATATTTTTGCTCATGTGCCAGTTTTGCAGGATATTTTGAACACGTGTCATTGCAAACGCAGTGTCAACAACGATTTCGCGAACATCATCAGTGCAGGCTTCACGAATAACTCTGTAGAGCAAATCTTGATCACGATAAATCAAGTTTGGCGGTGTAAGGCTTTCGGCAGAAGTAATAATGTTGTTCCATTTTTCGAGAAGAATTTCCAAATCCTCTTGAATATCTGCTTCTGATTGACCTTCAGCTTCTGTTCTTATGATAACACCGACGCCCACCGGTTTAATCAAACTTACGATAGATTTCAAACGTGCGCGTTCTTTGGAGTTTTCAATTTTTTTACTTACGTTGATTCCAGGTTCGTGCGGAATCAAAACGAGGAAACGCCCTGGGAGGCTGACTTCTGTCGTAACACGCGGGCCTTTGTGACCTGTAGGTTCTTTAACTACTTGAACAACAAGTTTTTGGTTAGGTGAAAGCTTGTCTTTCAACGCGCCTTTGCCCATAACGTCCTGAGCGTGAAGAAATCCCATTTTGTCAGAACCAACATCAACGAACGCCGCATCAATACTCGGAAGAATATTGTCAACACGCGCAAGATAAACGTCGCCTAATAAAATGTCACCTTTGTGGATAAAAAAGTCCGAAACTTTGCCGTTTTCAAGAACAGCCGCGATATTGTCGCGTTCAGCTATAATAATTCTTTTTTCGGGATTAGAATTATTATTGTGCCTAAATTTGTCATTTGCCATGATAAAATCCTTTTACTAACTATAATTTTGTCATATTTTCGTCAAAGAAAGCAATACGTGTAATATTAAACGTCACTTCCGGTGCGATTAATTGCATTACAACATCTGCTCTTACCGCAGGAATCTCGCTTCCTTGACCGGTTTTTAAGATTATGAACAGACAACCATCTTCAAATCTGTATGATTTTATTGAGTTTTTAATGTCTGTTTTTTTAAGTAAACCTTTTTTGTTTTTCTTCTCAATAAAAATCTCGTGAGAAGCTAAAACCTTGTCTGTATTGTAGCACAAAGTTTCAAAATCGTAAAGGTCTTTATTAAAAATTTCGACTTTGTATTCAGCCCATTGCGCAGTATTGTCAATGGATTTGAGGCTTCTGTCGATTTTGTTAATCTCGACGATTTCGCAGCCTGATGGTAGAACTTTTTCCAACTTTAGTTTGAGTTCATCGCTTGTCAGATCGTCCCAGATGTCGATGTCAACGAGTTCGCAGATACTTTCAGAGAACAACGGCAACGCAACACCCATCGAAACGCGCATCGTCGGGTTAAATCCGTAAGAAAACGCGATGTTCAGACCGCTTCTTGAAAGCGATTTCAGGAACGTATTCTGCCAATCAAGGTGTGAAAAATACTTCAAAATTCCGCACTTTGTGAGTTTTAAACGGTAACGGAACGGAACCGCGTTGTGTTCTTCCGGTTTTCGTGACGGCTTTGGCAGAGATTTATTTTCGTATTTTGGCGCAAGAACTTTTCTTGTTTTCAAGTTCGGACAAACACCGCAGCCCACGCATCTGTGTTCGCAGGTTGGTGTAAGCTTAAATTCTGTCGTATTTTCTGCCATCGCAGCATTGTATTCGTTTGCAAACCACTCTTTATTAACACCGATATCAAGAAAATCCCACGGTAAAGGTTCGTTTAAGCAATAAGTTTTCTGCGCCAAATCAGAAAGTGTGAACCCGAGTTCTTCCGCAGTTTCTTTCCAAACATTTTTGTCGAAATTCTCACCCCACGCGTCCAAATAACAGCCTTTTTTATAAAGCGCTTCGATATAATCGCAAAGTTTTGCATCACCTCGCGTCAAAACCGCCTCGATTTCAGACACATATTTTTCATGGTAATTAATTTTCAAGCCTTTGATATGCTTTGTTTTGTCTTTCAAATAATGAATATGTTCGGTAACTTTATCCAAATTCATCTGACCGCACCACTGGAACGGTGTGAACGGCTTCGGTACAAAAATCGAAAGCGTACAGGTCAAATCAAGCGAGTGTAAAAGCCCTTTTTCCTTTTTGAGAAGCTTTGCGCGGTACTTAATTTTGTTCAAAAGTTCCGCCAACTCGTCCATATCTTCTAACGTTTCAGTCGGAAGCCCGCAAATAAAATAGAATTTAACGCGTGACCAGCCATTTTCATAAAGCGTCAAAACTGCGTGTAAAATCTGTTCTTCCGAAATATTTTTCTTGATAACATTACGAAGTCTTTGGCTTCCAGCCTCAGGCGCAAGTGTCATAGTTGATTTACGCACACTCTGAACAAGGTTTGCAAGTTCCAGATTAAACCCGTCAATACGCTGGCTCGGAAGCGAAACTGAAATCTTTCGCTCGTCAAAATCAACCGCAAGTTCCTTGATAACCTCTTTAATATTAGAATAATCGTTTGATGAAAGCGATAAAAGCGAATATTCATCATAACCGGTGTTATTAACGAGTTCGCGCGTAATCTTAACGATTTCCTCGCCAGTACGTTCACGAATAGGCAAAGTCACATGCCCCGGCTGACAAAAACGGCACATTCTGCCGCATCCCCGGCGAATTTCAACAACCGCCCTGTCTTGAACAGATGAAGAAAACGGTATCGGATAAGTTTTAGGCGCGGTTTCGTAAGTCAACTGTGCAATACGTTTTTTCACACCGCCGCCAACCATTGCCGACCAACGACCGGAATTTTCACCCTCAACAAGTGCTTTTATTCGTTCTGCGCGCGGCAAGCCCTTTGTGCGTTCTAAAATTTCGCACGCCTCAACAATACTGTCCTCACCATCGCCTATCATAAAAACATCAATAAAATCCGCCATAGGCAACGGGTTAAACGCACACGGCCCGCCCGCCATAATAATTGGATCGTCGTCCGAACGCTCATCGTTTCTATACGGAATCCCGCTCATTTCAAGCATTTTCAGTACAGTCGGATAAGACAATTCATACTGCAAAGAAAATCCTACAGCGTCAAACTCTTTCAGCGGTCGTTTACTTTCCAACCCGTACAATGTTTCAGGCTGAAAATCTTTCTCAGGCGCGTAAACTCTATCCGCCATAAACTCCTCGCGGTCGTTCAAGCAATTATATAATACGCGCAACCCTAAATTACTAATCCCAATCTCATACTTATCAGGGAAAACAAGCGCAAATCTTACTTTCGCAGCGTCAAAATCCTTTTTAACCGACAAAAACTCATCACCAACATACTGATAAGGTTTATTAGCCTTAAACAGTGCCTCGTGGTACTTTCTAAAAAAACATGTCATTGCTATACCTATTATTTCAAATAATTAATAATCTCTAGTGCCAATTCTTTTCTAACTTCATCCGGCGCATTTTTAAGATATTCCATAGCGTGAGAAACCTTGACGTTCTTGTCATACCAGCGGCGCATAATGTAATTATATTGATCATCCAATGACATTTCGATATCAAAATCAAAATCTTTAAGCTTGCTGATGATATGGTCGGCACATCTAACCTGCATATCTTCACTCATTTTTTCCAAAGTGGCAATCGCCTTACTAACAGTCGGATCTACATCATACCAGCGTTTAAAAAACATGTCTCCCGCGCTCCTTTTCTTAAGAAAAGAATACACGAAAAAGGCGGATTTGTAAACCCGCCCTTTAATATTAACGCTTAATAAACCACCGCCGGTCAAGACGGTTTCATAACTAAACCCGTACATACCTTTAACGTTTGATACACCATAGGGAATGTCTTGCTGTTTTAGGCGCAGAATACCGTATTCCGCCGCCAGTATCCTGCAAATACGCTTTCTCTGACGAGAGAAGTGAACTAGACCAGAAATCTCCCGAGGTAATCCCCATTAAATCCCTATTATAAAAGACAGCAGCAAGCTCATCCATATTAGGTAATCTTGATTCTGAATCATTTTCACGACAAGTTTTTCCAGCCTCGTTCCAAGTTGTCGCCACCGAACGATTAATAACAGGTAACGGCGCAACTACTACAGAATCCGAAGAATAAAGCGCTGTAATGAACCCAACATCTTTACCAACAGTATTCGGCCCCTTACTTCCGTTTAAATCATAAATAAAATTGGCACACATTTTTGGCTGAATATAATCCCTAGTAAGATTTTCTAAACCATTTGCCGTACAATACGGGTTATAAAAGACAACAATGCTTTCTCCGTTTGCGGTTTCAAACGCTGCAGCCTTTGTATCTACTTGTGAATACGAATACGTATACCCTGCGGCACTTCCAGAAAAATTGAACATCGGATTATATGAAACTAACGTTTTCGGAAAAGAACTAAACATTTTACGGCCTGAAATATTTGTCACAGTACTAGGAACCCCGCAATCAGATAAATGCTCACTATCGCAGATATTGTTAATCTTTAGAACTTTTGATAACCCTGCTGTAACAAAAGTTTCAGCAGCGGTATCTGTTGTATCATTTACCGTTCCGTACCCATTCAAAGACGGCATTAATGCAATCGCCTGTGAAAATCTTGCATAAAGCGCTTTTCTTTGCGTGTTCCACGTCCGCTCGTTAATATTGCCAGTTAGCGACGGCAAAGTAATCGCCGCAACTACGCCAATAATTGTGAGGGATAATAAGATTTCAGCCATTGTAAAACCGGTTAAGTTACTCCCCCCCCCCCCCCCTGCAAAAGTGCATACAAATTTGTTTTTCATTTGTTCATCCTTTCTTTTAAATTTATTATAAATTATAATCCCCCTTTTGACAAGGGGGATTATTAATTTTATTTATAAAGCGGAGCTAACTTCGCAGATTGTTGAGGAATTACACCCTCTTCGATTGATTGGTACACTCTGTAATCTATTACAGGGAAGCAGTTATCAATACTTTCGATTTCTTGAAGTTTTGCTTCGTCAATGTTACCGCTTTCAATCATATCAGCGATAGTTTCAAAGCGTTCAACGTGTTCTCTGAACCTATCTGTTGCGTAGTCCTTAGCCTGCCATGTTGTAATCAGGAACGGCCAATCTGAACTTTGTAACAAGAGGTTTTCTCTTGCCAGTTGATTCAACGCGCGGTGGAGAAGTTTATCTTCCGGAATTTCAGCGTGTTCATCAACGATTGCACACATTCTCTTTTCACAAGAGTGAATAATCGGCCACATCCATTCTGTAAGATGGTTCATCCATACATAGAAATGTCCGCCTTGACCCCAAGAGCTTTCAGGAATTTGAATAGCTTCTTTCGGAGGATAAGCTTTGAGGTATTCACCTGCTGTCATACGTTCAACTTCCGGAACATAGTTGTGAAGTTTTTTGATAACCTGTTTGATAAACTCAACACCTTCAAACCACCAGTGTCCGAAAAGTTCTGTATCGAATGAAACCATTACCAAACCATCTTTGCCAGCGCCTTTTTTGTAGTCGTTTAATAGGTGGTAAAGCATTGTTGTGTAGTGGTCAGAGTTTTCACTAATTTTGTTAAGCGCCAAAACTGGATCATAAAGCATTTTGTCGCCCAAATCAGTTTTAGAAGAAGTAATTCTCCAGTAGTGCATGCCTGATTTGTCATCTTTTTTGTGGAATTCTCTGAAGCATCCATCTCCAGGGTATCCGTCAGCCGCAGACCAAACTTGATAGCCTGCTCTGTCGTTACGTCCCATAACCGCAACTTGTGCGTCTGGAAGCCAGTAAGCAGAATAAGTATCGTAGCCTGTTGCAGGTCTTTCTGGAAGCGGAATGTATTCAATGTTACCGTAAATACCGATTACGCGGCGGTTTCCGATAGAGTTTCCGCCCTCGATAACGTGAGATTCGGTAAAGAAGTATTCAATATCGTTGTTTTGAAGAGTAACTTCAATCGCCGGACGCCATTTCTTTTCGCCGTCTTTGCCAACGTATTCATAACCTTGACGGTAAGCACATTCAGGAAGCCAGCAGCCTCTTGCACGTTTTCCGAAAAGTCTTTCTGTTGTATCAGAACCAACTTTAAACTGAGCGTTCAAGTTGCTATCAGTTGCAAGCAACGGAGAAAATCCGTGAGTTGCGCCCGATGTTGTAATCTCAATACATCCTAAATCCTGATATTTTTTGAACTGTGCAATCAAATCCATGCCGTATTTGTTAACGAATGAATCTTTAATATGATTGAACCAGTCAAAATAATATTTTGCGAGATATTTAAGGTGTTGAGAGTGCGGAACTTTTTCATCCGGATATCTATCTAAATCCTTAGACACTTGAGCAATTCTTGAATCTAAATATTTAACAAAACCTTCTTTAAGATGCTGGTCATTAAGCTGTTCCGCAAGGATTGGAGTAATCCCAACTGTTAATTTAGCTTTAATCCCTTCATCATATAATTCGGATATTGCATTAAGTAAAGGCACGTAAGTTTCTGCCATACATTCGTACAGGTTTTCTTCCCCGAACGGCCACATTCCCGCTTTTCTATAATACGGGAGGTGACTATGCAACATGAACACGAATTGTCCAACCGTCATTTTAGCCTCCATTTCTTATTCTAGTATATGAATATTAATCCATATTCTTACATGATTTAATATAGCACAAACGGGTAGAAAAAATAATCCTTTAGGATTAATTCGTGGGTGTATTTGTTACAAAAGTTTACATGTTTGCCCTGGGCGGAATTATATAGTACGAAGCAATTTTTTCTGCTCCTTTGTCAGACGCAAAGATTCACAACCCTTTTGAATACTTTTCTTAAAAATCACAGGACTTAAACGACCTTGCTTTAAATATTCAACCGTCTTATCAAAAAACTTCACCATACAAACCGAAATTGCCCACGCTATCCCCATCTGCGCGTAATAATCTTCACTATCAAGCGAAAACAGAGTGTCCAAAACCTTATCAATCCACTCGTCAACAATAAAATGATCTAAAAGCATTACCACACCGAAACGAAGTTCAAACTCATCTTTAGACGCCAAATAAGGTTGCAAAAATTCCCATACCGAATCGCGATTTTTCTGAACAAACTTCAACCCTGCACAAAAACAATCACATAGGCTCCAGTTTGTAATTTTAGGAACATAATCACGAACCAACGCCAGATGTTCATCACAAGGAAGTTTCAAGCACCCGATAACAAAACCCTGCATTAGAATTTCTTCAAAATATTCGCAATTTCGGGATTTAACGATTGCACGCCAGTCGCCTTTTGCAAGCTGTTTAGCTTTTGCGCGCATTTTCGGGATACGAACGCCGAGCATATTTCCGCAATTTGGAACCAGCGCCGCAGAAAAATCTCTATATTTAGGCTCAGCCTCTTGCAAAAGCCATTCGCGCAATTCATTACAAGGCATTTTCTTTCCTTTTTAAAAGCACAACTGCCTGCGCTTCAATTGCAAGCTGCAAACCAACAGCGTCAAGCTCTTCCTTAGTTTTAGCCTTAATCGACAAATCAGTTTCCGACAACTCCAATGCCGCGCACAAAACAGATTTCATCTTCGGAATATACGGCATCATTTTAGGTTTTTGCGCAATAATATTTGAATCAATATTTGCAATCTCATACCCTCTTTCAACGATGAGGGAATAAACTTTTTTTAACAAAAGCACACTATCTGCGTCTTTATATTTTTTATCGGTATCAGGGAAAAGGGTTCCGATATCGCGAAGAGCAAGCGCGCCTAAAAGCGCGTCGATTATAGCGTGAACAAGCACATCCGCGTCAGAATGCCCGAGTAATCCGAGTTCGTGGGTAATCTTAACCCCACCGATTATCAAATCGCGCCCTTGAACTAATTTATGAATATCGTATCCCGTTCCAATTCTATACATTTCAACCCCTAATTCAAATAAAGTCGTGTCACTGTCTATCGAATTTTTGGCTCAAAACACCAAACAAAGGGCTTCTCTTATCAAACCGGTAACACCCGAAAGTTATGCCTTAGTGCTGCTATATTTCTATCCTGACACGGTTCGGCAGCTTTCGCCGCTATCGTTTTAATCGTCAACAAAACCGGTTGCCGATGTCCTGCTCCGCCAACCCTCACAACAGGCTCTGCACCCCGCATTGGCTTCGGGTCAAGAGATTGCAATTCCCCGTGGAACACGACACTTAAAGCCTAACATGAAAGTTTGCACATTTCAAGGTAATAGGTTAATATTAAGCTATGAACGAAATATAATCAGACACAGTTAAACTTTTATGCAGCAACATAATATTTTAGTTCAGCTTCCAAAAGCTTCATCTCAGAGGCTAAACTATCTTTTCGTTCTTTATATGTTTCAACTGTATCAAAGCCGAACATTCCTGCAAATTTATTTGCTAGCCATGCAGAGATACCTTTAAGCCCAGAGGAGTCTTCATACTCCTTAATATAAGCATCAAGAAGTTTTATTTCAATTTTTATTTCTTCAATTTTGTTTTTAATTTCATTTTGTCGTTTGGTAGCTTCAGGCATTTGAACTTCTGCTGTTTTTTTGCTTTTTAAAAGAGTAGCTTTTGAATCAATGACCTTAGTTGAATCTGTTCTTGCGGTATTTGTTCTAATTCCCATATATTCCCCTCGTTGTTTATACATATATAAAAAAACATTAGCCTTCCAAAAATTGCCTAAACCGCCTATTTTGTAAAAATTTATAAACTTGACGAAAATAATATTCTAAACCTTGCTTTATAAGAATTGAAGCTAAAAAACAATCCAAAAATAAAAGCGGAAGCAACAAATGTCACTTCCGCTTTTATGGTGGGCGTTAGAAGACTCGAACTTCTGACCCTCTCCTTGTAAGGGAGACGCTCTACCAACTGAGCTAAACGCCCTCTCGGGTACGAGATTTATATTACGTCAAACATATTTTAATGTCAAGCACTTTGTTTTATTAACCAACGCAACATCTTTTTAACGTCCTTATTCCAGCAACCATGCCAGTTTTTAAGGATTTCATCCGCAGGTGTAACGCCTTTCATCGTATAAGATTTTATCGCACCTAAATATTTTGCTTCATGCTCTTTACGACCCTTTAATGATTTTTCCGCAATTTTTATCAATTCTTTCGCGATATCCGCCGTTTTTCGGTGCTTAATCCGGCTGTGAAGCGCATAACGCGGAACTTCATAACGTAATTCCGAGTAATCAAGGTGTTTAAATTCTTTTAAAAGTTCTTCAACTTCATCCATCGCAACCGAATCGTACAAAAGACCTTTATACATCGCCATTACAGAAAGCAAAAGGTCTTTTCTGACACAGTCATGGTTTCTAATTTCAATAAACCTGTTCAATCGAACTTCAGGGAAACACAAATTGGCATGGAGTTTATAGTCGGTCATGGTCGGAACAAAGCCCTCATAACCTTTTGCCATAAATTGATCAAATGTCATTCTGCCATTCAGTTCAAGCGGCAACTCTTCTTTATTAATAAAGATTATAGGAGTTTTCAGAACTTTGTTTATATAAGTATCGAATGTGAATTCATCGTCAAGATTAAGCCCGAAGCCGCAGCGCTCGTTGTCGGTATTTAGCCAACTCAACGCGCGGAAAGATTTGTAACCCGTTTCCACCCCGCCGCGAATAGGGGAATTGGCGAACATTGCGCTCATAAACGGTACAATTTTATTGGCAAGTTTGAACTTTCTTGCCGCGTCCTCTTCGCTTGTGTAATCTATGCAGCACTGAATCCCTGCTGTTTCTCTCATCATAACGTCAGAGAGAATTCCCCACAGATACTTAGCCATAATTTTGTAACGATGCTTAGGGATTAAATTAATTGATTTATAGGTAACAAGCGGTGAAACGCCGTAGTTCAAAAGCGTTATGCCAAACTCATCCAGAATCTTTGCCAAATTTCCGTCGATTTTTTCAATTTCATCTTTAATCTGTGAAATTTTATCGACCGGAGCCAAACTGTATTCAAACTGACATCCGGGTTCTAGCGTAATCGTATTGTGTCCTTTTTTCAATCCTATAATATTAAAATCGTCGGTAATATAATCCCAGTTATCGTTTTTGGCGAATTTTCTGAGTAAATTACATATTCCAAACTCATGGTAATAATCAACATTTGCGCCTGTAACGTCAAAAATCGGAAGACGTTCGTATTCAAGCCCGATTTTGAGGTCATTTTCAGACTTCGCGCCGCTTTCGTAATATCTTCTGATATCCGCTCTTGTAACTTCCTTTTCCTCTAGTTGAATATTTAACACATTCCCTCCTACATTCAAATTATAACACTAAAAATAATACTTACTGAATGAATTTGTATATTTCGCCATGTGTATGATATGATGATACCGTTATGGATTACTTCACTAGAGCAAAATATTTTAAGACTAAAAAAAGACTGGGCCAAAACTTCTTGATTGACGGCACAGCGATTGCGGATATTATTCACGCGGCGAACATTTCGCCTGACGACGTAGTTGTAGAAATCGGCCCGGGGGTTGGTTTTGTAACCGAACAGCTTGTAAAAAAAGCAAAAAAAGTTATTGCGATAGAACTTGACGAAGAAGCTATTGCCGAATTAAAAAAACTTGACGCGCCAAACTTAGAAATTATACACAAAGACGTATTAAAAACCGATTTGTCTACGCTTTGCGATGAAAAGATTAAAATTGTTGCGAATATTCCATATTATATTACAAGCCCGATTATCGCGCATTTACTCGGCGAAATCGATGATTTAACCAATAAAAACAGAAACAAGATTACCGATATTTTGCTCATGGTTCAGGAAGAAGTTGCACGCAGAATGGTTGCGGATGAAAATTCGCCGTCTAAACAATACGGACTTTTGACGATACTTTCGCAATTCTGGGCGGACGTAAAAATTGTAAGGCTTGTTGGCAGAAAATCATTCTACCCTGCGCCGAAAGTTAATTCCGCGGTTGTAAGTTTGGTTGTGCGCGAAAAACCTATGCTTGAACTTTCAGACTATTCACATTTTAGAAAAACAGTGAAAGCGGCATTTGCACAACGCAGAAAGAATGTAAAAAATTGCTTGCTTAGCGGCGGGTTCGCAAAAGAAAACATTTCAATGGCGCTCGCTGCGCTCGCGCTCGACGAGAACGTCCGCGGCGAAAAGTTATCAATCGAAACATTAGGAAAGCTTTCCGAGGAGCTTCTAAATGGCGCCCAAAATTAGAGTGCAGTGTCCCGCAAAGATTAATTTAGATTTAAAAATTCTCGGACGTAGGCCGGACGGATTTCATAATATTGAAAGCACGATGCAGACAATCAGTCTTTATGATTATTTGACGATTTCGGTTGCGGAAGCGCAGACTTTAACAATAAAACTTTCAGGCACATCGGATGAAATTCCGTATGATGAAAAAAACATTGTTTATAAGGCTGTGAAATTATTTTTTGAAACGCTCGGGCGGGCAGGCAAAGTTGAGATTTTTATAGAAAAACATATTCCTGTATCGGCGGGAATGGCAGGCGGAAGCACGAACGCGGCAGGCGCGATTTTCGGGCTGAACGAACTTTTAGCAAGACCGCTTGACCGCGAACAACTTCACAAACTTTGCGCAAAACTGGGTTCTGATTTAAACTTTTGCCTTGAGGGCGGATGTAAAAAAACGACTTCCCGCGGCGAAGTGCTTAAAAACGCAGAGTTTATAGAACGAAATGTATCATTAATAAAACCGATAAACCTTGGAATAAGCGCGAAAGAAGCTTATACCAAATTTGCGGCGAAAGAGAAAACGGCGGAGCGTGACGAATTTATCAACGACCTTGAATGGGCGGTCATTGGGGATTATGAAGAATTGCAGACGATAAAAAAACAATATCCTCAAGCGGTTATGACCGGCTCCGGCTCAACATATTTCGCTTTCGACACCGAATTCGCCCCGCTGAAAGGATATTGGATTAAGAATAATTTAAAAACGATTCAAACTGGTATTAAAATCGTTTAACACACCACGTGTAGAATGGGCCAGCAGCTGATTTTGGAGAAATATCGCCGCCAAATCCCTGAACCCAGTGTTGAATCCCCCCATTTTTTGTAATTGGGGTTGATGTCCAAGCGAGTCCGTTTCCACCAGTAAATAACTTCCTTGCAGCAACGATAGATGAAGCTTCTTCTTTCGTTGGTAAACGATATTCGTCACCTAGACTTCTACAATTTTGTACTGCTGTTGTATAATCTGATGGGTCAAAAACTTTTTGGTGTGGAATGGGCATTGACACTACGGAGTCTGTCGGATAAGTTACAGAAATAAAACCGATGTCCTTACCAAATGTATTTGGTCCCTTTTTACCGTTCAAGTCAAAAATCATAACTGCGCAAAGTTTCGTTTGGGTTAAATAATAACTATTTTCATTCATATCTGGCTTACAGTCAGGAATATAAATTACATCTATACTTTCGCCGTTAACAGTTTCAAAACCGGCAGTTTTAGTATCTAGATGGTTATATGGAGGATCAATTCCTTTAACTAAAATGTTGCTTAAATCACTTGCTTTAGTAGGCATTGCAAACTTTGTCCCATCCGGTTTTACAATCTGTTCAGGTAAACCGCAGTCTGAGAGGTGTTCATTATCGCAAATATTGTTAATTTTAAGAACCTTTGATAATCCGGAGGTTACAAAAGTTTCGGCAGCAGTATCTGCTGTAATCGTTTGTGTTCTATCTTCATCATCACCAATCGTGCCTGACAATGTACCGTAATTATTAATCGCCGGCATTAACGAAATTGCCTGTGACATACGCGCAAAAAGCGCTTTACGCTGCGTATTCCAAGTTCGCTCGTTAATGTTTCCTGTAAGTGACGGCAAAGTTATCGCAGCCACTACGCCAATAATTGTTAATGACAATAAAATCTCCGCCATCGTGAAAGCGGCAGACAGGCGGCTAAGAAAACTCCCCCCCCCCCCTGCAAAAATGTACATAATTTTGTTTTTCATAAATCCTTCCTTTCTATATCGTTATTATGTAGTATTTTTAATAACTTGTCAATATTACGAAATGTAACAAAAAACTTCCTTTCTGAAATTTCGGATTTCTCAATAACTTTATATAAGAGTAAGACGTAAATGAGGAACTTTTAAGAGATGAGCGCAATGTTTACAACACAGATTAATGAAGTAGACAGAAAGACTAATCAAGGTTTTGCAGGCAAATCAGTCGAAACAGCAGGGCCACTCGCTATGCTTCCGGCTAACCCGTTATTAGAAACTCCTGTTTATGACGATTTTTCTTCTAGTAATCCGTTTGCGCAAAGCTCAGTTGATTACTCTATGTATTCAGAAAGTCCGATGGCTTCTACCGTCAGCGAAAGCTCTTATGCCGTTGCGATGAGCAGTTTTTTAAGCTCTGAGGGTTCAAGTTTTTCAGGCGATGTTGCCGGAAGTTTCTCATCAGACGGCGGATTTTCTTCAGGTTCAAGCGACTGTGGTTTCACGGCTTCCTGCTAGGAAATAAAAAAGAACGAATAAAGAAAAAGAAATGTATGGCGAAGCCGCTTGCGGCTTCGCCTTTCCTTATTTTCCACCCAGAAGTTTATTATATTTATCAAACATTACTTTATCTTTTTGAACATAACCTAGCCAGCGATAGTTTTGATAAATATTTTTACGCATTTCATCATCCTGCGTATTCGAAAGCGCCTTGTCAAATACCTGTGCAGCCTTATTATAGTTTTTTTGTTTAGCGTAGTTTACGGCAATTATATTATAAAACACAGCAATATATTTATCCTGTCCGTAGGTAGCGGCTTTATCAATGCATTTTTCGGCAGATTGAAACTGTTCCATTTTAATATACAGGTCAGAAACATCAAAAAGAATCGCGGTTGCGGTTTCAGAGTTATCAACATTTTTCAACGCCTGAGAATAGGCTGAAATTGCAGAATTATAATCTTTTTTATCGCGATAAGCTTGCGCGAGTTCTACGTATAACGACGGATTGTCAGGCGTAAGTGCGATATTTTCTTTAAGTTGAGAGATAGTAAAATCAGCCCTCTGCGCGTCTTCGCCCCAGAAATCCGCACTTGTAATCAAACCTTTTTTGTCTTCATCAGTGAACGGAATATTTGTCACATCAGGAATAATCGAATAAATAGCGCGAAGCGTTGTCATATCCGCGTCAGAAATTTTACCGCGCTCACGGCTTCCGGTGCCGACAGGATACATTAAATCATTAGAATCTGTGCTGTGGCCGCGAAGCCCCAGACCGTGTCCGATTTCGTGAAGCGCCATTGTGTAAAAGATTTCCGCCGGCCAGGGCTGACCATTGCAGGCGTACGGCGAAAATTCTACAATAGAATATTCAATATTTCCGGTTTTATCATAAGTAAAATACTGATATGCCGCGGTTCCAAGTCCTTTTTCATCACAGTTGCGATTTTTCAAGTTCGCAGCAAAAATACATTTGTAATTTGCCTGTGCCGGTGAATTTGTATAAACGAACTTCACAAACCCGTTTGTACTGGCTTCCCATGTTGCAAACGCGTTTTTCACCTCTTGCACATAAGCCGGCGGAACATTCGCAGCACCCTCCATATAAACTTTCAGCGGAAAACTTCTCGGGTTCCAACGTTCAAGCTTGCCGGCGCTCAATACCGCATCAAGATAATTTTTACCGATTAAATTCTGAACCGCCGCGCGTTTGGCATGAAGATTCGAACGAGGAGTTTCTGCAGAAGAAACAATCTCTTCTTCCTCCTCCTCTTCAAACACTTCTTCTTCAACCTCGAGCGGTGCGGGTTCTTGAGGCGCAATCGTAATCTTTGCCTGCGGAAACAGCCTGAACAATAGATATTCTAGCTTCTGCGGTCCATCAGGAAGACAATAGATTCCTGCAACAATTATACAAATGAGTAATACCAACCTGCCTATCAATTTCATATAATTATTTTAACAAAATCTTGTGTTATAATCAAATATAATGAGGTGAGTTTATGAATGTTTATGACAGCGTACTGGATTTAATCGGAAACACTCCGTTAGTTGAGATAAAGAAGTTAAACAAAGACGGCAAAGCACGAGTTTTTGTAAAATTAGAAAGCAAAAACCCTGCAGGTTCAATAAAAGACAGACCGGCGCTAAAAATGATTGAAGAAGCCGAAAAATCAGGGCTTATAAACAAAGATACACTTATTATCGAACCTACAAGCGGAAACACCGGTGTCGGCCTTGCAATGGTTTGTGCGGTTAAGGGTTACAAAATGATTCTCACAATGCCTGAAAGCATGAGTCTAGAACGCCGCGCACTTTTAAAAGCCTACGGGGCAGAACTCGTTCTCACACCTAAAGAAAAAGGTATGCAAGGTGCTGTTGATAAAGCCGTTGAATTAATGAAAGAATATCCGAACAGCTTTATGCCACAACAGTTCAACAATCCCGCGAACCCGCTTTCTCACGAGCTTTCAACAGCAAAAGAGATAATAAAAGACACCGATGGCAAAATAGACATATTTATTTCAGCGTTCGGAACCGCCGGAACTCTCAGCGGCTGCGGAAAAGTTTTAAAAGAATTCAACCCATCAATAAAAGTTTTCGGTGTCGAGCCTGAAACCTCACCGCTTATCTCACAAGGCACCGCAGGCCCGCACAAAATTCAAGGCATAGGCGCAAACTTCCGCCCTCAAAACTTCAACGCGGCCTATGTAGACGAAGTTCTAACCGCAAACTCCGACATCGCAATGGAAACAGCGCGAAAAATGGCGTCGCAAGAGGGAATCCTCTGCGGAATCTCATCAGGCGCGAATGTAGCAAAAGCGCTTGAACTTGCCAAACTTCCTGAAAACGAGGGCAAAATTATTGTTACTGTTATCTGCGACACGGGCGAAAGATACTTAACCAGCGAGTTATTTAATTATGGAAAGTAAAACACCTGAAAAGATTTGTGCGCTATTCAACCAAATTGCGCCGCATTATGACCAGAACAACGATATAATTTCGTTTTTTACACACAGATTCAT
Organism: Fusobacterium sp.; assembly: GCA_023662905.1. GTDB lineage: Bacteria > Cyanobacteriota > Vampirovibrionia > Gastranaerophilales > Gastranaerophilaceae > Gastranaerophilus. The sequence continues at coordinate 42,290 of JAMPIJ010000001.1, forward strand.
CAAACAGCACGTGGTAAATTCTATCGAAGAACTGCCGCCGGATGCGCGAATTCTCGACCTTTGCACCGGAACCGGCGATATTGTGAAACTTCTACAAAAAAGGTTTCCCAACGCACACATAACAGGCGCAGACTTTTCAACAGAAATGCTCAAAATAGCACGCCACAAACATCGCGGAACAGATTTTGTCCTTGCAGACTGCCTACAGCTTCCGTTTGAGAATGAAAGTTTTGATCTTATTACGATGAGTTTCGGTCTGCGCAACACCACAAATTACAATCGCGCACTCTCCGAAATAAAAAGAGTTCTAAAACCAAACGGAACCTTTGTTCACCTTGATTTCGGCAAAGACGCAAAATTTGTAGACGATATTTTCCATAAAATCGTAAAATTCATCGCGGAAATTCAGGAAGACGACAGCTATGTTTATCTATTAGAATCAAAAAATAATTTTCCGCCTGCGGAGCAGCTTATAGAACTTTTTGCCGCGCACGGACTAGAAACAAAACTGCGCAAAGACTATTTACAAGGAATAATCTCCGCGCAGCATTGTGTTAAAAATTAACGTTTAACACACCAGAGGCTGTATTCATTGTCCTTGGTAGTAACTTCTAGCATTCCGGCTTGGAACCATATACGCCAAACCTTTCCTGCACTATCAAGTGATGAAGAGTTATACGCGCCGTCAACAAGTCCCAACAATCTCTTTGACGCCAGCATTGACATCAATTCATAACGATTTGGAACCCTATACTCAGGATCTGTTTTTGTACAAGTTTTTGCCGCATCCGTATAAGCAACTAGGCCGCTATGCCGTTGAGGATAGTTAATCGGTGACACAACAACACTATCTGATGGGAACAATACTGTAATAAAACCAATATCCTTATTTACAGTATTTGGCCCCTTACTTCCGTTCAAGTCATAAATAAAATGCGCACAAATCTTTGTCGGAACCATAATTTCATTGGTTTCATTCATATCAGAAGTACAAGCCGGATTATAATACACTGCAATACTTTCGCCATTGGCAGTTTCAAACGCAACGGCTTTCGTGTTTATCGCGCTGTGCTTATAAGTTTTTTCTATCGAATCCGTTCTTGAATAGTTAATAGACGTCAACTGAGGGTTTAACTCGTTAAGCGTCTTAGGTAAATCAATTTTAGAGCCATTACTTAATGGAATAATCGTTTCTGGCATGCCGCAATCCGCAAGATTCTCACTATCGCAAATATTGTTAATTTTAAGAACTTTTGACAGTCCCGCCGTTACAAAAGTTTCTGCCGCATTGTCCTGAGTAACGCTTCCGCTCGCATCTTCGGTTAATGTTCCGAACCCGTTAAGCGCCGGCATAAGGGCAATTGCCTGACTAAAACGTGCATAAAGTGCTTTTCTCTGCGTGTTCCAGGTGCGCTCGTTAATATTTCCAGTAAGCGACGGAAGCGTAATCGCAGCAACCACGCCAATAATTGTGAGGGAAAGCAAGATTTCGGCCATAGTAAAGCCGGTTAAGGAACTCCCCCCCCCCCCTGTCAACATGTACATAATTTTGTTTTTCATAAATCCTTCCTTTCACATTCATTATGTAATATTTTTATAAAAAAGTAAAGCCCCTTTCAGGGGCTTTTAACTAAATTTTTGTTACAACTTTATCAATCAAGCCGTATTCACAGGCTTCTTGCGCTGACATATAGTGGTCACGCTCGGTATCTTCCTTAATCTTTTCGATTGACTGACCGCTGTTTTCTGCAAGAATTCCGTTTAACATTGACTTCATTCTCAAAATTTCTTTTGCTTCGATTTCAATATCAGTAGCCTGACCTTTAGCGCCGCCAAGCGGTTGGTGAATCATAATTCTAGCGCCAGGGAGTGCCATACGTTTGCCTTTTGTACCGGCAGAAAGCAAGAACGCGCCCATTGACGCAGCTTCGCCAAGACAAATTGTGCAAACATCTGATTTAATAAGGTTCATTGTGTCATAAATCGCAAGACCGGCTGTGATAACACCTCCAGGGCTATTGATGTATAACATGATATCTTTTTCTGAGTTTTCACTATCAAGAAGAAGCAACTGCGCAACGATTGAATTTGCAACTTCATCGTCAATCTCTGAGCCTAAGAAAATAATTCTCTCTCTCAAAAGACGTGAAAAAATATCAAATGAACGTTCGCCGCGTGAAGACGCTTCAACAACAGTCGGAACATAACCCATTATTTTCATATATGTTTCTTGATTCATATTAAAACTCTCCTTTAAACACATTTTAACACAAAAATTTTATCAGTGAAGCCCATTTAATTTTTCTTTGACAAGCCAGACATCAAAACTCAACGAACTATAGTTTTTCAAGGCAAGGGAAAAAGCTTCTTTTGCTTTTTCTATATCGTTCATATTTTTATAAGCTTCCCCCATCAAGAAGTATAAGTCACCGTTTTCACCGGTCTTTTTAAGCGCATTGGAGAGCATTTCAACCGCAGACGCAAAGTTTTTATCTTTCATCAGGACGCGCGCCCAGATTTTATAAGCCTCAACATCTTTAGGGTTGTATTGCACTGTTTGGCGAAGATTATTGATAGCAGAAGCAGTGTCGCCCTCCTCAAAATCAATAACCGCCAAATTGTAATACGCCCAGCTATAGTCAGGCGAGATTTCAAGAACTTTTTCAAACTCATTGCGCGCGGTTTCAATATCGCCAAGATTTTTATATAAATTTCCTAGATAAAAATGCGCGTACAAATCTTCGGGGTTTAATTCAACAGTGCGCTCAAAATAATATTTTGCAGAATCAAACTTTTCCTGTTTGAAATAACAAATCGCAATATTAAAATAAGTGTTTGAATCCTCACTATCTGAATCCAAAACCGTTTCAAAACAATCAATCGCCTTGTCATACTCTTTTTTATCAGTATAAACGAGGCCTAAATTATAATACGCATCCGCATCTTCCGGCGCAAACTTAATGGCCTTTATATAAGCCTGTTCGGCATTATTCAAATCTTTCAATTTCTCATAAACAATGCCCATATTATAATAGAGTTCACTATCTTCTTTGAATATTTCAGCCAGATGCAGAAAATGCGCAAGCGCCTCTTCCTTATACCCGTTATCAAGCAAAAGCATCGCAAGCTGACGTCGTGCCTGAAAATTCGACCCGTCATTGCGGAGTATACTTTGAAGTTTTTCAATCTTTTCTAACGCTGACATAACTATTGAATTATAATAAATCGCTTAACATCTTGCAACCTGTTGCAAAAAGTTCACAATTAGATTAAAATGGGAACGTAAAAGAGAGGGGATAATGATGAAAAAATTAATTTCGTTTTTAATATTAGCATTATTTTTAACACAATCAGTAATGGCGGCGCCTTTTAACGCAAACGCTAAGACTAAAAGAATCACCGCAGGCACCAAGTTTGAACTAAAACTTATGAACCCGCTTTCAACTTCAACAAATATTGAGGGACAAGAATTTCAGGCGATACTTTTGACTGACCAAACACAGGACAACGACGTAATTCTTCCAATGGGTTCTCTCATCAGAGGTTCAATCAAAAAAATTGTTCCGTCAAAAAAACTTTCCCGCGGCGCAATCTTGTATCTTGATTTTGACCATATCGTAACTCCAAACGGACGTCAAATTCCATTGAGCCTTTCCATCGTAGGTCGTTCTGATATGACGTATGACGGCGGAATCGCGGCATCTCAGGGTTACAAACAGGCTGTAAAAGAAAACTGGGACAAAACAGTTGATATCACAAAAACAGCGACCGAATGGGGTAACGAAACATTTGAAGACTTCGCAGGCGGCTGGTTCAGAGTTCTTACAGTTCCTGTGTCAGCAGTCGCAGGCGGACTTGCAGGCGGCTTCTATACAGTCGGCGCAGATGTTTACGCACTGTTCGCAAGAGGTAAAGATGTTAACCTCAAATGCAACGAAAAAATTAACGTAATCCTCGTCGAACCGATTGATATTCCGGTTATATAGAAAAAAGAGAGCCATAAGGCTCTCTTTTTTTATCGCTTAACGCATTGAACCGTAGTTTCAAGAGAACGGAAATGAACCAATCTGCCACCAGTAAACATCCCCTGTGTCCAACCGTGAGTCGAGTCATAAATAGTCGCTGACCAATAATTCGTTGCAGAACCACTTGCCATCGCACCGTTAATTAACCTTTGGTTTACAAACATTGAGGCCAGTTCATCTCTTGTAGGAATACGAAACTCAGGATCTTGCTCCTTACAAATCTCCATCGCACGTTGCTGCGTAGCACTTGTTGAGGCTTTTTGCGGCGGAATATTCGGAGCAACAACAGAACTGTCCGTAGGATACAAAACAGTTATAAACCCGATATCTTTACCTACGGTATTAGGCCCTTTATTTCCGTTCAAGTCAAAAACAAAGTTTGCACAAATTTTAGGCTGTACGCTATGGTTTCCAGTTTCCCCCATTTCAGCTTTGCAATACGGATTGTAAAACGCAATAATACTTTCTCCGTTAGCAGTCTCAAACGCAGCAGCTTTAGTGTTAAGCTGACTATGAGCCGGGCCCGCAGTCCCATCGTGGAAAATCATTTTAGGATTCAATTCTTCCATAGTAGTCGGTACAGTAATTTGAGTTCCTGTAATCGCTGTAATTCTTGACGCAACCCCGCAATCAGTAATATGCTCGCTATCGCAAATGTTGTTAATTTTTAAAACTTTAGCCAAACCGCTGGTGACAAAAGTTTCGGTTGCGGTATCAACAGCGGAAGTTGATTCGTCGCCGGCCGTCAGAGTTCCGTAGCCATTAAGAGCCGGCATAAGCGCGATTGCCTGACTAAAGCGCGCATAAAGTGCTTTTCTTTGCGTGTTCCAAGTGCGTTCGTTAATGTTGCCTGTCAAACTTGGCAGCGTAATCGCAGCGACCACGCCGATAATTGTGAGGGATAAAAGTATTTCGGCCATTGTGAAGCCGCGGCTGATGACCTGCTCAGCAGTCCCCCCCCCCCCTGCATTAGTTAATACTTTTCGTTTGTTCATAATAATAAATCCTTTCTTGGCGTCTTGCCATTATCTAATTAGGAAACCGCCTTGACCGGCGGTCCTTTCTATAAACTTATTATGTAGTATTTTTAATAACTTGTCAATATTTCTATTTTATCCTAAAATAGAAATATCAGTTTTCAAGGAGAGTTTTTAATGAAAGCAATTATTCTCGCAGGCGGTTCCGGAACTAGACTCTGGCCAATATCACGCAAACAGTATCCTAAACAATTACTAAAAATTGAAAGCGATATGAGCCTTTTGCAGTCAACATTCAAACGTGCGCTTGAATTTACAACAGCACAAAACATTGTTTCTATCACGAACACAGAACAGGCCGGCGATGTTCGCTTACAGCTTAACGCAATAGAGAGCGGAAGTACCGTACTTTCAGAACAGGAAAGCAAAAACACTGCACCTGCAATTCTTTCAGCGTTAAAACACCTTGAAGAAAACACCAGCGACGAAGAAATTATTGTAATTCTTCCGTGCGACCACTTAATCAAAAATATAGCAGATTTCACAACGAGTATAAAATCCGCTGAAACTTTAGCAAAACACGGATATCTTGTAACTTTTGGCGTTAAACCGTCTTATGCAGAAACAGGTTACGGATATATTCAATCAGGCGACAAACTTGATAACGGGTTCAAAGTTAAGAAATTTGTCGAGAAACCGGAAGAAACAACCGCCGAAGAATTCTTGAAAACTCCTAATTTCTACTGGAACAGCGGAATCTTTATGGGCAAACTTTCAACGTTCAAAAACGAGTTTAGAAAATACGCTCCACAAATCGATGGTGAAATTTCATTTGATTATGCAGTTTTAGAAAAATCCGATAACATCGCACTTGTTGAACTCAAATCTGATTGGGTTGATGTCGGCTCATGGCAATCGCTCTACAGCGTTAACGCTAAGGATGAAAACAACAATGTCATCACAGGTAACGTAATCACAAACGACGTTAAAAACTCATTCATCTATAGTTCAAAAGAACTTATCGCGGTTTCAGGTCTGGAAAACATTATCCTTGTTGAAACCGAAGACGCAATAATGGCTTGTAGAAAAGACCGTGCGCAGGATGTAAAAGTTCTGCACGATAAATTAAAAGAAAAAGCCAGCGAAACTGTTGAACTTCACAAAACAGTTTTCCGTCCTTGGGGTTACTATACCTGCCTGAACAGAGGCGATGGATACCAAACCAAAATGATTTGTGTTCACCCTGGGCAAAAGCTTTCAATCCAATCACACAACTACCGTTCAGAACACTGGGTTGTGCTTGAGGGAACAGCGTGCGTAATCCTTGACGACGTAACACACACCCTTGAAGCAGGAAACAGTATTGATATTCCTGTAAAAGCAATTCACTCGTTGCAAAACCCTTACGAAACAGATTTAAAAATCATAGAAGTTCAAAAAGGGGAAATTCTTTTGGAATCTGATATTATCCGTTATCAGGACATGTATAACAGAGTTTAAAAAGCCCCTTTCGGGGCTTTTTTTTGAACCTGCGTATGCGGTTAACGGTTAGCGCTTAATACAACGAGCATTACGAGTTTCCGTTTTGGCATAACGTGAACGTAATCCTGTTACGAAATTCACTGTCCAAACTTTACCGTTTTCATCACGCGATGAAGACCATATTTCTCCATAACCGCCACCATTGATAGCCCCTACCAGTTTTCTATTAATAAATATCGCAGCTAATTCATCAGCATTAGGCAAACGATACTCATCGCCCTGACTTTTACATAAATTACCAGCCTCTTTAAACTCAACATTCTCAGCTGTTTTATCATTATAAGCAAACATTGGCGCTACGACTACAGAATCCGTCGGATACAAAACGCTTATAAAACCGATATCTTTACCGACAGTATTTGGCCCTTTGCTTCCATTCAAGTCATAAACAAAATTCGCACAAACAATTTTCTGTGACATATCACTCTGCCCGACGACTTTCGATGTACAAGCTCTATTGTAATAAACCGCGATACTTTCACCGTTAGCAGTTTCAAAAGCAGCCGCCTTAGTATTCAAAGCATTAGCAGCTACAGGGTGAGCAACGCCATCCGACCCTGTCCACGAAAAGCTTCCAAAATTCGGCTGAAATCCATATAAATCTTCAGGTAAGCCTTGTGAATATGATGAATACGGTATTTTAGCATCCAAAGCAGTGATTTTCTTCGGGATTCCGCAGTCATTCAAATGGTCAAAATCACAGACATTGTTGATTTTAAGAACTTTAGCCAATCCGCCAGTTACAAAAGTTTCAGTGATATTATCCATTGGACTTCCAGCATCGGTTAAGGTTCCATATCCGTTTAATGCAGGCATTAAAGCGATTGCCTGCGAAAATCTTGCATAAAGCGCTTTTCTCTGCGTGTTCCAAGTCCGTTCGTTAATGTTTCCTGTAAGTGACGGCAACGTTATGGCCGCAACTACGCCAATAATTGTGAGGGATAAAAGTATTTCGGCCATCGTGAAGCCACGGCTTA
>JAMPIJ010000001.1:49910-174753 GCA_023662905.1 Fusobacterium sp.
GCCGGCTGAGCCGGTTCTATCTAAGACGTTGGCGTGCTGCCGTACAACGAAAATGAGGATGGCACTCAGTGCCTTTACAATGGCAGAGATTTTATTGTCATTAACAATTATTGGCGTAGTTGCGGCGATAACGTTGCCGTCGCTCACCGGAAATATTAACGAGCGGACTTGGAACACTCAGAGAAAAGCTTTGTATGCGCGTATGTCACAGGCTTTGCCATTGATGGACGCACTGAATGGTTATGGAACCTATGTCGCTGCAAGCGGTACAGAGGGAACAGATTCTTATGTTGCAGGCACTGACAATGCCGCTGAAACATTTGTGACTGCAGGGTTGGCAAAAGTTCTCAAAATTAATAATATATGTTCTGACAAACTGGAAGATTGTGGTATTCCTGCGGAAATTAACACCCTTGGCGGTAATAAAATTAGTACTCCAACTACAATGCAAGCCTTAAACGATAAAATGGTAGGAAGTTTTGCAGGTGGATTTTTTAACTCTTTTACAATGTTGAATACTAAAGCTGCAGCGTTTGAAACGGCAAATGGCGAAAGTATTATTGTTTATTATAACCCGAGTTGTTCTGGAACACTTAATGAAACTCCGTTTGATCAAAACGGTTCCGGTGGTGTTATTCGTGTTCAACGTAGAGTTTGCGCAAATTTTATTTATGACCTGAATGGTTCAAAAGGCCCGAATACTGTTGGCAAAGACATCGGATTTATGACGGTTATGTATCCGTTTGATGCCTTGCTTTATTCGGTATATCCGGCTAATAGACCTTTAGCGCTTGTATCTGGCAAGAAAGTATCAAAATTATGCACTGATTTTGATAGTGAATACAGGGCGCCTAATTTAGATGAATTGCTTGTAATGTTTGTGAACAAGAATTTAATAGACGCAGAATCGCATTCTGTTGTAACCAGCGGTCTTATGGCGCCAGCCTCTGATACTATGCGCTATGCAAATGGAAATAAAGCAGGAGTTGGCCAATCTTTAGTAAGCGGCTATCAAGATGATGATACCAGAACCGGTACATGGTGTGTAAAACGTTAAAAAAAAGAGGCCTACCAAAGGCCTCTTTTTTATCCGATTAATTCTTCTAACATATTTGCTGTATCTTCAGCTTTTCTTGTGTTTGTATAAGAAGAGCGTCTGATGTAAGCTCGAAGTGCTTCTCTGATAAGCTCACTGCGTGTGCGCTGCTCGTTATCCGCAACCTCGTTAATTCTCTCTAAAAATTTGTCCGACATTGAAACCAACACTTTAGCCATAACTTTTTACCTCCATACACATCAACAATTTAATTATATCATATATATATAATTTTACTATAATTTGTAAACTTTGGTGAAGTTTAATTTTCTAGTGTTTGTGCGTCCTGTTTCGGCGAAGAGATTATGTCTATATGGTATTTTTGCGCGAATGTTGTGAGAATTGACGGGTTCATAATTGTTGGCGGGCAGTTCGCAATCATGATTTTTTTTGCGCCGTAGTTTTTGAGTTGGATTATACCTGCAATTGAACTCGGGTCGCATTTTTGCAAGAAAAAGCGTATGTTTTCGCTATTGATTTTGATTTTTTTGAAGATTTTTTCTAAAATGGTATACATCAGCGGGAAGTTGTTTGCGATATTAACTTCAAGATGATGGTGTTCAGTGTCAAGTTTGCTGAAACTAATGATGTATGTGTCATTGGAAAGATTTTTTATTATATCGTTTAAGTAGATTTCTTGAAGCGTTGATTTTGCGGACATGCCGACAAGAACGATTCGTTTGATATCACCTTTATCCAGTTTTTCGCTGATTGTTTCTAGTTTTTGGTCAAGTTCTGACTCGTTGAAGCCTGTTATGACATCGTTTCTGATTTGACCTTTTTTGAACCCTTTCGCGATTCGTGCGCTTTCAACAATTTGGGCGAACTCTTTTTCGTTTACTTTTGTAGCGCCTTTGGGCTGAACTGTGTCCATCGTGAAAATTCGGCCGCGGATAAGATGTTCTATGTTTTGTTTGCTGTGTTTTGTTAACAAAATTGACCCTGGAAATGTTGCGAAATCAAATATACAGTTTTCGTTACTTGTGCCGTAATGCCCGACAAAATGTTTGAAGTTTTTGAATTTCTCAAACGCGTGGGCAACGAGTAGGTCGCCGTGTGAGTAAACGTCAAGGTTTTCTTCATCTTTTGTGTATTCAAGGAAGTTATAAAGATCCAAAAGGCTTGAGCCGGAAACCAGAACCGCATTGTTTTTGCGCGTTGAGGTAGAAACAACGGTTTCGCTTATCGGGCCGAATGTTTCGGATTGAATGCGTGCGCGTTCGTTCAGAATTTTATTTTCTAATTTAGTTAGCTCAAGAATACTTTTCTCGATTTTGTCGAGCGGAAGTTTACTGAAATTGTATAAATTCAACGAATCGATGATTTTATCGAGGGCTTCTTGGTTAAGCACTCCATAGTCCGCTAGTTTCAGGGTGTTTATTGAAATGCTTTTGAGGTTTAGAAGCATAATATCCGAGTAGAATTTCTCTTCTGCTGAGAGTTTATTAATTCTGCGCAGGTAAAGTTTTTCGCCGAGTGCGATTATGGACGAAAGCCCCTCGGTATCGTCAAGATTGATGAATTCTGAGATTTCCGAACAGTTAATGTTTTTCTTTTTGCAGATAGAATTATATTTTCTCTGCAGGCTGTTCAGGTGGCGATTAAGTTTTTGTAAGGTTATTAAAACGTCATCGTCGGTATACTCGGCAACTGAAATAAATTCTGCCAGTGCGTTGAGAATTTCTGTTTCTACCTGCGGCGCTTCGTTTCCTAAGCGTTTAAGCTTTTTTACATAATGCGCGGTTTCTCTAATCAGCACAAAGATTATCTCCTGAATAGAGGAAACATTTGGCGAAATTGAGCAGGTTCCTTTGGAACTGCATTCGTTAAAATCGTATTCGTTGGATTTATAATTATCGTAAAACATTCTGGTGTAAACCCCTTATTCATTCCCTTGAACATATTTAATAATGTCATCAGAGTTATATATAAAAACGTTTTTGTCTTTTACTGCTAGAAACGGAACCTGAGCTTTGCCGCCGAGTTTCATGAGTTCCATGGCGTTTTCGGGGTTAGTAACGTCGCGTTCTGTGTATTGGATGTTGTGGGTTTGAAAAAATTCTTTTACCTTGCGGCAGTAAGGACAAGCGTCCATTGAAAAAAGTTCTAACATATTGATACCTCCTGCTTTATGATTTATTGAGAGTTGGGATTTTTAAATTGCCTGAGTAAGCATACATCTTGACTAATTAAAAAACATAGTTTAAACTAACTTTAGAAAGGATGGAACTTATGAAAAACAAACTTATGAACACATTGACAGGGGGGGGGGGAGCCTGCTGAGCCGCCCGACTGAGTCGGGAGCCACCCATTGCGACCCGAGCGTGTGGACGAAGTCACGTGCCTTTACAATGGCGGAGATTTTATTGTCATTAACAATTATTGGTGTAGTCGCTGCGATAACGCTGCCGTCACTCACCGGTAATATTAACGAGCGGACGTGGAATACGCAGAGAAAAGCGCTTTTTGCCAGAATGTCACAGGCAATTGCTTTAATGCCGGCGTTGAATGGCTATGGAACTTATGATTCGGCGTCGAGTGTTGATACAGTCGCTGAAACTTTTATTACCGGAGGGTTATCAAAAGTTCTGAAAGTTAACAATGTTTGTGGTAAAGACAATGTTTTTGACTGCGGATTTGCAAGTAAAATTACGACTCTTGCTGGTAGTAATATAGATTTACCTCGTCAGTTTACCGATTTGAATCCAAGTATTTTAAATGGAACGTTGGGGATTAGAAACACGAGTGCAGCTGCATTTGAAACTGTAAACGGCGAATCTATTCTTGCTTTTTATAATCCGAATTGTGCCTCAAAAGATATTATTGCAACGGATAACAGTTCGGAGGGTGAGTTGGGATATTATATGAAACATTATGTATGTGCGAATTTGGTTTTTGACCTGAACGGTTCCAAAGGGCCGAATACTGTTGGTAAAGATATAGGTGTAATGTCTGTGTTATATCCAACGGATTCTAGTGTTGTAATGCCTGTTCCGACACACATTCTTAACGGGGTTTATGGACATTCCGATGGTGCAAGAGAGTGTGCTAATCGTGATTCCGATAACAGATTGCCAAATATCGAGGAATTGACCTCTATGTATTATAACAGAACCTTGTTGGATTGGTCAGGTGGTGCATTTTGGTCATCAAATGTTGTTGATAGTGACACTGCTTGGGCATTTGGATTCGCTATTGGGCTGAAATATCCTAGAACTAAGGATACTGAAGAACAAATCCAATGTGTTAAGCGTTAAATCAACTATTCAATGGAGCCTTTTTTGTGATTGATTTTGTATAATCTTTCTCGAAAGAGGCTCTTTTTTATGTCAAAATTTATTCTTCCTGTGTTAATGTTAACTATTTCAAATGTATTTATGACTTTTGCGTGGTACGGGCATTTGAGGTTTAAAAGTTCGGCGTTGTGGATTGTGATTCTTGTCAGCTGGGGAATCGCGTTTTTTGAATATTGTTTTCAGGTTCCGGCAAATAGAATTGGGCATGAGGTTTATAATGCCGTTCAGTTGAAAACTATTCAGGAAGTTATAACCCTTATTGTTTTTTCTGTTTTCTCAATTCTATATCTTAAAGAACAATTCCGTTGGAATTATCTTGTCGGCTTTGTTTTTATTGTTCTCGCAGTGTTATTTATATTCAAAAAATAGCCAAATTGCCCGAAATGTAAACATCTTGCACTATTTCTTTTTTTAAGTATAATTAGAATAATTGTACAAAATAGAAAGAAAAGAGGATATAAAATGACATCTAACATCACAAAAGAAAAAGAAAACATCGTAAAATTAGAATTAACAATTCCGGCAAAAGACGCACAAGCTGCTTATGAAAACGCTGTGAAATTGTACTCTCAATATGTAAGCATTCCAGGCTTCAGAAAAGGTAAAGCACCTAAAAATATGGTTGAAAGACAAGTTGGTTCTGAAAGACTTCAACAAGAAGCTCTCGACAAACTTCTTCCACGCTTTATCGATGAAGCTGTTAAAGAAAATAAATTGGATATTGTTACTCAACCTGAATTGACTAACATTAAATTCGAACTTGGCAAAGACGTTGAAGCAACTGTTAAATTGGAACTTAAACCAGAATTGACAGTTGGCGAATACAAAAATTTAACAGTTGATGTTGAAGATGCTGTTATCGCGGCTGATGCTGTTGATAAAGCTATTGAAAGATTACAAAATCAATACGCAGAAGTTGTTACAGTTACCGAACCTCGTAACGCTAAAGAAACTGACATCGTTGTAATCGACTTTGACGGTTCTGCTAATGGCGAAAAAATCAAAGGTGGCGCTGGCCAAAACTACAACCTTGACCTTGCTCACTCTAACTTTATCCCTGGGTTTGCAGAAGGTATTGTTGGTAAGCCAATGAACGAAGAATTCGACGTTAACGTAACATTCCCTGAAGAATACCACGAAGAATCTTTGAAAGGTCAACCAGCTGTATTCAAAGTTACTGTTAAAGAAATTAAAGAAAGAAATCTTCCTGAAGTAAACGCAGAATTCGCTAAAAAAGTTGGCGGTTTTGACTCTGTTGACGCGCTTAAAGAAGATATCAAAAAACACCTTGAAGCTCAAAGAGAAGCTGCTAATCTTCAAAACGCTGAAAACGTAATTTTCGGTAAAGTTATGGATTCAGTTAAAGTTGAAATTCCTGAATCAATGGTTAAAAGAGAATTCGAAGCGTTGAAAGCTGAATACTCTGAAAGATTCTCTATGCAAGGACTTTCTTTAGAAAACGTATTCAAAGCTCAAGGTCAGGATTATGAAAAAGTTCTTACAGAAGAAGCTGAATCAAGAATTAAAAATACTTTGTTAATCGACAAAATCGCTAAAGATGAAGAAATTAAATTAACTCCTGCTGATATTCAGGTTAAACTTCAAGAATTAAGCAGCATGTATGGCGTTGAACCGCAAACATTAATGCAGCAATTCTCTTCTAACCCTGGAGTTCTCAGCGCTATTTCTCAGCAAGCTGTTAACGACAAAGTTAGAAAGTTCCTCGTAGATAACAACAAAGTTAATTACGTTGTTTCATCTAAATAGGGGATTTGATTATTAAGTTGAGAGAGTTTAATATATATAATAGAGAAAGGAAAAACAAAAATGAGTTTTGTACCTGTAGTAATAGAACAATCAAGCCGCGGAGAACGCTCGTTTGATATCTTCTCAAGATTATTGAGAGAAAGAATTATCTTCTTAGGAACACCTATCGATGATATGGTTGCAAACCTTATCGTTGCGCAATTGTTATTATTGGATAGCGAAAACCCTGAAAAAGATATTATGTTATACATCAACAGCCCTGGCGGCAGCGTAACTGCCGGTTTGGCAATCTATGACACTATGCAGCACATCAGAGCAGATGTTTCTACGATCTGTCTTGGTCAAGCTGCTTCTATGGGCGCATTCTTACTTTCTTCTGGCGCTAAAGGTAAGAGATTAGCTCTTCCTCACTCAAGAGTATTGATTCACCAACCTCTTGGCGGCGCTCAAGGTCAGGCTACTGATATCGAAATTCAGGCTCAAGAAATTTTACGTATCAAGAAAACATTGAACGAAATTCTTGCAGCTAACACTAATCAAACACTCAAGAAAATCGAAAAAGATACTGACCGTGACTATATCATGACTCCGCAAGAAGCTCTTGAATACGGTATGATTGATAGAGTTATTACACGTGACGACTTGAAATAATTATAATTTATCGGAGATTTATATTAATGCCTAAACATGATGATAGTAAACTAAAATGTTCATTCTGCGGAAAAACACAGGATCAAGTAAAAAAATTAATCGCTGGCCCTGAGGTTTTTATCTGCGATGAATGCGTAGAACTTTGCAACGAAATCCTTGACGAAGAATTCTTTGAGTCTAAAGATAAAGCTTCACTCGAGGGTGGCGAAGCTTCTGCTGAAGAAAAGGCGATTCCAAAGCCTCACGAAATTAAGGCTTATTTGGATGAGTATATCATCGGACAGGACGATGCGAAAAAAGTTCTTGCAGTTTCTGTTTACAATCATTATAAGCGTTTAAAAAATAACTCAACAACGGATTTGAAAAATGACGTTGAAATCCAAAAATCTAATATTCTGTTAGTAGGTCCAACGGGAAGCGGTAAAACATTACTCGCTCAAACACTGGCGAAAATGCTTGATGTTCCGTTTGCCGTTGCAGACGCTACTACTTTGACAGAGGCTGGATACGTTGGTGACGACGTTGAAAACATCTTATTGAGATTATATCAAAACGCTGATTTTGACGCTCAAAAAGCTCAAAAAGGTATTATTTATGTCGATGAGATTGATAAGATTTCTCGTAAATCCGAAAATACATCTATTACAAGAGATGTATCAGGTGAAGGTGTGCAGCAGGCCTTATTGAAAATGATTGAGGGTACTGTTGCTCACGTTCCGCCACAAGGGGGAAGAAAACATCCGCATCAAGAGTTTATCGAAATCGATACTAAAAATATTCTCTTTATCGTTGGCGGTGCGTTTGTAGGATTGGATAAAATTATTGAAAGACGTACTAATGATAGTACATCTGTTGGTTTTGGCGCAAAAGGAGCCTTAACTCAGGCTGAAAAAGACGCTAATGCAAACAAAATTTTGAAAAAATTACAGCCGGATGATTTGATGAAATTTGGTTTAATCCCTGAATTTATCGGTCGTATTCCGACTTATGCTGTGTTAGACCAACTTAATGAAAAGACGTTGAAAATGATTCTCACAGAACCAAAAAATGCTATCTTGAAACAATATAAACGTCTTTTGGAAATGGATAATGTTAAACTAGAATTTGAACCTGCAGCGGTTGATTTGATTGCAAAAGAGGCATTAAAAAGAAAAACCGGTGCGAGAGCGTTGCGTTCAATTGTAGAAGAACTTATGCTTGATATTATGTACGATGTTCCGTTGAAATCTGATATTACAGAGTTCGTAGTAACAGAAGAAATGGTTAGAAATCGCAATAATGCAGAGTTGATACAGTTGCCGACTTTGAATAAGTCAAGCGAAAGCATCGCTTAGCTGCATTTAACGCAGGGGTAAAATGGCAGAGAACTGCTTTATTGGATGAGGGATATGGAGAAAAAGAAAAATTTAATACTAATTGACGGCCACGCTCTGGCTTTCAGGCAATATTTTGCGCTGGAGCGTACTGGAATGCGTACGTCGTCAGGGGTTCCGTCGTGGGCTGTTTTTGGATTTTTTAAAGCTGTTTTTGACTTGATGAAGAATAAAGATTTGGAACCTGATGCGATTGCAGTCACATTCGACGTCAGCCATAATACGTTCAGAACTGCAGAGTACGCTGAATACAAAGCCAATCGTGAAAAAATGCCTGACGATATGCAGGTTCAGATGGGGCTTATTTATGACGGGTTGAAAGCTTTTAATATTCCGATTTATCAAAAAGAGGGATTTGAAGCGGACGACGTTATCGGTACGATTTCTAAAAAAGCTTGCGAACTCGGGCATAAAGTTTATATTCTGACAGGCGATCAGGACTCGTTTCAGCTTGTTGACACCGAGGGGTGTGTAAAGGTTATTATTCCGTCAAAGGGCGAACTCGTTGAATATGACTGGGATAAGGTTTATGAAAAATTAGGTGTTTATCCAAATCAGGTTATTGATTATAAGGCGCTCAGAGGTGATTCATCCGATAATATTCCGGGAATTAGAGGTATCGGTGAGAAAACTGCACAGAAACTTCTAACGGCCTATGGTGATTTGGATACGATTTATGAAAATGTCGAAAATATTAAGGAAAAGGCTGTTAAGGAAAAAATCAGAACGGGTAAAGATATTGCTTATATGAGCCGTTTTCTGGCAACAATTATCCGTGATGTTGATGTCGAATTTGATTTTGACAAGGCCTGCATTAATCTGCCAAAACTTGCTGATGTCACTGATTTCTTGACTAAAATGCAGTTCTTTTCGTTTCTTAAAAATATTAAGACGATTCTGGAAACTTTCAACCGTACCGGAACGAATTGTGGTGAAGATGATAACTCTAACGAACAATTAGGACTTTTCGGCGAAGAAGAGTCGGCTGAGTCAACTCTTGCGCGAAAAAACATTGTGGAACAAGAGGTTACGACTGTTGAAGAGTTTAATTCAATGGTTAAAAATATTAGAGAAAAAGGCGCTTTCTTCTTTTCTACCAATGCGACAGCCGATCATATTTTAAAACAAAAAATTAATTATATTGCACTTGGTGTCGCAGATATCAAGGTTGACGCGGATAAGAGAATTTCGTTGTCAATTGACGAAACTAATAAAGCCTTTGTATATTATATTCCGCTGAATTTGCGTTATAACTTGTCGTTTGGCTCTTCTGGTGCGCTTATGCAAAGGTTTAAAGAGCTTTTTGAAGATGAAACTCTCGCGAAGATTACTGTTGATTCTAAAAAAGAATATAACACTCTCCGCTCAAACGCTATTGAGTTAAAGAATATAATTTTTGACGCTGTTCTTGCAAGTTACGTTGAGAACCCGTCGAACAATCATGATATGGATGTTCAGGCGCTTCAATGCTTGAATATTTCGCCAGTAAAAGAGATGAATGTCAACGTTAAATCTGTTCAACTCGGGCTATTGGAAGACGGTGCGGATTATGCAAAAGCTTACCGTGAAATCTGGCTTTTGATGGAATTAACGAAATTTAGAGTTGAAAGTTTTGATAATCAACACTGGAAACTCTTGCAACAGATGGAAATTCCGCTTGCCAAGGTTCTAGCGGATATGGAATACGACGGCGTTGCGATTAATATTAATTGTCTGAACGAATTGACAGAGTTTTTAAATAAAAAAATTCGCAGACTGGAACGCTCAATTTTTGAGATTGCGGACGAGGGCTTTAACCTGAATTCGCCAAAACAAGTCGCGCAGATTTTGTTTGATAAACTTGGAATTCAGCATAAAAAGAAATCCCGCGGCCGTTCAACGTTTTCAACAAGTGCCGAGGTGCTTGAGGAACTCGCTGATGAACATGATATTGCGAAGTATTTGCTTCAATACAGAAAGTATTCTAAGTTGAAATCAACTTATACTGACGCGCTTCCAAACCTGATTAACCCTGTGGATGGTCGAATTCATACGACTTACAACCAGACGATTACATCTACCGGCAGGCTGTCTTCTTCTAATCCTAACTTGCAAAATATTCCGATTAGAACAGATGAGGGCGAAAAAATTAGATCGGCTTTTGTTCCGCAAAATCCGGATAATTTGATTGTATCAGCCGACTACTCACAGATTGAATTGCGATTACTTGCGCATATTTCTGACGATAAAAACCTCCAACAGGCGTTTATTTTCGATAAAGATGTTCACGCGATTACAGCCTCAAATGTCTTTGAGGTTCCACTCTCAAGCGTTACCAAGCAAATGCGTGGGCTGGCAAAAACCGTTAACTTCGGTATTATTTACGGCCAAACACGTTACGGTCTTGCAAAAGCGATTAATATTACGCCGGAAGAGGCAGAGGACTTTATCAACCGTTATTTCTTGACCTATCCAGGGATTAAGCTTTATATGAACGCAATGATTGAACGTGTTATGATTGACGGGTTTGCAGAAACTATTTTCGGCCGCCGTCGCTACTTCTTGAACGAAATATCCAGCGCAAACGCAATGGTTAGAGAGTTTGCAAAACGTGCGGCAATCAACTTCCCAATGCAGGGTTCTGCGTCTGATTTGATGAAGCTTGCAATGATTAGATTCTATAATGATTTGAAAAAACATAATTTAAAGTCGCGTCTAATTATGCAAGTACACGATGAAATGGTCGTGGAAGTTGAGCGTGACGAACTTGATATCGTCAAGAAGCTTTTGAGAGAGTCTATGGAACTCGATCAACCGCTTGCGGTTCCGTTGCTTGTGAATATTAAAGAGGGTTCAACATGGTAGTTTTATTGTTATTTTTGATGTTATTTGTGCCGCTGTGTGCGAATGCTGAAGAGCCGGAAACACCGCTCGCGCTTCAGCTTGTGACGCCGCAGAATATTGATTTTTCAAAATGTGTGCAGACATTTAATTTCCCTGTTGAAAAGCTTTTTTATATGTCCATTTTATCGTTGAATGCAAATCGTTTTGAAATAGAAGAATTGCAGTCAAAAATGGGCTATATTCTTTTTAAAGCCGCAGGCAAACCGTTCTTGATGAGCGTAATCAAAGTTGACGCGGAACATTCCATGTTGAAAATCACGCCGGCAGATAATGTTTATCATTTTCCTTATGGCGTTGTCTATAATATATATAAATATATAGAATTGAATGCTGATGAACAGTTGCAGGCGTTATCTACTGAGCCTGTCCCGCAACAATAGATTTGAACTTTTCTAAATCTTCTTTTGTGTCAATGCCAACAGGTACAAAGTCGACCACTGTTGTTTTGATTTTCATACCGTTTTGAAGCGCGCGCAGTTGTTCAAGGCTTTCTGCAACTTCAAGCTGTGATTGCGAAAGTTTTGTCATACGTTTTAAAGCTTCGCGTTTGTAGCCGTAAATTCCTAAATGGCCGTAGAAAGTCGCAACATCAGTGTTCCTTTCGTAAGGGATTTTTGAACGAGAGAAGTAAAGTGCGTAACCGTGATTGTCTTTCACACATTTTACTAAGTTCGGGTTGTTAATTTCTTCTTCGTCTGTCAGAACTCGCAAAAGTGTTGAAATGTCGGCTTCTGAATCCTCAAGAACATTTCTCATAACAGCGTCGATACTTTCAGGTGTGATAAGCGGTTCGTCGCCTTGGAGATTTACAACGTGGGTAATTTCAGGGTGTTTATCCATAACCTCTTGGATTCTGTCGCTGCCGCATTTGTGGTTGGCTGATGTCATTTCAACGTCGCCTCCAAAAGCTTTAACCGCGTTAAAAATTCTCTCATCATCTGTCGCAACTATAATTAAATCCGCCAATGTTGATTGTGAAGCTTTCTCGTAAACCCACTGAATAATAGGTTTTCCCTCAACTTCGATTAATGGTTTGCCCTCTAATCTGCTTGAACCGTATCTTGCAGGAATTATAATTGCTGTTGTCATTTTTCTACCTCTTTACTATATATCCAACCCATTGGTTTTGATGAAGTTCGTGGACTATTTCTAGATTACAACGTTTGATTGCTTCCAAAACAATCGGGGCTTTTTCATCAAGTATTCCGCTGAGTGCGATGTGGCCGCCTTTTTTAGTGATTCGTTGCAAATCTTCCATAATTTCGTTCAGAACATTGTGGAGAATATTCGCCATCACAAAATCAAATTCGCGCTGAATTTTTTCACTTGTGCCGAGTTCAAACTCGCATTCTACATTGTTTTTAAGTGCGTTTTCTTTGGCAACATCGATAACGGTGTCGTCATTGTCGCAGCCGTAAACGTAATTTGCACAGAATTTTTTCGCACAAATAGCCAAAATTCCAGAACCCGTGCCAATATCAGCAACATCTTTGCCCTCAACTCCAATGATTTCAAGCGCTTTCATACAAAGCTGGGTCGTCGGATGGGTACCTGTACCAAACGCGCAACCTGGTTCTAAGCGGATAACAACTTCGCCTGCTTTTTCGCTGTATTCAAGCCAGTCCGGAACTACAACGATTTTGTCTGTAACCCGCGTGATATCCCACTTTTCTTTCCATTTCTTTGACCAGTCTTCGTTCTCTTTTTCTGATAACGAAAATTCCCAACTTCCGAGCATTTCATCCGTAAACCCGCGCTCAATAAGCACTTTTTTGTATTCACCAAAAAGTTCGTCAAG
Organism: Fusobacterium sp.; assembly: GCA_023662905.1. Classification (GTDB taxonomy): domain Bacteria; phylum Cyanobacteriota; class Vampirovibrionia; order Gastranaerophilales; family Gastranaerophilaceae; genus Gastranaerophilus. The sequence goes on from JAMPIJ010000001.1 coordinate 62,775, forward strand.
CGCTTGCGGTTTTTCTGTCAAAAAAACTTTCAGGGTTCCTTGCGTTGTTGAGGTCATCTCTAAATCTTTGTATGCCTCTTCTGCCAGAATTACGCCCTCGCACGGAAGATTTTCAAAACAAAATTCCGAAACAATATCTTCTATTTCAGGGTTGATTTTTATTAATAATTCAAAGTAGGTTTTCATTCCAAAAACGCGCCCATTCTTCTGAATTTGTCGTATCTGTCAGTTTTTAGTTCTTCAGCTGACATTTTTGAAAGTTCTTCAAGGTTTTCTAAGATAACTGCTTTAAGGTTAGCGGCCATTTCCTTATGGTCAGTGTGCGCGCCGCCTAAAGGTTCTTTGATTTCGCCATCAATTATACCTAATTTCAATAAGTCAGGGGCTGTAATTTTAAGCGCATTTGCCGCATCCGCCGCGCGTGCTGCGTCGCGGTAAAGAATTGATGCGCAACCCTCAGGTGAAATTACTGTATAGTATGCGTGTTCAAGCAAGAAAACTTTGTTCGCAACGGCCAAACCAAGTGCGCCGCCGGAACAGCCTTCGCCAGTGATAACAGCGATTACAGGAACATTTAATTTCGCCATGTCGCGTAAGTTAACCGCAATCGCACCGCCCTGATTTGTTTCTTCTGCGCTGATACCTGGGTATGCGCCAGGGGTGTCAATTAAAGTGATGATTGGCATGTTAAATTTACTTGCGTGTTTGAACAGTCTTAAAGCTTTTCTGTAACCTTGCGGCTGTGGCATGCCGAAATTGTATTCTAAGTTTTCTTTGGTTGATTTACCTTTCATTGTGCCGATAATCATGACAGGTTTGCCGTCAAGTTTAGCGATACCGCCTATGATAGCTCTGTCGTCCATCCCCTCACGGTCGCCGTGAAGCTCGATGAAGTTTTCGCAAATATTGTTTACGTAATCCAAAAAGTTCGGACGTTCAGGGTGGCGGGCAATCTGTAATTTCTGCGACGGTTTTAGATTCGCGTACAATTCTTTTTTGCAATCATTTGCCTGTTGTTCAAAATTCTCTATTTCTTTATGTAAATCCATGCCTGACTCCGTACTGATTTTTTTGAATTCTTCTATTTTTTTCTCTATTTCTGCTATAGGCTTTTCAAAATCCAAAACTGTCATTATTACCTCTTTTTCATTAAACTTTTGCTGCTGAGTGCATTTCCAAAATATCTGATAAAGTTTGTTTCAAGTCTTTGCGAGAAGAAACAACGTCGATTTGGCCGTATTTCATCAAATATTCAGCGGTTTGGAAATCAGCCGGAAGTTTTTGTCTGATAGTCTGTTCGATAACTCTTCTGCCTGCGAACCCGATTCTAGCGCCTTGTTCTGCAACGATAATGTCGCCGAGCATGCCGAAGCTTGCTGTGATTCCGCCAAATGTTGGTTCTGTTAGGACGTTAATATATAAAATACCCTCGTCATCTAGTCTTGAAACCGCGCATGAGGTTTTTGCCATTTGCATTAAGCTTAGCGCACTTTCCTGCATTCTTGCACCGCCTGATGAGGTGATTGCAATAACCGGAATTTTTAGTTCCATGGCTTTTTCCATAATTCTTGTAACTTTTTCACCGACAACGCTTCCCATAGAACCGCCCATGTAGTCGAAATCCATAACTGCAAGCGCCACTTTTTGGCCGTTAATCTTACCGAGCCCGGTGATTACAGCTTCATCAAGTCCTGTTTTTTTGTAAGCTTTTTCAAGTTTTTCGATGTAAGGTTCGATATCGACGAATTCAAGCGGGTCGGTTGGTTTGATATTTGAATTTAATTCTTCAAAAGTGTTTTCGTCGATAAGAAGATCAATTCTTTTGCGTGCGTTTATTCTGAAGTGGTAACTGCACACAGGACAGACCATGCCGTTATCTTCAATATCTTTTTTTAGAAGCTGGGCGTCGCAATGAACGCATTTTGTCCATAAATCCGGATTCATATCCACTTCAACTTTAGCTTCCAGCGCACGTCTTTGAATCTGTGCTTCTTTACGTTTTTCAAACCAATCTTGAATAGTCATATATTAATATATCCCTAATTAATCTAATTTACCTGTTGAGTATAACATAAAGAATATTTGCAAACAAGTTTGTGACGAAATTCTTAATATTTATGTTATAATATCGTTATTGAAATTGAGAGGAAATATGAAAGTAAGTGTAAAAGTACCCGCTACATCAGCTAATTTAGGCCCCGGATTTGATACTATGGGAATGGCGTTCCCTTTATATAATACTGTAACGATTGAAGAAACCGTTATGCCAGGATCAGGTGTTTTGATTGAACTCGTATCTGATTTTGATTATAAAGACAAGGCGCTTCTTGAACATATTCCTGTCGATGAAAATAGTATTATTTATAAAGCAGTTGAACTTCTTTACAATTCAATCGGGCAGACACCGGCAGAATTGAAGATTACCGTTGAATCTAAAATTCCTATGACAAGAGGCTTGGGCAGCAGTTCCTCTGTAATCGTTGGAGCCTTAATCGCGGCTAATGAACTTCTCGGTCGTCCTGCCGATGAGGCCGCTTTGCTTTCAATCGCGGCTGAAATTGAAGGACACCCGGATAACGTCGCACCTGCAATTTTAGGCGGCGCGCTTTTTGCATCGGTGCAGGAAGATGGAAGCGTTATTTACAAAAAACTTCCTTGGCCGGAAGAGTGGAAAGTTACAGCCTGCGTACCAGATTTCGAACTCTCAACAGAAATCGCGCGTTCAGTATTACCAAAAGAAGTTCCGATGAAAGACGCAATATTTAACGCTCAAAGAACCGCTATGTTTGTTGATGCTATTCATACAAAAGATTCTGCGATGATGAAGCTCGCACTCCATGACCGTCTTCACCAGCCTTACAGAATGAAACTTATGCCCGGGCTTGATAAAATCATGGAACAACTTAAATATGAAGAAAATGTTCTTGGCTGTGTAATAAGTGGTGCTGGTTCAACTATTCTTTTAATTACCCAAAATAACGGCGCAGAAAAGGCAAAATCTATTGTTAAAAATATATGGCACGAACAAAATGTAAAAGTCGACATGTACGATTTTTCTATTGATACCAACGGTGCGCAGATTATTGGTTAGTCAATTGTAACGAAAAGTTTACAATTCATGCTCTAAAAAGGCAATTTAAGCGGAACGAATTACTTTATATAAGTAACGAGGACTAATTTAAGGTGATACGCTATGGTTGCTAATATTTTTGGACAAATATTTGCTGTTAAAGGGAAACTTCGAGCCCAACAAGAAGTTTCGCGTATTACTCGTGAAGTTACAAAAATCACGAGGGATATTGGTCGTCTGACAAAACAAATGTCACAGAATAAAAGAATGGAACTTAATGCTGCAAAACAACAATATTCTGTTTTTGGACAAGCACAAATTTCTGCTGGCTTAGCTCAAGATTCAAAATTCGCTAGTATATTCACAAATGGCGTGTTGGATTTTAAAAAGGCGCAAACTGAAGAAGGACAAATTATTTATAAAGAATATAATCAAGCTGTTCAAACTCAAACTATGATGGCTCAAAATTCTTTACAACAAACTTTGGATGAAATAGAAAATAAATATGAACAATATCAAGAACTTGTAATCGAACCTCTTAATGAAGAAGAAGCGGATTTAAAAGAACAAAAAACTGTTGCAGAGGCTAGAATGGAAGAATTCAAAGGTATGGAACAACAAGAAAAACAATTCGCTCAAGACAATATTAAAGGAATGTTCAGCTAAGGCGGCATGAATAAACTTTGAAATAGGAATTAGGAATAAAGGAAACAGAAAATTTAAAGGCTCGCTTAGGCGGGCCTTTAAACTTGACGGTGTATATTGTTTGCCATAAAATGTTGGGTAATAGGATTTTATAATCATGAAATATTCAATATACTCCGCAATCGTTGTAGGAAGCGGAATTTCCGGACTTTATGCAGCGCTTAGAATGAATAGAAATTTAGGGCTTTCTGATAATATTTTACTTGTTACCAAGTCAAAATTGGGCGAGAGTAACTCTCATTATGCACAGGGCGGCATGGTCGGTGTTATGCAAGAGAATAAAGAGGATTCAATAGGTTCGCATGTCGCTGATACGCTCAAAGCCGGTGCAGGGCTGAACATTGAGGATACTGTTAAGGTTATTTCTGAAAATTCTGATGCTGTTATCAAGGATTTGATGAATTATGGCGTGGAATTTGATACAAATGAGGATGGCAAGCTTTGTTATACGCTAGAAGCCGCGCATAGTGTCCGACGCGTTTTACATTCAGGCGGCGACGCAACTGGACGCCGGATTCAGGAGGCGCTTGCCAAAACTATTCATGAAGCTGATGGAATTGATGTTTATGAAGATTTTATCGCTGTCGATTTACTCTTGAATGCTGATAACGAGTGTAAGGGTGTTGTTCTTTTCAACACTGTTACAAAAGAGTATGAAGTAATATATTCATCTGTCGTAATCATTGCTACCGGTGGAATCGGTCAATTGTACAAATATACGACAAACCCTGAAGGGGCAACAGGTGACGGGCTTGCAATAGCTTATAACGCTGGTGTTTCGCTTCGTGACATGGAATTTGTTCAGTTCCATCCGACAGCTTTTGCGGCGACTGGAGTTAAAAATCGTTCGCTTATCACAGAAGCACTTCGCGGAGAGGGTGCAAAACTTGTTCACAAAGACGGTAGTGAATTTATGGAGAAATATGATGAGCGCAAAGAACTTGCGCCGCGTGATATTGTAACCCGTGCGATTTGCCGTGAAATGATTGCGCATAATGTTGAAAACGTTTATCTGAAAGCTTCCCATATCGGCAAAGAAAAACTTGCGCACCGATTCCCGACAATCTCAAGAATTTGCCGCAAATACGGTGTTGATATTAATAAAGATTTAATTCCGGTGGCGCCTGCTGCGCACTATTTTATGGGCGGAATCGTTGCAGATGTTGCAGGCAAAACTTCTATTAACGGTCTATATGCTATCGGAGAAACCGCTTCGACTGGGCTTCATGGTGCAAACAGATTGGCAAGCAATTCGCTTCTTGAGTGCGTTGTCTGTGCGTACAATCTTGTAGAAACTTTAAAACAAACAGATTTGAGCGCGCCAAAACAGATTGATACAGAGATTAAAGCCGTTATTGATCGCTATAGTGATGAGGCTTTCGTTGACGAAACAATTGATGTCGATGTAGAAGCGCTTATTCAACAATTAAAGGACTTAATGTGGGATAAAGTGGGAATTTTCAGGGATGAACTTTCTCTGAAAAATGCGCTTGTCGAGATTAACAAGTTAATTCTGAATTTTAACCGTGACTACAAATGTCTTTCGCTGAAAGAGTATGAATTCAGAAATATGCTGATTGTTGCAAAAGCAATTACGACTTCAGCCTTAAACAGGCACGAATCCCGCGGTGCGCATTACAGAAACGATTTCCCACATTGCGGCGGCGAGGCTGTTCATAGTTATTATAAAGATGAGGAAAAAGTATGTTAAGTAGATTTTATATAGAAGAACATGTTAGAGAAGCGTTGAAAGAAGATATCGGCTTCGGTGATATTACAACAGAAAACCTTGCAGGTGAAAATGATTATCTTGAGGGCTTTTTGAATACTCGAACCGATGGTGTTCTTTGTGGTGTTGAAGTTTTTAAAACCGTTTATGACATGCTTTCAAAAGATATTAAGATTAAATTCTACTTTAAAGACGGCGACAGAATCAAAAAAGGCGACAAACTCGCTGATATTTCAGGCCCTGCAAAAGAACTTTTGATGGGCGAACGTCTTTCATTGAATTATATTCAGCGTATGAGCGGAATCGCTACAGAAACAGCAAAATATCAGGACGCGATTGCGCCTTATTCTGCGAAAATCGTTGACACCAGAAAAACAACACCAAACTTCCGTGCTTTTGAAAAATATTCTGTCAAAACCGGTGGCGGCGCGCTTCACAGATTTAATCTTTCAGATTGCGCGATGATTAAGGATAACCATATTCGCCTTGCGGGTTCTATTACGAACGCTGTTACAAAGCTGCGTGCTTCAATTTCTCACGCGCACAAAATCGAAGTTGAATGTGATACTTTGGAACAGGTTAAAGAAGCTCTTGAATGCAAGGCTGATATCATTATGCTAGATAATATGAGTGTAGAAATGATGAAAACCGCCTGCGACTTGATTGCCGGCCGTGCGATTGTAGAAGCAAGCGGAAATGTTCATCTTGATACTGTAAACGCGATTGCAAGCACTGGCGTTGATATAATTTCATCAAGCGCTATTGTGGCAAAAGCCCCGACGTTAGACATCGGCTTAGATATCTAAACATCTTCCGGCACGTAAAAATTAGAATTCTTAATGAGGTCCCGTACAATCGGGGCCTCTTTGTGTCCGCGCGTTACAAGCTGATATTGCTGAATAATACTGATTACGTCGTCAGTACTCAATTTGATAGTTCTGCGTTTGATATTGTTTTCGATAATTGTTGCCATTACTAACCTCCACATATTTGTGTTCGGCAGGCTGCGCTAAAACTTGAAAAAGTCAATCATTGAGTGTAAAAATAAGTTTTCACATGCAAAAAAAATTTTGTTCTGGTTTAATATAACTATTATGCAAATAAGCCCTGTTTCCATGCAATATTATTCTAATACCCGAAATTCAGCTCAAGTTTCTTGTGGTATGAAACTTCCTCGTTTGAATTGCAAAAAACTGGATGGCTTAACTTATGATAAATATAAGGATTTATCATTTTTGGATAAATTAAAGTTCCGATTATTTACGCCTTTGTCTATTAGGCGCGACGCACGTGCGAATTTTTACGCTGCTCGTAGTGCAAGGCGTTATCTTGATGATAAGTGCGGACGGGATAATTATACTGTTATGGTTGTAGGGCGTTCCTTGGCTTCAATAGGTGAAACGATGCGTGATTTGGGGCGCGATGTGCGTTTTTTACCAATGTCGCAATTAGCCGATGGAATGCCTAAGAACATTAATAATGTCGAGGTTTATAAAAAATATCTTGATTCTATTGGTTTGACAAAAGAGCTAATTGAGGCAAATCCAAAACATCATTTTGTGTTAATCGATTATGTTAGCAGTGGCGAGTCATTGAGGAATGCGCATAAATTTCTTTCGCGTCCTGATTTATTAGGTAATCCTGAGCGCATAGAGATGGTTCCGTCGCAATTGTTAGTGGGAAACAATATTATGTCGTCTGGTTTGGAATTATTATATATGTTCCATGGCCTTAAAAAGTATTCACCTGTTAGTCAATTAGGTTTGGAGGAATTGGGCAAAACTTTTGACAGGATACAGCCTGATCCGCTATATAAAAACAAGCGAAATCTATTTTTGTTTAATATTATGCGTAAAATAGAGCGTTATAGAAAAAAGACCGGTAAAGAATAATACCGGTCTTTTTTGAATTATAGCTGTCTACAATTAGTATCTGTAGTGAGCAAATGCTTTGTTAGCTTCAGCCATTCTGTGGGTGTCTTCACGTTTTTTGCAAGAAGCACCTTGGCCGTTAGAAGCGTCAAGAAGCTCGTTTGTTAATTTTTCGATGAAAGATTTTCCACCGCGTTTTTTAGCTGATTCGATTAACCAAGAAGAAGCGAGAGCGAAACCTCTGTCTGCTTTAACTTCGATAGGTACTTGGTAAGTTGAACCACCTATACGGCGAGCTTTAACTTCCAATAAAGGAGTAGCATTTGTTAGAGCTTTTTGGAAGATTTCAAGAGCTTTTTCGCCTGATTTTTCTTCTAATCTAGCCATTGTAGCGTAGAAGATTTTTTCAGCGATAGACTTTTTGCCTCTTCTCATGATTCTGTTGATAAATTTAGAGATATCAACGCTGTTATAGATAGGATCTGCTAAAGGAATACGTTTAGCAGGTTTTGAACGTCTTGACATTATTTCTTACCTCCTTTAGCTGCACCTTTTTGGTTTTTCTTAGCACCGTATTTAGATCTGCTTTGCGCTCTGTTAGCAACGCCAGCTGTATCTAAAGTACCGCGAACGATGTGATAACGTACACCAGGAAGGTCTTTAACCCTTCCGCCTCTGATAAGAACAACGCTGTGTTCTTGGAGGTTGTGGCCGATACCAGGGATGTATGAAGTAACTTCAAAACCGTTTGTTAATCTTACTCTGGCAACTTTTCTAAGAGCTGAGTTCGGTTTTTTCGGTGTAGTTGTGTACACACGAGTGCAAACTCCACGTCTTTGAGGGCAATCCATCAAAGCTGGAGATTTTGTTTTGTCTGTCAGTTTTTTACGTTCTTGACGAACTAACTGGTTAATTGTAGGCATTATTTTCTCCTTTTTTCTGATTGTTTAGACCTGAAACCCTTACGCATTCCGGTCTTTCAGTGTGTAATTCGGACAGCCGGTTAATCCAGCACGAATTCGGCTAAGTGTCCATATTTATTAAACATCAAGCATTTTTCAGTGTCAAGTAATGCTTGATTTCCTTGGTAACAATCTACACAATTCATCTGTGCAGATTTTTTTGACTTTATTAAATCTCGGATTTTTTATTCCTTTGATTCTGATGATTTCGTCCCTGATAACCATTGCAGGTATTGATTTCAGGCCGCTTATGTCGAGATTTATTTTGCCGTTTGAGGCGATGAATATTTCGTTTTTGAGTGAAAAAATGTATTCTTTTATCTTAGATTTTGCATTTGGGGTTTTGAAATTCTGCCATTCGTTGTCGTGGATTTCAATAAGTCTGGTTATATGTTTTTGGAAATGTTCTGCCATATTCGGGTTTAGAGCGTGCTGATTGTTGATTGAAATCGCACCGCGGGCTGCGTTATCAGCGCTGCATTCCCAGATTACCAGACTTCCACCTTGAGATTCTGGGATTATGTGTTCGAGGGTCGCAAAATCGTCTGCAAACATTTTCATTCCGATGTTTTCAGGATCACGAACCGCGTATTTGACGATGTATGCGTTTTCGCTGGTATCCGAAGTTGGTAGTTTTCTGATTGTTTCAACAATTTTTGCCGCAAGTTCTTTTTCTTTAACTTTTTTGGCTAATTTATCAAACTTTGCAATAGTGCGTTTTCTTTTGAACCTTTTGTCTGTATCGACTTCTGGTTTGAATATTTCTTCGAATGTTGAGCCGATAATTTTTCTGAGTTCTTCGCCTTTTTGTGGCGGAAGTTCGCGTGATAAAAAGTTTAAGCTGTCTAGAACTTCCCGTTGCTCTAAAATCAACGCTTTTTCAGCTTCTGGATACATCACTTCTAATAGTCCCTGAATATTTTTGTCAGGATGTTGTGGGGCTAATTCGCTCATTTTACTATATATGGTTTTATTCATCGGCGTCATTTCGTCTAGGTGAGGCGCGAAGAATTTTAATGTTTCTGTCGCTGGCTCGCTCAAACGTTCCAGCGGAATCATAGGCTTTTCGCAAACCGGACACGGGAGGCCGAAACTTAATATCTCTTTTAAAAATTTTTTTGGAAATCTTTCGTCTAATCTGGCGCTAAAACTAACGGTATCAATATTGCTAACAAACATGTCGGTAGGGGGGGGGGCTGCCTTAACAGGTGTTTGTGATTGAACGTTATAATTGTTTTTATATAAATTTATTGAAATAGGTGCTATTCTCATACTTCATAAAAATGCGAACAAAATTTTTTTTGCTATAATGAAAGAAAAAGGAGTTTTATATGCCACTTAATGAAATAAGAAGAGAGTACGAACTTGTAGATTTATTCTGCAATTTGGCGGAAATCCCGTCACCGTCTTTGCACGAGGAAAAAGTTGCGGAATTTATAAAAAATTACTGTGCGGAACGTGGAATTCATGCAGAAAGTGATTCTTACGGAAATGTTTATGTAAATATTCCGGCGACAGATGAGGGCAAACAGCCGATTTTGCTTTCTGCACACATGGATGTTATTGGAGATGACAGCCCTGTTGTTACATATTTAGATGGAGATTTAATCCGCGCTGAGGGTAGAACTCTTGGCGGCGACGATAAAGCAGGCGTTGCAAATGCGCTTTATTTCGCAACACAACTTGTAAAATCTGATATGAAACACGGCGGATTGGAACTTTTCTTCACGCGTGACGAAGAAAGCGGAATGAGTGGAATTCATAACGCTGATTTCAAAAAAATTCATTCAAAATATATTCTTGTTTGCGACAGCGACAGCCTTGGTCAGCTTGAAATTTCAGGCGCAAGCTATACTCTTGCAACGATTAAAATAAAGAGCGCCAAAGGCGGTCATTCTGGTATTGATATCGGCGATACTACCCGTCATAACGCTGCAAAACTCGTTGCAGAACTTGTTCACCATCTTCCGCAAGGTGTTTTCTATGAAGAAAACGGCTCTGTAATCACTTCTTGTAATATTGGCGGAATCGTCGCAGGCAAACCGGAAGTAACTAATATTATCAACACTGATGCGCTTGTTACTTATTCAATCCGCAGCGCAAGCCGTGCTAAAGAAGCTGAACTTAAAGCTGAGATGGAAGCGGAAGTTCAACGTTTTAACGACAAATATGCAACTCTTGCAACGGCAGAACTTACATTCGCAGAACACTTGCCGCCATTTGAAGCTAGTGACGATAAATTCATCCCTGAGGTCTTCAAAAAAGCGGGGGCAAATCTTGGCTTAGACGTGAAAGTTTCATCTTTCCACGCCGGCGCTGAAACTCATATTTATGCAAACGAAACCAATTTCAACGGTGAAAAATTCTCTCCATATCTGATTGGTTTGGCAACTGTTTGCAATATGCACTCAAAAGAAGAAAATCTTGACTACAAAACGCTTCTCAAAGGTCAAGAATTGTTGAGCGAAATTTTCAAAATCTTTAACGCTTAATTTTTCTCATGCTATCATTATGGTATGGACGTTAAAGCAACTTTAGAATTTGATAAAATAACTGAAAAACTCGCAAATTATGCAAAGACTGCTCAATCAAAAGAGCTTTGCCACAATTTGCGGGTTTTTGACGATTTTAATATTATACAGAACGAATTGGATTTGACCCGTGAGGCCAAGGCTATTCTTGACTCACCCGCGGAACTTCCGATTTCCCATCTGATAGATTTTTCGCAGGTTAAATATTCGACAATGCACGGCTATCTGAGCGAAGAAGAGATTTTTGAGTGCGGAAAAACTCTTTCAACTTTTCGCTATGTAAAAAAGTTTCTCCTTGATAACTCAGCGCTTGCACCAAAACTTGCCGAAATTTCAAGAAATATTGCTGTTGATAAGGATTTAGAGGATAAAATTTTTGCTGCGTTCGATGAAAGTTTGCAGCTTAAGCACAACGCGACACCTGAACTTGCCGGACTTTATTCATCATTGAGTGACAATGAAAAGAATTTGAAAAAAACAGTGACAGGTTTGTTGAATAACCCTGATTTTTCTAAGCACTTGCAGGAAAATATTTATACAACCCGCGACGATAGAATTGTTTTTCAGGTAATGGCGCCCTCTAAAAATAAGATTAACGGTATTGTTCACGACGTATCTGCTTCCGGCCGCTCTTTCTATGTCGAACCCGAGCAGGTCGTGCCGTTAAACAACAGAATCCGCGAAATTAAATCTATGATTCACGCAGAAATCGTGAGAATTTTGGTCGGTTTTACCAATCTTATTAAAACAAACCTTGAAGAGTTTATAAAATCTGAAAAAATGGTTGCGGAAATTGATTTTCACTTTGCAAAAGCGCGTTATGCAATAAAAATCAAAGCTATAGAACCGACACTTATCAGTGATAAAATTGTTAAATTGGAAGAAATGCGCCACCCGCTTTTGATTGATGTTGCTGAAAATGTTGTTGCTAACGATTTTGAAATCGGAAAAGATTGTCACTCAATAGTGATTACAGGCTCAAACACAGGCGGCAAAACGGTTACTATTAAAACTGTCGGGCTTTTTATTCTTATGACAAAAGCGGGCCTCTTTTTACCTGCCGCGTCAGCTAAGATTTATCCTTTTAAGCAGATTTTTGCGGATATTGGTGACGCGCAGAGTATTCAACAGTCGCTTTCAACTTTTTCGTCACACATGACAAATATTATCGAAATTCTGAATAAATCAGACGATAAAACATTTGTAATTCTTGATGAAATTTGTGCCGGAACTGACCCGACCGAGGGCGCTCTATTAGCTAAAACCATCTTGGAATATATGGCGGAAAAAGGAGTTACTTCAGTTGTAACGACACACTATGGTGAACTTAAATCGCTGGAATATACAAATCCGTATTTCAAAAACGCGTCTGTTGAGTTTGATATCGCAACATTGAAACCTACCTACAAACTTCTAATCGGTATTCCGGGGCTTAGTAACGCGATTCTTGTTGCAACAAACTTAGGGCTTCCGGCTGAAATTTCTGAAAAAGCAAAAGATTTGCTCCACAGCCAGAAAGATAATTCAATAATTGTTGTCGAAAAGCTTCAAGAAACCCAGCACAAACTTAAGCAGGAACTTCAAACTGCGCAGGAACTTCGCGAATCAACCAACGAAATTAAAAAAGAGTACGAGGAAAATCTTACAACTCTGAAAAAAGATAAAAAGAAAACCGTCAAAATTATTAAAGACAAGTTCGACCGAGAAATTTTGGATGTCAAAGCCGAAATAAAAGAGATTATGGACGAACTTCGCCGTGAAAAATCTGAAAAAGTTGCGCGCCGCGCTTATGCTAGATTGGCGCAATTAGAGGGCGCGTTCAAAGATAAACTTAGCGAACACGAAATTAAAGAAGAATACGGTGAAATTGACTGGAAAACAGTCAAAATTGGTACGAAATTGACAGTTAAAGACCTTAATCAAATCGTTGAACTTCTTTCACTTCCGGACAAAAATGGAAAAGTTCAGGTGCAGATGGGAAATCTTGCGACAAAACTTCCTACAAAGAAACTTGCGCCGTATAACAAAAACTTTGATAATTCCGGCAAATACAAAGCTCCGAACACAACTCAGAACTTTACGCTTAAAAAATATTCGGTTTCAGCCCGTCTTGACTTGCGCGGCTATCGTGTAGAGGATGCGCTTGACAGTTTAGAACTTTATCTTGATGAAGTCAGCCTTGCAAGTCTTCAAGAGGTTATCGTAATCCACGGCCACGGAACAGGTGCCTTGAAACAGGCTGTTCGTGATTATCTGACGCAATCTCCTTATGTCGCCTCATTCCGTCCTGGAAATGATTCAGAGGGTGGCGACGGTGTCTGTGTTGTAAAAATTAAATAGCAAAAAAATTTTTCACGGGTTTTAAAAAAATCAAAGGACGATTTTTATGCTAATTAATAATTTACCCAAAAACAATCCTGTTCAAAATTTCGGATTTAAAGTAAAAGTTAAAGAACATTCAAAGCTAGTTGACATGGCGGACTCTTATTTATTCAGAACTGTTCCGCGTGAAGCAATTGATGCTTTTGAGAAAAAAGCCGCTGAGATTCTGCCTGATAGAAATGTTCATATTGAATATTCCATTTGGAAATCCGAACCCAATGAAGCTTTCGAAGCCAAGTTTTTTACGGACGGTGATTTCAAAGATAGTTCAATTGGTCATGATGCTAAAGGATTGTTTAATTCCTTGAGAAAAGCTACAAACCCGTATGTTACTTTGCATTCAAAATTATTTTATGATGGGCAGAAAAGTCCAGAAACGCTTTCTAAAGTAGAACATTTCAGAGAAACCTACTATAGACCGTTTAATAAAAATAAATAATCACCCATCCCCCTGTGCGTACAACACAATATGAATTATGTTGTACGAATCGGCAAAAACCTGGTAGTTCTTTAATTTCAGTAACGCAAAAGCTTAATGTTTTGTAATAATTATCTATTTCATTCCCCTGAAACCCTTTTCAATTTTGTATCGCAACATAATTCATATTAAGTTGTGTTACATGAAAAAAGAAAGGTGGTAACAATGGTGGATTTTAACGGTATTAACAGTGCAGAAGCGGTCAGCACGCCAAAAACTGAACTCAAAAAACTTCCGGCAGAAAACAAAGGAACTAATGTTGTTCCTATAACTTCCGGTAAAATTGAAAATTCAGGTAAAGGTACGGCAGTTCAGCGTTCAGCCGGTAATCCTTTTTATGAAGAAACAGATTTTGAGCATTTTGATGGCCTCGGAGGCGCTAAAATGACTCAGGCTGATAGTGCGACAAAACGAGTTAAGGGTGAACTCGCCCGTCTTTATAACGAAGTTAAGCGTGTCAATCCTGAAGCTGTTGAAAATTTAGAATTTCCGCCGCTTCCATCTGTACCGAAAAAAGGCAAAAAAGATTTAAAACTTGAAGCTTATTTGAGCGCATTAGACCAGTATAGAGCAACTTGTGAAGAACTTCTTGAAGGTGTTGGCAAGCAGACCGTTGTTGATGAAGTTCGCGGTACGGCAGAAGCTGTGACAAGTACCGTTGTTGCAATAGGTAATGCAAATATGGCCGCAACTCTCGGTGTTGGTGAGGCTATGTTGAGCGGACTCGGTAAAATCTATAACAAAATTGATACCGATACTCATACAATTTTGTCAGCTGTAGACTCAAATGGTAATAAAATATTGCGTGCAATCAATAAACAAACCGGTGAAATAAAGCAGTTTATCGCTCAAGACGGAGATAAAACACGTTTGCAGCAGTTCTTAAATACAGTCGCATTAGATAGAAATATTTCTGCAAAAATCGATGGTGTTCACCGACATATTGACCAAAATGGAGAGTGGATTATTCATAGAACAGATGAAAAAATTGATGCAGCTGAGCAGAATATCAATAAAAATATTAGTAAAAGTGAGCGTCATGTAAAAGAACACGTATCTAACGAACACGATAAGACCCGCGGGTTTACTAAAAAGGAAATTGAAGAACATGCAGTATTCTGGCACGGAATTCCTGATCCGGCAGGACTGTTAGACAGGATTTTTAGATAAACTTGACGCCCTCGTTTTGAGGGCGTTTCCTTTACAAATTTCAAATTAATGTTTATAATAGAGTTGTTATTTGAAAGGAGAAAATATGAAATTGGATTTAAGATTATTAGCAGTAACGGCTCTGGCTTTCGGTATTGGGTTCGGTTCTAGTAACTTCGCATTGTCTGATGGTGTAGGCGCTAAAGTTGCTGTTGTAGATGTTCAAAAAGTAGTTTCTGAATCAAAACAGGTCAAAGCTCTCAAAGACGAACAAGCTAAAAAAACTAAAGATCTTACCAAATGGCTTGAAGTAGCTAACGCTGATGTAGCTAAACAGTCAACTCAAGCTGGTAAAGATAAATTGTTGAAAAAATATGAAGCTGATTTAGCTAAAAAACGTGAAGCTAATGCTCAGGATTATGCTAAAAAGTTAACTGATATTGACAAAAGCATCTCTGCTTTAATCTCTGTTCGTGCTAAAGCTAAAGGTTATGATTTGGTTCTTTCTAAATCAACAGTTCTTTATGGCGGTGACGATTTAACCGCTGAAATTATTGATGCTGTTAAGTAGTATTTGATAAGAATTTTTATTGAAACGCACACATTTGTGTGCGTTTTTTGTTTTTGTACTATAATGTAATAATGGAATATGGAAAAGGGAGTATAATATTATGGAAAATTTATTGTCAGATAGAATTAAAGCAACACCGCCGTCTTTTATTAGAAGCATTTTAAAAACTGCGGTTAATCCGGATATTATATCTTTTGCGGGCGGACTACCTAACCCGATTTCTTTCCCGCAGGAGGAACTCCTTGAATCTATGGAACGTATTGTCAAAACTTATGGAAGTAAATGTTTTCAGTATTCGCTTACAGCTGGACTTCCTGAACTAAGACAGTATGTTGCAGATCGTTATAACAAAAAGTTTGGATTAAATCTAACAATTGATAATATTTTGATTACAACGGGTTCGCAACAGGCACTCGACCTTATTTCGAAAGTCCTTTTGAACAAAGGGGACGGCGTTGTTGTCGAAAAGCCTAGCTATCTTGGCGCAATCCAAGCATTTTCCCAGTATCAGCCTGAATTCCACCCTGTTGAGTTGACTGAAAAAGGCCTTAACCTTGAACAACTTGAAGAAACATTGAAGTGTGAAAATCTTAAATTTATGTATACAATTCCGGATTTTCAAAACCCTACAGGCCTTTCATATTCGGCTGAAAACAGACAAGGTGTACTTGAACTTCTTAAAGACCGTGGAATCGTTTTAATCGAAGATGATCCTTACGGTGATTTACGTTTTGACGGTGAACGTTTGCCATATATTGGTGCAGGAAGACTATTCAATAGTATTGTTCTAGGTACTTTCTCTAAAACAGTTACACCGGGGATGCGTACTGGATTTATTATTTGTCAGAATACAGAACTTTTGAGAAATATTTCAATCGCAAAAGAAGCAAGTGACCTGCACTCAAATATTTTCTCTCAGTATTTAATCTGGGATTATCTAACCCACAACGATTACGAAACTCACGTTGCAAAAATTACTTCACTTTATAAAAAACAGGCACAGGCGATGATGGATGCAATGGATAAATATTTCCCGCCAACAGTAAAATATACTGTTCCGAAAGGTGGTATGTTCTTATGGGTAACTCTTCCGGATGGAGTTAGCGCTCTTGATTTGTTCCCTAAAGCAAAAGAGAAAAAAGTTGTATTTGTCCCTGGAGATCCTTTCTACATTGGTAAGAAAAATGTTAATGCAATGCGCCTGAACTACACTAACGCGGATTGCGATACAATTGAAGAGGGTATTCGTCGTTTAGGTGAATTGTTTAAAGAATTATAGTAAAAATAACGCAAATTTTATTTTTAGCGTTGTTAATACTATATGAAAATCTCACGGACAGACAATACAAATTTTCGAGGAATACATATTGCTAATGCCGCAACACGTGTTAATGGCGTTAGTAATAATTTCAAGCTTTATAAAATTACGGATAGAGATACAGATTTTTTACAGAATATGTATCAAAAATTTAACCTACGTGAATTGATGCCGAGATTGAGTGAACAGGAGGTAGATATATGGACTTCTGTTTTTCGCAAGGCTGTTGACTCTTCAGTTAGGCCAAACCAAACAGCCTTTTTGATTGCAACAGATAACAAACCATGTGGACTTGCAGTTTCTTCTGTTGGATATTACAACAGGTATAAGCTTAATCAGATTTGTACGTTGCCAGTGGAACCTGGAAAGCGTGTAGTGCTTGCAGGTAAAACTTTGTTTCGCCCTATATTTGACGCATTTCTTGCAAGCGGCTGTAAGGATATGGAATTAGAAGCGTTGAAGTTTGGGCCATTTAGTCCTGTAACTAAGTATTTACAGATGGGATTTGGCATGTACGGTGGAAGTGATTATGTAGAACTCATGCGTATCAATCGAGCAAAAGCCGAAAAAACATTGAAGCAGTTAGATGAATTGATTTCTTATTCACCTGTTCAGAGTCGCGGCGAAGTTTCTCAATCGTTAAAAGATGTTGATTTACTAACTAATTTGTACTGCTAACTTCAACATCTATTATTGATTCAACAGAGTCTTTTTTGTCCCTCACTTTACTTCCTTTTAAATTTTTGCTATAAAAATTAGTTAAATTTTCTACTGTCTGATTTACATATTCAGGTTTGTAATACATTTCAATATGGGTTGCGTTTGGAACAACAATATATTCTTTCTCGCCTGTAATTTTATCGTATGCTTCTTTACTGAAATAAGCAGATTCGGCGTTCTCACCAACTATAAACATAACAGGTCTTGGTGAAATTAACTCAGGGTGGTCAAATGCTGTGAATGCTGCTTGTTCAGCGTAATTTGAAAAGATGTATTTGTTTTCACTTCTCGGGTGTTGAGCAAGTGGTGTTCTATAATATTCATAACCCTGTTTATACATAGGCGGTGCATTGTCTGGAATTTCCTCTAAAGAATTCGGCACATAACCGTTGTATTTTACAGGTTCACCTTTAAGTTCTTTTGTTCTTTGTTCAGCTGCTTGAGCCAATTTTTCTTGCTGTTGAGCAATTGTCATTGAATCATTTAAACCTTGGCGTCTTGCACGTCCTAAGTCAAATGCGGAAACCGTTGCAATCGCTTTTATTCTCATCTCGGTTTGAGCGGCATTAAATGCATAGCCGCCGCCTGCACAAATTCCTAAAACTCCGATATTATTTTTATCAACAAACGGAAGTGTGGTTAAATAATCAACACTTGAGCGAACATCTTCTACACGAGAGGACGGTTTTTCTAAACAGTGCGGTGTTCCTTCACTCTCGCCTTGATAACTTGCGTCAAATGCTAAAGTTATAAATCCTTGTTCTGCAAGCCTTTTAGCGTAAAGTCCTGCAACTTGTTCCTTTACTCCGCCTGCTGGGTGAACTACAACTATTGCCGGATATTTTTTGTTTGAATCAAAGGTTTCAGGTTTGTATAATTCACCTGCAATCTTGATATTACTGTAATTTTGTGTATAAAAAACTTTTTCTTTCATCGTGTCGCCTTTCGCTAAATTTGCCATCTGAAAACTGCCTGCCAGTAGCAAAGCTGACAGCGCTAGTAAAAATTTCTTCTTCATAGAATCTCCTATTTAATTTGTTTTAACCATTCTGTAATTTCGTTGTCGGTTTGGTCATTTCCTCTTCCGTAAATTACTAAAGGCTTTAAAACTTTTGTACCTTTTGCAAGTTTACCCATATCTTCTGCGATTGTGTATTTCCCACCGCCGCCGTGAGTGATAAACGGAACAATTGTTTTACCTTCAAAGTTATTATTTCCCAAGAAAGTTTTAACGGCAGGCGCCATTTCATACCACCAAGCAGGTGTTCCGACAAAAACTATATCATAAGAAGAAACATCGCCATTATCTTTTAATTCAGGATGAATGTTTTCCTCATGTTGTTTTTTAGCTACTCCGTAAGCTGCTTCATTGTAATCTTCAGGATATGGTGTCGCAGTTTCTATTCTGAACATATCACCGCCAGTTTGAGCGTGGATTTTTTCGGCGATAGATTTTGTATTACCGCCCCAAGAAAAATAAGCGATTAAAACTTTTTTATCCATTGAAACCTCCGTAGTTTTATTCATATTAGGTACTGCAAAAGCAATTCCTGTTGCTATAATCAATATTGGTAAAATAATAAGTAATAATTTTTTCATTATTTTAATTTGTTGTACTCATCATCGCTAACTTCTTCTAGCCATTCTGTCGAAGCATTTTCTGCCGGAACTGCTATTGCAACATGGCTAAACCAACTGTCTTTTGCTGCACCATGCCAATGTTTTACACCAGCTGGAATATTAACCACATCACCAGCTTTAAGTTCTTGAGCCTCTTTGCCCCATTCTTGATAATAGCCTCTGCCTGATGTCACAAGAAGAATTTGACCGCCTTTATGGTGAATATGCCAATTATTGCGGCATCTTGGTTCAAAAGTGACATTCGCTGTGCTTACACCTTCTGTAGTTAATGGGTTTAAATAACTCTTGCCGATAAAATATTTTGCATAAGCCGTATTTTCTTGACCTAAGCCAAACTCACCACCCTTATTGGCAGAGCTTGTAAGTCGCAAAATTTCTTCAACTTGTAAGTCAGTTAGGCCGGTATTTTTGGCAATCTGAATATGTGATTTTAATTGAGGTTCAAGCCCTTGTAGCGATGAAAGTGCTGCAACAGTTGCAATTTCTCTTTCCTGATACGTTAATACTCCACGTGCAAAAATGTCTGCAAATAAGTGTTCTTTTAAATATTGGTCTATTGCTGGCGCAAATTCAAACACACCGCCTTTAATATGGTTTTCGGTAAGTTCAAACTGAACATTATCTCCGTATGCAAATTTATCAGTATCTTTGGATAAAACGGTTCCTTCGTTACCGTTTTTGATGTCTTTTCTTGTTTCAACAATTTTCATAAAAGTATTTAATGCGTTTAAGCTTTTGGGAAAACCACAATAAGCATACATTTGCACAAGAATTTCTTTGATTTCGTTAACCGTTAGGTCATTATCAAGTCCTTTGTTCAGTGCTTTTTCAAGATTAGACAAATCGCCCGTTGCAGTGTAAGATGAAATCATTGCTATATTCTGTTGTTTGTTTGTTAAAATATCCTGTGCCATGCAATTACCTCCCAACATTAATAATAAACTAAGTAAAAAACATATTTTTTTCATAATTCACCTCATAATATATTATGAAAAATTTTTATAAAATTTTTAAGACCTAATTCTATCTTTTTCTTATCTAATTCTCTCATGTTTGTATTATAATATAATTATGGAGGTTTGTTATGAATTCTAAGTTTGACGCAATTAGAGATATTATTTTAAGAAATATTCCAGACGCAGGAAACTATCCTACAGCAATCAAAGGCGTCCGTATTGTTCGTAGAAATTCTCCAACAGAATTTTTAAGATGTTTTTATAATCCTAGTTGCATACTCGTTTTACAGGGGTTAAAGAACATGTTGTATGGTTCTGAAAATCTTGTTTATGGTAAAGGTCAATTTGTCGTTTCATGCACGGATATTCCTGTTTCTAGCCGGGTTGTAGAAGCTTCTGTTGATGAGCCTTTTGTTAGTCTATTGCTAGAATTTGATTCTAAACTTATTTCAGATTTGATTATAGAATCCAAATTAAATAAACCTGTTAGTGATGATGAAAAATGTCTTGCAATTGCGGATGTGGACGAGCCATTGCTTGATGCATTTTATCGTCTTGCCCAGCTGATAGAAAAACCACAAGATGAGGTGTTATCTGGGATGCTAATCAAAGAAATTTATTATAGATTGCTAACTGGAGAATTGGGCAATCAGCTTCGGTTGATTAATACTAAAGGAACTCGTTCAAACCAAATAGCGGAAGCAATTTCTTTGCTTAAAGTTAATTTTGCTAAAAAATTAAATATAGAAGATATTGCTCAGCAGGTGAATATGGCGCCGTCATCTTTTTATAGAAATTTTAAGCAAGTAACTCAGGTTAGTCCTTTGCAGTATCAAAAACAACTAAGGCTTTACGAAGCACAGAGGTTAATGCTAACTGGTGAACATAATGCAGAAAGTGCGAGTTATCTAGTTGGTTATGAAAGTCCTACGCAATTTAGTAGAGAATATAAGAAGATGTTTGGCAATCCGCCGAAGACAAATATTAAACTTTTGGCGGTACAATAATTGTGCATTAAAAAAGACCTGTTAAACAGGTCTTTAAAATCTGGAAGTAATTGACAAAATCCGAACAGATTACTATTTGGATATGATTGAACTAAAGGATTATATCAACACCTTCAGAGAAAATTTTAATCTTTCTTAAATTTATTTTGGCTATGATATAATTATCATGCTTAATAGTTGCATTATAAGATATTATTATGGACAAATATAGAAAAGAATATTTAATAAATAATCTATTACTTTACATAAAAAAGGAAATGGAATTAAAGGGAACTTGTATTGAGAGTAGATATATTAATGACTATTGGTTTAAAGTTAGATTTGAACATTTAGATTATTTTGCTTGCTTATTAGGCTCTGCTAAAAAACCTGAGTTAATCCCAGATAGTGATGATATAAGAAAATTAAAGCAAATTTGTGATTTTACAGAAGATGAATTTAGTGAAATTCTTAATTATTGTGTTACAAATGAGTATCTAAAAAAATATTGTTCAGATGAATATACTTTAAAGCGTAAAGGAATGACAAGAGCTAATAAATATGAAAAATATTTAAAAGATAATACCAATAATGAATTTATCCTAAATCAAGAAGTATTAAATATAGATGAAAAACTTACAAAACTAATTAAAGATGCAAGAATTTTGTATTTAAATAACGATTTACAGACAGCCGTTGAAAAAATTTGGGATGCATTTGAAAGAACGAAAACTATATTAAATAAAGATAAGAAAAAGGGTGTATCAGCTATTTGTTCTATTTGCAACAGTAGTTTTGATAAAGCATATATTGATGAAGAATTTAGAACTTTAACCAAAATCGGAAACGAATACCAAATTAGACATTTTGAAATAGATAAAAAAGAAATTAAAGATAAAAAAACTCTATCATATTTATTTTTTAGAGCATTTTCGTTTGTTATTTTTATAAATAAAAATTTTAAGAAAAAATATCACATAAAATAAAAGGCTAATTTTAATTTGTATTTCGCTGAAATTTGTACATTCTTTTTAAAATTCTAGGTTGCTTGACTAATTCAGCCCAGAATTCAGCATTGCTATTAGGGATTATTGAATCCCATTCTAATTGAAAATCTTTATATGTGTAACTGCTAACAACTTGCCCCTCTTTATCATATGTAACACCAGCTTTAGTTGCTATAGTTTGCTTTTGATAATCTATAATGTACTGTGATAATCCATAAGACACTTTTTTATTATTTAATTTTTCAATATCTTTATAAATATTATTACCTGCATATTTTGTCCAAAAAACTCTTTTGTTATAATCAGATGTACCATAATCATTTACATAGACTTTGATGCTGTCTTTATCAATGTAGTTATAATCATCAATTTGAACCCAAGTTCTTGCGGATACAGATAAAATATTACACATAAAAATAAAAACTATTAATAAAATCTTCTTCATCTTTTCGTCTCTTATTTATTAGTTAGTATAGTAAAAACTATATCTTGAAATGATATGATTTGTAAATATTATATAACAAAATTAATCCAGCACTTGAAAAATAGTACAAAATAGTTTATAATATTATTAGATAACCCTAGATTGATGTCCTGCTTTGCAGAGTCGCTAGGGTTTTTGCTTTATTATAGCTTCAACTCTGCTAATATCATTTAATAGACATTCCATGCCGGCAGAGAGCAAATGTAACATATTGAGAACCAGTTGATATTGTTCTCGCGGAGTTTTATTTCCATTTATAATAATTTCGTTGTGAAATATTCTGTTTCTTAATCTTAAAATTGCAAGTAAATCATTTTGAATAGGTGCAATTGTTCTTAATACACCATTATTAGAATAATTAGGAAAAACTGTTTCAAAAAATCCTTTTTTATCCCACAATTTAGGTCTATATGACTTTGTACAAAGATGTACCCAAAAACCTAAAGTCATTTCAGAAATAAGCCTGTCATTGGTAATTTTCTTATTGGATTTTTTGATTTTGTTAGCAGATTCTAAAAGCTTTTTATATTCTTTATCGGCTAAAATATTTTGTTGATTAAGTTCTTTTAAAAGCCAATCTTTACAAATAAACTTTTCAATGGCATTACAAATTTTATTTCTAAGTGTGATTTCTAAAATTGATAAAGCTGGATAAAATGCCTCTGATAGCTTTAGATTATAAATATATCGGTTTAAAAGCAAATCGGTATCACTATTCCCGTATGCATTAAGCCTTACTGGAGTGATAACTTCTATTAATTCATTTCTATAATCTACATTTACCATAGCGTAATTATAGCATAGATTGCTGGAATTAAACAATTAAATATGAGAGGATAATATTTAAGGAATCAAACTGAGTAAATTTATTAATAAAATGTTACAATATACTTAATGTTTTGGTTTATTTGTATAATAATTTTTATAATGTTACAGACTCATCCTAATACTGAATATATAGATAATGGTGGTGCTAATGCAAAAAAGGGCTTCAACTATCAAGATGCGATAGCTACGCTTATAATCATAACTAATTTTTCTAAAGATGATTTTTGTATTTATTTAGAGTGTAATGACGATATTGAAGTTGATTTGACTTCGTATAAATTTTTTATACAAGTGAAATCTAGTAAACAACGTATTTCTAATTTAATTAAGCAAAATAAGAAAAAAGATGGCACTTACAATAAATCTATTTTATTTAAAAACTTAGATAAAACTTGTCCAAGTAATAAAGTAAGTAAATATAAAATTGTTACAACAGGTTATACTGATGGGATTTCAACTATTAATGGAGAGATATTTAAAGATATATATTACTATACAGATGAACAGAAAAAACAAATAATCGAAAAATTAAAAGAACAGGGATTTAATCAACAAGAATTGGAAGAGAAATTAAAGAATAGCTACATCTATGTTTCTCCATTTGATGATAATTTTGAAAAAGCATATACATTTTTACTTGGAATTATGGCAGAAGTTGGAATAAGTGTTGATAATAACAGGGGAAAAATGTTGCTTAATGAATTGTTGGTTGAAATTCATAAAAAATCAGAAAAAAAGATAGTAGTAGAACAAGATATTGATAAAAAGAAAATAAAAAAAGATGATTTAACTAAATTATCAAAGGTTGAAAACTGTTTTAAGTATATGGAAGAAATAACAACTAGGCTTGAAAATACAAATATTATAACCTTTTCTGACAAAATAACTATTAATGAATATTTACGAGTTATTGATTTAAAACATAAATCAGAATGTAAGTTAGTAGATGAGATTTTACAAGATACAGATATATCAGGGAAACCAGAAGATATCATAAAAAATATACATAATAGTTTAAGTTCTACAAATATAGAACCAAAGTTATTATACGCAATACTAATTGATAAATATGTTATGAATGCAATATATGAGGGGAAATAAATTGATAATAAAGAAAATTATAATTATTGATAGTACATATCAAGAAGCTAATACTTTTGAATTTAGCCCAAATACTAACATCATAACAGCGAAAAAGAATACTCAAGGGAAATCATGTTTATTAAAATCAATATATTATGCTTTAGGGTTAGATATTAAAACTTTTAAAGATGATTGGCAGCCTACAAAGAAAATGTTCAAAATATTTTATGAACATCGTGGACAAGAAGGTACTATTATACGATTTAGGAATAGAGTTTGGATTGATAATAACCCAAATAGCCTTGACCTAAAAGAATATTCTAAATGGTTGTCTGGACTTCTAAATTTAAAAATAAAATTACCATTAAAAGATAGTAATGACTATGATGAAGTGTATCCTTCTGCGTATTTATTGCCATTTTATGTTGATCAAGATAATTCTTGGTCTGGCGCAATATATAAAAACGTTGTAAACGAACTAGGTGCATATAATTCTACTTATATACCTAAAAGTATGTTTGAATATATTTTTAAAATTTCAAATGAAGAAATAATGGAATTAGAAGAAAAACAAAACCAATTAAATAGTGAAAAGAATATATTAATTATAAGAAAAAACTCAATACAGGAATTAAAAGATAAGTTTATTTCTGATGCTGAACCAATGGTATTTGACGAAGAAGAAGCTAAAGAATATATTAAAAAATATTTATACTATTCGCAAAGGATTAGAGAGAAAATTCAAATTAAAAGAAATACTATCTATGAAATGGAAGTGAAACTTGATAAGTTCAAGTTAGAACTAATGGAAATTGAAGAAATTATTAATTGCATTGATACTGAATATGATAATATAAAAACTAGGTGTAAATACTGTCATTCAGAATTAACTATTAATCAGTCTATCCAAAGATTGAAACTGTCAAATAATAAATACGATTTAGGATTAAAAAAAGAACAACTAAAATGTGATATTGCGAAACTCAAAGAGAAAATTGCAAATTTATTAGAGGAAAAAGCTGGTTTAGAAGATGATTATCTTAGCTTATTGCAAATAGCAGAAATTAAGCAAAAAGAATATTCTCTTAATGAGTATATTGAAAATAAAGCTAAATCTATGACTAAAGATAATTATTATAAAATAGAGGATAAATTAAGTTTAGATATTTCGCATTTAGATGATGATATTGGAAATATACAAAAGGTTATAAAAGAAAAGAAAAAAGCTCAAGAAGCCTTGTACAAAAGTATAGCTGATTGTTTTGAAGAATTAAAAACAAAACTTAACGCAAAATTTCCAAATGTAAATATGACATCTCATAGTTTTATGGAATTTAGAGGTATTAAAAATAGTGGAGCAACCAAAAATGCAGAATACTTTATGCTTTATATAATTTATCTAAAACTGCTAATAGATTATTCAAAAATTAAACTACCTATCGGTTTAGATTCTGTTATAAAAGATGAAGTAGACGAAAATAACAAGAATAATTTTTATAAAATTATAGAAAAATATTTACTTGAAACATCAGAACAATCTTTTGTTGTAATGTTAGAAGATAAAATATCAACTTTGGAAAATCCAACAAATTACAATTATATAAATTTGCAAAAACCAATATTGAAAAAAGATAATTATGATGAAATGATAAAAGAATTTGCAATTGTTTTAGAATAATTATTATAATTAGTATTCGTAAAAGTACACATTTACGAATAGTGTTTTTTTGTAATAACGTTAACTTTTGCGAATATGTTTGAGATAATAATTTTGCTGGAGGTTCTATGATTAATGGAACTTTTGGATATTGCAGCGTTTCTACTTCTGAACAAGGTTAAGGAAGGTGATATGCTTGTTATATCTGATATAGTGTTACAATTATTGGGCTATGTAGCAGAGCAAGAAAGGGCTTTTATTAAACAAAGACAAGCTGAAGGTATAAAATTTAGCCAAAATAAACGGAAAACGTCTTGGAAAGCCTCCTATTGAGTATCCTGATAACTGGCATGAAATTTATACAATGTGGAAAGAGAGTAAGTTTACAGCTCGTGAAGCAATGAAAAGAACTAATTTAAAGCCAACTTCTTTCTATAAACTTGCTAAAAATTATAAGTAATGCCCCCCTATATTTATTCCTCTAAAATATCTTAATTAAAGTTAATGTTGCTTTTGCATCCTTTTGACGTGGATTTATCTATAACTTTTTACTTTTCTACCATATTTATCGTGTTGCGTAATAGTTCCATTTGAATTCGTCTTATAAGAACCGGTCTTACGTCCATAACGGTCATAAGATGTTGTCGTTCCATTGGAATTTGTTTTATATGTTGCAACCTTACGGCCGTATTTATCACGTTCGACTACTGTCGTAGAACTTGCATAACAGGTTGATGTTAATATTAATAATGTTATAACTAGACTAAAAAATTTTTTCATAATTTCTCCTATAACTTTAAAATGATATTGGAATATATAACGTTCAATTCTACCACATTCCATTATCGGAATCATCATTATAAATTCGTTTTTCATCTTCTGTCATATACATATCATGCGATAAATTCTTTTCTTTTAATTCTAAAATTTTGCCATCAAGGTATTTTTCTTCATCTGTTTCTTTGTCATAAAGATGTTCTTCTGAGTCCCAAAATGGAAGATAACCACGCTGAAATCCATGTTCGCGTTGGAGTTTCTTAAGTTGCTCACGCTTCTTCTTAATTCGATTATTTTTTGAATCTGAAAGAGTGTCCGCAACTCCTGCAATAAACCCTGCTTCTAAAACTTCATCTTCCTCATATAATTCTTCGTCATCAATTTCTTCTGTATCAATTCCATTGACTTTGACTTCCGCTTCTTCCATTTGTTCATCAGTAAGTGTACCTTGATACATTTCACGAGTGGAGATTGCTGTCGTAGAGTCTAAATTAAGTTTGTTGATAGAATCACGCATTTCGATTAAAGAGGCTTTTAATGTATTGAAATCAACCTGCTTAACATCTTCTTTAAACTCTGAATTGCCTATTACTGCAAGCTGGTCAATAATCTTATAAAGCTCTGTCTTAAAGGAAATTCGTTCTAAATCAATAGAATTTAGGATTTCTTTAGTTTTTTTGTAATCTTCGACAGAAATCTTTTGGTCAATATCAATTTCCTTTGCGTTCTTAGGTTTGTAAGTTATTTTGGTATTTGAGGTTGATTTTGTACTTGTATTCATAGCTACAGCAACAAGAATAACTATAACACCCGCAACCCAAAATAATGGGTGTGTTATTACCATCAAAATACATCCTATAATTATTAGTAGTATAAAACCTTGTAATTCTTTCATAATTATTTTAAACTTAATTCTTTTTCTGCATATTTAATTCCATCTTCTGATAATAGCCCATCTGTACAAGTTTCAAATCTTTCATGCACAGGGAATTTAACGCTAATTGAATTTAACATAAATCCTGAACTATCCAATGCGATTATAACATTTTTAAAAGATTCTCTTCCTAGTTCATCATAGGTTTTATTTAATTCTTCATTAAAACTCTTGTCGCTATCTTTGGTATGTATGTAGAATACTCTTATTAAATAATCAAAAAAACTTTCTTCATGTGGCTTTAGTATGCTCATAATTTACCTCTTTCTTTTTCTCTACTATTATCCAATATTTACAAATTCTTCTTTTGTAACTTTAGTGTTCCAACCACCAATTACAATTTCTCTGTGTTTAGTTAATCCTGTGTAGGATAGGCTCGCATCTTCATATCGTTTAAAAGCAAATACAGCCGAATTCATAATTTGTTCGTTGAATATGCCAATACTCACCAATAGCTCAAAATCAGGCATTGTTAAACCTGTGACCTTTTGGAATAATTCTGGTTCTAACTGTGTGATAACATCTTTTAGTGTTTGCTCTCTATCATCAGTAAGATACATAAATACTGGTATCCTTGTTGCAAACTTCAATAATTTTTCTTGGATTTCCTTACGTTTGGATTTAATTTCTTTTTCTTGATCAGTAAGTTCTTTCTTTTCTTCTTTGGTTAAAGATTCTTTTTTCTCTTGTTTAGCTTTTTTAAGTGCTTCTGATTTATTTACAAGTGTAGAAATTTCTTTATTCAGATTTCTAAACCCTTCAATGCGTTCAAGTGCATCCATTGCTTTTTCGCTATCAAGTAATTTCGCAAGTGTTTCATTATCGACATTTACAAGCAATGCACTTTCCCAACGTCTTGCAAGCATGGATGAAGCAGTTCCAGCTATAACAAGGTCAAGTAATTGATTTGCATCAATCATATCCATATGCGATCCGTCATAACAAAGAACTGGTAAGAAACTAATAAATTCTGCAACCTTTTGTTCTGGAGTTTCTTTTGTATTAACATTTAACCTTGCCGAATAATCTGCAATCTGTTTTAATGCTCTATCTGGCGAAAAATCAAATACATAACATGTATCTTTTATTATTGCTTTTTCATTTGGATTTAAACCATATGGATTTTTCATAGTCCATGGCGACTGAACTCTAAACGCTGATTGGAAATAAGTTTCAGGGCTTGAAGTATCTCTAAGCATAAAGATACCACCCCATTCTGATACAGTTACCCCTGTTGTTAATTTCCCACAAGATAAGGTTATTGTTTTTGTATTAAAACCGTTTTTAATAGCTTCTCGTACAGGTTTTAGTGCTTCTACACCCATGCCAGCTTCGTTTCCTGCACAAATTATAACCTCATATTCTTTGTAGAACGGATGATTTCTTAATAATTCCCCCATCGCTTTACAGCTTGCAACTGATGGTAAAAACCAGAATGTATGATTAAGAGCATTCAACAAACGAACATCAGAATATGGCATTGGCGGTTTTTTACCAATTTTAAGCTCATCAATCGTTGTAGGTTTATATTGCCCTCTAATTAAATTTAACCAGTTAATAACCTCTTGTTCATACTTAAATTTGAAATATCCGTTGTTATCTGAAGCTGAGAAAAATTCATTTAAACTAAATTCGTCAAACTCACCCCCCAGAGCTATTTGTTTAATTTCATCAGGCATTTTATATGTCATTAAAACCATTTTAGGAAGATCTAAATATGGATTATTTATACCTTGCCAATTTTGTTTTTCTCTTTGTTCATCGGTGTAAGTCCAGTTAAAAATCTGGTCTTCCATAAATTCACCATTATTTAATGCTCTAAATGGTGTTCCGGACAAATACAAATAAGCATTTGTTGTTAATGGCATTTGGGCTTCATCATAGAAATCTATGCCTTCTCCATCTTGTTTTGTCTGTTCTTTCTTATCTTCTGCATCATATAAATCTTTTGCAGAATCTCGCCAAGCTCCAAAATGGTATTCATCTAAAATTATACAATCCCAGTTGATAAGGTGTATTTCTTCGTTGCGGGGTTTTATGCCACCAGCTTCAGTTTTTTGTAATACATCTTGAAAACTCGCAAACCAAACAAAAGGCTTTGTATTGTCAATTTGAGAATAATTAAGTCCTGTTCTTGAAACAAACTGCCAAGATTTAAAATCTACATGTGATTTTAAATCTTCTTCCCATGAGTTTTGAACTGCGGGTTTAAAGGTAAGTACTAAAACTTTTTTCCAATTCATTTCTTTTGCTAATTGATAAGATGTAAATGTTTTTCCAAAACGCATTTTTGCATTCCAAAGAAAGTGTGGAGTTTTGTGTTCTTTTTCATAAGGATATTTTCTAAAATATTCACTTGTAACCTTGACTGCCATTGCTTGTTCAGGTCGCATTTGAAAATCTGCTATACGTCTAGTAATATCTGTTTTATGATTTTTAACTGCAAATATTGCTTGTTCAACTTCTTCTAAAGTACATTCAAACCACTCTGAACCTTTAAATCTGTAACAGCCAAGTTTTTCTAAAATTTTATGAATATCATGATCGGTAAAGTAAGTTCCATCATTTCTTATAGCAATTTCATCAAGCAAAATTTCAAAAGGGTTGTCTATTGGTTTATTTGTTCCAAACTGTTCAGAAATTCTCTCAAAAGCACTTTTCGTTGTAAAACCAACTTTAATTAATCCTTTTCCGAATCTTTGTCCT
The DNA here is from genome assembly GCA_023662905.1 of Fusobacterium sp. Taxonomy (GTDB): domain Bacteria; phylum Cyanobacteriota; class Vampirovibrionia; order Gastranaerophilales; family Gastranaerophilaceae; genus Gastranaerophilus. The sequence goes on from JAMPIJ010000001.1 coordinate 93,320, forward strand.
TGCCATTGAGTTTCTTTAAATTGAGGTTCAGTATATGCGTATATTTTAGGTATTTTATTGTTTGATAAAATCTCTGACATCAAAACCTCCTATTCCATTGGCCTAATCATTGATTCAATAAAATTAATTTCTTCTTGGGTAAGTTCATATTTTTTGTATAATTTTTCATCAGTCCATTCTTCGTTGAAGTCTTGAAGAGGTATAAGCTCAAAGGATTCTCTAGATATATTCAATGAGTGACGATTAAAAAATAATAAAGCTCTAAAAAATTTGGTTTTTATATACCGTAAACAATTCTGAGTTAATTCTTCATCTAAAAAATTGCCAATTTGTAAAAAAGTTTCAGTACATACTGAACAAGGTTTGCCAATAATAATTTCTGGAGGAACAGTTGAAGTTGTCATATAAGCTTTTGAAAAGAATAATTTATAATTATTTGCCACTTCCATATTCTTTTCAATGCAAATCGGATTTATATATCCAACAATGCGTTTAGCACCACCTTTTTTCCCTTTTACTCCATAAATTTTATATAACTTATCGGAGATTTGTTCTTGATTTATATTAACAGAAGGATATTTTTCGGGAGTATTAAACAGATCTGCAAAAAAGCCGTAAGGATTTCTTGCAGAAACTATTTTACTAAATTTATCCTCATTAAATTTACTGGCTTTTTCAATAATAGATATTTGCCTAAAATCTCTAATAACTGTGTCAGAGCAATTTGATTTCAAAAAGCGTTGTGAGACATTTGAACTTCCATCAAGTGAAGTAAAGTGGTATTCTACTTTATCATTGTAATCTTTATCCCACAAGAAATAGCAAACTCCACCATCAATATGTACACTAGGAAAACACATTTTTGCATCTTCAAAATCGTATAATTTTTTAATTCGCTTGTCCACTATCATTTCTTGTCTAAAACTATCTAAACCTTTGCCACCTTTCATCCAACGAGATGGAACGATCATTGTCAAAAATCTTGGGTTTAAGCGTTTTGCTTGTTGAATAAACAGATGGTAGATTGGTTTTGCACTATCTCCAGTTCCGCCACCATCACTGATTTGATACGGCGGATTGCCAATTATAACATCAAATTTCATTTCCTTTAACCTCTTAAACAAAGCAGAGTTTCTTTGTTCATCGGTATGAATAAAAGAGTAAGCATGCGTTTCAAGCTCCTCCCCTCTGTCGTACTCTGATTTAGAAGCTCCGCACATCATACATTTATCTTTTAACCAAATATGATAAGTTCTTTTGAACTCTATATTTCCCTGACTGTCTGAAAATTTACAAATTGAATATTCACCATCTGCATTTTTACTGCAATAAACAGATCTGCGGGCAAGTAAACCTGTCAATTCTGTTATTGCTAAACCATACAACTGGTTTTTAAAAATATGCTCTAATCTTTTTTCTAAATCAGGGATTTTATCAGCTAATCCTTCAATTAGTCTTTTGGCGATTTCTCTTAAAAATACTCCAGACTTACAACAAGGGTCTAAAATTTTTGTATCAGGATTTTCAAAAAGTTCTTGTGGTAAGGTATCTAAAATCTCATTAACTAATTTGGGAGGAGTAAAAACCTCATCAGAACTCAAATGCGATATGCAATCTAATATATCAGGTTTATGCAATTCTTCTAAAAAGCTCATTCAATACCTCCTAATAATTTTCGATAATGTGTTAGTGGGTATGTTTTTATCGGATGAGGGATAAAAACATTTTCACCTTTGTCATTGACTAAAGATGCAAACAAAAGAGTATTTAAAATTTCAGCCTCCTGATTCATCTGTGAAAAAGAATATTCTTCCCTTTTAAACTGATATCCAAGGAGAGTCCATTGTGTGAAAATAATCTTGTCTATTCCATTCAAAGAATCTCCTTGCAAAATATTTTTCTTTAAAATAAATTGCATAATAATTTTAAACTCACTGTCTGGTTGAACTCTCAAGGCATTTTTGTAGCAATCACAAGCGATTTCAAGCATTCTGTTTATAGCAAGTTCAATGTTATCTTCCAATAAATCAATCCCATAAATGCTAGCTAAAGCTGACAGCATCTGAACTTCAAAATCAACTTTTTTAGTTCTATAGCGTTCAACTACAACTTTTAATTTACGCTCCAGTATTGCAACAAGAAAATTCCCATCGCCGCAAGCAGGTTCAAGAAAACGGCTATCAATCCTTTCTGATTCGTTTTTTACAAGGTCAAGCATAGCCTCAACTTCTCTTTTTGCAGTTTTGACTTCACCAAATTCTCTTACTCTTTGTGTACTTTTAATTTGCTTTTCTATAATCCTATATTCCTATATTGATAAAAAATGGTTACATGAGATTATTGCATGAATATAAAAATAATCAAATAGTATTTTATTTTGGATGTGTAATACAAATGGAGATTTAAAAGTAATCCTATAGTGGATATATTTATACAAAGGAGTACTATATGATTGATAAAGTTGCTATAGGAAAAATAATAAGTAAACTGCGTAATGATAAAAATCTTACACAGGATGAATTAGCAGAAAAAATTGAAATTTCCAAAAATTATTTGAGCAAAGTAGAAAGAGGACTTAGTAGGCTTAATGTGGAAGCTTTTTTAAAAATGTCAGAAGTACTTTCTTTTACAATTGAGGATTTTGGGGTGAATATTAAACCTCGTTATCAGGATTTAAAAAAAGAGGAATTGTTGAAAAGAGTTTTATCTGCTAATTCCAATAAAACAAATGCATATTTAAAAGCGTTAAATTTAATAGATGACATTTGGCAAGAAAAGTAGAATAATATTATATTTAAGGCAAATTTTTATTTTAAGTACGATTAGTGGTGTTTTTATTGGGCATTTTTAAATCACCACAGAGCTTGTGGATTTGGGTATGGCAGAAAAAGCAAATAATAAAAACTTAGTATATGTTAAGGATTTATTTTCTTCAGATTTCTTTGTTAAACTTGGGTATTTTATTTTTGATGAGAATTTTGATGAATTTTATGATAGAAAATTGTCAGATAAGATTAACTATCAACGCTTGAATTACGATCACCCCTTTTTAATACCTTATGATTATTTAGATGAAAATATTGAAAATGAAATGGAATATCCTTTAAATTTTGAGACCTTTTATGAAATGTATAATAAGGGTGGAGAATTTGCAAAAGTTATAGATAAAATGCTTTTTCAAGTTAAATATTTAATGAAGGAACTTTTTCAACAAAATGAGTCTTCATATATGAGCAATAAACACATTTCTATAATATTGCATAGAAATATTGTTATTGATTTTTATAGTAAACTAATAATTGATTATCTTTATAATTGTAAGCTTGATCACTTGCATATTTCTAATAGTCGAGAAAATGAATATTTATTCTTTGAAAAAACGGATTTTAATATTGTTTTAACGAAGCGTATTTTATTTTCAGTGTTTGCCTATGTCATTTCTTACTTAGAAAATTTATTAGAAAATCTTCTTATAGATAATGAAAGTTTAATAGAAGCTAGTAGATTTGAGGCTGGATATAATATAATTATGCAGATTAAAAATGTATCTACACAGAAAAGGTATTTAGCTAAAAACTTAAAAGAGAAATGTTTAAAATCTCGAAATCAAAGACTTTTGGGGAAAAGCGGTCGTACACCTAGAGAAATTATTGGTGCTTATTTCCCAAAAACAAAGGCACAATTAGATTTATATATAAAGTCTTATAGTAAGCGAATTAACTCATATGATGACGTTTTACGAATCATTAAAGAGTGTAAATTTAAAAATAAGGATATAGTAATTGAGAACTTAAAAAATTATATTGATAGCTTTAGATATGATAGCTCGATGCTATATCTAGATGAAAATGGAAAACTTATAGAGACTGAAGTAATAAAGAATCACCTTGATGATGATTGGTATGATCTTTATCCTTTTTTTATTAATTATATTCACTTAATGCACAAATTTTTGAGTGTCACAATCCCTGATGTTATAATTTATACATTACTTGAACAAAGTGGAAATTTAGAACTTTTTGGCGGGGAAAAAGAATATTCTATTGATGCTGTTAGAAAATTTTTTGAACGAAAAAAAGCAGATGAACCCTTTTTTAAGAAGCAGGAACTCTTTAAACTTTATAAAACAAAAGAATTTCAGACTCTGCATAGAAATTTATTTGGAAAATATTAGAACTATTGTTAGGACATTAACTATTTTAATTTTGTCTCTATATTTCTGAATTTCAATTTCGTATTATTGATCTCATATTATTAATGAGGTTAATAGGTATGAAACCAAAAGATTTTGAGAAACTGCAAGAGCGTATAGAAAGTCAAGGCATCGGCGAAACTTATTTAGATGAAGCTTCGCAAGTTTTGCTGCAATTTTTTACGTTGCTTATTGAAGAAGATTTAAGACAAAGAAGGAGTAGCAATGATTGATACAATTAAATTGATGATACCTACCGATAAAGTTGAATTTAAAAGTTACGATGATTTTAAACCGTCATTAAAAGGCTTTTTTCAACCGCCTTTTTATTCAAAAGGAATTAAAGCTGTAAGAAATAATTCGAAACAAGAGTTGTTGCAAGGTCGTTACTTTCCCAAATTAACTGTTGCAAGAATTAAATGGGGAGATTGTTTGAGAACTGTTTTGTTTGTTGAATTTTCAGCTTCAAAAATTTTATTTGGAAATAATTTTGAAGAACTTGAAGACGCAGATTTTGATTGTTTATTGGAGATCCTATCTCAAAAATTGCAATTAAGAAATGTTATAGTTCCTAAAGATATTTTACGTACTGCTGATGTTAATTCCGTTCATTACAGTAAGAATTTTGAACTCTGTGGTGCAAGTTCTAGATTTATTATTAATACAATAAGTAAAATTTGTGTTCCAAAGGTGCTAGATTTTGCTCAAACGGATTATCGTAATGATGGTATTGCAGTTAAATTTCATACGAATACTTATGAATTAACTTTTTATGATAAGATCGCAGATTTGAAACAAAGTTTGCTAAGTGATAAAAGATCAATTGAACCTGATAATGTTTTGCAAACTAAATTGTTAAATGATAAAAATTTTTCTTCTAAAGAAATTTTGCGCATGGAAGTGCGTTTGAATTCTCGTAAAAAAATAAAAGATATTTTAAATAAATGTGAAATTAATTTGGAAAGTGAGCAGTTAAGCTTTGAAAATTTATTTAGTATCTCAATTTCAAAGTCTGTCTTGGATTTTTTCTGGAGAAAATTTATTCGGAATTCTTTTTCTACAATTTGTTTATTACAAGATAGTAACTATGTTTTGCAAGAAAAAATGTTGCATGCCGGTATTAATAGTGTAAAAACATTTATGTTAATGGGCATAATTGCTTCAATTAAGGAAACAGGAACAAGATTAACTAAAGAACTTCTTAAAAGTCATAATTATGCACGTTATAAGAAATATTTTGAGATGATAGATTTTGAAGATACTTATTTATTTAGTCAATTTATGGATATTCAGGCTAAATTGCATCAAATGATGCCTTTACGGCTGTTATAATGCTTTTTTATTTGTACGATAGGATTGATCTTTAAGAATTAATGAAAGGTGAGAATGATGTCAAATTTAGCATATAAAAAAGAAGAGCATATACCTTTGTGTACTGTAATAAACTTTCCCAATGAAAAAGTATGCGCTAAAGTAGATATTAATTTAATAAATAAAGGAGAAAAGAAAATTATGAAAGCAGTGATTTTTTGTAGGGTTTCTTCAAGAGAACAACAAGAGGGGTATTCTATTGATGCACAAATTGATAGATTAAGGCGTTATTGTGATATTAAAAATTTAGAAATAATAAAAGAATATCTTGTTACTGAAAGTTCAACTAGGGGTGAACGTCCACAATTTCAGGAAATGATTAAGTTCGTAAAATCACAGAAGGAACCAATTGCACTAGTGTGTGATAAGGTTGATAGACTTCAACGAAGTTTTAGAGAATTGCCTATAATTGATGAGTTGCGCAGAAGTGGTAAATTGGTTTTACATTTCTTCGTTGAAGGACAAGTTTTAGATGCGAATTCAAACAGTTCTCAATTAATGGCTTACCAAATGTATATTATGATGGCTGAAAGTTATACAAATAGCATTTCAGATAATGTACGCCGTTCGTTTGAAAAAATTCGTAAAGAAGGTAAAATTACTGGGCGCGCACCAATTGGTTATTTAAATGTTAATAATGGACGTGGAAATGCAACAGTTATTTTAGATCAAGATAGAGCGTTACTCATTCGTAAAATTTTTGAGGAGTATTCAACGGGTTTATATTCATTGAAAGCAATTCGTACCAAAACAAAAGAGTGGGGATTAAAAAATAGAACAAAATCAAATACATACCTCTCTGTTAGTCAAATTGATAAAATTTTACATAATCATTTTTACTATGGCGTTGTAGTGCATAAAGGACAAAAGTACAAACATATTTATCCGCAGATTATTGATGAGGAATTATTTAGAAAGTGTGATGCCGTCAGAAATAGACGGCATCGTAATAGAGCTAATAAAACCCGAAAAGAGTTTATATTTAAAGGGCTAATAACCTGTAAACATTGTGGTTGTACAATTACTCCGGAAATTAAAAAGGACAAGTATATTTATCTGCGTCCAAACCCAAAAGGTGAATGCACTTGTAAGCAGATTAATGAAATGGTTGTTCTTAAAGAAGTAGAACGGATATTTAAAACAATCTCTGGTGGAGTTTCAAGTGGACTCCTTGAAGAATTAAAAATTAGTCTAAAAGAGAAATTTGAGACGGATAAAAAAGAAGTTAAGAGAATGGCAAATTATTATAATAATGAAATTATTAGACTTAATAAACAAATTGATAGAACATTAGATTTGTTTATCGACATGAGTATTACTAAGGAATGTTATAATAAAAAGATAGATGAATTTAATCAAGAAAAGTATAAATATCAGAAGTTAATTGATACTTTATATTCAGAAAATAATGATATTGAAATTACCTTGGAATACTTGTTAGACGTAGCTTCTAGGTGTTATGATCTGTTCAAAAGTTCGGGAATTGATCAGAAACGTAAAATATTAAAACTTGTATTCCCGAACTTTTATTTAGATGGTCAAAACATAGAATACACAATAAGAAAGCCCTTTAACTTGTTTGTTAAAAGGGCTTATTATCCTATTACTCTGGGGCGGAAGGATTCGAACCTCCGAGATGGCTGGACCAAAACCAGCTGCCTTACCACTTGGCGACGCCCCATCGTTTTGTTTAGTATCGCTAGTGATTACTCTTTTATTCTACTCGCTCAATTTTGAATGTCAAGAATTTATTTGTTCAATCGGACTCTTTTCTTTCGCTTTTATAATTTCAACTTTTGGACTTAAAAGTCTTGATAATTCTGCCAAAACGCCCACTTCACTCTCAAAATGTCCGATATCTATTATTGAAATTTTACTATCCAGTGCTGTGTGAAATTTTAAATCGCCGGTAATCAAAACATCTGCACCGTTTAAATATGCGTCATGCCAGAAATCTGCCCCGCTTCCGCCGCAAAACGCTGCACGGCCGACGGTTTTGGCAGGCTTGGCAATTCTAATGTTTGTTGAAACCTGTTTTAATTTTTCTAATAATTCATCAAACGGCATGTTCAATTCACAAAAACGCAGAAAGTCGTGTTCGGTCGCTCTATTAACGGTGAAACCAAGTTGTTTTATCAGTGTTTCTGTTGTACCGCAAGGCGCTTTATCAAGGTTCGTGTGAGCGCAATAAATATCTATTCCGCGATTGAAGTCTAGCGGAACAATAAATAACGGGTGGTGTGAAATTATCATGTCGCAGCCGTATTCTTCTGCCTGTTGCAAAATGTCTCCGGTGACGGTTAGGCAAAGCATGACTTTGTTAACATCGGTACGTTCTGTTTCGATAATCCAGCCGCTCAAATCCCATGGTTCAGCGCTTTCAGGCGGTGCGACCTGCTCTATTATTTGTGTTAATTCATATTTATTGACCATATTCGTTTAAAGATTTCTTTTGCAATGATTTCTTTTGATGCTTTTTCTATTTTTTCGATTTTGCCGTCAGCGCTCAGAATGTGAACTTCATTTTCATCTGCGCCAAATCCGATGTCTTTGCGGGAAATGTCGTTTGCAATTAAATAATCACACCCTTTGCGTTGGATTTTATCTTTTGCGTTAGCCAGAAGATTTTCGCTTTCGGCGCAGAAACCTATGATTTTTGCATTTGGTTTCAAGTCGTAGATTGTTTTTAAGATATCAGGATTTTTGACGAGTGTTAAAGTGATTTCGTCGGCACCGTCGACCTTTTTGATTTTCTGTTCTGCGGAGTTTTTAACTCTGAAATCCGCCACTGCTGCGGCCATAAACACTGCGTCTTGGGTTTCAATGTGTTTTAATATTTCGCTTTGCATTTCTAGCGCAGATTTGACCATAATTGCGCTGGAATGGGGAACCGTTGAAATAAGGGTTACTTCTGCGCCGAGGTCGCGTGCGACTTTGGCAAGCGCGAAGCCCATTTTGCCGGAAGAATAGTTTGAAATATATCTTACTGGGTCGATATCTTCGATTGTTCCGCCGGCGGTGATAAGGATTTTTTTGCCTTTTAGCGGTTGGTTCGCGAAAAGTTCTTCCACTGTTGCGTCATAGATTTTTTCGAGCGAACAAAGTCGTCCTTTACCCTCATAGCCGCATGCCAGAAACCCGCTTTCTGGTTCAAGGATTTTACAGTTAAGTTTTGCAAGGTTTTCTTGAATAATCGGGTTTTCCCACATGTTGCAGTTCATTGCGGGTGCGAGGATAATCCTTTTTCTGTAAGCGCAGGCAACGGAAGTTAAAAGGTTGTCGCAAATTCCGTGTGCAAGTTTTGAAATAGTGTTTGCTGTGGCCGGTGCGATTACGAAAATGTCGGCTTCATCGGCGAGTGAAATGTGTTCCGGCTTGTAGTCTGCGATTTCAAATTCCTCTACAGCAACATCGTTTTGTGAAAGGTTTTGCAAGGTAAGTTTTGTTACAAAGTTCAGCGCGTTAGGGGTCACGATAACCTTAACGTTTGCGCCGCTGCGTTTAAATATTCTAATAAGTTCACAGATTTTATATGCGGCAATTCCGCCTGTGATACCGATGAGAATTGTTTTGCCGCTTAAGTTACACATTTGCCGCCTCGTCTTTTATAATTTTTTCGAGTGCTAAAATTGCAGATTCGACTTCATCGTTGACTATTGTGTAGTCATAATTTTTTGCGCGCTCTATTTCTTCTCTTACTGCGCTAAGACGTTTTTGTATAGTTGCCTCGTCTTCTGTGTGGCGGCCGCGTAAACGCTGTTCAAGTTCTTCAAGGCTTGGCGGTGCGATGAATATTAAAACCGCTTCAGGCATTTGTTCTTTAACTTTAAGCGCTCCGATTGTTTCTATTTCAAGAATTAAGTCTTTGCCGTTATTCAGACATTTTTCGACGAACGCGCGTTTTGTGCCGTAAAGGTTTTGTGCGAATTCTGCCCATTCCAAAAATTCGCCGTTTTTAACGCTCTGTTCAAATTCTTCACGTGAAAGATAGAAATAATTTACGCCATCTACTTCTCCAGGGCGCATTTTGCGTGTAGTGCAGGAGATTGAAAGGCTAAAATTAGGATTTCTTTTGAGAAATCCGTTGATAACAGTGCCTTTTCCAACACCTGACGAACCGGATAATACAAAAAGTTTTTTCTTCATAGTATAGTTATTATACAATGAATATTTTAAAAGAAAAAGATTTATATGATTTTTTGAAAAATCTTAATATGAAGACGGGCTTAAAGGACGCACTGGCGTGTATGACGGATTTTCTACGCAGTGACGCGGAGGCCGCATGGGTTCTGTTGATAAACCCCAAAACTAATAAGCCGCTTTTAAGAGTAGGTTCAAAAAATCATGCCCGCGTAGCTCAGATAAATAAACTTGTTCTTGATTATTTTGGAAACGGGTTTGAGCAAGACGATATTATTGAATTTATCTATTCAATTTCGGGTGGCGATACGGTCATAGAGCCTGTGTTTTTTGCTGGAAATTTACAGGGCATTCTTGGTGTAATCGGACAGGACAAGGATTTTGTGCGTTTGGTTTTGGAATGCGCGAGTCAGAAGCTTGAAAACTTTTCTCTAAAAGAGGAAAATGAGCGGACATTCAAGGAGCGTATGGAATTTTTGGCGAGTATTTCGCACGAATTTAAAACTCCCTTAAATTCAATTATTGGGTTTTCGGATATTATGCAGGCGAAAAATTCTGATCCTGCACTTGCAAAATATATTAAAAATATTTCGAATTCATCGAAATTTCTTCTTGGATTAATTTTGGATGTGCTTGATTTGTCGCGTTCACAAACCAAGGAAATGGAACTTCAATACGAGCGTTTTTCGCCCAAATCAGTTATTCTGGAAACTCTTGGAACACTGGAAAACCAGATTAAAGAGAAGAATATTGAAGTTCGATACACTCTAATGGAAATGTATATAGATGCGGATTTAAGACGTTTCAGGCAGCTTGTGTTGAATCTTATCAGCAATGCGGTGAAATTTAATAAGATTAACGGAAAAATAACTATTGTTACTTATATGAACGAAAAACGCGAGTTTGTGTTTGAAATCAAGGATACGGGTGATGGTATAAGTAAAAAAGATTGCGGGAAAATTTTTAAATTCTTTTCGCAAGTTAATCAAGATCAGTTGAAGCGCCAACAGGGTTCTGGTGTCGGGTTGTTTTTGTGCAAAACGATAGTTGATGCCCACAAAGGTAAAATTGATTTTAAATCGCGTTTAAACTATGGCAGTACATTCTGGTTTACAATTCCTGTATAAAAAAGGGCCTTTCGGCCCTCTTTCTTATAATAATGATTTGTATAGGTTGAGATATTCTGCGGCGCTTTTCTTCCACGAGAAGTCTGCTTCCATCGCGGATTTTCTCATCGCGTTGAATACAAATTTATCTTGATAAACCCACATCGCGGTTTTGATTGCATTAAGCATATCCCAGCCGTTGTAGCCCCAGAATTTGAAACCGTTTGAGTTATCAAGCGGGTAGCCGGTTACTGTGTCTTCCAGTCCGCCGGTTGCCCTTACAACAGGCAATGAACCATATCTCATCGCGATGAGTTGGCTCAGGCCGCAAGGTTCGAATTTTGACGGCATTAAGAAGAAATCGCTTCCTGCATAGATAAGGTTCGCGAGTTTGGCGTCATAGCCAACGTAGCAACGGATGTTTGCGCTGTTGTTTGAAAGCCAGATGAAAAGGTTTTCATACGCGCTGTCGCCGCTTCCAAGGAATATAAAATCAGCGTCGAGGTTTTTAAGTTCGTTTTCCATATCGCGGATTAAGTCGATACCCTTTTGGTCAACAAGTCTTGAAACAAAGCCGAAAAGCGGACGATCAGGATTATATTTTAAGCCGAAGTATTCGCAAAGCGCTTTTTTATTTTCTTCTTTTTTATCAAGTGATTTTACGTCGTAATTTTTTGCGATGTGTTTGTCTTTTTTAGGGTCGAATACATCGTAATCAATACCGTTCAGAATCCCTGCAATCTTGTGAGTGCAACCACGGAGCGTGTAATCCATATTTTCGCCGTATTCTGATGTTAGGATTTCGCGTGAATAGTTTGGCGAAACTACCAGAATTTTGTCTGAGTAATTAATCGCACCTTTCATCCAGTTTACGTGGTCAAAATGTTCGCAGCCCCATTCGTTGTAAACAATATCTTTGCGCATATTGGCAAAATCAATAATATCATTCATCCAAATTCCCTGATATGCAAGGTTGTGGATTTCAAAAACGCATTTTGTTTTCGACCAGAATTCATCGAATTTGTAGTTGCTGTGCAGATAAAGCGGCAACATCGCTGTGTGCCAGTCGTTTGCATGGATTATGTCTGCGCGGAAGTTGAGTTGTTTTGCGTATTCCATAATTGCAAGCGAGAATGCAACGTATCTTTCGTGTTCATAGCGTGTATCAAGCCATTTCGGATAAACTTCGTGGAAGCAAGAGAAATACCAGTCGTTTTTTACGAAAAATACGTTAATGTCAGTTCCCGGAAGCTTTCCGATAAACAGGTTAAATTTTTGCGGCTGCCAGCCAAAAGTTATCCACAAATCAGAGTTTGGGAGTTCTTTGATGCCATATTTTTCCTGATCGATAAATCCGTGTAATGGTGTAAAAATTGCGATTTCGGCGTCTTTTTCAAGATATTTTGGCAAACTGCCCATAACATCTGCCAGTCCGCCTGCTTTTGAAAACGGGGCGACCTCGTTTGATGCAAATAATATTTTCATGTCCCTCTCCTTTACTCTTGATTTTCGGTTTGGTCGGCAAGTCCCTCAAGAAAATCCATTTCAGCCTCTTCCGTTTTTGCTGCAAGATCGCCTAGGAAGTCCGGTTTGTCAGATTCTTCTGGCAACTGAACGTTTTCACCCGACTGAATCTTTTGCATAAGTTCTTCGTCAACCTCGATTCCGTAGCTTCTAGGGTCAACGTCAAACGGGAAGAACATTTCGTGTTTCTGGATTATGGAAATCGCCTGTTCAATACAAAGCTGTGCTTTGTTAAGCTCTCTTCTAAACATAAATACTTTATAAAGGTTATAATTTAACAGCATAATCAAAAGTTCGCTGTGAAGTCTGTTTTTCTCAAGCTGGATAATAGAGTTATTAACAACACCATAAGCTGTGTCGTATTGTTTTTCTTTGAGGTGTATGTTGCTCATAAAATACCACGCGAGAAGTTCAACGCCGGCCATACCCTTGGCTTGAGCGGTATTGATTACGTCGTAGAGAATGTGGCTTGCTTTTTCAAGCGAGTTAATTCTTATATAAGTGTTTGCAATCAACAAATCGCAAATGTATTCGATTTTGTGAAGCATACAGTTTTTCGCATTGAGTTTAGCGCGGTAGATATTTGTTGCAAAAGCTTTAGGGTCTGCATAGTTAAATCCGAACGCCGAAACTATAAACGAAATTGCAGGTGAGAACCTATCAGTTGCTGAAATTTCGATTTCCGGAACCTCTTCTAACTTGCCTGCGACAAGTTGTTCAAGGATTACAAAATACTGGAACGAATCCGGTAACTGCGGTAAATCCTGTTTAACGAGTTCTAAGAACTGACCTACATTGCCGTAAAGCAGGCAGATATTTGCAATCGCAGCGTATCCAACTGTATCGTAAAGCATTGCGATGAAATCCGCGCCCTCCATATCATCAGGTCGTAGAACATCGATTGTTTCAGGGGTTACGAATTCTAAAATTTTGTATGAAATGTCAAGACAGTCTTTCAGTGCGCCAAGGTTGAACAAAATCGCGATGTGAACAAGTGACATAAAGAAGAAGTTTTTGTCAAAGTTCGGGCTGTTCGGGTCGATTGAAGCGTTTGGAAGCATTGAAAGAACTTTGTGCATTAATTCCAGCGCTTTATTATAATCGCCGTCGTTAAGGCTTGCCTTAATCATTTTTATGCAGAGTTCAATAATCTTGTCGTGTTCTTCTAGTCGTTCAAGGTTTTGAAGCGTGTTTTCCGCAATATCGCCTGTTTTATCAGGAATAACTTCAAAAATATTGTCAGAAATTTCTCTATAAAGGTTGTCTTTATACTCTTGAGGGTCTTCAACAAGGTCGTATTGGTCATTCTGGCTTACGAGTTCAAGCATTCTCTGCGTACAGTTCAGATATGAACAGAAATCACCCAGTGAAAGGTTGATATTAGAAAGCTGTTCCCACTGTAAGAATTCGTTCACGTGGTCGCCAAGCAGGTTGTAAAGATACGCTTTTGTAGGGCTTGGAATACTGTCGTCAAAGACTTTTTCAAACAATTCGCCTGCAACCTCTTTCAGGTAATCCTGATTCATTGTTTCAAGCAAGTTTTCTTTCAAAAGGTTGTAGTTAGGGAAGTACAGGCAGTTATTGTAGTAATAAATATAGCCCATCGCAGAAAGTCTATTGATTAATTCTTCGTTGTTTTCGTAACCGAGCGATTCGACGGTCTTAATATCAACGCGGGTTCCAAGAAGCATCAAGGACGCTAGGAACTTCAACATTTCTTTCTCGTCTTTCATAAGGTTCAGGCGTCTTACCAGAAGCTTATTTAATGAAGACGGAATGATAATCGTTTCGGCTTTACCCAGTTTGAGTTCGCCTTTGTCAGTGATTTTTAGAACTTCAAGTTCCAAGAGGTATTGCAGTGCAAAATCTAAGAACAAAATACTTCCGCACGCATATTTCGCAATACGTTGAAGATAGAAGCTGTCCAAAATGTTTTTGTAATACTCTTTGTTGTCACCAATAATCTTTTCAAACGGTGTCGGTTTGAGCAAGATTTCGCAGTAATACGGTTTGCTGAGCAAAAAGTTTGAATTTTTATGGAGTGAGAATTTTTTGCTATAAGAAAGCAGATAGCTTATCTCAAGTTCATCAAAAACTTCAAACACGTGGCGCATAATATCCAGTGAACCCGCGTCGATTTTGTCGAAATCTTCAATAAAAATCAAACTGTTTGGAATCGCTTGCAATAACGATGCGAAAATATCGTAATACTTGAATCTTGTTTCAAAAATATCTTCATCTTCATGTTTTGTGAGCGTTATTAAGTCGCGGATAATCAAATCCGGATCGATACTCTGGAACATCGTAAAATCGTTTGTGGAGAACAATTTTTGCGAAACAGTGTATTCAAAAATCGCAGAAATTAAGTCTCGGAAAAATGAATAAGGCGCGAACTTCATATCATCATAGCAGGTAACGCTGATAATGTTTTTATAAATATTTAGCGCTTCGATTTCGTTAATAATTTTAAGCGAATAAGGTTTGTAAATCTCATCAGTTTTTATAGCAAGAATTCCCTTAGGATGTTCTTGAAGCCTTGTTACCATGTGGAATAATACGTCGGCGTTTTCGACGCGCATAAATTCGCACGCGATATCCTCAAGTCCGATGGTTTCCATATCATAAATCGCGTCAGGATCTTTCGGCGCTTCCATTTTGCTCAAAGCGTGGCCGTCGATTTTGTCCTGTTCCATAAGCATGTTTTGAACGAAGTTCGGAATTTTGATTTCTTCTTCGTCATCGTAAACATCAATAATTTCAACGTTATCTTTGAGTTTTGCCTCATAGAACATTGTCATTTCGCCGTTTACAAGCACGGAATCCAACTGCTCAAAGTTGTAATTGTTTTTCAAAATTTCATAGACAGACGAGTCTGTGATAACTTGAAACGCCTGTTTAATTTGTTCTTCTTCGGAAAGTTTATCGTGGCTTACAAAGTTTACGTTAAAGTCTGATTTTACTGAGCGCGGATTGTCAGAGGTTTCGCGTTTTAAAAGCGTAATATTACATCTGATAGTGGCGTTTTTCTTGTGTGTAAGCTTGCAGTTGAGATTTGTAATCTCTTGAATAAGGTTTAAAGTCGTGTCCATCGCTCGTGTCGCAGAGCTTGAAAAAGTGTATTCTTTAGCAAACCTTAGTACATAATTTTTTTCATAAATTCTGCATTTAACCTTATTCTTTTTGGCTACATCTTTAATAATTTTGTCGGTATTGGCTTTAAATTTGTTAATAAGTTTAGAGCCAATATAATTTTTCATGTCGTCGATGTTCGGAAGTTCGACAATCATCAGCGCATAAGTGTCGGTATTCGACTCGTTAAGCAAGCAGGATTGTTCGGTATCAAACCCGCATTTAGTACATTTGCCGTTTATATTCGGTGTGATTTTACCGCATTTGTTGCATTTGACCAGAATAGGAAATCCGCATTTTTTGCAGGTGTTTTGAGTGTTGACAGTACGGCAAACCGGACATATCAACTTCAAGACCTTCTTGCAATTCGGACAGGTCATTGCTTTATCGTCGACTTCATAACCACATTTTGGACATTCCATAATCAAGATTATAGCACAAAGAAATACTTTGGCGCAACTCTTGACATGATTTAAGACATGGTTCATAATAACAACATAAAGAAAGGATGAAACTTATGAAAAACAAACTTATGTTCATGTTGACAGGGGGGGGGGGGCGTTCCTTAACCGCTTTTACTATGGCTGAGATATTGCTCTCGCTTACAATCATCGGCGTAGTTGCGGCGATAACGCTGCCGTCTTTAACAGGCAACATTAACGAACGCACATGGAACACTCAGCGCAAAGCGCTTTTTGCGCGATTTAGTCAGGCAATTGCATTAATGCCAGCGCTTAACGGATATGGAACGCTTGATGGTACAACAGACACCGCCGCTGAAACTTTTATTACGTCAGGCTTGTCTAAAGTTCTAAAGATTAATAATATTTGTTCTGATAACCTTAAGGATTGTGGCATTACGTCAAATATTAACACCACAGGTTCTGCAGTGCCTGTGCCGGAAAATTGGTCTGCGCTAAATCCTCTAATGATCAGTGACAGCTATTCATTGTTAGGCTCGCACTCAATGCTAAACTCTAAGGCGGCAGCGTTTGAAACGGCAAACGGGGAATCAATTATTGTTTATTATAATTCGGCTTGTAGAGGGGATAATTTCACGGAGAATACTTCCTATTTGATTGAACCTTATGTATGTGCAAATTTAATATACGATTTGAATGGTACAAAAGGTCCAAATACTGTCGGCAAAGACATTGGATTTATGACCATATTGTATTCATCAGATTCAAAAGTTGTTGCACCAACACTTGAAGGAAATACTACAAACGGTAAAAATCTCAAAGATGCCCAAAGTTATTGCCGGGATTTGGATAATGCACGCTTACCGAACAGAGAAGAAGCTATGGCCATAGCAGTTAATAAAAAATTATTACCATCAATAACTTCAGAGTCCATCCTGTCTTCGTATTTGTGGCAAAATGGGTTGGTAGGTCACATGACTATGAGCAATAAAGCTGTTTTTGGTAAAATATTAAAAGATGATACTTCAAAAGATACACAGTGTGTAAAACGCTAAGAAAAGTGCCGTAAGGCACTTTTCTTATTCGCAATGGTTACGTGCTTAGTCAAGGTTAACCGGTTCGCGTTGAATTTTTTCTATTGCTTCGCGGGCCGTGAAGACAAGCCAGTCCGGAACATTAGAAATCGTCGTGAATTGACGCAATACGTCAACTACACGCTTGAACGAACGAACCAAATCGCCCTCACTGATTTCCATCTGGCCGATAATGGTTTCCCACTCAGCACCCTCAACCCAGAGTTCTATCAGTGATGAGAAATAAGGGTTAATATAAAGCGGCGCTTCGATTAAGTGTTTTCCTTGAAGTTTTTCCATTTTTCGCTTGATATTACGAATAGCATTGAGCGATTTTCTAACAGGTTCTGAGAACGGCAGGAACGGAAAATCTCCGCGGAGTTCTTCTGTTGTAATCGCACAAACTACCGCCGCCAACTGCGCAGGGGTAAGGTTTTCAAGCGCATTGGAGAAAAGAATTTCCGCTAAGAAAAGTTCATTCTCGCTTCTGATTTGGGACGTTGTAATCCCGCGCTCTGTCGGGTAATCGTCCACAAGGTAACCGACTTCTGTCAGTGCGTTGCGGTGTGATAAAAATTTGTTCCAGAAGATATCGCGCTGACGTTCGATTTCTTTTTCAAGCTTGCGTTTGTGCAGGCTCAGGCGCGAAATTACTTCGATATTTTTTGAATGTTTTTTGAATAATTTGCAGCGGTCGCAGCAGAATGTGTGCATTTTTTCAAGATTTTTCTTGTTTTCGTGGGAGAATTGAATAATTTCTTCCGAAATCTTGCGTTTTTTAGCGTTTTCCTGTCTAATAATTTTTTTGTAAGTGTCTTTATTTTGGATATAAAGCGCTTTTATTCCTAAGTATTCACGTAATGTGTCATCATTTTTGGAATACGGGCATTCGATAACGCGTTCTTCAAGCTGTGCGTCATATTGTTCGTTGAGTTTCAATAGCGGGAAGAGGCGTGAACCTGATGAAAAATAGCCGAAACTTTTCATGATAAGTTCTTTGGCTTCATCGATTGAAAAACGCTGTAATAGGTTTAGAACCATGGAATAACTTGGAGAAAAACGGCTTTCCAACGGGTTCGCATCGCTCAAAACTAGTTCTGCGACTTCTTCAGGTGTTTGGAAATAGCTTCCGACGACCGTAACGTACCCCACTTCGTCCATACCGCGGCGTCCTGCACGGCCTGACATTTGTAAAAATTCGCTGGCCGTAAGCATTCTGTGGCCGCTGTCGGTGCGTTTGCTGACAGAACTTATAACAGTCGAGCGCGCCGGCATATTAATCCCTGCAGCAAGGGTTTCGGTCGCAAAAACAACTTTTATCAAACCTTTTTGGAATAATTTTTCAACGAGGTTTTTCCATGACGGCAAAAGCCCTGCGTGGTGTGACGCTACGCCCTGATAAAGGTATTCAAGGTGTTTGTTGTTATATAAATAAGGGTTCTCTGCGATGTATTCTTCAACAAACTGGCGAATTTGTGCGCGCTCAGCGTTTGTGACGAGGTCAAGGTACGCGCATTTTTCCATCTGTTCATCGCATTTTTTACGTGAAAACGTGAAATAAATAGCAGGAAGCATGTCTTGATCGTGAAGATTTTTGACAATTTCTTTCACGTGGTTTTTCTGTTCTTTAACCCTGCCGTGGCGGCCGAACGGACGTTTTTCGGGTTTAATCTTGTTATTTAATTGACCACTTGGAGTTAGTAGCGGTAATAATCTTGTTGGCTGTGAACTGTCGAAATAAAAGAATTTCAACGGAACCGGACGGAAGTCCGTGTCGACGAGTTCGGTTCTGGAGTGGACAGAGTTAATCCATTCTGTGAGTTCGTCAGCGTTTGCAACGGTTGCCGAAAGCGCAACGATTTGAATATTTGTAGGACAGTAGATTATACTTTCTTCCCAGACGGTGCCGCGCTGTTCGTCGTTCATATAGTGAACTTCGTCCAGAATAACATATTTAACGTCTTTGAGGTTGTCAGCGACAGCACCTAGGTTTGTTCCGTAGAGCATGTTTCTGAACACTTCTGTTGTCATAACGACGATTTGAGCGCCGCGGTTGATTGATGTGTCACCGGTCAAAAGTCCTACTTTATCAGAACCATATTTCTCCGAAAAATCGTAGAATTTTTGGTTAGAAAGCGCCTTTAAAGGAGTTGTATAAAAAACTCGTGTGTTATTTTTTAATGCTTCGTGAATCGCGTGCTGCGCGATAACAGTCTTGCCGGCACCTGTTGGCGCACAAACTACAACGCTTTTACCCTCACTGATAAAATCACAGGCCTCTTTTTGGAAATCGTCCAACTCAAATGGAAATTCGTACATTGCTACTCCTAATCTATTATTATGATAACATGTTCAGGCGTCTTAATCAATATTTAATAAAAGTTTACAAATTGGTCGGGCTCAGTTATTTTGGGAAATTTTATAACTTTTTGACAGATTAGCCGCCTGTGTAAACTTGATTTCTGACATGCTTTGAATTACCATGTCAATAAAGTTAACTTTTTGTTATACAATTTACAAGATTGAGGGTTATTATTTTGAAGATTAAAAAAATGGTTACGATAATGGGCTTAGCGCTTATTTTGGCTTGCGGTCAGGCAAATGCCGCAACTGTAGAAGAGGTTAAAGCAACAATTGTTAATCAGGCAATCGAACTCGGTATTGATCCGGCGCTTGCGCTTAGTATCGCTAAGGTTGAGTCTAATTTCAGAATGGAAGCAAGAAGTGCTTGCGGCGCGGTTGGAATCTTTCAACTTATGCCGACAACTGCCAGAAAAATAGGGATTAACCCTTATTCAATGGCTGACAATATAAGAGGCGGTTTGAAATATTATCTAATGATGTACAGAATGTTCGGTTCTGTTGAACTCGCACTTGCGGCTTACAATGCCGGCCCTGGAAACGTAAAAAAATACAATGCGGTTCCGCCGTTCGGTGAAACTCAAAGATTTGTACAGAAGATTATGGCGCTTCAAAATGTTCACAAAAATGATCCCGCAGTCTTGCAGGCAAAGGCTCCAAAACCTGTGATGGAAGCGAAGCCGCCGGTTGAGGAAACTGAAAATACATCCGCTGAAAATCCTGAAACGCCTGTAATTGATTTGGATAGACAAAAAGCGTCTTCTGTTATTATTGAAACTATTATGCAGGAAGTCACCGCGATTTAGTTATGAATATTTGTCTGTTTTGCGGCACATTTAACCCTGTTCACAACGCTCATTTAAGAATGGCTGAACATGTTTTGCGCAAATTCGGATTTGAAAAAATCATTTTTATTCCATCATATATTCCGCCGCACAAATGCGCAGATGATGCACAACATCGTCTTAAAATGGTAGAACTTGCAATTTCGGGGCGTAAAGGTTTTGAGGTTTCTGATATTGAGTTTTCGCTTGGTGAAACGTCTTATACTTATTTGACTGTTCTGGAACTGCAAAAACGCCTCGGAACAAGTGAAAAATTTAATTTTATCATTGGCACGGACGCTTTTGAGAAGATTGAAAGCTGGTATGAAGCGGATAAATTAAAGGATTTGCTGCATTTTATTGTTTCACGCCGTGAGGACGATTGTAACCTCGCGCGTTTTGATTATTTGCGCGAAAAAGGTTATGATTTTGACTTTACAAACCTTGCGTTTTATGATATTTCATCTACAGAGTTAAGAGAAAAGATAGCTTGCGGCGAAAGCGTTTCAGGGCTTGTACCGCAAAAAGTTGAGGATTATATCATTGAAAACGGCTTGTATAGAAGACATTAAGGATTGGTTGAGAGAAAATTTAACGGCAGAAAAATACGTTCATTCGCTTGGAACCGCGGATGCCGCGCGTGAAATCGCTAAAATTTGCGGCGGTGACGAAGAAAAAGCTTATTTTACAGGGTTAATTCACGACTGCGCTAAGAATTTGCCGCTTGATGAGATGATTTCTCTGATAAAAGAGGGCGGAATTAAACTTGAATGCGGTGAGGATAATAACGCGAAAATTCTTCACGCTCCAGCCGGTGCAGCGCTCGCAAAGAAAGTATTCGGCGTTGAAGATGATGAAATTTTGTCTGCAATTCGCTGGCACACTCTCGGGCAGGTTGAAATGACGTTATTAGAAAAAATCATTTTTCTTGCTGATAAAATTGAACCCGAAACCCGCGGCCGCGAATGCTATTTGAAACGCCTCGAAACTCTTTCTGCGCCTTGCGGTTTAGAAAAAAATATTCTCGACTGTTACTCCTACACAATCAAAAGCCTCGTTGACAGAAAACTCGTTATCTGTCAAAAAACTATTGAAATTTACAATAATCTGTTAAAATTCTGTACAAAATAGATTTTTTATGGTAATATCAGCGTAAAGGAGCGAGTTTTTTAATGAGAATACTGGAGATAAAAAATAGTTTAGTTAAAATTTCTTATGAAGTTGAGGACAATCTGGCACTTTCAGGCTTTGCCATTATTGAAGATTCTAACACCCCTTATGTTGCGCAGGTAGTAAATTTAAAGGCTGAAAATGGTAAGAATTTTGCAGTATTAAAATTGTTGTTTACGTTTAATACTGATGGCGTTTTGAAACCTTACAACGGAACTATTCCATCTCTTAACGCTGAAATTACATCGCTTCCGTCAGGCGAACTCCTTAGTATTCTGCCACTTGATAATCCTGTATATCTCGGACTTGTTGCTCAGCAAGAACTTCCGTTTAAACTTGACGCTTCTGTTTTGCAGTCAAACCTTTTGATTTGCTCTAACAATGTTGATAATACAAGCAAAATTTTAAGCAATATCTTGCCGCAGATGGTTGAATTAGGCCGAAAAGTTGTTCTTCTTGACATAAACGGCGATTTTTCTTCTGACGAAAACTTTATTTTCGGAAGAAACTTTAAACTTCCTTTGAACGCTCAATTCCTTGATTTTATATTTGAAAACGATTTAGAGGGCGTGGAACCTGTTAGTAAAGCCGTTATTCAGGATATTTTCAAAGAAGTTCAAGGCTATATGGAAACTCTTCCGCAAGGATATTTGCCGATTGATTTGTTTATTAATGTAGTTCAAGACCAGTATCAGGAAACAGGTATTCCGGAACTCGTTCTTCTCAAAAATAAATTGATTAAATATCAGGAACACAATGTTTTTGCTGCCGGTGACGATGATGTAACTATGTTTAGAAACAAAGTCGCTCATTCAGATTCGTTAATCGTTGATATCTCTGATGTTGACGTTAAACTCCAAAAACTCCTTATTCCATACCTTTTTGAAGCGATTTCAACAATAAATGATGACACGTTCGTTCTTCTTTCAATGAATAACGATGTCGCTGACAAAAGATTGCTCAGAAAAACTCTGGAATTCAAAAATATTTATACAACAATAATTTGTCCGCACGAGTTTAAATACCTACCAGACTTGAAACAAATTATTCAAAACTTGATTCTCTTTGCGCCGCAAACATTGCAACACGATTTTGCAGGCTATAATACGTTCCTGTCAAAACTCAACGGCGATGAATTCGTTGTTTACGGCCCTGCAACTCAAGGTATTCCGTTTATTGTTCAAGTTAAAGGTTATGAGGAACTCGTTGAACTCGATAAAAAGCTTGCAGAAGCTGAAGAGGTTGTAGAAGAAGTTGAAACTCCGATTATTCAGCCTGAAATAATCGATGTTGAACCTGAGGTTCCTGAAACAGTTGAGGAAGTTCAAGAAAATTCACTGGATGTTGAAGATGTTCTTAATGAATTTCCTGTTGTCGAAGAGGTTGAAGAAAGTGCAGGTGAAATTGAGGTTGAACCCTTTCAAACCGCAGATGAAGCCGTCGTTTTTGACGCTGACGAAACTTCTACATTTGAACAAGAAGCACTTAATGATAGAGAGATTGTGGAAGAACAAGTAGCGCGTGATGTTGATGCGGCTCTTTACCGTAAATTTGAAGAAGAAACTCTTGATACTGAAAACGAAGTTGATCCTGAAGTTCTTCTTGAAGATGATTCTGAAACAGAACTTTCAGAAAGCGATTTAGATTTTATTCAATCAATGCCGATGGAAGATGATTCGCAGGAAGTTTATAGCGCAGATGAGTTTGCTGTTGAACAACCAAATATCGAAGAATTAGAGGCTAGCGTACTTGATGACAATACAATTGAAGAGTTAGAAGTTGATAATTCTGATGTATTTATTGAAGACGAAGAAGATTCCGCTGATGACTCTCAAATGGTTCCGATTTATACACCTGAGGAAATTGAGCCGGTAGGGGACGCGCCGCTTTTCGAATCAGGTGATGTGGTAACACACCCTAAATACGGTCAGGGTGTTGTTGAAAAAATGATTAACTACGGCAATAAAACGTTATGTTCAATAAGCTTTGTAAACATCGGCCGAAGACTTCTTGATCCAAATTTGTCAGAGTTGAAACTAGTCAGCCGCGGCGGTGTAAGCGTTAATTAATAATAAAAAAGGTTGGGTTTAATATCCAACCTTTTTTGTGCATTATCGTACAACACAATGTATATTGTGTTGTACTGATATAAAAACAAGCGCCGTAAGAAAATTGCGTTTTATGTTTTAATTTGTTACGAATTGTTAAGCCCCGAACTCCTTGTCCTAATGCCCCTCACAACACAATATACAATTTGTTGCACAGAAAGATACATTAAAGGAAAAAGAAAGGGGATATCTTATGGGAAACGTATCAGCAATCGTACATTTAGTAAAAGGTGCTACACACGCAAAACCTGCCGCAAAAGTTGGAGCCAATATGGCAAAGTGTATAGGTAGAACAACTCGACAGTCTGGTGGCTATCTAGAAATGTTTAATGGAACGAAACAAGTACTTAATGGACAATCAATTGTAAAAGGGAATATAAAAACTGTTGCGCCTAAAGGAGTATATAATTCCACACCTGATAAGTATTTAACAAAAATTTCAACGCAAACACAAAATGGTTCAAAAGAGGTTTCAAGAATAATTCCTTACAAAGAGAACAATTTTACAGCTTATGGTGATATAACTAAAGTCACAACAAATGAAATGGCACAAGTCGGCGCTCATAGAGTGAATACATTCAATCAAGTGTCTTATGAGTATGGCAATAGAGGCTTGGAGATACAAGAAAGAACAATTGATAGAGTTTTTGCAGGCAAAAAACATCTTGGCGGCCGTGCAGTTCTACGTAATATAGGCGAAAATAGTACTAGGGCTAATTCCGGTTATCAAAAAGTTTATTTTGGGGCTGATGGTGTGCCTCTAAAAACCGTTCATGTAAACGCGCAAGGGATTAGAACTCATGCAGTGTTACCGGATGGTAGAATTATTGCATACGATGCCAAGGGGATGCCGCTACCGACAGATGCAATTAGAGGTGAGGCAATGAATTTAGGCGGTTTGGATAGACTTATATAATAATAAAATCGGCGGGTTTACAACCCGCCGTTCAACTAACTTCTTAAATTCGCTGCGCCTTTGAGGTAGACGTACTGCGGAACAAAGTATTCCTCGCAGTTTAAGACTATCAAAATTCTTATACATTTTTCGATAGCGCCATCAATTGCGGCTTCGTTAAAACAAAGTAGTGCAACATCTGTCCAGCCACGGTCAATTCGTGCAAATTTTGCCGGAAAAGCCGCTGTAAGATCTTGGGTTAACGTAAAAATTACGTGCGAAATCATGTTTTTATCGATATTGTTTTTTTCAACGATTTCGTCTAACAGTTTAAGTGTTCCGGCTTTAATCGCTTCTGCTGTGTTTTCTTCGACCGTTATTGCGCCGCGAATTCCTTTTGTAATCATGTTTTCTCCTAATGTTTGAGGCCGTTGTACCAGTCGCGGGCAAGCATTTCGCCTTTACCCTCAGGTTTAACTTTTACGAGTAAAATACTTCCTTTACCGCAGGCTACTTCTATACCGTTTTTACCTGTCGAAATAAATTCTCCGACGGTTCCAGTGCCGTCAGCCACTTTTGTTTCTAAAACTTTAATTATTTTGTCGTTGTGCATAAAGTATGCGCATGGGAATTTGTATATTCCGCGTACAAGATTGTGAATTGTCTGCGCGTTGTTGTTCCAGTCGATAAGGCATTCTTCTTTGTCCAGTTTGTTTGCAAAACAAACGCCGTCCTCGCATTGTTTTTCAGGCGTAATTGTTTTTTCAACAAGTCCGATAAGCGTTTTTTCTAACAATTCTGGTGACTGGTCGCTAATTGTTTCAAAAAGATCAACGCAGGTTGTTGTGTCGCAGATTTCGATGACTTCGCGCATGCAAACATCGCCGCAATCAAGGCCGAGTTCGGTAATCATCGTGCAAATTCCTGTTTCCTTGTCGCCGTTGATAATCGCGCGCTGAATAGGGTTTGCGCCGCGGTATTTAGGCAATAAGGACGCGTGGAGGTTGATGGTTTCATATTTCGGAATATCAAGTACTTCCTGTGATAAAATTTGGCCGAACGCGAACGTCACAAAGAAATCCGGTTGTAATTCTTTCAGTGCCGCGATAGTTTCTTCGGATTTTCTGATAGATTTAGGCTGGAATACCGGCAAATCGTGTGCGAGCGCGAATTCTTTTATCGGTGACATCGTGAGTTTGTGGCCGCGTCCTGCGGGTTTATCCGGCTGGGTTACGACGGCTAAAACGTTGATTTTGTCTGAATTATAAAGATATTCGAGCGATTTTAATGCGATTTTTGGGGTTCCGAAAAAAACTATATTTATCATTATTATTCCTTAATTAACTTTTCTGGCTGAATTTTGGGAAGATTGTTTTTAGCAAGTTCCTGTTCTGTTTTTTCAACGTCAGTGCATCTGTCGATGAATAAGACGCCGTCGAGGTGGTCGAATTCGTGCTGAATAGCGCGTGCAAGCAATGAACCGTCTTTGCCCTCTATTACAAAGCTTCTGCCTTTGATGTCTGTGGCTTTAACCATAACATATTCGGCTCTTTTTACGTCAGAATATACTTCCGGAAAGCTTAAACACCCCTCTTGTGAGCAGATAGAACCTGATTTTTTTATGATTTTAGGATTGATGAAAACAATCGGGTTCAAAGGTTCTTTGTCACTGCTTACGTCGATAACAAAAATTCTCAGGTTTTCGCCGATTTGCGGTGCTGCCAAGCCTACGCCGTTTGCGCTGTACATTGTTTCAATCATATCGTGTACAAGATCCTGAATCTTTTTTGAAACCTTAAAAACTTCTTTCGATGGTTGTCTGAGTGTTCCTTCACCGTATTTTAAAATTCTTCTTATTGCCATATTTCACCTCTTAAAAAATTATACAACAAAAAATGAACCTTGACAAAGTCTAAATCGTTTAATATCATGTAGAGGCAAATATAGGAGTTTCGATTTATGAAAATGGCGGCCTTAGGGGTAATTTGTTTAATATTTTTTGCAGCGAATAGTGTAGAAGCCTATACTATTAGAAATGATAGAATGCCTGTAATGCAAACGACTGTTACTCAAAATGGCGATACAACAACGGTTAATTATAGCCGTCCTGTTATGTATGCCGGAAGTAAAATGGTAAAAAGACCGCCTTATTACAAAGAATGTAAAAGAAAGCTCGGCTATTGGGATGAATACCTCTGCGCTCAAATTTATATGCCTAAATTAATTGAAGAAAAATTCGGAGACGTTGAGTGAGGTGCGTGTATGAAAAAGATTGTTTTAAGTTTAGTATTAATGTTATTTGTTAGCGGAAGCGCCGTTTTTGCTCAGCCACACGGTGGGCCTCACGGTGGAATGCATCATGCGGGGCCTATGCCAATGCACCGTCCAATGCACGGGCCGGCAATACCACCGCCACCACCTGTTATGCACGGAAGACCTCATATTCCTGTCGGTGTTATTCCGACAAGACACCCGAGAGTGTTTGTGGGCGCAAGAATTAACCCGTATTATTACGCTGATTGTATAAATCCTATGGGATATTACGACCCGTATTATTGCGGAACTTATTATGCCCCTGGGGTTGTAAGATTCAGCCTGCCGCGTGCGGGAATTACTGTCGCGTTTTAATTAAACCGCCTGACAAATCAAAGATTTGAAACGGCGGTGATATTATGCTCGCCTGCTCGTCTTGCTCCCGCAAGCCGACTCTGCGAGCATCGGCTGACGCGTATTTATTTCAACATTACCATTAAGACTGAGATGTCGGCGGGCTTAACTCCGCCGATTCTTGACGCTTGTGCCAAGTCTTTCGGTCTGATTTTTGCTAATTTTTGTTTGGTTTCGGTTGAAATATGTTCGATTTTTGAATAATCAATATCTTCCGGAATTACGTATTTTTCAAGTTTTGTTGATTGTTCAACCTGAAACTCTTGACGTTTTAAGTAACCGTCATATTTAACAAGGATTTCAACCTGTTCACAGATATCTTTCGGCAAATCTTTTGCTTCGCTGTCGAGTTCTTTTATAACGTTGTATGAAATATTCGGACGTTTTAAAAGTTCAGCGGCTTTGACTCCGCGGTCTATGTGTTCGGAATATTTCGCAAGAATTGCGTTGTTTTCATCGGTTGGTGAAATTTTTGCCTCTTTAATTCGTTCCATTTCACGCTCAATTGCAGCCTGTTTGTTTTTGTAAACCTCAAATTGAGCGTCGTCAATCAAACCAATTTTGTGGCCGATTTCGGTTAGGCGTTCGTCGGCGTTATCCTGTCTGAGTAAAAGTCTGTATTCAGAGCGGGAAGTCAGCATTCTGTAAGGCTCGTCGATGTCTTTTGTGACTAAATCATCGATTAGTGTGCCGAGGTATGAAGAACTTCTTGTAAGTTCAAGCATTTCGCGGCTGCTGATGTAATTAAACGCGTTAATTCCGGCAATTAAACCCTGCGCGGCAGCTTCTTCGTAGCCGCTTGTTCCGTTAATCTGGCCGCCGAAGAACAGGCCTTGAACATTTTTAGACATTAACGAATGCGTTGTTTGTACAGCCGGAACATAATCATATTCAACAGCGTAGGCAGGTTTTATAACGTGTGCGTTTTCAAGCCCCGGTAAGGTTCTGAGCATTTTAACCTGGACATCCGCCGGCAAACTGCTTGAAAAACCTTGAATATAAACCTCATAAGTTCCAAGTCCCTCAGGCTCAATGAAAATATGGTGTGACGGGTTTTCGCTGAAACGTACAATTTTATCTTCGATTGACGGGCAATATCTCGGGCCGACACCTTTTATCAAACCTTGATACATCGGTGATTTATCGAGGTTTGCTTTAATGATTTCGTGCGTAAGTTCGTTTGTGCGTGTAAGATAGCACGGAACCTGTTTTCTAATCGGGCGGTTTGGTCTGAATGAGAAGTGTGTAATCTCCTCATCCCCCGGTTGAATTATCATTTTTGAATAGTCGATAGTTCTGGCATCAACTCGCGGCGGGGTGCCGGTTTTGAGTTTTTTTGTGATAATTCCGTGTTTATTTAATGATTCCGATAATCCCAACGCCGGCGCTTCGCCAAGACGTCCGGCCGGATAGTCTTTCAGACCGACAAAAATTCTGCCGTTGAGTGAAGTTCCTGTTGTCAAAACGACTGCACGGCATTTGTATTCGATTCCAAACTCGTCGATTGCGCCTGTAATTCTGCCGTCTTTGACAATGATTTCTGAAATGCATGCCTGACGAAGATTAATGTTTTCGTTTGATTCGATAATGTTGCGCATAAAGTGCATGTATTCTTTTTTATCAGACTGCGCTCTGAGCGCCCTCACTGCAGGGCCTTTTGATGAATTAAGCACTTTCATCTGAATATAAGTAGCGTCTGTAACTTCGCCCATAACGCCCCCGAGTGCGTCGATTTCGCGAACCAGTGTTGATTTTGCAGGCCCGCCGACCGCTGGATTACAAGGCATTAGCGCTATGTTATCGATGTTTAATGTGGCAAACAAAACTTTTGCGCCTAATTTCGCACAGGCAATTGCGGCTTCACAGCCCGCGTGTCCCGCACCTACTACTATTATGTCATATTCATTGTTAAGGTAATTCATAATTAAATTATACGTGAAAATTATCGTGATACAAGTGATAATTTTTCGCCACAGACACTTGTTTTAGGTGCTGCGTATGAAACCGCGCCAAATGATTTATATTGCGGATTATAGAGGAATTTTCTGCCTTTGAACGAAATATTTTCGGCTTTTTGTTTCGGGTCGTGGTACAAAATCATAGTATTGCCGGTAATTTCGATTGGTGCTTCTTTGTAGCGGCCATCAGTGTCTTTAACCCTGTGTTTGATACAGTATTTGTTAAGACTGTTTTTCTCAACGACGTAAATATCGTTCATATCGTCTTTTTCGTTGTTTGCGTCAAAGAAAACGGTTTTCAACGGCAAACCTGCAGGAAGACCTACGTTTAACGCTAATCTTTTGTTTTCGTCCTGTGAAAGATCGATTTCATCAAGTGTTACGGTGTTTGGAATGAGTTCATCGGTTGAAGAGTGTCTTTGGTCTGCACCACTTGTGTTAAACAAAGAAACTGTCATATAGCCCGCTGTGTTTTCGCGCAGGATTGATGTAACCATTGTTTGCTTAGATGAATCATAAGTGCCTTGCTGCGGTTTCAGCGTGAAAATTGCACCGTCGTTCAACGCTTGAAGCTCAGGGCGTTTTCTTGTGTACATTATTCCGCGCAATTTGTTTTGGTTGTCAGCGATAAACTGGCGTTTTTCAGGGCTATGCTTGTCAGCCCATTCGTTGTGGATATACGAACGGTTTTGAAGCGTAATGTTTTTAGTTTCGTATTCAAAACCTGTAGAACCTAAATCATCGCCGGAATATAATGTCGGGTTGCCAGGGAGCGCTACCAAAAATTCCATCATTGCGTTGTATTTTTGATATGCAGGCTTCATTATTCTTTCAAATACGTTTTCTGAAAGCATTTTTAATTCTTTATCTGAAATTTCATAGCCTGCTTTACGAGCGTTTTCGAGTGTTAAATCAATTGCCGTGTCGATAGGTTTGACACCGAATGTATGCATTTCATAATCAATGCCGTCAAATTGGCCGTTCGCGATTTCTGTCAGTGAATCTTTAATCGCTTCTTTTAAAAACTGGCCTCTATCTTCGCCTATCGTGTCTTTTTCCATGAGTGCATCGATTTCGTTAAAGAAACCGTTTTTAAGAGCGCTAACCATAGCCAAATCTTTTGCGCTTACGCGGTCAAAGTTGAAATCGTCAACATTTGACGGCTCGCGGTCGTATTCGCCTGTTATAAGTTTGATGGCTTCGGCTCTGTTATCTTTGTTCGTCCAGTTATTAACAAGTCCGTGGAACATTTCTGTATCAAGCGCAAGAGCGTGAAGCGCGCGTGTGTTGTCGTGGTTATTCAAGAATGTGTATGAGAACATCAACGCTTGAAGCGGCGCTGAACGCACAAATCCTGACTCGTTGTTAACAAGGGTGTTATAAAGGAGTTTGTCTAAGTAAAAATCGCCGTTTGTTGAAGATTGACCGTTGTTAAAGTTTTTCGCAAAGATTTCAGGCATAGTGCTGAAAAAGTAATCATAGTTTGCGATTGATGTGAGTTCTGAATCTGTCAGAAACTTGCCGATAAGGTTTGTCGGGTCAGTATAACGTTGTGAATCTTCACCGTAAGCGTTGTACAAATCCTGCATATCAGTGAGTTCTGCGACCATATATGAAGATGGGTTTTCTTTAACTACGTCGCGTGCAAATTTTTGCCAGAATGAAGTTATTTGGCCAAATGTTGTGTCAAAATCTGTTTCACCGTCGTTTCTGAGTGAATCAACATCCGCAATATCTTTTGCCGCGTCAATACGCCAGTCTAAGCCCGCTTGAGTTTTGTCGGTGATTGCTTCTGCAAGACGGAAACTTTCGGCGGTTGTGCCTTTAATTTTCTTTTTCAAAGCGTCTGCAAGCGCTTCTTTGTCGCTTTCAGAAATATTTTTAAGCCCTGATTTTACGCGTTTGATGAGTTGTCTGGCTTCGTCCTCAGGTGAAATACAGCCGTCAATACCAATATCTTTTAAGGTAATCTTTTTAAGACGGTCGTAATCATAAGAAATGTCGCCGTTATCATTTGTCTGGAATCGTGGAGCGTCGCAAAGTGATTTAACAACTGCGTATTTGAGGATTTCTTGTGCCAGAATCGGAACTACATAGTTTCCGTATTCTGTGTTTTCGGTGTCAATGTGGATTTTTCTGTTTTCAGGAAGTTCTTTATCGTTGTTTAAACGGTCGATAATATCTACCGCAAAATCCGTCAGAGCGCCGCTTCCTGCTGTGCCATCCTCTAAGAAAAGTGCGTTTGTTTCTTTATAAGCTTTTTCGTATTTTGCCTGAAGATGCGGGTTGCCCATTTTGTTCAGGAAAAATCTGTCGTAAGTCATATATTCATCGTGCAGCGGTGAATACATATCCGGCTGACCGATATATTCTTCGCGGCAAGAACGTTTTGAGATGTAAGGAGTTGCAAATACTGCTGTAATATCATCTCCAAATTCCAGTGAATCAAGCGGCACATCCATCATTGATTGCGCAACCTGATTTCTGAACTCTTCTGTGTTTTTATTGCCTTTGAGTTCATAAGTTCCGTTGAGAATGTTTGCAATCGCCTCTTGTGAAAGAGTATTTTCCAATGATTTAGGGAATTTACCCTCTTTTATGCGTTTGTGGATAGTTCTATAAGTTTCTTTTGCATCGTCAGCGTCAATGTTTTTGAGGTTTTGAGCGATGTTAAGATTGATGATATCTTTTGTTTTCTTTGTCCAGTAGCGGGCAGAAGTGATAACATAGTCTTTTGCCTCGTTTGAAGCGTATTCAAGTTCTTTTAGACTTTCTTTCTGGTCAACGCCCGGTTTTAAGGATAACGCTTTTTCTGTATCTGCCGCAGAAAGGAAGTAGTGGATTTTGGTAATATCAGAGTTTGCGTTCCACGTGTCGATGTTGCCCTCAATTTTGTTATCGACTGAAAGGTTTGAGAATTGGGCCACATATTTTGTTCCAACGCCGCTGTATAAGTCAATTTTGGCGTCTAAGTTTTTGTTATGTTCGTTTAAACGTTGAACGTTAATATCGTATTCGCGCACATCAACAAGAATTCTATATGGAATAATTGTGTCGTGGTGAGTGTTTTTTGATAACGGTTTATCATAGAAGTTTTTGTCGTAAGCCTCTATTGGCTCCTGCGGGTCAAGTTTATCTGTGTTTACCAACTCTTTATCGTAGGTTTCAAAGTAGCTAGGTTTGTTTTCGTTGTAATCTTCGTTTTCTATGCGTGTGTACATCCCTTTTTCATCTTTTTGATAGAAGTATTTAGGGTTAACGATTCTGTGTGATAAGAAATCTGTATTTTGTGTGAAAACGCCGAATAAAACTTCATCGTTAGGGTTCATGCGGAACCAGTTGAAGAACGGTGATTGCTCTTTCCATTTTAATGCGTGGTGTAAGTGGATGCCTTCTAAGCCCTCGTTAACAAATGCACCGTCAGACACAAGGGTTTTGCCCTGTGCAAAAAGTTTTTTGGTAAGTGAGGTGTAATTGTTAATGTTACCGAGTGAAAGCGCCATTTGCATACAGTTTTTGTTCCAGTAAGCGTGGTGGGATCTGGAATCATCTGTAAACAGCGGCAAACTTACGATTCTGTCGTAAGGTTCAAATGCGCCGGCGTCTAATCTTTTTTCCATGCCGGCAAGAGAGCCGCCCATTTTGTTAGAAAAAAGGCGGATATTATGTTTTAATTCATCGTAATTTTCGTTTGTGATGATGTCGTTGTCAGAGTCATAAACCCATTTAGGGTCTAAGTTGTCAGGCATTGCAAGAAGCATTGAACCGCCGCGGCTTACGTCAGACGATGGAACATGGAGGTTATAGAATGCTTCGTCGCGTAAATTTTCTTTATCTTCTCTGTTGTCGAGTAATGAACCTGCGTCAACGCCGTATTGTTTTACTGCGCCGCTTCGTTTGTCGACGAGTTTGTAGTGGTAAGCAAAAGGCTCGTCTTCCATTACGCCGAATTCAGCGTGGATGTTAACTCTGTTTTTGCCAGGATAAAGCTTTCTGCCCTCTTCTGAATTGTTATTTAATAAATCGGTATATTTATCGCCTGTGAGGTAGTAATTACCTGTTTTTAAGTCACGATCAACGACAGCAACTTCAAGGTAACAGTCGGTGGTTGCGGGGTCAAACGGGAACGAAAATTCGCCAGTACGCTCGCCCTCATCATTTTTGCAGGCTTTATAACCCTTAAAAACGGGAGCGTTTTGAATTTTTGTTATATAGTTTGCAGAATCTAAAT
The DNA here is from genome assembly GCA_023662905.1 of Fusobacterium sp. GTDB lineage: Bacteria > Cyanobacteriota > Vampirovibrionia > Gastranaerophilales > Gastranaerophilaceae > Gastranaerophilus. The sequence goes on from JAMPIJ010000001.1 coordinate 126,491, forward strand.
TTATCTTCACGAAGATGCCTCCACCACACAATTATATTAAGCGGCTCAAGGAAAATTTTTGCCTTTTTAGCTTTTTTATTTTACAAATCTTAAAACTTTATTCAATGATTTTGCCGCCAAAAACTTCAAGTGCCATGTTAACCGTGTCGGAATGCATGTAGTACTCCTCAGAACGCGCACTGTAAGTGCTTAGTTTTGTTTCTTTGGCCTCTTCAAGTTCTTCATCGCTGACTTCATTTGCGGCCGCTTGCTGAGGTGCAGTTTTTTCGACCTTGGGCTCGGGTTTTGGAGCGGCAGGCGCAGGGGCTGGAGCTGGTGACGGAGAACTGCTTAGCCTGGGAGACACCGTTGGTTCGCCGGCTTTTGGAAGCCTTACGGTTAATGTAACTTCTTTGTTATACATTGTGTTGATAGCGTTTTGAAGAACATCACGCTTAGAACCGTCTGTGAATTGTTTCAAGAAAATTTCGTTTTTAACAGCAAGAACAACATGCTCTTCAGAGATTTCAACAGGGTTCGCCCATTGTTTCAAGAGCGCTCTTGTCGGCGCGCTGGAAATGTTTTCAAGGAGTTGTCCCCAGAGCGACGGCAAATCGTTTCCAACCGGCGCACTCACTGGCGCAGGTGCCGGAATTGGTTCAGGCGCTGCCGCTGGTGCTGGAGGCGGTGCCGGTTTAGGCTGTGGAGCGCTGACTGGAGCCGGTTTCGGTGCTGATGGCTGTCTTGCAGGTGCAGGAGCCGGTGCTTGTTGTGGAACAGGTGCGCCGCTTTCAAGACGCGTAATTCTTTCCTGTAACTGAAGCAAGGTTGTATTTTGCGCTAAGTTCGCAAGATCAATAACAGCAACTTCAAGCCAGAGTTTTGGATTGTTCGTTGTTTTTAACTCTTTTATGTACTCACAGCATTTGTTAACTAAGAAAATAATCTGGTGCGCGTCAAGCGGTGCGGCTTGTTTTGAAAGCGCTTCGATCTGTAAATCATTGAGCTGTGAAAGTTCAATCGCAATTTCTTTTGAACAAGTCTTAACGACAAGAAGATTTCTGAAATAATCAAGCAAGTTCGTTAAGATTTGAACGGGTTCGTTGCCGGAATTGTAGACCTTTTCTAAGATTTCGATGGCTTCGTTCGGTTTTGATTCAACGATTTTTTGTGAAAACTCGTTCAAAAGGTCAAACGAAAGGCGACCGAGAAGATTATCTATTTCGGCTGTTGTGATTTCGCCGCCAAGTACGCTTAATTGTTCTAAAAGCGCGATACTGTCACGCATTCCACCGGCTGAATTTTTAGCGATAGAAGTCAACGCGTCGTCCGTGATATTGATATTTTCTTTCGTCGAAATCATGCGTAAGTGGTTTACGATATCATCTGTTGTAATTCTTCTGAAATCATAGCGTTGGCAACGGCTTTTGATAGTATCAAGAACTTTATGAACCTCTGTTGTTGCAAGGATAAAGATAACATTTTTCGGCGGTTCTTCAAGCGTTTTGAGAAGCGCGTTGAACGCTGTAGTGGAAAGCATGTGAACCTCGTCGATGATATAAATTTTGTAACGGCTGTTCACCGGTGCATACATAACGCGTTCCAGAATGTGTTGCGCGTCTTCTACAGAACGGTTACTTGCCGCGTCGATTTCGATTACGTCCATCGGCGTAGAATTTGTAATATCAACACAGTTCGCGCACTGGCCGCAAGGGTGAACCGTCGGGCCGTCAACACAGTTGAGTGATTTCGCAAAAATTCTGGCGGTAGAGGTTTTACCTGTTCCGCGTGGGCCTGTAAAAAGATAGGCGTGCGAAATTTTATTTGTCGTAATCGCGTTAGTTAAAGCTTTTTTAATATGTTCTTGTCCGACAACTTCTTCTAATTGTTGTGGACGATATTTTCTGTACAAAGGCATATAATTCATGATAATATCATTATAGCAAAAAGTTTTACGGAAAGGCAAAATTGTGAATATTGTTAAACCAAAAAAGTTACAAAAAGGCGACTGCGTAGGTATAATCGCGCCGTGCGGAGTTTTTAAGGCTGCAGACAGACTGGAAAAAGGTATAGAATTTTTGCAAAATGCCGGTTTTCGTGTGAAAGTGAGCGACAAACTTTTTGCGCGCCAGCGTTATATGGCCGGAACCGACGAGGAGCGTGCGGGTGAAATAGAAAAATTTTTTGCAGACGATGAGGTTGACGGGATAATTTGCGCACGCGGCGGCTATGGTGCGATTAGACTGATTGATAAAATAAATTATGATGTAATCCGTGCTAACCCGAAAGTTTTCTGCGGGTTTTCTGATGTGACAGCGCTTTCTGCGATGTTTTTGAAACGTGCAGGGCTTGTGACTTATTCCGCACCGATGATTAACGGGGATTTTGGAAACGATATTTCAGATTTCACGTGGGAGAATTTTCAAAATGCAGTTATGAGTGATGAACTGCTGGAGTTTGAGGGCGAGGGGCAGGGCTGCGCCGAGGGCATTTCGTTTGGCGGAAACCTCGCAACACTTGTTTCGCTTTGCGGTGTGGACTTTTTGCCTGACGAAGATTTTATTTTATTTATAGAGGATTTGAACGAACCTGCATACAAAATTGACAGAATGGTCACGCAACTCCGTAACATTGAAAAATTCCGCCAAAATCTGAAAGGTGTCGTGCTGGGTGAATTTACTGATTGCGACTGCCCAGAATATTGGGACGAAATCTTTGCAGAATTTGGGGTTCCGACGGTTAAAGGCTTAAAAATCACACATTCTCACGACAAAATCACCGTTCCAATCGGTGTTCCCGCAAGAATTGAGGATGGAAAATTTATATTAAATTATTCGTATGTGTAATTCGGTGCGGCGGCTTCGATTTCGTCTTGAGAATGAATTTTTAAGCCAAATATATCGCCGGTGCTGATTACAACATCTTCTCCTTTGCTTGCGTAAGATAAAACTGAGTGGTCGTAAACATTCTCGACCGCTGATGAAATTCTATTTCCAGCCCCGTTTTCAGACTTTACTGCGCCTTCAACTGCTCGGTATCCCATACTTAAACCCTCGACAAAATGGTTTCCCACGCTTAATGCAGCACTTTTTGCCGTTTCCACTTTGTCTAATTTGAAAGGCGGAACATATTTTGCTATCGTATTGACCTTTGTAGAGGTTCCATCGCTGCTTGTAACTGTTTTAATTTGATATTTAAAAGTTGCGTTGCGTTTCAAGCGTTTCGGGTCTTTGATATCAGTCATGCAGCCGCTTAAAACATCGCCCTCGTTGATTTTTATATCAGGAGTAAGTTGAATTTCACCGATTGCGCGCACCTGTATGATTTCAGGCGGATTTGTTGTTGAAAACGGTGTTATGGCCTCGACTTTTAAAGTTTCGGCAAGTGCTGATGAGCCTAATATAAACGCTGCGCATACAATCAATAATTTCTTCATTTACCCTTGGCCTCCAAAAGCGGTTTTAAATACTTACCAGTGTAAGATTTAGGACATTTGACGACTTCTTCCGGAGTTCCGGCCACAACAACCTGACCGCCGGCGTTTCCGCCCTCTGGGCCAAGATCAATAATGTGGTCTGCAACTTTGATTAAGTCCAAATTGTGTTCGATTATCAAAATAGTGTTACCTTGATCCGCAAGTTTTTGCAGGATTTTAATCAATTTATCCAAATCGTACCAGTGCAGGCCGACAGATGGTTCGTCAAGCAGGTAAAGGGTTTTGCCCGTCGCGCGTTTGTTGAGTTCAGAGGCAAGTTTAATACGTTGGGCTTCGCCGCCTGAAAGTGTCGTTGCGTTCTGGCCGAGTTTTATGTAATCTAAGCCCACATCGTTCAGGGTTTGAAGTTTATTTTTTATTGTCGGAATGTTTTCGAAGAACTCAAGCGCTTCTTTGACGCTCATTTCAAGAACATCCGAAATCGTTTTGCCTTTGTATTTAACCTCAAGGGTTTCATTGTTGTAGCGTTTACCTTTGCACACGTCACATTTTACGTAGACATCTGATAGGAAGTTCATTTCGATCTTAATTACGCCATCGCCCTTGCAGGCTTCACAGCGGCCGCCTTTGACGTTAAAACTGAAACGTCCGGCCTTGTAACCGCGAGCTTTTGCCTCGTTTGTTTTTGTGAATAAATCTCTAATCGGGCCGAAAACATCTGTGTAAGTTGCAGGGTTAGAACGCGGGGTTCTACCGATTGGCGACTGGTCAATGTCGATAATTTTGTCGATGTTTTCAAATCCTAGAATTTCGTCAACGCCCTGCGGTTTTGGTTTGTCTTTGCGAAGTTTGTAAATCGCGTATTCGTAGATTAAATCCTGCATTAATGAGGATTTGCCGGAACCTGAAACCCCTGTGAGGCAAACTATTTTGCCTAGTGGAATTTCTACATCAATATTTTTGAGGTTGTTGATGTGGGCATTTTTGACAACCAAAGAATTTCCGTTGCCCTCGCGTCTAGTTTTCGGAACAGGAATAGATTTTTCGCCAGAAAGATATTTACCCGTGAGCGAACCTTTCGCGGCCATAATGTCATCAACGGAACCCTGAGCGATAATTTTACCGCCGTTGACGCCGGCTTTTGGCCCGATGTCGACGATGTAATCAGCCTGACGAATGGTGTCTTCATCGTGTTCAACGACAATAAGGGTGTTTCCGAGGTTTCTCAGGCGCACAAGTGTATTGATAAGTCTGTCGTTATCGCGCTGGTGAAGCCCGATTGACGGTTCGTCGAGTACATATAAAACCCCTGACAAGCCGCTTCCAATCTGGGTCGCAAGCCTGATACGCTGAGCCTCGCCGCCGGAGAGGGTTCCTGCCATACGCGCAAGGTTTAAATAACTTAAACCTACGTCTTTCAAGAACTTCAAACGCGCGCTGATTTCGTCTAAAATCTGTTTTGCAATCTGCATTTTGAAGTCATTGAGTTCCAAATACAGGTCAGAAATGAAATTATACGCCTCATCAATCGGCATAAGTGTAAATTCGTGAATATTTTTACCATTGACCGTAACCGCAAGCGCAAACGGGTTCAAACGCGCGCCGTGGCATGCCGGACAAGGTTTGGTAATCATATATTTTTCAAAATCTTCTCTGGCGCTTGTGTCCATTGAATCCTGATATTTCTTTTCATAATACGGGATTACACCGATGTAGCGGTGGTATTGGGTGTGATAGCGTTTTGTTCCGAACTTTTTAACGTGAAGCGCCACAATATCTGGCCCGCCGTAAAGAATTATATCTTGCTGATCAGGCGGAAGTTTTTCAAATGGCACATCCATGTCAATTCCGTAGTGTGAACAAACAGAGCCTAAAACGTCCTCGTAATAAGTGTTTGAGGTTTTTGCCCACGGGTAAATTGCACCGTCGCGGAGTGATTTTGTTCTATCCGGAACGATTAAATTCGGGTCAAAAAGATAGTCAAAACCGATACCGCCGCAACGTGGGCAAGCGCCGTATGGCGCGTTAAACGAGAAAATTCTCGGTGCAAGTTCTTCAAAACTGATATTACATTTAGGGCATGCCAGTTTTTCCGAATAAATTTTTTCTTCGCCGCCGATAATATCAACTATTAAAACCCCGTCGGCCTTTTGCAGTGCGATTTGAGCGCTATCTGCAATACGCGAACGCGCGCTTTCTTTTACGACAATTCTGTCTACAACGACGCTGATATCGTGTTTTTTTGTTTTAGCTATTTTGATTTCGTCCTCGTCAAGGTTATAAACCTCGTCGTCGACTTTTACGCGGACAAAACCCTCTTGACGGAGTTCCTCAAATACGTTCTGAAACTCCCCTTTTTTGCCTCTTGCAACCGGCGCCAGAATCTGAATTTTAGTTCCCTCGTCGAGTTTTAAGATAGACGCAACGATTTCGTCGATTGTTTGTGGTTTGATAACCTCGCCGCATTCAGGGCAGTGTGGAACGCCTACGCGTGCATATAAAAGTCGTAAATAATCATAAATTTCAGTGACAGTGCCGACAGTTGAGCGTGGGTTGTTACTGGTAGACTTCTGGTCGATAGAAATCGCCGGTGAAAGCCCGTCGATTGATTCAACGTTCGGTTTATCCATCTGGCCTAAGAATTGTCTTGCGTAAGTCGAAAGACTTTCTATATAGCGTCTTTGTCCCTCTGCAAATATAGTGTCAAACGCCAGTGAGCTTTTTCCAGAACCAGAAACTCCCGTAAAGACAACTAACTGGTCTTTCGGGATTTCTAGTGATACATCTTTTAAATTATGTTCTTTTGCACCTTTTACAACAATTTTATCTCTCATAACAAGATTATGTCACAAAAAATATTGTTGGCAAATTATGCTTGTGCTTTTTTAGCTATGTGTTTTTGACGTAAATCTTCGAGCCAGCTAGCCATTGGAGTTGCCGCAAGAGGTACTGCTAATCTGAAGATGATACCGATAATCGCCATTTTCTTCAAGATTCCCATACCGTTTACTAGGCCGTCGATGTTTGATGGAAGAACTAATTTCTTTTCTTTAGCGAAATCAAGTGCTTTGAGCGGTTTTATAGCTTTGAGTTCTTCTTTAGATGCTTTAGCGGCTTTCATTGATTTGATTTTGTCTGCAACTGATTTTTGTGCTGTCTTATAGTCTGCGGCGAAATTATCATCAAGCGCTCTTGCTCCGATAAATCTCGCTGTAACTCTTTCCCACCAGCTGTTAAGCTTAGCATCGATTAAGTATGATAATGAAGTTGAAATTGCGAATGTAAGACCTTGGTTAATTGCCAAAATTTTCTTTTTGTCATCTTCAAGGTTTTCGTTTGCAAGAGTTCTTTGCATGTAAACCCCGCTGATTACCGCAGATGTTACGGTTGCCACGTGGTTGAATAAGAATTCAGAATCTTTATATTTATCTGATGCTTTTTGTAATCCTTTTGAGTTAAGAAGCGGTGCAGAGAAATGTTTTGCGATAAAGTCAGTGAATTTGTCGTATAAACCGCCGCCCTTGCTGCTTCCTTTTGTTGCGTTAACAACTGTTTCAACAGCTGCTTCAGGAAGTTTACCGTGGAAGCTTACTTCTTTTGCTTTATTTGAATCGCTTGAAGCGAAGTTTTTAAGGTCTTTTCCTGCCTTGAGGTTTTCAAAGTTGTTAGGCAGTGGTTGAAGTGGTTGTTCTGCCGGTTTGTTTTTCGGTGTTTTAGAAAGACCGAATACATATTTAAGAATAAGCGGAATCAATGCGATAGTAAGCATTGCTCTTGGAACACAAATACCCCATTCAGGAATATTTTTCATCAAAGTGTCCATTGTCTTCATTTGTGTTTTGCCTAGTTTATCAATTGAACCACATCCAAATTTATCAGGTGCTGCTTTTGCTTTTTTTAGTGCATCATCAAGAGGTTTTGTGAGAACCATAGTTACACCAAAACCTAAGAAGCCTGATGAAACAGCTTGTGCGGCTGAATAAATTTTATCTTTTTTATCTTTCATGCCCGGAATCGCCATTGTTAATGTCGGGCGAACCATGCCGGCTGTAACGAGAGCAACGAGAGCGTTTGCTGTCTGGTTGTGATCGTTTGCATATTCAAGGAAGTTTGCGAATCTGTCGCTTCCAAGAATTTTATCGACTCTTCCTTTCCCTTTGAAATTTAAAGCGGCAGCCTCACTCGTACTCGTAAAGCTGCCGCTATTAATAACCTCGTTTTTATCTCTTGTTCTTACACCACTCTTACACTCTGTCTGTTCGAACGCACTATTCTTATGCTTGAGCTTCGAACTTTCATGTAAATAAGGGTTGTTTGTATAATTCATCGAGTTAATAATCATATCTACACCAAAAATTTTGTATCTGTACATTCATTTTAAAACAAAGGAAAAAAATTTTTGCTATAAATTTGAAAATTGTTTACATTTGTTTATTTTATAACAAGGACATCGCAGGAAACGTTGTCACAGATACGTTTTCCGGTTTGGTTGGAAAGTAATTTGCTTTTGTTTTCGTTGCGTGTACCGTCAAGAATTACTAAATCAATTTCGTTCTGGCTCGCATAACTTATGACTTCTTGCGCCGGAATACCGCTTATAATAACACTTTTTGTTGATTTTAACCCCATGCCCTCTAATATTTCTTCTAAATTCTTTATTATACTATAGGCATATTTCTTTTGTTCTTCTTCAATTTTTAAATACCAGTTTGTGTCTAAGGTTCCCTCTAAAAATAGTAGATTCGGGCTTTCGTTGACAATACAAATATGAATTTCTTTGTCTTCAAGTTTTAATTTTTCAAGTTCTGCGCGGAAATGTTCTGCAGAATTGTCTTTATCGCTGATAGCAAGGAGAACTTTTTTCGCGCTGTTTCTGTGTTTTGAAACATAAACCGAAACCGGCGAACTTCCTAAAATGTCATAAGAAACTGAACCGAGCCATTTTTGAATGCCTTTTTTGCCGTGTGAACCCATCAGAACAATATCGTACGCGCCTGTGTTTAATTCATCAAGAATTATATCAGCTACGCCGCCACACATCTTGATTGTTTTACCGAGGTTTAGTCCGTTTTTCTTTAATTCTTCCTCGGTGAATTCTAATATATTATCTGCAAGACTTGAGCATGATGTATTGAAATCTGATTGTTCAACATCAATATCTTCTGGCAAAAAGTTCCAATCGATAACGCAAATTGCGTCTGTTACCTCGCGTTTTGACCAGTTTGAAAAATTATATATCGCGTTAAAACTTATTTTTGAACCGTCTGTGCAGAATAATGCTTTCATTTCTTAATCTCCTTTGCACACATTTTAAAATATGTTACGGATTTTTAAATTACCTGCTCATCTATTTTTTTTCTGTTATAATTGAAGAGGTTAGTAGGATGAGTTTTGTAAAAATGCCCGCTGAAAATAAAGTTAATCTTAAAGAATACAAAGAATTAATAGACACAATTGCTAAGGTTGAATTCCAGAAGTTCTCCTCATTCAGGCTCATTGAGCTTCCTGAACTCGTGAACATCGGCAACCATACTTTGTATATCCTTTTGAAAAATAACAACAAGGAAAAATTTAATAATACTTACCTTGCTACTGCTATCAAATGGGCGATTAGAAACGAAGTTAGACGCCGCTATAAGTGGTATACACTCAAAAACAGCCGCAAAAACGTCATTGAGGACGAGGGCGAAACTAACGTTAGAGAAGAAGTTTACAAAACTATTCTTTCTATTGAGGAAATGCAGGAAGCTGAAGTTCCAACGCAAATTAAGGCGCTCGACAATACCCCTGAAGAAAATATTGAATTGCTTGAATTAAAACACGAAATCATGGTTTCAATGAAAAAATTATCTCCACGTGAGCGTGAATTGATTGAGTGCAAATTCTTCCAGAATAAAAAACTTAAAGATATTTCAGAAGAGTTTGATATTTCGCAGTCGAGAATTTCACGTATTATTCAGGCTGGATTAGACAAAATTAAAAAGGATTTGAAAAAACAGGGGATTTTATGAAGACTGTATTTGAAAAGAGTAATGGGGTTTTAGGTGTATCTTTAACGGATGAGGAGATTGATTTAGGGTTTATGCAAGGCGCAGATTTGCGCAAGGGGCAAATCGGACTTCCACAGATGAGCGAACTCGAAGTTCTCCGTCATTATAAAGAACTTTCTGATAAGAATTTTTGTATTGAAAAAGGATTTTATCCGCTCGGTTCTTGTACAATGAAATATAACCCGAAAGTTAATGAACTTCTGGCGAATTTAGACGGGTTTAGTAATTTACATCCACTTGCGGCTGATGAAGACTGTCAGGGCGCGTTAGAGTTGATGTATAAATTACAGGAAAAACTCAAAAAAGTTACCGGAATGGACGCAGTCACACTACAGCCTGCGGCCGGTGCGCACGGTGAAATGACCGGTATGATGATTATCAAAAAATATTTTGAGCATATCGGCGAAAATCGTACTAAGGTTATCATCCCTGATTCTGCCCACGGCACCAATCCTGCAAGCGCTTTTATGTGCGGGTTTGAGATTGTTTCGGTTAAATCAAACGACAAAGGTCAGGTTGATGTTGAGGCGTTAAAAGAACTCTTAACCCCTGAAGTTGCGGCGATTATGATGACAAACCCTAATACGCTCGGAATTTTTGAGGAAAATGTTCTTGAAATCTCTGAATTAATGCATAAAAATGGTTCGCTTCTATATTATGACGGAGCAAACTTTAACGCAATTATGGGACATTCAAACCCTGCATTGATGGGCTTTGACGTTGTTCACCTGAACTTACACAAAACATTTTCAACACCACACGGTGGTGGCGGCCCTGGTGCAGGCCCTGTTTGTGTTGTTGAAAAATTAAAAGATTTCTTGCCGGTGCCTGTTATCGGATTTGATGGCGAAAAATATTTTAGAAATTATAATCTTCCGCACACAATCGGACAGGTAAAAGCGTTCTACGGTAACTTTGGCGTACTTGTAAGAGCCTACGCATACATCCTTATGATGGGCGAAAACCTCAAAAAAGCAAGCGAAAACGCTGTTCTCAACGCTAATTACATAAAAGAAAAACTTAAAGGCGAATATAAACTTCCGTATGATGTTCCTTGTATGCACGAATTTGTGCTTTCAGGTGACAAACAAAAAGAAGAAAACGGTGTTTCAACGCTTAATATCGCAAAACGCATAATGGAAAACAATATTCACCCGCCGACAATTTACTTCCCTCTGATTGTTCATGAGGCTATTATGATTGAGCCAACTGAAACCGAAAACAAAGAACGTTTAGACGAGTTGATTGACGAAATGTTAAAAATTGCGCAAGAGGCAAAAACTAACCCTGAAAGAGTGCTTTCAGCGCCTTTGACAACGCCTGTTACAAAGATTGACGAAACACTCGCCGCTAGAAAACCAGACTTAAAATATCAAGAAAGTTAGGACAATGAAAGAAAAAAAGAAAATAAAAGTAGCATTCCCGCACATGGGAACAATATATATTGCTTGGTCTGCAATTCTGAACAAAATCGGAATTGAGGCTTACGTACCACCTTATACAAGTAAAAAAACGCTTTCTCTCGGTACAAAACATTCACCGGAAGCGATTTGTCTGCCTTATAAACTTATTTTAGGCAACTTTATCGAGGCAATCGAAGGCGGAACAGATTATGTTGCGATGATTACATCCCCTGGGATTTGCCGTTTGGGCGAATACGGCGGCTGTATCGACAGCGCGCTTAAAGATATGGGGTATCAAACTAAATATATTGAAATGCGCCTTTATGACGGTATCAAAGGTATGTATGACTTTTTGAAACGCGTTTCAGGCAAAAACGATCCTGTTTTGTTCCTCAGAGCTATTAACCTCGGTATTAGAAAAGTTTTTGTTTTAGACAGAATGGAATCCAGACTTTCATATCTTCGCGCTCGCGAAATCAAATCAGGTGAAGCTGAAAAACTTTACAACCGCGCGTTAAAATTCGTTAAGGATGCAAATTCAACCCGTGCGCTTCAAAAGGCTGAAAAAGAAGCTTTAGCGCTGATGAACCAATGTCCGATTGACGAAAAACGTGAAGTTTTACGCGTTGACCTGACCGGTGAAATTTACATCGTTTGCGATGATTTCTCTAACCAGAACATTATGCGTGAACTCGGTAAAATGGGCGTAGAAGTTAGAAAAAGTTTGACTGTTGGAAGTTTCTTGCGTGATGCGATTATTCCAAAAGCGTTCAAAAAAGAAGAAACCCACCTCGAGCGTGCTGAAAAACTTGCAAAACCTTATCTTATGCGCGACATCGGCGGTGACGCTTTAGAATGTGTTTCTGACGTTGTGTATGCTGAACAGCGCGGAATCGACGGAATTATCCACGTTTCACCGTTCACCTGCATGCCAGAAATTATGTCACAAAACATCTTCCCAGCAATGAGAGAAGATTGTGATATTCCTATTCTCCCGCTTATTATGGATGAACAAACAGGTAAAGCCGGTTATATTACCCGTCTTGAAGCGTTTGTTGACCTTATGCGCCGTAAAAAAAGAAAATTAGCCATGGCTAATCAGAAAAAAGATTAATGTTTTTTTCGCGCAGTATTGTAGGATAGGTTTATGGGTAAAATTTTAAAAGAGACATTCGCAATTTTGAATAAAAACTTATGGCTTTTGTTCTTATTTATGACAATCAGCTATATTGGTGTAATTTATTTCAGCATAATCAGAGCGGCCGCGCACACGCCTGTGGAACTAATAATCGCAGGGGTTACGCTTTTGTTCATCGCTGTCGCGGGTGTTGCAGGGTTTTTCAATACTTTGCGTAGTACGCTAGATTTAGAGTATAACGTTGTAAAACGTGAAGATTTCAGCGGGTTTGAACTTATTAAAACTTTTCCGCGCGGGGTTTCTGAATACTTTTTACCGGCATTGGGTATAATTTTGTTATATCTTGTAATTACGTTTTTGATGTTTAATGCGGCGATTCTTTTCGGAAGCAAACTTATCGGAATGTTTTCTTTTTCACCTGAGGATTTGACAAAGGCGTTTAGTTCAATGGAAACTCTTGCTGAATTTCAGAAGAATATTTCGCCGGAAGATATGGCTAAATTGTCTAAATGGCATTTGCTTTATATGCTTATCACATCAATTATGACTTATCTTTTAATCTACTGGCTGCCGGAAACATTTTATAATACAAAAAATTCGGCTCTGGCGCTGTTTCGCGGTATCAAAAAAGTTATAATGCACCCTCTTACAACCTTGCAGTTGTTTGCAGTTATTATTCTTATAAACGTTCTAACCTCTGTTTTGATGGCGGTTTTACTGCCGATACCGGTTTTAATGTTTCTTGTTTACTTTATTTATTTTTACGGTTTAGTCTTTATTTTGATGTTAATTTTTAATTTCTATCGTGAAAAATTTGTGATTCGCGAATTTATAGCAGAAGTAGTGGAAGAAGAACCGGAAAATGAGGAAGAGTAAACAAGTTATAGCTGTAGTTGGTGCAACTGCGAGCGGAAAAACCGCTTATGCTATTGAACTTGCGAAAAAACTCGGCGGAGAGGTTATTTCTGCGGATTCACGACTTGTTTATAAAGGCTTTGATATTGGAACCGCTAAACCAACGGTGGAAGAGCGCGCGGGCATTCCGCACCATTTGATTGATGTTGTGGAGCCGGAAGTGGATTATTCTGTTGGTCTATGGGCAAAAGAAGCGGAGCGACTTATTGATGAAATCCATTCCCGCGGTAATATTCCGATTATTGCCGGCGGAACAGGGCTTTATTTCAGAATTCTACTTGAAAATTATGACCTGCCGAAAGTTGAACCCAATTATGAACTGCGCGAGGAACTTGGAGCGTTGGATTTTGACGTTTTAAGAGAACGTCTTTGTAAAATTGATCCTGAAACCGCTGAAAAAATTGAGCGCAATGACAAAAAGAAGATTATTCGCGCGCTTGAAATCGTTGAAACTCTTAACGTGCCGATGAGTGAGGCGCGTGGGGTTAAAGAATTTTCGCAGTATGAAGTTGAGTGGCATGGAAGAAATTTCCCACGCGAAGAGTTGTATGAGCGAATTAATAAACGTGTAGATTTGATGATTGAAATGGGACTGATAGAAGAAACTAAGGCGCTTCTTGCGAAGCACGGCCGTATTCCAAACCTTGTTGATACTATCGGATATCGCGAAATTATTGATTATTTGGATGGAAAGCTTGATTTAAAAGCCGCTTGTGATATATTAAAACAAAACACAAGGCGCTATGCGAAAAGACAGCTGACGTGGTTCAGAAAAAACTCTTATATTGACTGGAATATTTATCCCGAAATACAAAAGTAAAATTATATTACAACCCTTTTGAAAATGCGCAATTTTTCTTGTGTTTGGACTTATTAAATTTGCATGCAAATATCAAATAAAAAAATTCTTAATACCAGGAATTTGGAAGCCGGCATATTCTGTTTAATGGGCGGCGCAAAGACCGTGCAGGATTACAGAAGTGTCGGCGAGGATTATAAGCAGAGAATTTTATTAAACGACACTGTCGTTTTGGGAGCTTCGTGTGCCGGTATGATAGGCTACAGAGCGCTTGGACGCAGCAAAACTCTGAATGAAAAGTGTTTTAAACCTATTGTCAACTATGCACATAAAAAATTTATGAATTTTTATAATTCAGATTTTTCAAAGAAACATCTTGCCGGAAAGTTTGATGAACTTTATCATCCGCTTCATAAACCCCTTGAGATGTCAAAAGAGATTATTGGAAGCTGTATTTCTAACACCTTAATGGTGGCTTCCGGTTTGTTTGGCGCTATTGCCGGTGATTATGCGCTCACTAAAACCGGGTTTGGAATCCACAAGACTAAAAAATTGAAAACCGAAGAAAAAATTATACCACCACAGCTTGTTCAGGTTGAGAACTTTAAGAAAAAGAAAGTTGATACGGTTATAGATAAAAAATTACAGGAAGAAGCTTTCTGGCGTGTACTTGATTTCCCTATATTTAACGTGCTGACGTCACCTTTTGTAGGGCTTCAAGGACTTGCTATTACTGACGATGAAAAATATTCAAAACAAGTTAAAAATGCTTCAAAATACTTGCTTGTAAATTCGCTTGTACCTTTGTTTTTCTTCTCATTGAGTTCTGCACTGACTAAAAAGCTTAAAAATGTTTACAGAATTCCAATAATGTTTGCGTCCTTAATGACAGGTACAATGGCCGTTAAATCCGTTCTCGACCACAAACTAAACAAACCAAAGAATTAATTCCTTAACATATTGAAATCATTCTTAAAATATATTAAAATGGTAGAATAGGGAATATTTTGGAGTTATGTATGAAAATTAGCTTTAAAAAACTATTTATACGCCTGAGTGAGTTCTCAGGATTGCTCGTAGCCTTACTGATTTTATTTTTTGTTATAACAATTTCAGCATTTGCATACCTGTTTATGCAGAATGTTGACTATGCTTTCGATGGAGCATACGGTGCCGGTGCTTACGCTAGAGGCGGAAGAGGCGGACAAGTTTATCACGTTAAAACACTTGAGGATAGCAATAATCCTGGAACCCTCCGTCATGCCCTGACACAACGCGGTGCTAGAACAATTGTTTTTGATGTCGCGGGGATAATTGATTTAAAATCTCCATTGATTGTGAAACACGGATTTGTAACAATTGCCGGTCAAACAGCACCAGGGGACGGAATTTGTATCCGCGGAAACTCTGTTATATTCCAATGTAACCATGTTATTTTGAGATTTATACGCTTTAGATTTGGCGTTAAAGATAAAACGGCTTCTTTAATTGTTAAAAATCAGAACAATATTATTATTGACCACTGTTCTTTTGCGTGGGGTAATCCTAGTAACCTTGATTTCTTTGACAACTCAGCCTCAACTATTCAATGGTCAATCATTGGCGAATCATTAGGCGCTTATGGTGCGCGTGTCGGCGGATATGACGTAAGTATCCACCACAACTATTTTGTTAACAATACACTCGGAAACCCTTATTTCTGGCAAGAAAAATTGAGCCTTCTTGACGATGTTTTGATTGACTTCAGAAATAATGTTCTCTATAACTGGGGGCAGCAGTCTGTTCACGGGGTTCATCTTGGACTTTATAACCTTGTAAATAACTACTACAAATTCGGGTCTTCAACAATTATTCCTGCGCGTTTCCAAATCGTCGATACAGGAAGTAAAAACCAAACTCCAAACAGGGTTTTTGTAAGCAATAACTTTGTATTCCTCAACCCGTTAAATACTAAAGATAACGTTATGGGCGTGTATCCAAACATTATGTACCTTGTCGAGTCTAAAAACTCTATGATTTCTCCTAGAGAGTTTCCGCATGAATTGATTTATACCCACGGGGTTCAGACTGCTAAAGACAAGGTTTTAAGATACGCAGGTGCTTCTTTAAAACGTGATATTATTGATACAAATATGGTTGAGACTGTTAATGTTCGCGAAATGGAACATACTTCATTTCGTAATAATTCAGATATAATCCCTAAATATACAACTCAGGG
Organism: Fusobacterium sp.; assembly: GCA_023662905.1. Lineage (GTDB taxonomy): Bacteria > Cyanobacteriota > Vampirovibrionia > Gastranaerophilales > Gastranaerophilaceae > Gastranaerophilus. Next base: position 142,429 of record JAMPIJ010000001.1, read on the forward strand.
TGAAGTTGTTATGACTGACGTTGATGGTGATGGAATTCCTGATTTCTGGGAAATTGAACACGGACTTGACCCAACAAACGTTTACGATTCAAGAAAATATAACTCTAAAAATCCTAAATATACCAATCTGGAAATTTATTTGAATAGTCTTGTCGAACCAATAACTCGCGCTGAATACAAAGGACATAATATAGATTTCTCTTCTTATTTATTATTTATAAGAAGACTTGTTGGTAAGTATAGAAAAAATTAGACTTTTAATCTAAATATCTTAAACTTACCGTGTTCGCCTTTACCGTTTCCGGCACCACCGGAGACAAAGTCGTCCCAACGCATGTTGTCGACTTCATCGGCATAACCCTGTCCGTTACCGTTTGTGATTAACGCGTGACCGGCTTGGTTTTCAAAATTTTCACCCGGAATGTATACAACGATATAACCGGCAGGTAACTTTCTTATATCACTTGCATTAATTTCTCTTGATGTACCGTTGCCCTGGTCAAGGTACTTAACTTCTTCAAATTTGTTTGGATTTTTGCTGAAATATGTTGCTAAATCTTTTGCATTTTCACATTTATTTGTAGTACCATCAGGGTTTGTAAATTTGATATCAGATCTGTGTCCGACGATTCCAGCACTTTCCAAACTTGCTTTAACACCTGTCGCACAGCGTCCGCCGCAATCCATTATTGCCGCAACATCTGATGCACATTCAGCCAATACCTGATCTTGTTTTCTAATTCTAGAACCATCTGCAAGGTATGGATTGACACCTTTATCGGCCTCAACACCGAAACCATAATACTGACCGCCATCTTTGGTTACTTTAGAACGGCCGGCGCCATCACGGAAATAACGTACATTGGCATCATTAATAATGATTTTTCTCTCACCGCGTGCCAATAAACGTTCACTTCTGCCGCGATTACTTGCAAGACCATCAAGAACGCCTGCACCTTGTCGTTTCAGATCAAGATTGTTCGCCACAACCTGACGTGATTGCAGGTAATCGCTTCTGAATGAATCTTGTATTTCTTTTGCTGCTTCACGAATTTTTGCCGGATCCACAAGGTTTTGAGTTTTACCTTTCAGATCATCAAGTTTAGCAAGAAGCAATTTTGCATCGTTCGCAGTCAAAGATGCAGCCTCATCTGCGGTTAAACCGTAGCCAAAGGCAATATCATTGCGCTTAACTGCCGCAATTAATTGTTGTTGAATGTCTTCTGGAATATTGCTGTTTGCAAGTGCTTCTTGTAATGTTTTTATATCATTAGATGAATTTTTAACATTTGTTGTGTAAGCATTAGGCATAAAGATAACTGAACCTAAACGCCCGTTATTGCCTTGACTATCAGCACCTAGTGCATTTGCACGGTTCAGGCTGGCTTTATTTGTAGTAACTTGATGTTCGCTCATATATGCGCGAACATTTTGAGCATAACGCATACTACGTTTGTGTGTTAAACGTCCCTCAGCATCTTTTGTGTTGTCTGTAATAAGTACAGGGTCATTAGGGTCTTTGAGTCTGCTGAGTAAACCTTTTAGTTCACCCATTTTATCATCTTCTGTATCGCCAACACCATTCCAACGCATTGCCATAATATCGTTCTCAGTGATTCTGACCCTATTTAATGCTTCGGCGCTGTGCGGGCCGTAGTTGTGACGCACAAATTTACCGTCCTTGTAGACAGGAATATCAATTTTACCCTCGGCGTTCAACTTATCAATTAAAGCATCATTTTGTTTGAGAAGTTTAGCCCAGGTTCCGTTTGGATTTTTAGTGCTGATTCTGATGTTGTTGAGCAGAACCATCGTTGCAATAGCCTGATTATCATAGTTTGGCGTTTTTTGCACCATATCACCTTGTGTGCTGCTAATATTGGTGTATTTATAAAAATCGGCTTCTTTTGTTATGCCTAAACGTGTAAATTGATTTTTTAACCCCGGATTTTTATCACTGTAGTGCAATAAGAATTTCATCTGGGTAATACCGTGTGATTGATAACCATCTTTCATTCCGGTAGCATACATAAGATCTGCGACCCCAAAGTCTTTTGCAATATTTCGTGCTTGAAGATCTCCATTATATGAATATGAGCCGTAATGCGTTTCTTGCTCAGCAATACCCATCGCCATACGCGCAAGTTCATCATATTCTGCGTTAGTTATGCCTAACTGCTTCATTATTTTTTCTTTATTTTGTTCTAAGGCGTTAGCAAAAGCAATTTCTCCGCCGCTTGCGTCCTTGCTTCGGGAAATACTGATTGCTGTTGGAACCTTATCCGCCTGAGAAGTTCTTTGAGCATCAAGCGCTTTGTATGAGTGATTGACAAAATCTACGCTAAGGCTTGGTTTTCCTTTGGCTAAGGTACCGTCTTGGGTATAATTTTTGGTTTCTTTGAACCCGAGCATACCTTTGCTTTCAAGATTTAAAGGATTACCTTGAGCGTCAAATCTTATTGTGCGTTCTTCGCCCATTTTAAGCATTCCAACCTCTTCATCAAGAAAACGTCCGGTTGGCATACTAAATGCATTATGGTCTGAAGCTTTAATAACCATCTTGTATGTCAAATCATCTGCCTGAGTTAACGTAGGGTTGAAGCCATTCATTCTAAAGTCAACAAGTTTGTCGCGTACGTTTTTAGGTAATGTTGTTTCTGATGGCAATAAATATTTTGCGTATTCAGCCTGAGAAAGGTCTTTAAAACTTGTTTTTAATTTGAATTTTTGTTTTGCAGGAGCAGTTGTTGCACCTGACTTTTTAACATTACGGGCAGGCAAGGCCATGTGACCTTTTTGCGAAGCTTTTCTAGGCCGATGGATTTTACCTTCGTTACCCGCTGCAGGCTTAAATACATAACCGTTGTCTTTGTCTGTATCACGAACAAGCTTGGCAGTCTTACTGCACAGCTCCTGAATCTGTTTCATATCAAGTTTGCTCAAATCATTAGGAATACAGTGTTTGTTCATTCCTAATTCTCTCAATCTGCTGTTGAGAGGATTAATAACGTATTTTTTAACGTCATTAATATCCATACCCCATTCGTCGTCAATATCGGTGACTAGATCAGGATATGAGTCAATAATATAAGCTATATTACGGTTTGTTATGTCTTTTGCAAGCATTTTTCGCGTTGCGTCGTTAGATGTCGCAAACGTGCCAATATGCTCTTTCAACTGCTTTCCATAAACTCTGCCTTGATTTTGTACAGAACTTATAGTAATTCTTTGTGAATTTGGCGTTTTATCGGCTTGTTGTGCCGGCCTTTGCGGCTGCTGCTTTACTTCTTGTTTTTGCTGCTCTGCTTGAGCCGCTTTTTTTCTCGCCTCGGCTGCTGCAATGGCTTTTTGTCCTGAGTCCGTACTTGCCCAGCGCTTTTGTAAGGTTCTTTCGTCTTCCGAATATTCAGCCATATTTTTGATGGTTTCGGAATGTTCACCTAAAAGAGTAATCCTTTGTCCGACACTAAACCATCCTTTTTTATTCGTTTGAGTTTTTAAATGATTGATAAAGTTTTCGGCATCTTCACCTTGAATACCGAATTTTTGTGCCAATTTTTCAGGAGTGTCCCCTGGTTGTACTGTATAATTAGTAAATGTTTTATTCTCAGTAGGGGGGGGGGCTTCCTTAGCGGGTTGCTGTGATTGTGCTTCTTTGGTTTCAGACTCAAAATAAGCCAACATATCAGCAGAAATATTGGTTTCTGTTTTTAAATAGGTTTTTATTGCATTAATTTCAGCCGCGTCAAAAACATTGTTTGCGTTACCACCATTTTCAGTAGAATCAAACCCAGCCCAAATAGAGCCTTCTGTTGACTTGCCGACCAGCTTGTCTAACTTTGTAAGGTTAAGAGGTTTTCTTATATTAATATTAGGTTGATTTCCGTCTGTTCCGCCTACATTGCCTGACATCATTTACCCCTATAGTTAGTATAGTTCTATATTAATGTCGGCATTTTCATGCAGAAATTTAATAATATTAATAAATTGTTACAAACTTCTAACAGGCATACGACCGCAAGATTTGTCTTCGTCACAGAAGCCAAGACGCTGACATTTTGGAACGAGGTAAGGTTTAAGCCAAGGTTCAACTTTAATAAGTTCGTCGCACATCATTTTAACCATTGTACGGATTTCGTATTGAGCGCGGGTGCAGAGGCGAAGATTTGCGATGTGAATCATTTCCCTAAGGTTCAAACTGCACACCAAGGAACTTGCAGCAGCGTTTGGAAGTACAAAACGAGCGTCTTCTGCCGGAACTCCAGCTTCTACAAATTCCTGATATTTATTAGAAATTTCGCTCATAAACGCTTGAAATTTTTCTTTTAACTCAGGATTTTTTTCAATTGTTGGCGGGATAATGTAATCAAATTCGCCTTTTTCTTTTACGTAGCGTTGAGATTTTTGTGAAAATGACATGTGTCTGTGACGTACAAGCTGGTGGGTGCAAGCACGTGAAACATTTGAGATTGCAAACGAAATTTGGATATGTTCAATCGTTGAATAGTGGCCTGAAGAGATTACACGTTCGATGAGTTTAAGCATTTTTTCTTCATCGTCTGTCGAATTGTAAATATTAATCGGGTAATCCGCACTGTAACAGGTTCTGCAAGCTGTATAAACAGTTTTAAGCATATTGTCAGGCTTAGAAATTAGATTAACCACCGGTTTGTTGTTTTCGTTTGTCATTTTTCACACTCCCTTTTAGTTTATAATATAACATTATTATTAATTTGCAACTTGTTTCGTTTTTGTTATAATTTAGTTATGTATAAGAGATATGTGCCTTACTTATTTTTGTTACCGGCGTTGGTGCTATTGGGAATATTCTTTTTCCTGCCATTTATACAGACATTATTTTTAAGTTTTAATGATTATTCAGAAAACCTTTATAACCCTGCTTGGACTGGCTTTGGAAACTATATCGCAGTTTTTAAAGACCCGATTTTTATAAAAGTTCTTTTGAATACATTTTTATTCCTGCTGATTGCGGTTCCATTTTTGACGATTTTCCCGCTGTTTCTGGCTATTTTAGTAAATCAGAAATTGCGTGGAATGAAATTATATAAGGTTTTGATTTATCTTCCTGTTGTTGTGTCGATTGTTGTTTGTGCGATTGCGTTCAAATGGCTTTATGCGGAACAGGGAATTTTGAACTATCTTTTATCAGTTGTCGGGTTGGGGCCTGTCGGCTGGCTTACTGATACAAGATTTTCGCTTCTGTCGGTGGCTCTGGTGACGATTTGGAAAGGTATCGGATACTATATGGTAATTTACCTTGCCGCGTTGATGAGCGTACCTAAAGAGCTTTATGAGGCGTGTGAGATTGACGGCGCTAATTCGTGGCAGAAACATCTGACAGTGAGCGTTCCGCACTTAATGCCAACGATTGCGCTTGTATCGACTATCAGCGCGATTTCTGCGATGAAAGTTTTTGCTGAAATCTATGTTATGACAAAAGGCGGCCCGCTTAATTCATCAAAGACAATTGTTTATTATATTTACGAGCGCGCGTTTGAGAATCTGGATTTAGGAATGGCGTCTGCAATGGCCGTAATCCTTTTGATAATCGTTTTGATTCTTTCGTCAATTAACATTTTTTGCTTTGAAAGGGATAAGTACAGATTATGAAACTAAAACCGGTTTTATCGCATATTATATTAATCACGATATCTCTTTTGTCGCTGTTTCCATTCCTCTGGCTGATTTCGACATCACTCAAGGGCGCGGGAGAAAACATTTTTGCCTACCCGCCGAACTTTATTCCGCAGGATTTTACGTTTGAAAATTATACCGGCGTATGGGGAAAAGTTAATTTCTTAAAATATTTTTTGAACAGTGCAATTGTGGCGTTCTTTACTGTGGTTTTAAACCTCATTTTCTCATCAATGGCGGCGTATCCGCTTGCAAGAATGGAGTTTAAAGGGAAAAAAATCGCGTTTTTTGCAATACTTGCAACGATTATGATTCCGTTTCAGGCAATAATGCTTCCGATTTATTTGATTATTCTGAAACTAAATCTTGTGGACACTGCCGGCGCTGTTTCTGGGTATCTGGGGTTAATTCTTCCATTTGCGGTCAGTGCGTTTGGAATATTCCTTATGCGTCAGGCGTTTCTGGCTATTCCGCGTGAAATGGAGGAAGCCGCCATCGTTGACGGTTGTAACTCTTTACAAATATTTTTTAAAGTCTTGCTTCCTATGGTCAAACCAACGCTTGCAATTCTTGCGATATTTACGTTTATCGGTTCGTGGGGCGAATTTCTCTGGCCAAGCATTGTGTTAACTGATGAAAAAATGTTTACGCTTCCTGTCGGAATTAACAACCTGCAAGGAATTTTTAGTTCAAACTGGCGCTACATCGCGGCGGGTTCAATAATCTCAATTATACCGATAATCGTCTTTTTCCTCTCGCTCCAGCGCTATTTCATCGCAGGCGAAAATGAGGGAGCTGTGAAAGGTTAAGTATTGGCCGGTTGGACTATTTTTGTTTATTAAACTTAATGAATTAATTGACAATATATCCTTTTTATAGTTTACTCAGGATATAAACTACTAAATTGATAGTAATCAAGGGGCTAGGATTGTAATGAGAGTTTATGCTGTTGGCGCAAGGCCAAACACTTCTTGTGCTGTGCAAAAATCACAGGAAAGAGTAAATTTTAATGGTTTTAAAATGCATATTTTAGACGGCGGCTTGCATGCCGATACGATGAAACACTTTGCAAAAGCTATTGGGGAAGATCTCGCAGGCTATACGCGTCTAACAATGCACAATGTGGAAACCTTAAAACATAATGAGGGACTGAAAAGTTTACAGTCGCTAGATCAGGCTTTAACAAGGCTAGCGGAAGAAGATATAGTTCAAGCAGACCATTTTCTTGCAATACCATGTACTGCCCCGATTGAGTTAAATAGTTTAAGTAGATATTGCTATGGTGAAACGAAAAAACTTACACCACGAAATATTAAATCTAGAAAAGGCGAGGTTCTGAAATTTCTTGATAAATTGACGCAATCAGGAAGCTCAACACTAAGATTGTTAGATCAAGAACATCAAGGCTTACAATATTTACCTAACATTATCAAAACAATTAACCAGCTTGTAAAAAAAGGCGTGAATGTCTACATTCCGGCAGATCACCCGCTAGAAGCGGCTATTAAGGCAAAAACGAGGGAAGCAGGTTTAAGCAATTCTCTATATCACTATATCGCAACCGGTGAGGATAAAGGCGGCAAAGTCTGGGAGATTATTGACGAATTAAAGAACGAAAATGCTTATAAATTTAATCTCTTAACTCTTTCTGATGCGCATATTGTAAACATGCAAAACTATAACGAAAGCGGAGATTATATTTTTTCTGCATTTGATTCTTGTATTACAGACAGAGCCAGAGGTGTATATAACTTTTGTCCCGTAAGAAACAGTGAAGGTAGGATTTTAGGCTATAGTTTTACTGATAAAACGACAGTTCAATATCCATATAAAGACTTTCTGGGGAATGGTAGTATAGAAAATATAGCAAAATTTGTCGGGAAAGATATTCAAACCTGCTCTGCAAACGGTTCTTTCACGCACATGATGAAAAACATGATTAAGTTTGAAGAGCCGCACCCGAGTTTTCCCGATGTTCTCTATCCGGTCTGGGAAATCTATTCCCCTCGCCGTTTAAAATCTGAAAAACTTCTTGAAAAAGGCAATTGGGTTGATAATAGCGAACAATTATTTTTTGACGTGAACAAACAGGGCGAAGTTGTGTTTAGAAAATGTGATTGTGAAGGCTCCGGACGTCCAAGTGTTGTATCTATGTGGGGAAGCTGTTTTGCTACGATTAACGCTATGACGCGCAATATTAGAACTCAGTTTAATAATCTTTTTGACCGCACTGTTCCGAAAATGATGAAAGAAGCTTGGGAACATGAAAAAGCCGGCAGATATGCTGAGGCGGAAAAGATTTTGCGCAAAGCACTTGAACTTGTAAAACCGGAAGTTAAAACACTTGATCCATTACAGATTGAATATAATATTTATACCCAGTTATACAATCTTTTCGCAAATCAAAAAAATGTAACAGAAGCGGAAAAAGTTCTGCAAGAAGCCGTTCCGGAAAGATATGTATTTAGAGAAAGCGCAATCAAGGCTAAAATTGATGAGTTGAAAAGGAGTTTTGGGAAATGATAACATTTAATACATGTCAACTAAGTTTTAAAGCCAAATTAATTGATGTTCACGCTCACGTTGGTAAGCACGAACAAGTTACTTATACTAAAGATATGCTTGATGTATTTGTTAAACAGCCGCTTCCGAATAACGATACCGTGGAAATGATGATAGTATCGGATACAGATTCATTTAAAGGACTTGTAAATGAGTACGACGGAAATAAAAAAGCGCTTCAATCCTTTAACAACGATAAATCTTACGCGTTTTTGGCAAGTTGTTCGCCTAAAAATGGTAATGTTCAAGATATCCAAAAACTTATGAATGAATTTCCTGACAATTTTGTCGGACTGAAATTTCATCCGAACGATAATGGGCTGCCGGTAACCGATCCAAAATATGAACCTTATTTTGAATATGCAAACAGAAACAAAATTCCTTGTATGTTCCATACACAGGTTCCTGTTGACAATGCTAACGGCGGAATCCTTTTCAGACTTCCAGATGGAAGCCTTGATAGAGCAAAACTAGACCAGTTTAGTGACCCCGAGGCAATTTATACAGTAGCGAAAAAATATAAAGACGCGCCATTTGTAATGGCGCACATGGGCGGTGGTTGGAACGAATCACACGACCGCGCAATTGATGTTCTCGTGGAATCAGTCAAAAAAGGTGATGCCAACCTTTATGCCGATATTTCGTGGGTAGATATCGATTCTCCTGCAGGCGCAAAAGACCATATCGTAAAGGCTATAAAAAGATTAAAAGGTATTGGCGAAACGGATTGGACACACGGCGATCAGTCTTTCCGATTAATGTTTGGAACAGACGCGCCGATTGCACGTTTTCAAGAGAACTCCGCACGCGAAAAATATGGAAAATTCGTCGACGAAATTAAAAACGCAATAAAAAAAGACTCTGATTTGGCCAAAGACGCTGAAAAAATTATAGAAGACCTTTTCTATAACAACGCGAAAAAGTTATTTTTTCCGCCTAAAACCTCTCCCGTCAAATCCGGCGGCAAGACCGGTAAAATAGTAGCCGGCGTCATTGGTGCGATCGGAATTCTAGGTGGCGGAGTATATCTGGCAAAAAACAAAAAAACTAATTGTAAAGAAATATATACTTAATATATACGATTTACGCAATTTTTAAATAACTCTTGTTTTTATAGAAGTATAAAAGAAAAGGAGTTACTATGGCGCGAATATTGATTTCAATGCCCGAAGACTTTCTAAACAAAATTGATTTAGTTGCAGATGACGAAAATCGTTCGAGAAGTGAACTAATCCGCGAAGCTTTGAGAGTTTACATCCAAAAACAGCAGAGAGCGAATATGACGCACGCTGATCGTGACGCAAATTTGTTAGAAAGCTTATTGTAAAAAAGATTTAAAAACGACCCTTTTGGGGTCGTTTTTTATTGCCTATTATTTTTTATGAGCTTCAATCCAGTCCATAGCCGCGTCCTCACTTGGAAGTCCGTCAACATAAATTTTACCGGTTTCGCAATCTTTAACATGGTAGTTTCCAGGTTTACCAGCAACTCCAGGTTTGCCTTTAATGCCGACATAAGTTGAGCCGGTTCCACGTTTTTTGCCTTCGCCTGTTGGTTCGTAGCATCGACCTTTGATATTGAATTTTTCTAATCTTTGGATTGTTACTTCTTTACCAGCCTTGTTTTTGATTGTGATTTCTTTTGGCAAACCAACAACAGATGGCGGATATTTGTCGTGATCAGGGTCACCATTCAATTCACGAATTCTGTTATAGATATCACGTTTTGTAAAGCCTTCCGGTAATTGATAAGCATCCGCAGTTTGATACCAGAAGATTACGTTACATTTTTGGTTCATTCTTAAATTGAATACATCTTCATCAGGTGTTGCTTCTTGAGCTTCAACCGCAGGAGTTCCGTCGATTTCATAACAGCTATTATCTTCAATTTCTTCATCTTCCTCAGAGCCGTCAATTGTAATTTGACCTTCGATATCTGTGACTTCTTTGCCACGGAAGATGTTTTGTTCTGAGATAGTAGCCGCTGTGATACCTTCAGCTTTTCTATCTCTGGCACCTGCAGGGTCTACCCAAGGGTTATTCAAAACTGTTGCGAGAGCTGAAGCTAAGATTGCGTTACGTACCGCAACATCTCTGAATCTTGCAAGAACTTCTTGTCTTTGTTCTTGAATCATAACACCATCCAAGAATATTTGGAATTTAGAAGGATCGGTTGAATCTGCGACAATTTCAAGTCTTTCCGCAAGTTCTTGTACTGAATGAATATTGCTGTTAGTGCAGTAAGCAATCAACGGGCCGGCAATAAGTCCAACAAGTGATTTTGCTGTATTAATCGCCATTACGTGGTCTTTTTGTGCATCGAAACCTGCGTATTTAACAGCTTTTGCTGTATCTTTTTCGCTTAATGTAGTTGCGATTGAAGCAGGCTTACGTTCAGATGTTGTAAGAGTGTTGTCTCCTTGAAGCTGTGATTCAGCCCAAGCACGATATTTTTCACTGCTGAATTTTCCATTTTCATAGAATCTGTCTGGATGTGCTTCAACATATTTTCTTACATCTTTGTCCTTGATATATTCAACTGAACGTTTTAGGATTTCTTCGTCTTCCGGCGGAACCTGTCTGCCTGTCTTTTTGTATAAATCAATACGCTTTTTAGCAGCTTTTTGTGCGCGGTCTAATTCTTTTTTAGCCGCTTTGTATGCGTCTTTGTCCATATATGACTCACGATAATCCGCTCTTAAACCTGCTTTAGCATCGTTCATAGCAAATTTAGCAAGCTTTTTAGCTGATTTTTTATCGTAAGTTCCTGATGCCATAAATTCGGTTGCAACTGTATCTCTATAAACTTGTTCAGCTGATTTTCTGGTCTTTTTATCGTAGTGGTTCAAATTTTGTTCTGCAAATTCTTTAGTTTTTCTTGATTCATCACCTGCAGCGTATTCTGTTGTATAGAAGTGGCCCGGATGATTTTCTTTGAACTCTTCAAACTGAGCGTCGTTCAAGTAACCAAGACTTCCTCTTGATGTCGGAACTGTTGTTCTTTGGAAGAGAATAATATCACTTTTCTTTTCGTTATGATATTTGTATGAACAAGTTAGTTGCCCATTCTCGTCTTTCTTGTAAGTAAAAATGGCCCCTGTTTTAGCATCTGTAATTGGATTTGATGTGTAATCTTCCCCTAATGATTCTTTTGCGGCTCTGATTTCAGCTGCACGAGCGCGCAACAAAGCATCGTTAATCTTAACGTTTCCGCCCATCTTAATTTCCCTTTCGTGAATAATTTTCCTCTGTACTCTTATAAAGAATTTTGAGTTTTAAAAATTGCTTTTTTGTTAAGAATTGTTACATAATTTGTAATTATTGAATATATAACCTTTGTCAAAACTTTATATAATTAAAAGAGTTAGAGGGCTTTATTATGGCAGATAATATGAGAATCCGGAGTATTGATGAACTGCGTGACGCGCAATCAGCAGCGGCCGCAAACGGTGCAAGTATTCCGAATTATAATGATTGGAACAATATTTTAGAAGAACTCGAAGAACAGGGTATAAAATCAACCGGAAGCTACGAGGGTGATGTTGCGCTTAAAAACGAAATGCAGACAAAAGTAATGGATGCTTTTGAAGAATACCAGAAAGTCGCCGAGAAAGAAGAGGAAAAGATAAAGGATGAGAAAGTCGGTGCTACAGAAAACGTAACGAAGTTAACGGATTCGGATAGCGACCAAAACCTCAAGGCAACTTTTGCAAACGCAACGAGTTCGACTATTGCGGCTGACTATATGAAGTATTTCCATCAGCTTTAGCTCGATTTGTTAATAGCTTAATGCGCGTTAAAGGCCAGAAGCGGAATGTTGCGCGGCCGATAAATTTATCTTCCGGCAGTGTTCCCCAGAAACGGCTGTCTCTTGAGTTGTTGCGGTTGTCACCGAGCATCATATATTCGTGTTCCGGAATAATAAACGGCCCGCAATTAACCTGTGGATCTTCGCAAGGTGTGAATTCAAACTTACTTTTAATATAAGGCTCTTCAAGCGGTTTATCGTTAATATAAACCGTATAAGCGCCTTTTTTGTCGCGTTTAATCTCAAACTTTTCCCCGGGGAGTCCGATTACACGCTTAATAAAGGCAATATCGTTACAGAAAAAGCCCGTTAGACGCTTGAAAAGTAACACTGGAGTGTTTTTAAGTTCAACAAACGGTGGATAGAAAACCATAATATCGCCGCGCTCCGGCGTTTTAAAGAATCTGGAATATCTTTCAACAATAATTCTGTCGCCCTCGATTAGCGTTGGACGCATAGAACCGGACGGAATCCAACGGACTTCTGCGACAAAAAATCGTACTAAGATAACGGCGATTACGACAAAAACAACGGTGTCGATAGTTTCTTTTAGCCCGTCTTTAAAGTCCTGAGATTTAAAATATTCTTTAATCTTATTAATCATATCTATACAGCTCCAATATTTCTTTTATCGCCTGTGAATACTCGTTTTGCGGCAAGTTTTCGATGTCTTTTGCCGCTCTGTCAAGGTATTCGTTTATTAAATCTTTTGTTTTTTGTATCGCTTGAGGTGTGATTTCAACTCCGCCGGAAAAGATAACCGGTGCGGTAAAAACGCCGTTTTTGATGTCTTCTTCAATGTCTTTCAAATCGTTTTTAATCTGAAACGCAATGCCAAAATTCAATCCGAAATCGTTGCCTAGCGCAAGTTTAAAAAGGCCAGCCGTCTTTTGAACGGTTTTGTGCAAATATTCTTCCTGTGTCGGGATTTCAAACCGTGTAAAATACTGATTAATCTCGCCCTGTGCCATCTCTGAAAAAGTTTCTAAAAATTCGGTAAGAAGCTGCGGCTTGTTAACAATTTTTTTGAGTGCGACACTCAGAATATAATCGCCAGTTAAAACTCCGATTTTATCGCCAAACTGTGCATTAAGAGTTGTAAGCCCGCGGCGTTTTTCGCTCAAATCTATTATATCATCGTGAATTAAAGACGCTGAATGCGCGAGTTCGACAGCCGTCTGGTGTGCAAGAAGTTCATCTGTCACATCAAGTCCGTTTGCGCGTGCAAAAAGAAACGCCAGTGCAGGTCTGATACGTTTTGCAGGTGCTAGCAAAAGCTCATTCAATGCACCATTTGGAAAGCTTAAATCTGCAATGATTTCAGCCTCTAAACGCTCTATATCCCCTCTCACAATAGATATAATATCCTGATAAGTTTTCATAAAACGATTATAACACAAAAAAATAGGACGATAATTATCTTATCGCCCTATCCTTTATTTTCTATGTGCTATTCTAAAATCCAACCGTTAGTCAAGTCAACTTTAATCGGGCTGAAAGTTTTAATAAATACTGTGCTGTCAGCCGGAACTGCAAGTTTTTCGCCTTTGAATACGGCTCTGACAAACTTCATGAACCAGTTTCTATCTTTTGTTACGTTAGAGTAACCTTTAAGTTTAACTGTTTGGTCGTTAACGGTTGTAATCAATGCGTTATCAAGGTAGAGAACGCCGTTTTTAACAAACCATCTTCCTTTTACAACATCCAGAAGTTGGCCTTTAACATAAGCTCCCTCTTGAATAAGGATGTAATTTTCTTCTGTTACACAGTTTTGTGCAATTTTTGCAGTGTAAAGGTCGCCAATTTCTGATGTTTGTGAACTCATATAGCCTGTTACGTTTACAGGTAAATAAGTTCCGGCAGGAATTGTTGCGATTACGCCGTCAACTTTTACGTTCGGAATTGCATAGCCTTCGCCGGTTTTCTTTTTCATTGCGTATGCAAGTTTAGCGTTAGGGTTAGCTTTTGCCTGTTCTTTCATATTATAAAGAATTACAGCACATTCTGCACGGGTTGCAGCTCTGTTCGCTTCAATTCTAGCTTCTTGCATTGTTGGCTGAACGACGATAAGTTCAAAAATTTCTGCTTTACCATAGTGGATAACAGCTTCTTCGCTCAATGTATTCAAATCAACATATTTTTTTGCAAGAATTTCTCTTGCTTTTGCGTAGCTGATATCTCTGTCTGAAAGTGCATTTGTAGCAACCATAATCGCTTCTGCACGTGAAACAGGATCATCAGGTCTGAACGCGTTGTCTTTTGCTGAAATCAAGTCAAAGAAAAGCGCTTTTTGAATAAAATCATAAGCCCAGAAATCTGAATCAATATCAGTAAAGTTTACAGGCTGAGCGACCTGTGTATGTTCTTGGCCCAATGCTCTGATAGCCATTGCAGCGAATTCTGCTCTTGTAACGAGTTCATCAGGTTGGAAAGTTCCATCCGGATAGCCAACAAGAACACCCTGCTCTGAAAGTTCATTGATTTCTTTTGCAGCCCAATAGTTGTTTTCAACGTCAGGGTAAGCAAAAGCGGCATTAAACATCATTGATAATGTCAGGATTGCACCTAATAAGAATTTTTTCATTATATCTCCTCTCTATAATTCATAGTCGCTAACTACTAAAATTTGCAGTTCACCAGGATTAAGGTTGATTGTAATCTTTCCGTTTTCAAGAAGCGGCGGTTCTGTAATTTTTACAGGAACAGTAACTTTTTCCGCATCAAATTTAGAAAGTTTTACATCACCTCTTGCGTAAGAGGTAAAGTTAATATTACCCATTACAACGATTGTTGTGCGATTGTATGATATTGCATACGCAAAAATGTCAGGGTGAGTTGTTTTTAGAATATGATAAGTACCAGCGTTCAAATGAGCCATAAAGTATTTTTTGAACTGGTTTGACATTACGAATTCACCAAACAAAATAGGATTTCCGGCTCCCGGTCTTCTTGAATAGTTGAATATATCAATTTTGCCTCTGTTTACAAAATACTGCATATCATCCGTATCAGATTCAGTTGCTTTTTTATTTCCCCAACCGTAAACAAAATTATCACCGCTCTGGTTGCCATCAAGAACAAAAGAGTTTACCGGTAACGTTGCGTTAAGCCAGTATTGCATTACGGTATAAGGCATACCTTTTGAAAGCATAGGGCTTAAATCATCGTGGGTTGAAAACGCTCCAAGAACAGCCTTTTTATCAGTTCTTTTGCGTTGATTAGAGAATAATGCTGAAAGTTGTGATGAAAAATCTTTTGCATTTTTAGCATCTTTTAATTCGTTAATATTTCCATAATATCCATCAAATCCGGCTTCTAAAAGTTTTTCAGTAGGAGTGTTGATGGTTGTGTTTAAAACGTTAACGCCGTTATCATTAGCCTGCGCAAGCCATAGCATCTGTTGATCAAACTTTCTTGAATAGCTGATCAAATCTCTCCAGAAGCTTGCTGGTTTGATTGACGGAACATTTGCTCTTATACCGTCAACTTCAAGTTCTAACATAAGGTCAACAAAATCTTTATAAAGTGCAAAAACGTCTTTATTATAATTTTCTTCTGTGCCTGCGTTGAAAAGTCTTACATCAGTCCAGATATCAGGAACAATCGCCTGTCCGTTTTTATCTTTGGCAAAAAGTTCAGGACGCTTCATATAAAGATCATAAGCGCCGCAAGCCGGCAAATCTACCATTACTCTTAAATTTCTGTTGTGGGCTTCTTTAACGAATTTTTTTGCCTGATCAATATCGCTTAAAACTGTTTCTCCGCTAACAAGTTGCGGGTTAATTTTTGAAAAATCAGAAATTGCATACAAAGAACCCGCGGTTCCTAAGGCTTTGATTTTTCCAATCTGATTAACCGGCATTAAAAGTACTGTATTAACTCCCATTGTGCCAATAGAATCAAGTCTTGCAATACCGTTCAAGAAGTTTCCGGACTCATCGCCGTCTGCTTTTTTTATTAACCCGTCGCCATCAGTATCATGAGCGTTAAAAGTTCTCGGGTTAATCTCCATAATTATTGCCGAATTATTTAAAAAACGCGTTCTTAAATCGTTTATCCAAACCCTGTCAGCAAAAGCAGAGTTCATCGAAAATACAAATAAACCAAGTAATAAAGCTGCTGTCTTTTTCATACACTTCTCCCTTTATACATTCAATATAACCTAAAATTTATAGTTAGGCAAATTGTTAATTTTGTGATATATTTTAACCGATATGTTAAAATTTTCGATAATAATACCAATTTATAACATGCAAGAATACTTGCACACGAGTTTAGATAGTGTTATAAACCAGACTTATAAAAATTTAGAAATTATTTGTGTAAACGATGGTTCGGCAGATAATTCACTTGATATTTTAAAAGAATATCAAGCAAAAGACGCACGGATTAAGATTATTGACCAGCCTAACGGTGGTGTATCTTCAGCCAGAAACGCAGGGATTAGGGCAGCGACAGGAGATTATATAATGTTTCTTGACCCTGATGATGCCTATGATGTTACACTCTGTGAAAAAGTCGCCGCAAAGATAGAAGCTGAAAACTCCGATATAGTCATGTGGGCGCACGCAAGAGTAAAAGACGGAGAAATTGTTTCTAAAGAAATAAAAAATATTCAACGCATCCTGAAAAAAAGATATAGAGATAACATAAGATGTCAGGTTGCGCTTCAAATTAATGTTTGGGACAGAGCATTTAGACATGAATTTTTAATAAAAAATAATATATTATTTCCAATAGGTATAAAATGTGCAGAAGATAAAATTTTCTGCACATTAGCCTACTTAAAAAAGCCATCATTTTCCTATATGGATGAAATATTATATTATTATACAATTTCGCGTGAGGGTTCTGTAACAAACCAAAACCCTTTAGCAATAAAAAATGATATAGCCGCATACAAATATTTATGTAGCACCGAAGAATTCAAATTTACGGCTAAGAAAATGAAGCTTTTATTAACAAATCATTTTTTAGCTGGAGCAGTTACATATTATCGTAATGCTTTTAATCCTGAATTAAAAAACGAATTTACCGGTGATGTAAAATATTTTCTTGATTATATTATGTCGCAGTATTCAATATTTGAATGCTTACAACTTAAAGCATTTAGAAAATTATTATTCCTGATTATGCGTAATAACTTTAGACCATAAGCCGTGTAAGTTACAGTGTTCGCGCGCTATGTAGTTGCCTAAGCCCTCTTTTACATAGACTTTTGGTTCTTCGCCTGCTTCAAGGTAATGTAATACGGAAGTTTTTCCATCCTCAGAAATCGTTTGGATAAATTCAATATGGTGTTCTGGAATCATTGGATGAACTTTTTCTCCGATTTGGATAACTTCTTTGCCATTTTCGTCATAATACATAAACGGAAGATGCGCCTCACCTTTCACCTCTTCTTCTGTGTGCGCTGTTAGTAAGTTCATTGGCTGGCCGCAGCAAACGAGTTCGCCTGCACCTGTAATAATAACTTCAACAATATTTCCGCAAACTTCGCATTTGTATAATTGTAATTTTTCTGTCATAAAAACCTCCTGATAAATTTTTCGCAGCACAGTGAGGTTTTACAATCAACGAATGTACATAACCTATTGATTATTTTGATTTTATCTATATAATGTTACTGCTATAGAAATAACAGGAGAACCCCGAATAATGATTATTGTAATGGAAAAGAAAGCTACGGAAGAAAATATCAATAAAGTTTGCGAAAGATTAGTTGAATATGGTTTTAGAATTCAGGTTAACCGCGGTGATATTATTACAGTAATCGAGGCTTTTGGAGATAAAACAGGAGTTTCACAGGATAGAATTTCAGCGCTTCCGGGCGTAAAGGAGATTAAAGTTATCCGCGAACCGTTCAGATTGGCGTGTCGTGACAGAAACCCTGAAGATACTGTTATCACATTCAAAAACGGTACTAAAATCGGCGGAATCGACAAGGCTGCTTTTGTTGGTCCTTGTTCTGTTGAAGATTACGACGGCTTGCTTGAAGTTGCAGTTGCGGCTAAAGAAATGCAGTGCGAATTCTTACGCGGTGGTGCGTTCAAACCTAGAACTTCACCTTACGATTTCCAAGGTTACGAAGAAAAAGCGTTAAAATACCTTAAACAGGCAAGTGAAGCTACCGGACTCTTGACAGTTACAGAAGTTATGGATGCTGATGATATTCCGATGATTACGGAATATGTTGACGTGCTTCAAATCGGCGCTAGAAACATGCAGAACTTCAAACTTCTAACGGCAGTTGGTAAATCAGGTGTGCCTGTTATTTTAAAAAGAGGTTTATGCAGCACTATTACAGAATTTCTTCTTGCGGCAGAGTATATTATGTACAACGGCAACCCTAACGTAATCCTTTGTGAGCGCGGAATCAGAAGTTTTGATAATAAATACACCCGTAACGTTGTTGATATTGCGGCGATTCCGGTTATCAAAAAATTATCACACCTGCCTATTATCTTAGACCCGAGCCACGCAACAGGTCAAAGATACCTGATCGAACCGATTTCAAAAGCGGGTTTAGTTGTTGGTGCTGACGGTTTGATGATTGAAGTTCACCACAATCCTGAAACCGCGCTTTCAGATGGTAAACAGAGCCTTTCAATTCCAGAATTCAAAGAAATTATGACGCGTTTAAACACAATTAACGGCCGTCTTGCTTACGAGAAAAACTGTTTATCTGCAAACGTAAAATAACCCTGCAAGGTTAGACAAATCGCTTAATTAAATAATAACTGCCATAGGTTATTATTCGATTAAGGAGTATTTGTCATGCAAAAATTATCTTACAAAAAAATGCCCCGAGAGGAGCTTATAACCCATTCTCAGCAAGATGATTTTAAGGCGTTGGAGGAGTTAATCAGGCGCGAACAGAAAAATATTTATACAACATTGATGTACCTTTCAGGTAATAAAGATAACGTTTATGACCTAACGCAGGAAACACTTTTTAAAATAGCAAAGAATATAAAATCATTAGCAAATCCCAAAAACTTCAAAAGTTGGGCAAATCAGATTGCGACGAACGTTTTTTATGATGATTTGCGCAAAAACAAAAAGGACTACGAGGTAATATCGCTTGAGGACGACGAAAACAGCAGTGTTTTTGCAGCGATAAAGAACTTTTTTGTTGATAAAAAATGTAAACCGCCTGAAATCTGTCTTTCATCAGAATTGGATAAAATTATAAAATACGAAATTTTAAACCTGCCGGAATCCTTTAGAATTGTGATAATTCTAAGAGAATTGGAGGGCCTTTCGTACGAAGAAATCGCACTTGCCACAAATAGCAATATCGGAACTGTTAAATCGCGAATTTCACGTGCCAGAAATAAATTGCAGGAAAACCTGAAAGCATACCTATAGGAGGCGTTTATGCAGAAAAAAATTACATGTAAACAAGTAGAAGCAATTCTTCCTTTTTATTTAAAGGGGCGGGTTAATCCTGCATTGACAGAAATTATTGAAGAGCATCTTGCCAATTGTAAGCACTGCAAAGAATTGTACCTAAAAGCATTTGATGAATGCAGTAATTTTGCGTTTATAGAAGCAGAAACACAGGAAGAAGCCGATGACGAAAGATTTGCGACAAAAGAATACGCAGACTTCAAACGTAAGCTTTCCGCATATTTGGACAGCGAACTCGAAGATAACGAAAACATTCGTATCAAAAAGATGACGATTTCCAACCCGCTTGCGAGAAAAGATTTAGAGGATATGTACCAGTTTAAACGCCTCTTACACTCTTCTTTCGCACGAACTAAAGAAAACTGCAAACACGATTTTTCTAAAATTATATTGAAAAAACTTGGCGAACAAAATGTATCTCAGGCAGACTTTTTTATGCACATAGCGACGATACTTCTGTTTCTTTCGGCGGTGTTGTCGATTGGCTTTTTAAACACGCATTGAACCGCTTCTGAACTCATTCATAGTAACGCGCTGATAAGGTGTCTGATTTCTCTTAGCCAGATAATCGTTAGCCTTTTTCTGACGGTCTGCAGCGTATTCGTTACGCAAAATCGGGGTTACAATATTGCAGGAAAGAATTGAACCGGCTGTACTTGCAAGAACATCCACACCGTTTTTAAACGAGGTGAAATCTTCTTTGATTTCGCCATAATTCTGCGTTTTTTTGATGTTGAAATCGACTTTGCCGATTTTATCAGTTAGTTTATTTTTTTCAAGATAACCTTTAATTGCTTTGTTAGCGATTTTACCGTTAAGAACCGCTTTGGAGCAAAGATTTTTTACAGAAGACGTCAGAATATAAAACGATAGAATATTTATAGCACCGTCGCCGATTTCTTGCGGAATAAGGAAAGTCTTTTGTTCTGGAGCGATTTTGTCGTTGGTAATAATCGCCATAACCTGCGCTGCAGAAGATAAAATCCAGCCCGCAGTACCGGTATGCACAAGCATTTTACCAGGGTTTTCACCATAGTTTTTATACAAATATGTTTTTAGTGAGGAGAATGCTTTTTCTAAACTCATTTAGCACCTCCTGACTTATCATTTAGTTTGTTGGTCAGAAACTTGGTCAAAGGCGCATCAATTAGGAAGTTTGTAAACAGCATTACACCAAGTGAAATAAAAGTTCCAATAGCGTTCTGATACTGCTTAAATTCGTCGGTATTCGCCTTTGTAACGTCTTTTGGCGTAAATAAGGATTTCCATTTTGGCATTCCTTTTTCTGGTATTTGCGAACATGCCTGCATTCCTTTTATAGAAATCTTTCTGACGGCATAACCTGTTAGAGTTCCTGCAATGATTTTTGCGATAGTACGGCAAACCGCAACTCGACGTGTGTCTTCGTCGATTTTTCTGTTATGAAAATCGATAAATGGCTGTGACATAAGGGCTGTAGCGCCTAAAATCAAACGGTTTTCGGCGGATGAAATCTCTCTTCCTGCGGCTTTGTAGAACTTATCGGCTTTTTCACCCGCAACAAAGTTAGGCATTGTATTATAAAATGCCTGTTGTACTGTATTTGCGGTATTTTTAATTGCGCTTATAGCCATATCTACACACCCACACCCTTAACGTATATCAAGGTGTAGAATTGCCTAAATATCGCTTTTTGTTAAGAAATATTTAGACCAAGCCCTCTTTTAAGGCTTTAACTGCGGCTTGTGTTCTATCATCTACGACCAGTTTTTGTATTATATTACAAACATGAGCCTTTGCAGTGTGTTCTGAAATCGTTAGGGCAACAGCGATTTGCTGATTAGATTTGCCATCAACAACGAGTTTTAGAACCTCATATTCGCGCTGTGTAAGGTTTGCGTGCTGAGCGCGGAAAGTCGCACGTGACATTTTTCGCGCCGGAATTACGCCGCTGTTTTTCTCACGCAAAATAGGCACAATTTTCGGATCAAGCCACATGGCACCATCGTCAACGGTTTTTATTATCATTCCAAGAACGTCAGTATTAACATCTTTCATCACATACGCTCTTGCACCTGCATGAAGCGAGGAAAAAACTTCGTCCTCTGATAAATGCGACGTTAACATAATAATCTTACAATCCTGATTATATTCAATAAGTTTTTTAGCGGTTTCGATTCCGTTGCAATCCGGAAGTCCGATATCCATCAAAATTACATCTGGTTTAAGCTGTTTGTATTTTTCAATCGCTTCTTTGGCACTAGAAGCCTCATAAATTGTTTCTATACTTTTTTGTTCCTCAAGTAAAGATTTTAAGCCTATTCGCATAAGTTTCTGATCCTCGACCAGTAAAACATTCAATGTCTTTGTATCCATAATATTCTCCTTTATGAGTATATTTAAAAACCTTTACGCAAATAATTAATCCTTTTTATATGAATCACCGGTGACAATATTGCATAGAGAAATATTTGTTTACAAATAAGGTTTATAATTAAATTTCTAAAAAGTTTTCGTGCTATCATTGTGATATGAAAGCAGTTATGTATTACGGGCCTGAAAACATCAGGTATGAAGAGGTTGAAACACCAACGCCTAAGGCGGGTGAAATTTTAGTTAAGGTTATGTCAGCGCTCACGTGCGGAACTGACGTGAAAACATACCGCCGCGGCCATCCAGTGTTGATTAAAAAGATTCCATCAGGCTTCGGTCATGAGTTTTCTGGAATTGTTGAGGCAGTCGGCGAGGGAGTTACAAAATTCAAAGCCGGCGACCGTGTCGTTTCCGCCAACTCTGCGCCTTGCGGTGAATGTTTTTTCTGCCAGAAAGAACAATTTAACCTCTGCGAAAACTTAGACCTCTTAAACGGCGCCTACGCGCAGTATATTATTGTTCCGAAACGAATAGTTGATAAAAATACACTGCTTTTACCGGACGGTCTTGATTTTGACAAAGCTGTTTTCTCTGAACCTTTAGCGAATGTCGTTCATGGAGTAGAAAGAACTGAAATTAAGGCTGACGACACAGTTGGGATTCTGGGTTTAGGGCCAATCGGCTTGATGTTTGCGCGACTTGCAAAACTTAAAGGTGCAAAAGTTTATGCTGCGGCCAGAAACCCGCTGAAGCTTCAAAAAGCATTAGATTTTGCGCAAGTCGATGGGGTTATTGATTTAAAAAACTGCGACGACATTTGTCAGGCGTTCAAAGATGCGGCAAACGTGCCACAGGGCTTAGATGTAATGATTGAATGTATAGGACTTCCGCAGATGTGGGAAACAGCGTTTGAGTGTGTAAGAAAAGGTGGAACAGTTCATTTCTTCGGCGGCTGTAAGGGCGGCGAAAAAGTTTCGTTTGATACCGCAAAAATGCACTACGGCGACGTTAAAATATTGAGTGTATTCCACTATACACCTAAATACTTCCGTCAATCATTATCACTAATCGCCTCAGGCCAAATTGACGTGGAACAATTAATCACCGCGACAATCGGACTTGATGAAGTGGAATTTGCGCTTAAAGAACACATAAAAGGCGACGCGATTAAGTTTTTAGTAAAACCTTGGATATAACACAAGAGGCTCGCTGGTGCGAACCTCTTTCAAATCTCTTCTCATTTAATAGCGTATAAGCTAGTCTGAATACCTGCCTGCGAGTTAATCATTCGCACGGCTTCTAACGCCTTACCTCGACGGCGTTTTGCTCCTCTTAATATATATTTAACGCTAACGCGTTCGTTTCCAGTTGCTGTGATTTTCTTCATCAAAAAAATACTCCTTAGTAATAAATATCTCGGTATTTCTCTTTGAAAACTTTAGCCATTGTAACGAAATGTTAATTTGTCTTTTGAAAAAAGCAATTCCTTAGAAATAAATAACTTTATAAGTATATATAGAGTATAGAAAAATTATTTATTTGGAGGATAATTATGGCAGAAGTCGGAGCATTAGGCGGAGCAGGAAAAGCTGAATCTTTATGGACAAAAGCCGCAGAAGTAAAAAGAAAACCGGTTGAAGAACAAGCTGGAGGTATGACAGCATCATTTGCACCGAACGGAGCAAATTTCCTTGATACAGTTAAATCAACTTTTGGTACATCAGGTAACAACTGCGCGGGTATTTAACAAAATAGAATTTTGTGCTAAGATATCGTTGCTATGATTTTAGTAATTGATATCGGAAACAGTAATATAACATTTGGAGTATTTGACGGCGACGAACTTGTTAAACGGTTCAGAGCGCCGTCAAATATTTGTGATTTAAGCCCAATTGAAGAGAACATCGGCGATTGTCAGATTGACGGTGCGATTGTGGCGTCTGTAGTGACAGGATTGGATTATGAGTATAAGCGTGCGCTCGATAAGAAATTCGACATTGATACGCTTGTTTTGACGCCTGAAACTCCGCTGAATCTGGATATCAAACTCGACAATCCGCTTGAAGTCGGAGCGGATAGGCTTGCAAACGCTATTGGTGCGTTGGAGAAATTCGGTCAGAACACAATAGTTGTTGATTTTGGAACGGCTACAACATTTGAAGTCGTCACTAAAAAACGTGAATTTATCGGCGGTTTGATTACGACAGGACTTCACCTGCAATTAAACGCACTCAGCGCAAAGACAAGTAAGTTGCCGCAGATTGAACTTTATCCGCCTAAGCGTGCTGTTGCAACAAATACAGTTGATGCGATTTTATCAGGAATCGTTCTCGGTAACGCGTGTATGATTGACGGAATGATTAAAAAGTTTAAGGCTGAACTAGCGCCGGAAGAGTATATTGTCGTGGCGACAGGCGGGTTCGCAAGCTTTATCGAGGGCTATATGAAAGGAAGCTTCGACTATATCATGCCTGATTTAACTCTCGAGGGGCTTCGCACAATATATTGCAATCACAAAAATTTTGCGCTAAAATCAAACCATGGCATTGGTTAGGAATATTTTAAAACAGACGGTTACATATAAGTTATTCAAGAGTATTCTTGTTAACTTAGTTGATTTTATGGAGGTAATGGGCCATATTACAACCTGTACCGGAGAATTTTTCAAGGCGCTTTTCAAGGGCGAACTCGACAGAAAAGAACTCATTAGCCAGTGCGAAAGATTTGGAATCAGTTCGCTTCCGATAACGCTTTCAGTTGTGGGAATGACGTCAGTCATTATTGTTTCGCAGATTGCGCAGGAAATGGTTAAGCAGGGCGGAGGGAACTTTGTCGGCGCGCTTGTCGCGGTTTTAATCGTGCGTGAACTCGGCGTTATTATGTCAGGTTTTGCGATAATTTCCATGATTGGCTCATCTTTGGCCTCTGAACTTGCAACAATGAGGGTTACAGACCAGATTGACGCTTTGCAGACGTTAAAAGTTAACCCGTTTGGTTATCTTTTTGCACCGCGTGTGGTTGCCGGAATGCTTATGATGCCGCTTGTTGTAATAATTTCGTCGCTATTTGGGATTTTAGCAGGCGCACTCACATCAGACCTTGCCGCAGGGTTGAGTTACAGGGTTTATTTTGATTCAATCTGGATAGGAATTTTTGCAAAAGACCTGTTTGTCTGTCTTGCAAAAGCTATATGTTTTGGCGGTGTAATCGCGCTTATAAGCTGCACATTCGGCTATTACGCAAGCGGCGGGGCAAAAGGTGTCGGTATCGCGACAACCCGCGCGGTTGTTTGGTCGTTCGTCGCAATTGTAATAATTGATATGTTATTCGCGATTGCTTTCTTTTTTTAACCGGCTGAGCCGGTTCCATATCGGAACATAGGTTATGATTTGACAACATTGCTTTGAGGCGATAGGATAAAAACAATGAGTATAGAAGTTAAAAATTTAGTAAAAGCGTTTGGAGAGAATAAAGTCATTGACGATGTATCGTTCAAGGTTAATGACGGTGAAATCCTTGCGATTGTCGGGTTCAGCGGCTCAGGGAAAAGTACAATTTTGAAACTTATTTCCAATCTTGTTGAAAAAGACAGCGGCGAAATCATCGCGTCCGGCGGTGATATTGCGTTTGTATTCCAGTATTCAGCGCTTTTTGATTCTCTAACGGTTTATGATAACATTGCGTTTGCGCTTCACGAACGCAAAGATTTGCGCAAGAAATACACGGAAAAAGAAATTCGTGAGATTGTAAACGAAAAATTAGGACTCGTGGGTTTAAAAGGTATAGAAAACCTTTTCCCATCAGAGCTTTCAGGCGGTATGCAAAAGCGTGTAAGCTTTGCACGCGCAATCGTTACAGAGCCGAAAGTAATTCTCTACGATGAACCTACAGCGGGCTTAGACCCTATTGCGTCAACACTGATTGAGGATTATATTTTGCGCCTGCGTAACGAAACCGGTGCGACATCAATCGTTGTAACCCACCAGATGTCAACTATACAAAGAACAGCAGATAAGGTTATAATGTTGTATGATGGCAAGATAGTTTTCAGCGGAACCCCTGATGATCTCTGCCGTATGGATAACGAATATACAAAACAATTCGTCACAGCCTCTATCGACGGCCCGATGAAAATAATTGAACAATAAAGGAATAGAAAGCATGAATTTAGAAGAAAAAGTTTTTAATAATGAAATTATGTCGCTTGATACTTATATTATGTTTAAGTTGAAAGAGATTACAAACCGTTTGGCACCTGAACTTACAGCACGCGGAAGAAAACCGATTTCGCTTTCAATGGGCGCACCAACTGCAAATCCGCCGGCGTATGTAATCGACAAATTAACCGAATATCTCGCAAAACCGGGGATTCATACCTACTCAATTCCGAAAGGCGAAAAACCTTTCCGCGACGCGATTTCGGTTTGGATGAAAAGACGTTTCGGCGTTGAAATGGACGCTGAAAAAGAAATTTTCTCACTCATTGGTTCAAAAGAGGGAATCGCAAACCTAATCAGATTTGCAACAACTCCAAAAGAAGACGAGTTTGAAAAAGACATCATACTTTGTCCTGATCCTTGCTACGCTTCATACTGGCAATTTATCAAATGTTCAGGCGCAAAAGGTTATCCGATACCTTTGACACCTGAAAACAACTATATGCCTAATATGGACGAAGTTCTGGCAAACCTTGAAAAAGACGGTTACGACAAAAACAAGATTAAAATGGTTTTAATTAACTATCCGAACAACCCGCTTGGCGTAAGCGCTACAAGAGAATACGTTCAAACTGTAGTTGATTTCTGCAAACGCGAAAATATTTTACTCGTTTCCGACGCGGCGTATTCAGAATTATACTTCCGCGAAGAAGAAAAACCGTTCAGCGTCTTTGAACTTGATGGGGCAAAAGATATCGCAGTAGAATTTTTCTCATTTTCAAAACCTTATGCGACAACCGGCTGGAGATTAGGCTGGGTTTGCGGAAACGCTTCAATCGTTCAGCGTTTCGGTAAAGGCAAATCAACAATAGATAACGGTATTTTCAAAGCGCTTCAATTTGCCTGTGCAGACTTGATGAATTCACCTGAGGGTGACGCTTACATCGTCGAGGGTAACAAAAATTACGAGAAAAAACAGGCGATTATGGTAAAAGGCCTTAAAGAACTCGGCTGGCCGATTGATGATAAAAATGTTCCGCACACAACATTCTACCTCTGGCTTCCGATTCCTCGCAAATATGATAACGCGTTTGCGTTCTGCCAGGATTTACTAGAAAAATCAGGCATTGTAGTTGTTCCGGGAAACGCATTCGGCGCACACGGTGAGGGTTATTTCAGACTTTCATTCGTATGTTCTGACGAGGAATTACAGGAAGTTATCGACCGTATGAAAGCTGACGGGTTCTCTTATTAATATAACTTTACAATAAGGCAATAATTGAATGTACCTATACTTTTAACTTATATGCAGGTAATAGTGTAGGTACATTTTTTATGAGTGTGGAAATTTCAAAACAAATAGATATACGCTCCTATAGCGATAAGAATGGCGTCACTAAACCTGCTGTTTCTCCAAAACAACAGCAGCCAGTAGTAGATGAAGAAAAATCTAACGCGGCTAAATGGATGGTGGGTTTAACCGCAAGCGCCGCAATTGTACTCGGTGGACTTTATGCGGCAAAACACGGTAAACTAGGCGAAAGCGCTGAAAAATGGGCTAAGAAACTTTTCGGCGAGGCTACAAAGGAAGTTCAAACAAAAGCCGGCGAAGCCACGTCAAGTCTTAAAGAAAATACCGTTCCGGCGTTAGCATTTATAACTCCGGCTTTCGTGCGAGGCAAGATTAAAAATCCAAAAATTAAACTCAACGATTTTGTTCAAGAACTCGAAAGAGCTAAATTATCATTTAACAAAATTGACATTTCACTTCCAAAACCTAAAACGAATATAAAGCTTTCAAATGCCGCTGACGATTCAAGATGGTCATTCCGCTTTGATAAAGACGGCATAATGACTTCAATTAGAAAACAGCTTTCTGATGGCAAGGATACAGTTTACAGGTTCAAAGATGAGGTTCTATCAAGCGTAGAACACCGCTTTACAACGCCTGCAAACAAATCTCTCAGCCACGTAATCGAATTAGATAAAAACGGCAAAGTTGAGCGTCAAATTTATAAATTTGAACTACAAGGCGGTCAAAAAGTAGATTTTGAAACGCCAAAATTTACACGTTCAACCACACCAAAAGAAAAAGTAGAACTTACAAAGTCTACCCTTATTGAAAAAATATCTGAACACGTTTCAAAAGAAGAAGCTGCGGCTTATGTCAAGCTTCTTGACGACGACAGCGCAACAAGCACAACAGAAATTATCCAAAACGTCATCAGATATAACAGCAAGTTTAAGACATATCAGATTAACAAGCCAGAACATATTACAACTGCCGTAAAAACGATTAAAAATTGTTCTGCTAAAGAATTCTTAGCGCTTCTAAAAGAGGTCGCGCCTGCAAAATTTGCCAAAGTTGACGATAAAACATTCGGCAAAACAGATTTGCTGGCAGAAATTCAGGCGCTCACGAACCGCAGTTCAATAAACGAAAACACCAAAATTCTGGATATTTTGCAGGACTTATAAAAACTTTACTAAAAATTTAATAATCCTTATTTTTATGGTATCATTCAAAAGACAATTAAAATGATATTTTTAAATTAAGGAGAAACTATTTATGACAGAAAAAAGAGTTTGGCTTTTCCGCGAGGGTGATGCATCTATGAGAAACCTTCTTGGAGGAAAAGGTGCTAACTTAGCCGAAATGACTAATTTAGGCTTGCCGGTTCCACCGGGATTGACTATCACTACCGAAACCTGTATGAACTATATTAACAACGGAAACAAAATGCCTGCAGGCTTGATGGACGAAGTTAAAGCAGCATTGAAAGATGTTGAAAACCAAACAGGTAAAAAATTCGGCGACGCGACTAATCCACTTTTGGTTTCTGTTCGTTCTGGTGCTAGACTTTCTATGCCTGGTATGATGGAAACTATCCTTAACCTTGGTTTGAACGATGAAACCGTTGAAGCTATGGTTAAATTAACTAACAACCCTAGATTCTGTTATGATTCATATAGAAGATTTTTGACTATGTTTGGTTCTGTTGCCTGGGAAATGGACAGACAAAAATATTTCGAGTCAGAAGTTGAAAAAGTTAAAGAACGCGAAGGCGTTAAAGAAGATACACAAGTTTCAGCTGAGGGCTGGAAATCTTTAATCCCTGTTTACAAAGCTGTTATCAAAGACGTTACAGGCAAAGAATTCCCGCAAGATCCTTATGTTCAATTGGAAGAAGCTATTGAAGCTGTATTCCGTTCTTGGAACATTCCACGTGCCGTTGCTTACAGAAACATGAACAAAATCGACCACAACTTCGGTACAGCTGTTAACGTTCAAACAATGGTATTCGGTAACATGGGCGACGATTGCGCAACCGGCGTATCTTTCACTCGTAACCCTGACACAGGCGAAAACAAATTCTACGGCGAATACTTGACAAACGCTCAAGGTGAAGACGTTGTTGCAGGTATCAGAACTCCAAAACCTATCGCAATGTTAGAATCTGAAATGCCTGAACTTTACAAACAATACGTTGATATCGCGAAAAAACTTGAAACAGGCTACAAAGATGTTCAAGATATGGAATTCACAATCGAACGCGGTAAATTATGGATTCTTCAAACTCGTAACGGTAAAAGAACTGCTGCTGCAGCTGTAAGAATCGCCGTTGAAATGTGCAAAGAGGGCATCATCACTAAAGAAAGAGCAATCCAATTAGTTGATCCTTACTCAGTTTACCAAATCTTGCTCCCTTGCTTTGATAAAAAAGCAGCGGCAGAAGCACACGTTATTGCAAAAGGTGTAAACGCTTCTCCAGGTGCAGCTGTTGGTAAAATCGTATTCGATACAGAAGAAGCTGCAGAACGCGGCAACGCTGGCGAAAAAGTTATCCTTGTTCGTATCGAAACTTGCCCTGATGATATTCACGGTATGGCAGCTGCTCAAGGTGTTTTAACCCTCAGAGGCGGCGCAACTTCTCACGCAGCAGTTGTTGCTAAAGGTATGGGTAAACCTTGCGTTTCTGGTTGCGAAGACTTGAAAATCAACCTCGAAGAAGGTACTTTGACAGGCTTCGACGGAACTGTTTACCACAAAGACGAAATCATCTCTCTTGATGGCGGAACAGGTGTTGTAATGGCTGGCGCTGTTAAACTTGCTGAAGCTCAAATTGATGATAACTTCACAACATTCTTCAACTGGGTAAAACAAATTAAGAGATTAACAATCGAAGCTAACGCTGATACTCCTAAAGACGTTGAAAACGCGCTTAAATTCGGCGCTGAGGGTGTTGGTCTTTGCCGTACAGAACACATGTTTATGGATCCGGACAGACTTCCTTGGGTTCAAAAAATGATTATTGCAGGAACTCCTGAAGCTCGTAGAGAAGCTTTAGACAAACTTCTTCCTATGCAATACTCAGACTTCTACGCAATGTTCAAGGCATTAGGCGAACTTCCTATGACAGTTCGTTTACTTGACCCGCCGCTTCACGAATTCTTGCCATCTAAAGAAGATTTAATCGCTGAAGTTGCAACATTGAAAGCATTAGGCAAAGATTACAAAGAAAAAGAAGAACTTCTTCACATCGTTGAGGGGCTTTCAGAATCTAACCCTATGATGGGCTTGAGAGGCTGCCGTTTGGGCTTAACTTACCCAGAAATCAACGAAATGCAAGTTCGCGCAATCTTTGAAGCAGCTTGTGACTTGAAAAAAGAGGGCTTGAACGTAAAACCTTACGTTATGATTCCTTTAATCGGCCACGTTAACGAGTTGAAGATTGCAAAAGAAATCTTAGAACGCGTTGCTGAAGTTGTAATGCTTGAAAAAGGCGTTAAAGTTGAGTACAAATTCGGTACAATGATTGAAATTCCTCGTGCAGCATTAACAGCAGACAAAGTTGCTGAATACGCTGAATTCTTCTCATTCGGTACAAACGACTTGACTCAAATGACATTTGGTTACTCACGTGACGACGCTGAGGGTAAATTCCTTAAACGTTACGTAGAACAAAAAATCTTACCTGCTAACCCATTCGAAACACTTGATATCGACGGTGTTGGCCAACTCGTTGAAATGTCAATGGAAAAAGGTAAGAAAGTTAACCCTAAATTATTAGGCGGCGTTTGCGGCGAACACGGCGGCGATCCTGATTCAGTTAAATTCTGCCACAGAATTGGCTTGGATTACGTATCTTGCTCACCGTTCAGAATTCCGCAAGCAAGCTTAGCAGCAGCGCAAGCGGTTGTTGAAGCAAAATAAAACTTAAACGGCGGGTTTTAAACCCGCCGTTTTTTATAGCAAAAATTTTTCTTTAGGGATTTTAATCCCAACATGCATATAGAAAGCTTTACATATACCCCAAAACAGCAATATAATGCTTCGTTTAAATCTAACCCGTTTAGAGTTATTAATCTGGGCGAAAAACAGCCTATGAGTGACGAATTTATTAGAGGCGCGGCCGATTTTTACAAACAAATTAAACACGCACATGCTATAGAATACCTCGAACAGCTCTCACCGAGAAATCACAAACCTAAAGAATTGGAAGATCTATATTCAATAATTTCCCAGTACGATATAGCCGATGAAATACGTTGTCCGGGGCCTGCTATACCTTTCTTTCTTAGTATTCCACCTGAAAGATTACAGGTATTAAAACCTATAATTCTCTCAAAAAATGATATAGGATTATGGAATTATAACCCCAAATTCATATTAGATTTGGACAAATGCAATGACAAACAAATTGAGATTATGTCAAAGCTTACAGCTTGCAACATTCATGTTCCATCGTTGCTTGGAATCATTTCTAATCCTCATCTAAACTGGGATAAAACAGTGGAAAAAGCGCAGAGTTTAAGAAGTTTATTTGGCAAAAACTTACGTGAAGTTAGCTTTTTCTCAAACAGCAAGGGACAAAATTATCTAAGTGCAGACATACAGCTTCCTCATTCTACAGATAAACCAGATTATTTTAATTTTCAAAGGGTTTATGCGCGCCTAGATGATGATGTGAATCCTCTTGCTAGAATGAACAGTAAGGCAAAAATCGATACAGAAGTAAAAAACATTTACACCAAATTAGAAAAAAAATTACAAGTTTTCACTGAAAAAGATTTGAATAAAGCTATTTTTAGCGTTCTTAAAGAGGTTCCAGAGGCTACAGAGCAGGAAGTATTGAGTGTTATGCAAAGACTTACCCAATTTGCAAATTATTCGTCCTTAAAACCGCTTTCAAAACAGCTTAACGCTTTAAATATTGGTGAATTTTGTGAAAACGGAGAATTAAATCCTATATTTACATACTTGAGTAAATCAAAAAAAGTACTTCCACTAGATCAAAATAGCGTCAAAAAAGCGTATATTGTAGACGGGAACAGTGCTGTCAACTCACCGCGGGGGGGGGGGGGGCCCCACGGGTTA
>JAMPIJ010000001.1:174853-253596 GCA_023662905.1 Fusobacterium sp.
CGGTTCTATCTAAGACGTTGGCGGGCTGCCGTACAACGAAAATGAGGATGGCACTCAGTGCCTTTACTATGGCGGAAATCTTGCTTTCCCTCACAATTATTGGCGTAGTTGCGGCGATAACGCTTCCGTCACTGACAGGTAACATTAACGAACGGACTTGGAACACACAGAGAAAAGCTTTGTTTGCGCGATTTAGTCAGGCAATAGCATTAATGCCGGCGTTGAACGGATATGGAACGCTTGATGGTACAACAGACACTGTCGCAGAAACTTTTATTACGAGCGGGCTTTCTAAAGTTCTTAAAATTAACAATATTTGCGACAGCACGCATTTGGCTGATTGCGGCATTCCAACCAATATTAACGCTTTGAACGGTACGTCATTAACTACTCCACAAACAATGTCGCAATTAAATGCTTTTATTATTCAAGCGGAAACCTATTCACAGCGTGATACGAATGCAGCGGCATTTGAAACCGCGAATGGGGAATCTATATTATTATTTTATAATCCGAGTTGTGTTTCTGCTATGGGCGAAAACGATGAGTATTATACGCAGGCAAAAGTTTGTGCTAATATGATTTTTGATTTAAACGGCAGTAAGGGGCCTAATACAGTTGGCAAAGACATTGGATTTATGACTGTTTTATATCCGACAGATAGTTCAGTCGTTGCGCCGAATGTTCCGGTGCAAAAGGCCTCTGATTCTATTACGCAGCAAGAAGCCCTCGGGGCTTGCAAGCAGCAGGATTCTGAGTTCCGTATTCCGAGTCGCGATGAGTTGGTTTCATTATTTGTAAATCAGAAGTTAATCAATGGGGCATTGACAGAAGAGAGTGCTGATTATTGGTCTGCAACGCTGGCGTCTTCGACGATGGCTTGGGCGCAAGGGTTTAGAACCGGAAAACAGGTTCTAAGAAATCGGACAACGCATTCCGGAAAAGTTCATTGCGTTAAAAGGTAGATGTTAGGCATTAAAAGAATACTCGGGTTCAGTTAAGAAGCCGCCTTGACCGGCGGGAAAGCGCCGTAAGGCGCTTTCTTATTGAACTATTTCATATATAAGTGGCTTTTTCGGCGGTTCGATGGAGGTTATTTCGAACGCCTCATCGCACAACTCGCGGCATTGGAGGGTTTTCTCATCATTGTTTGAGTAAATTGTATAAAGAGTTTCCCCTTTATTTACCCTTTCGCCGGATTTTTTGTTTAAATAAACACCTACGCTCAAATCTATCGCATCCGCTTTTGTTTCACGTCCTGCACCTAAAAGCTTGCAGGAAAGCGCTACTTTGTATGCGTTTATGTTCTCAACGTAGCCGTCTTTTTCTGACTTAACTTCGATTTTTTTGCTTGCCGTCGGAAGCTTTGAGTAATCATCCAGAGCTTCTGCCAATCCACCTTGCGTTGCTACGAGTTCTTTGAATTTATCAAGCGCTTTACCTGATGTTATTAACTCGTCAATATAATTGCGCGCAGAATCTCGGTCAGCACAGATTTCGTATTGCAAGAGTGTCAAAATCGCAAGTTCATAAGTGAGTTCGTAAACTTCGCCGTCTTTGAGGTTGCCTTTGAGGAATTCACAGGCTTCTATGACTTCAAGTGAGTTTCCAACGGCTCTTCCGAGCGGCTCATTCATCGATGTGATTACAGCGATAACCTTACGGCCTAAGTGTTTGCCGATTTCAACCATAAGACGTGCGAGTCTTGCCGCGTCTTGTGGTTCTTTCATAAACGCGCCGTTTCCGCATTTGACGTCGAGAACTATGTTTTCGGCGCCGGAGGCAATTTTTTTAGAAATTACAGATGAGGCGATTAATGAAACGTTATCGACAGTTCCTGTTACGTCACGAAGTGCGTAGAGGATTCCGTCAGCCGGTGTAAGGCCTTTTGTTTGCGCTCCGATTGCAAGGTTTATACGTTTAACCTGTTCAATCATGTCGTCAATCTGGCAGTCAGTATTGAACCCTGGAATTGATTCCAGTTTATCAATCGTTCCGCCTGTGTGTCCGAGCGCGCGGCCTGAAAGTTTAAGACATGGAATTCCCGCAGCGGCGAGAATTGGGGTTAATGTCAGCGTGATTTTATCGCCGACACCGCCTGTTGAATGTTTATCAAGAACGCCTTTGGGAAGCTTTGACTGATCGACAAAACTTCCAGATTTAACCATTGCTTCTGTAAGGTATGAAGTTTCTAAATCCGTCATTCCTTGGAAGCACACGGCCATCAAAAACGCGCTGATTTGATAATCAGGCATACTCTTGTCCATTATTGAATTAATAAAGAAATTGATTTCTTCTTTTGTTAATTCTTTTCCCTGCTTTTTTTTCAGGATTAAATCAACTGTTCTCATAAACTATTTTACAGCCTTTAACTTTTGGATAACCAAATCACTAACATCAACTCCGCCAACGAAGATTACTCTGAAATCAACGATTGCGTCGAGGTGTTGTTCAACAAGAACTTTGTTTGCTGCTTCTTTAATTCTTGAGTAAACGAGTTCTTCTTTTTGGTTTTTAAGTTTTAAAAGAGCTTCTTCCTTAGCCTGAAGTTCTTTTGCAGTAGCTTCTTCAAAGTTTTGTTTTTTCAAAGGTGTGTCTAAAGCTTTGTATTGTTTTTCTTTATCAACCATGAATTG
Source organism: Fusobacterium sp. (assembly GCA_023662905.1). Classification (GTDB taxonomy): domain Bacteria; phylum Cyanobacteriota; class Vampirovibrionia; order Gastranaerophilales; family Gastranaerophilaceae; genus Gastranaerophilus. Next base: position 177,490 of record JAMPIJ010000001.1, read on the forward strand.
TTGAATTTCAAGAGCTTTAGCATCGATTTCTTTGATTGCAGATTGAGCAACAGGATAATTTTCCTGAACTTTTACGTAGTCAACATAGCCGATACCAGCGGCGAAAGTTTGAACGCCGAGTAATAAGCTTGCAGCCAGTAAAGATAATTTTGTAAAGTTTTTCATATTTACCTCCTATATTAATGTTTCATTTGTTTTTCGTTACCGATAGCCAATCAGCCAATTATGGCTGTCGACTCAGTCGACTTAGTACATTAAATCCCCAACGCCGAACGTGAAGTAACCGCCTCTGTTACCGTTAGCACCAGGGTTGGTGAGCGGAATACCGTAGTCGATAGAGAGTGGTCCCATGCCCGGAACGTATAGTTTCAAACCGACACCGGCAGTAACTGCGTACATCGGTCTGTCGTAGATTCTGTCGCTGACTGTTGTGCCGAATACTTTACCTGCGTCAACGAACATTGTGAATCTAAGATTGTGTAAGAAATTGATTTTTGTTCTGTCTAAGAACGGAATAGGTGTTGCAAATTCTGCAGAACCCATTACGAACGCATCACCCGTACCAACGCCGCTCATTTTGAAACCTCTGATAGAGTAAGGGCCGCCTAAGCGATAAGCCATAACTTCAGGCATATGATCGCCGTGAATCTTTCCGCCCCCTTTAACCATAAAGGACAGGGATGATTTCTTTCTGATTGGTACGTAGTGTTTAATCATGCCGGAAAGTTTTCCGTGGGTTTGTTGGAAATCAGTAAGCCCGAATTCTTCGTCAAATCTCAAACTTGCCATTGTACCGCGTCTTGTAACGGTTTCGCTGTCACGCGTGTCATACATTAATCCAGGGCTTAAAGATAAGAACAGACCGCCCTCAAGTTGTTTCGCGCGTTCGCTTATTGGAACACCGTTTTTATAGAAAAGACCTGCGATTTTATTGAAGTCGCCCTCTGATACGTGAATGTTTTCAACACCGAGTGTCATTGTTGAGGTCATGTGTCGGTTTGATTTCATTCTGTGAGCAACCGTAATTTCGCCGCCTAAGCGTCGTTCAATTGCGAGTGGAATTTGATAACTTCCGAAATCTCTATAGTAAATTTTGCTCAGGAATGAAGTATCTGCGTTCAGGAAGTGAGGTTCAAAGAAGCTTAATTCTGCTTGTAGGTTCATTCTGCGCATAATAGATGCGTCGTTGAGGATTATACCTGTACCGGCCAAACCGTTAAGTGATAATCTCTGGTTGCGTCCGCGGAAGTTGTTGTCTGAAATCCCCAGTGATCCAAAAAGACCTGTTACGGTATCAACACCACCGCCGGCTGAAATACTTGCACTGCGTTGTTCTTCAACGTTTAATGTGATGTTGTAAGCATCTGGATCTTCTTCGCTTGGTTCAATTTCACGTGTAACATCTTTGAACGCCTGAGTTGAGTAGAGTCGGATTAAGTCTTCTTTAAGCATGTTTTCGTTGTATATCATGCCTGGTTCGGTTAAGATATTGCGTTCAATGATGTAGTCTTTGGTCTTTTTGTTACCTGAGATAAATATTTTATTAACTTTACCCTCAACGATTGAAATGTTAATCGTTCCATCCGGATCGTCTGATACTGAATCTATGCGTGAGAGGATGTAGCCTTTATCAATGTAAAGTTTTTGAACCTCAGCGATTGCCTGATTAAGCATTCCGATGTTTTGCGGCTGTCCTTTGATCGGAAGTAGAACATCTAGGATTTCTTCTGTTGAAACAACGGTGTTTCCCTCGATTGTAAAATCTGTAATAGGAGCATTTTCTTCGACAATAATCTGAATTGACACGGTTCCATCGCTATTGCTGATAGGAAGAGCTTTCATGTTTTCGGTAAAGTATCCCATGTCGTAAATATTTTTCAAATCAAGCATGAGCATGTCACGGCTATATGGAGAACCGTGTTGTAATTGCATTTGCTGACGTATTAAATCATTTGAAATATTATTAGCACCCTGAATTTGAATATCTTTAATGATAGCCTGTTCTTTGGATAATTTTTCCTGTTGTTGTTGATATAAAGAGCCTGTTTCGTCTTCATAATAATCTTCATCAGAAGAGGCTGAACCGTAATATTGATCAAAAGGTTTATAATCCTTATCATCCATAGGGTTATAAGGTAGATTATCAGCGGATTGGGTATTAAGCGCAGGTTTTTTGTAATTGTTAAGCTCTTGCATAAGATTTTTAGTGCTTTCAGTCATGCCAGAAATATCTTCCTGCTGTTTTTTACCAACAGGCTGAATAGAGTCATGCCAAAAATCTTCTACCCCGTAAGTTGCAAGCGGCAAACAAGTTGAAATAGCGCTTAAAAGTATTAAGTTTTTCAGCCATTTACTAAATTTCAAAAAGATATACCTTAATCCTAGTCTACTCTCCAACTACATTCTAGCACAAATTCAGAATAATACAAATGTTAACTTTTTATTCGTTTTCGTTCTGATAGCCAAAGTTTTTCAATGCGTTGTCTTTTTTGCGCCAGTCTTTCTCAACCTTGACTTCAAGTGAGAGGAAGACTTTTTTATCGGCTATTTTTTCGAGTTCTAAGCGTGATTGCATTCCGATTGTTTTTAATAATGCGCCGCCTTTACCGATTAAAATCCCCTTCTGGCTTTTTTGTTCGCAGTAGATAACGGCATAAATTTTATCGATATTTTCTTCTTCGCGGTATTCAACGACTTTCACGGCAGTTGAGTGCGGAATTTCATCGGATGTGTTCAGAAGAATTTTTTCTCTGATAATTTCTTCCGTGATACTACGCATAGTTTCTTCTGTAACGATTTCTTCTGGGTAGAGAAGTTCGCCGTCCGGAAGATTTTTATAAATATTTTTTAATAATGTATCAATGTTCCGGCCGGTTTTGGCTGAAAGTCTGATAACTGGATAATTCTTTTCAAAAAGGGTTTTGTATGTTAAAAGGTTTTCTTCGATTTTGTTAAGATTTTTGGTTTTGTCGACTTTGTTCATTACAATAAGGATTGGAATTTCGGTTTGAAGAACATTATTTACAATCCACTTGTCGCCTTTGCCGGCGGGTTCTGAACCGTCAACAAGGAAAATAATTAAATCCGCATCAGGAATCGCGAATTTTGCTTCGTCCATCAAAAATTCGCCGAGTTTATTAAGGGGTTTATGAATCCCAGGGGTGTCGATGAAGACAATTTGTCCCTCTGGTTTGGTTAAAATTCCCTTAATTCTTTTTCTTGTTGTCTGTGCCTTGTCGGTCGCAATTACAATCTTCTGTCCCAAAATTTGGTTCAAAAGTGTTGATTTTCCGACATTAGGTCTTCCTACTATTGCTACAAATCCGCTTTTCATTTAATAATAATAGCATAAATATAACAAATTTTTACAAATTAGCAATTTTATTTTTTCTCGGGTATTATATTGTAGTGTAATTAGGGATTTAAACATGTTTAAGAAATATATATTAACCACATTAGTATTACTGCTAGCCGGCTGCGTAACTTTTGCGCAGGCAAGCAATTCGATTCTAAATACAACAGTACGCAAAACTGCTGAAAATAAATTAAATTTGACGTTTTTTACTAAGGGTGAGAATGTCGAAAAGCCTATCGTAAAGGATAAAGGTAATAATCAGTATGTGATTTTGCTGCCCAATTTAGTTGATAATGCCGGCCGTAAACCTGATTTGAGAAACGCTTCTGATATTGTTTCTGACGTAAGCGTAAAAACAATTAACGAGGGCGCAGTTACTTATACAAAAGTTTCTATTACAACCAAAAAGCCTGTTACAATTAATGCCGAAACCCGCAGAACTTCACAATCTGCAAGTGATTTGACCGGCGTGAATGATATTCTTACTAAGGTTAATCTAATCAGTCAGGATATTCAGGCTTCAAAAGAAATTCAACCTGTGAATACTGTTACAGCGCTACCAAAAATGAACAGTGTTCAGGATATTTTGAACAATAAAAATTCTATTGGTACTGTAAAACCTGCCGTTGATGTGAAAAAAGAGATTCCGGCACCTGTTGTTGCGGCTCCGATAAAAACTGTTTCTGCGCATGTTCCGCCAAATACTTCTGCTATCAAGGCTGATGCGAAAAAACTTAAAAACGAAAATATCAAAAACGTTAGAAAAAATGCTGTTGAAAATATCAATAAAATCGAAAAAAATATAAAAAGTTCAGTAGAAAATAACGTCACTGTTAACGATGAAGAGCCGGAAACTATTCTTCCGCCGGTTAATAATGAGGCAGAAGCTTCTATTCAAGAAATTGTCCCTGAATCAAAAACGTTCAGCGCTTCAAAGGCACTGGCGTCACCGATAGCATTGATAATGTTATTTGTATTTGGTGTTGCGCTTCTTGCAATGTTTATTATAGGCAAAATGAAGTCTGCACTTGCTGATTCTGATGAACTCAACGAATCTTTCATTCAACGTATGAATTCTGCCGCTGTAAGTGAGAAAAAAGATTTAACAGGACTTGCGCAGAATACAGAACTCAACTGGCAGGAAAAATATCAGTCTTTGAAAGGCGAAGAAAAGGCAAAACAAAAGGCTGTAGTAGAAGCTCATGCCGGAATTGTTGAACCTGATGATGACTTAGATATTATTGAAGATTATACAGAAGAGGAAGAAGAACTTCCGCAAATAATTGAGCCTTTAAACCCGTTTGCAGCGCCTGTTGTCAAGGATTCGGCTGATTCAATCACGTCTTCTATGAAACGAAGCCTGAAAATTGCGGATGAACCTGAAATTAATCTCGCTCAGACAAAAAGAAATACCGGACTTAAAAATAGATTTAAAGGTTTTGAATCAAATCCAATCAGCGGGCTTGAGCGTAATATGAACGAACTTCTTGATGCGGTGATTAAAATGGAAGAGGAAAAACCTGTTGTACAGCCAGCACCGGTCATTGTTGAATCTGTTGTAGAACCTGAACCGGTCGTTGAGGTTCACGAAGAAGCTCCGGTTGTTCATGAAATCGTTGAACACGCTTCGTTACCGATTCAAAAACCTAAAAAGAAAATGAAAATCAAACAAAGCCGTGCAATCGATGACAACAAAGGCTTCTACCTCGTGGATATGGAAGATAAATTGGCGTTGATGGGTCGTATAAATGATAAATTCACGGTGTTGAAGAAATTCGACGATAAAGACAAAGCAACCTTACAGGTAAGACGTGACAAAGATAATCTTTATATGGTAAGAACGGACGGATTCAAAGCGCTTGTTGACGTGGCAGACACAAAAATGGGTGTTCTTGCAGAACTCTAGGAATTAAATGAAGAAGTTTTTAGTAATAGCGTTGTGCCTGATGATTTTTCTGTCCGGCTGCGCGAAGAAAGATGAGAGGATAAATATTCAGTTCGCGTCGTGGGGATCTAAGACGGAAGTCGAGATTATTAAATCCGTAATCTCTGACTTTGAGGCCGAAAACCCTGATATTAAAATTGAATTTTTGCATATCCCGCAGAATTATTTTCAGAAACTTCACCTGCTTTTTGCGTCTAACACAGAGCCTGACGTGATGTTTTTGAATAACCTATACTTGCCGATTTATGCAAATGCCGGACGCTTGGAGCCTTTAAGCGCTCAAAAAAATGTTTATAACTCGAAGATTTTGGACGCGCTTGGCTGGCATGGGGAATTGTATGCGATTCCGCGTGATATTTCGCTTCTGGTTGTTTATTATAATAAAGATTTGTTTAAGCGTGCCGGAGTTTCTGTTCCTCAGACCGGCTGGACTTTTGATGATATGCTTGAAAAAAGCCGTAAAATACAGGCGAAAACGGGCGCTTTCGGGATAAGTTTTGAGGAAGAACCGCTTTTTTATCTGCCTTACGTAATGAGTGAGGGTGGAAGTTTTTATGAGTTGGAGTCTGAACCGACCCGCCGTGCGCTTGGATTTTATGCGGATTTGCGCGGAAAACATCACGTCGCACCAAGACGTGAGGAGAGCGCTTCTGCGACAATGGCGCAGATGTTTTTGCAGGAAAAAATTGCGATGCACCTGAGCGGCCGTTGGCTTACACCAAAATATATGGAAGACGCGAATTTCCCGTGGAATATCGTGCCTTTCCCGAGGGGGGCAAAAGGAAGTATTGTTCCGCTTGACGCTTCAGGGTGGGCTGTTGCAAAATCCTCTAACCACAAACCTGAAGCTTTGCGATTTGTTGAATATATGGCCTCAAAACCTGTAATCGACAAATTTGCGGTAACTGGGTTGATTGTTCCGGCCAGAAACGATGTTGATTTTACTGGAAAAGAGGTTTATTTGAAAACTCTCAAAACCGCGCAGCCGACACCCGTGAGTGTTGATTATAATAAACTGACGGATAGGCTCAAAATTGAATTGGAAAATTTGTTTAATTAGTACCAACTCCCGTCTTTTGACGGGAGTTGGTGGCTACATTTTAAGATTTAAGCCATTTTCGCTTCGGTATAGTTCGGTTTTTTCAATTTCCGTGTCCAGTTTTGTTTTATCAGATATTACAAATTTGGAATTACCATCGGCTTCAGCTTGTGCTGTTCCCGCCATTGTTGTTAAACCTCCGGCTGCAGAAAGTAACGCACCAAAACCTGCTCCAATACCTGTTGCGCAAACCGTTAAGCCTGCTCCGGCCATTGTAGCTCCTGTCCCAAATGCAGCTCTTGCTGTATTTATTCGTTTTACTTCTTGGTCACGTGCGTCGCAGATTTCTGCCGGACTCAATATTCCATCCTTGTTTTTGTCAATATCTTTAAAATCAATACCGATTTTTTTACTGTAACAATCGTGTCTTTCTGCCTCTGGCTTTTTCATTCCCGCATAATATTTGCCGGAAATAGTTGTAATTGGGTGTGAAACTTTTGGGTCTGTCATAAAAATCCTCCTTGTTTATACTCTCATACAACAGTTTGTATATTGTGTTGCAAGGGTAAATGATAAAAGGCCATTGTTTCCACGTTTTGTGGTATCGTTTCATAAATATTTATTATTAAGTTTTGTAACAAATTAAGCAATAAGCGCAATTATATCAACGAAAATTACTTTATTAACAGTACAACACAATATACATTGTGTTGTACTGTTATGCAAAATTTTACACTCCCTTTACATTTCGCGCAAACACTATATGTTTATGCGATAATAAGATAAAAGGGAGTGTGAAATGATTGATACAACATATAAGTTGAAAGATACAACATCTAAAAACGCGTTTCGATACAGTTATTTAAGCAAAAAGATTTTTCCGTATCTGAAACCTGTATTGCCTAAAGCTTTATTAAACCTCGGAATTGCAATTCCGCTCGGGCTTTTGGATGGTGTCGTTGCGCTTTCGCTTCGCCCTTATTTAGATTATGTTGTAAACGGTAATGCAGAACAAACATGGACTTTTATGAACCATACTGTCCATATTCAAAGCTGGTTCGCGGCGATAATTCCGTTCGGTATCGTTGCATTTGCGCTTCTTCAAGGTGTTTTGAAATATTTAAGCAACTATCTCACAGACTGGACTGCGAACAAAATGTCGCTCTCTTTGAAAAAAGATTTGTTCCAAAAACTGACAACAATGGATACGCAATTCTTTGATATAAATTCTTCAGGTCTGATTCTTTCAAGATTTTTTACAGACCCTGAAACCGCGTCTAAAGATATTATCGAAATCTTCAAGTCTTTTATTATGGCGATTTTCGGGATCCTTGGACTTGTCGGAGTTCTTCTTTTCAACTCTTGGCAGCTTGCTATTATCGGCGTTTCTGTCATGGGAATCGCGATGACGCCTGTTATATTTATCCGTAAGAAAATCAAAAAAGTTTCTAACGCGAATATGGTCGTAATCGGCAATATGACGACGAATTTCAACGAAACAGTCGGCGGAAACAAGATTATGGCGGCGTATAACCTGCAAAATTTACAAAACGAAAAATTTAAAACACAGACCGATGAACAGTTTAATCTTATAATTTCACTTACAAAACGTGTTGGTTGGATGTCACCGATTATGTATTTTGTTTGTTCAATCGGTATCGCGCTTGTAATGATGTTCGGAAACCACCTGATTCTTTCAGGGCAATTGACAGCCGGTGCGTTTGCGTCGTTCGTAACTTCATTACTCTTACTCTACAAACCAACCAAAACTTTAGGCAATACGCTCACAAGACTTCAAAATACATTCGTTGCGATGAGCCGTGTTTTTGAACTCTTTGACATTGAAAATAAAATTAAATCTCCTGAACATCCGTTGATGTTCCAAGGATTGCGTGAAAAAATTGAGTTTAAAAACGTTAATTTTGAATACGAAGAGGGCGTGCCTGTATTAAAGAATTTCTCACTAGATGTGAAAAAAGGTGAAACAATTGCGCTTGTCGGCAATTCCGGCGGCGGCAAAAGTACGGTTGTGAACCTTATTCCGCGGTTTTATGATGTGAACAGCGGCTCTATTGAGTTTGATGGCTCAAATATTAAGTTTTTCAATCTTAGCGAACTTCGTAACAATATCGCGTTTGTTTTTCAGGATAATTTCCTATTCTCAGGTACGTTGCGTGAAAATCTTTTGATGGGTAAACCTGATGCGACGGCGGATGAGATGGAACATGCTGTCAGATTGGCACATCTTGATGAATTTATCGGAACGCTTGAAAATGGACTGGATACAATTGTCGGCGAACGTGGCACAACGTTATCTGGCGGTCAGCGTCAGCGTGTTGCGATTGCAAGGGCAATTTTGAAAAATTCCCCGATTGTAATTCTGGATGAAGCAACATCTGCGCTCGATAATGAATCTGAGGCGATTGTTCAAAAGGCGCTTGATAATTTGATGAAAGACAAAACCGTTTTTGTCATTGCGCACAGACTTTCTACAATCAAGAACGCAGATAGAATCGCGGTAATCAACGAGGGGCAGCTTGTGGAAGCCGGAACTCACGATGAACTTATGAGAATCGAAAAAGGTCATTACAAACACCTTTACAATATGCAGTTTAAGGGGCAAGAAAGGGTAAATGTATCCGAATAATGACGGGAGTTTAGCGAAAATGGTAAGGCGTAAAATTAGTATTATCGGCTCAACCGGTTCAATCGGGCGTCAGGCTTTGGAGGTTCTGGAACGCCTCGGGGATAAATTTGCAATCACGGCGCTTGCGGGTGGTTCAAACACGGATTTGCTTTTGGAACAGGCTGAAAAATTCCGTCCGAAATACATTTCGTCTGACAAATATGATGAGCGTTTGGCAAAAATTTCGGGCGTGAAATATTTGCCAGATGGTTTGGAGGAAATTTGTTCTAACAAGGCTGAAAACGATATTATTCTTATGGCCGTTTCAGGCAAAATCGGCTTGAAACCAACTTTAACCGCTATTGAAAACGGAATTGATATTGCGCTTGCAAACAAAGAAACCCTTGTTATGGCCGGCGATATAGTAATGAAAAAAGCGCGCGAAAAAGGCGTGAAAATTCTTCCGGTCGATAGCGAACACAGCGCGATTCATCAGTGTATAAAAGACCGTTCGCAAGTACGTAAGTTAATTATTACGGCAAGCGGCGGGCCGTTTTTAAAAAAATCCGTTGACGATATGCGAAACGCGACAGTAGAACAGGCACTTGCGCACCCGAAATGGAATATGGGTAAGAAAATTACGGTTGATAGCGCCACATTGATGAATAAAGGGCTTGAAATCATCGAAGCGCACCACCTTTTCAATATGCCTTATGAAGATATTGATGTGATTGTTCACCCGCAAAGTGTTGTGCATTCGGCGATTGAGTACAAGGATGGCAGTGTAATCGCGCAGCTAGGCGTTCCGAGTATGCATATTCCTATCCAATATGCAATCTCTTATCCAGAACGCTTCGAGGGAATTAAAACAAAAAGTTTTAGTTTCGCGGATATCGCAAGACTTGATTTTGAAGCGCCGGATTTTGATAAATTCCCGTCATTAAATTACGCCTACGCTGCCGGTAAAAAGGGCGGAAGTGCAACAACATCACTCAATGCGATTAACGAAGAAGCGGTTTTTGCATTCCTGCGCGGCGAGATAAAGCTTTTTAAAATTTATGATTTAATCGAAAACTTAATGCCAAAATGCACATTTATTGCAGAGCCTACAATCGACGAAATTTTTGAACTTGACCGCGAAGCGCGCGATTTAACTAAGGCTTCAATTTCTTGATTTTACGTTTTTTATGTTGAAGTCCGGCATTTGTTTCACGGTCAGCTGCGATATTTTCTTGACTTTGCTCGAGTTTAGCAGTTTTTGATTCAAGCTTTTGTTCCGTGAAAGTTTTTTCTTCCTGAGCGTCAAGAAATTCTTCTTTTATTGTTCGTTTTTGTTTTTTTAGTTGCCGTAATTGTGCTTCAATCTCGTCAATTTGTGCATCAATGTCTGCTAGTTGATTGTTCGCAGTATTAAATCTTTCTTCATCACGGGCAAGTTTTGCTTTTGTTATTTCTAAACTTTGTGAAGCTTTTTCCTGTCTGAATTTTAAGTAATTCCCGATTTTTGGACGGATGAGAGCGCTGGATTCTCCAAGAACATTTTGTTTCATATCCATTGGATAATCGTCATAACCTACGAGTTTGCCGTGCTTGATGAATGTCATTATTTTGTTAAGCTGTTTTTGTAAGTTTTCCATCATCTCAGGGTGGAAGCGTAAAAAGAATGGGTAAGGTAGGTTGGCACGTTCTTTATTACATTTTTGACAAAGAATTATGATGTTTCCCTGTTCATCGGTTCCATTTTTACTTCTTGCTTTAAAATGTTCGTAGGTAGCCTGCATTCTTTGGGTAAAATACGTTACAATGTCTTTGTCACTCAAATGTTGTTCAACGTGTTGTGTTATGAATTGATCAGGTGTAAGCCCTGATATAGGAAATTCGTTAACAATTTTGAGTATTGATTTTTTGCGGATTTTACTTTCACTATTTTTTGCAAAGGTTTCGTACAGGTCATTGATTAGTTCTTTTTTTATATGAGGCTGAAAATATTTGTTATTTAATATTGTTATTACTTTTGTGTTTGTTTGCTGTAATGCTTTTTTGTCTTTAGGCGTAAAGTTTTCACCGAATTCTCTTAAGCGTTTGAAAACTTCTATTCGTTCAAGTTGCGCTTCTTTTTGGTGTGTTTCGTGAACTTGTTTGTGATATTCGGCGACCTCTGGCAGGTTAAAGATTTCTGAAAAAGTTTTTTTAGGATACTTTAGCGCGTAAAAATCCATGACTTTGAGAATTTCAGCATCTTCTTTGTTGAAGAAGTTACGATATTTATCAAATTTTTGCATTACGCGCGGCGCTTTTACCGTGATTCCGTCAGAAATTAGCGCAATCATATTTATGTCAATATGACTGTGTGGAGAAAGTGTTTTGATTTTTACACAGTTTTCCGGCATTGATATGAGATTTCTAAGTGTTTGTTTAGGTGCAATTTCCGAGAGCGATTGTAAAAAAGAAAAGGCTTCTGTGTCTTTGTATTTTCCCATCGCACTATTTTCAAGCGCGCGTTTTGAACCCGCTTGAAATCCGCGGATAAAAGTTTTTACTTCATCACTTGTGAATGTGTCCATTCCACAGCAACCGCATTTCATATTTGGAATATCTCTGATATCCGTAAAAACTCTACGGGGTAAAAATATCCCGAAATTTAAGTTTTTGTAGTTGTTCGGTTGTCCTGCGACAGGGGTAATAAATAACATAGAATAAGCATAATACTAAAATAAAAATTTTTATATAAAACGTAAATTATTGTTAATAAACTTATTCCTTTAATAAACTTTTGCCTACGTTGTATAGAATTTCCAGCTTGCGGTTTCGATAGCGGCAATGTTCTCACCGGTTTCTATTCTACTTAATATTCGCTAGCTAATATCTATGTTTTTTTATTTTTGAAAAATTTAATAACAAACCTAAATCAACTTTAAGATATTTATGTATTTTGTATATTTGGTCAAATCGTAAGTCAAGTCTTGCGCGTTCTATGATTGTCACATACCGTGTTCGTTTTTGTAGCAGAATTGCCAATTCTTTAAGATATCGTTTTTTTAGATTTTTGTGCATTATTAATAACCTCTTTCAATTCATCTTATAGTAGTTTGAGTAAAAAAAGAATGTGAGGTTATTTCTAAAATAATGTTTTTTATACATATAACTGCTAGTATAATTTTATTTGATAAAAGCCCTCAAACGAGGGCTTTTTGTTTTATTTCTTTTCGCTGCGTTCGCGTACTGAAATCCAGACCGGAGTTCCGAAGAAGCCGAAAGCTTCGCGAAGTTTGTTTTCTAAATAGCGTTTGTAGTGGTCTTTCAGTAAATCCGCATTATTCGCAAAGATTACGATATGCGGCGGCTGAACCCCAACCTGCGTCGTGTAAAGGACTTTCAAACGTTTGCCTTTTACCGTTTGCGGCGGGTTGAGCGCGTATGCTTCTTTGATAACTTTATTCAACAAGCCCGTTGAAATACGTTTGGTTGCCTGTTCGTAAACAGCTTTTGCCTGTTCAAAGATTTGTGGCAATCTCTGGCGTGTAACAGCGCTGATAAAGATTTTCGGCGCGAATTCCAAGAACGGGATTTCGTTTGTTAAATATTTTGTAAACTGGTTGATTGTGTTTGATTTTTTGTCTTCAATCAAATCCCATTTGTTAATCGCTATGATTAAGCCTTTTCCGGCTTCGGTGATGATGGAAGAAATTTTCTTGTCCTGATCAGAAATTCCCTCTTTTGCATCGATTACAAGAAGTGCAACATCGCATTCTTTGATTGATTTGATTGCGCGTTCAACCGCGAATTTTTCGACACCATAATCAACTTTAGCTTTTTTTCTGATTCCGGCCGTGTCGATAATGACAAATTCCTGTCCTTGATAAGTGATTTCACTGTCGATACTGTCACGGGTTGTGCCTGAAACATCAGAAACAATAACGCGTTTTTCGTTCAAAAGGGCGTTTACGATAGAAGATTTACCGGCGTTAGGGCGGCCAACAATTGCAATTTTAATTGTTTTGTCGTCTTCGTTAAGCAAGCCTTTTTCAAAATCTTCTGTCACAAGGTCTAAAATATCGCCGACCCCTCCGCTTCCATGAAGCGCTGAAATCGCAATCGGCTCGCCGATAGCAAGACCGTAAAAATCTGTTGTCATTATTAATGATGCAGGGTTATCAATTTTGTTTACTGCAAGGAAAACCGGTTTTCCAGATTGGCGCAAAATGTTTGCGATGTCGTAATCTACAGGGTTTACGCCCTCTTTGCCGTCGACAAGGAAGATGATTTTGTCAGCTTCGTTGCAGGCGATTTTCGCTTGGTCAAAAATAGACACCATAATTTCATCTTCATCCCCTGGGATAATCCCGCCGGTGTCGATTACTGTAAAAAGTTTATCTTGCCATTCAACATCAAAATATATTCTATCACGTGTGACGCCCGGTTGGTCGTCTACTATTGAGTTTCTGGCACCAACAAGTCTGTTGACAAATGTAGATTTGCCAACGTTTGGTCTGCCAACTATTGCTACTATCGGTTTTCTTTCCATAGGTTTAATTCTAACACGAACATGCCAAACAACAAATTTTTTATAACTTTTGTTTAATCTTTCTACAACTTTAGTATGAACTTTTGTAAAAATTGCTAAAGTTTTTTTTATTCGTGCCGATAGCTAGAGTATAGAACATGTTAGAAGGATGTAGAGAATGAAAAATAAAGAAAACGGAGTTTCACTTTTTTCACAGTCAGAGTTTTTGATTGATGATAATCCGATGGAAGAACTTTTTGCATTAAATTTAGGAGATTTTCTCTCTGAGCATTTAATCTCTTCTGATCTGGTTGAAAAAATTGGCTCTCATGATAAAAATAAACGTTCAAGATTGATTGAACAGATTAAAGAATTGACTTCAATCTACTCTTCTAATAAAACTTTATCGCTTCTCAGTATTGCGTCAAAAGAGGAAGAAAACGCGATTTATGATTCAATCGCTGCATCTATTGCGCAAATGCTCGAGATTAAAGCGTGCAAAATTTATCTTTCTAAAGAGTTCGCGAAATTTAACTCTAACAGAAAATATTTAACAGTCGGCAAATACGGAAGATTTACGGTTGAAAAAGATATGGTCAAAGATGTTTTTGCTAACGGAAAAATTGCAAAATGTAAAAGTTCAGTATTTGTTCCGATGAAAAATAATCTTCAAAATATCGGTGTAATTCTTCTTGCAAACGATAAACCGGTCGCGAAAGAATATGTTGCGCTTACAGAAACAATCGCAAGACTTTTTGCAACTTCAATGGCTTTGCAGGCTGAAATGGATCATTCAGAAGCTTTGATTGCCGATGAATTTTCATCAGAACGTGAACTTCAAAATGTTCGTGGCGAACTTACAGCTTTAATCGGTGACCTTTGTGACTATCAACAAGAATTTGTCGAACGTCTTGCAGCTGCAGTTGATATGAAAGGCCAGTATAAAGTTGCGCATTCACAAAATACTGCAGAACTCGCAAGACTTATCTGTCGTCAATTGAAATTAAACGAAAAAACAACCGATTTGATTTACTATGCAGGTCTATTGCAAAACATTGGTAAAATCGCGGTTTCTGAAAAATTATTTAACACAAAAGGCAAACTTAGCGCAAAAGAATTAAAGAAAATACAAACACATTCTAATGTAGGGGTTCATTTCTTGATGAACATCAACTTCCTCTCAGAAGTTGTTCCTTACATTACATATAGAACAGAACGTGTTGACGGTTCTGGTGAACCAGAGGGCTTGAAAGGCCAGTCAATTCCGTTGGGTTCAAGAATTATCGCAGCGGCAGACGCATTCAGCGCGCTGACTTCCGATAGACCGTTTAGAAAAGCAATGGCGGTCGATAAAGCGCTTTCAATTATGAAAGAAGAAGTCGGCAAAAAATGGGATGTCGTTGTTGTAAACGCTCTTGCCGAGTCAGTTAAAGCAGGTTAATGGTGAAAATGAAAAGCCTCCGTTTTCGGAGGCTTTTTGGTATTATTATAATTGGCTCCTGACAAATTTCAAGCAATTGTATTCAACAATTGCGAAATTTGAAACGTCGCTGTCGTAATGTTGCCCTGCTCGCCACGCTCACGCGTGCCGACACCGGCAACACCGGCTAACGCACACTGAGTAAGAATCCGCCTTGTTCAGCGTTCTGAAGTTCGCCGTTTTCAAGTTTTGCGCGGATATTTTTGATGTATTTGTAAACATAATCTTTTGGCAATTCCAATAAAGTTGCCAGATCTTTAGCGTAAACAATTTTGTTTTTATTTTCGAAGAAGTAGTTGAAAACTCTTTGTTCACGGTCTGTAAGCGCTTTTTTGAATACTATATTTACCTGCGCTCTTAAATCAGTTTCTGGAGTTTCAACTTTTGTTTCTTTTTTAGCAACCGCTTTTTTAGCCGCAGGCTTTTTAGGTGCGACCGGTTTTTCTTCAACAACGGTTTCTTCGAGTGCTTTTTCTATATTTTTCATTGAGAACGGTGTGAATGAAATCTCTTTTTCTCTGTTCATTGCGCGTTCTGCGATAGCGTTAAGTTTTTCGCCTTTGACCTGAATTTGTGAATCAATATTTGAAATAACAGGTTGTCCTTTTAATACGATATCTGCTAAGTCGTGGCTCGGTTTTGTTTCTTCAACTTTTTTACCTAATCTTGCAGCAAATTCTTCTAAAGTAATCTTTTCTAATGAGCTTCTCCATTGTTTAATCTCTTCTTTGCTCAAATATTCCGACATTGACATCTCCTTCAATAACTTACCACAATTATAATCTAGCATAAAGCATGCCAAAAAAAACAAAATGTTTCATAACGTAAATTTTTATTTTTTTATGTAAAGATTGCCCGCGGTCAAGCGGGTTTCTTAATTGCGCCCCGTGCTATCGGTCTTGACTAATTTAGAAACATGCTACATAATAAATGTGAAAGGAAGGATTAATATGAAAAACAAACTTATGAACATTTTGACAGGGGGGGGGGGGGGGGCCGGCTGAGCCGGTTCTATCTAAGACGTTGGCGTGCTGCCGTACAACGAAAATGTGGATGGCACTCAGTGCCTTTACAATGGCTGAAATATTACTTTCCCTCACAATTATTGGCGTAGTTGCTGCGATAACGCTTCCGTCGCTCACGGGCAACATTAACGAACGCACTTGGAACACTCAACGCAAAGCTTTATACGCGCGTTTCAGTCAGGCAATTGCTCTTATGCCGGCGTTAAACGGGTATGGGGTTGATAATCCCGATACCGCAGCTGAAACTTTTGTCACTGCAGGACTTTCAAAAGTTCTTAAAATTAACAATATTTGTGACAGCGAACATCTGACTGATTGTGGGCTTCCGGCCAAATTTATAGGGCAAACAGGTTCAGTTTTATATAGTGGTTCTTTCCCTAATAACTATAGGGATTTCAACCCGACCGCAGTTGCACTATCTTATGATAATGGGGTTAATTATGCGGAATCTTATTCGCAAGTTAATACTAAAGCAGCAGCATTTGAAACTGCGAATGGTGAGAGTATTGCCGTTTATTATAACCCGAGTTGTAAAGCTTCAATGAATGAAAACAAATATTATTTAACGCCGCCGAAAGTTTGTGTGAATTTTGTATATGATTTGAATGGTTCAAAGGGGCCAAATACTATTGGTAAAGATATGGGATTTATGACAGTATTGTATCCGACAGATAGCGTTATTGTTGCACCGTTACCGGCCAATGCTGCCGGGGAATCTGCTCTATTTGAAGACGCGGCGAAAGTTTGTCGTAAACTCGGTGATGAGTATCGAATGCCAAACCGTGATGAAATGGTGGCGATGTTTATTAATAAAAATTTAATTGATATTGAATCTGGATATTATCATACATCAACGCTTGTTTCAGCTGGCAATCCTTGGAACTTTATTTTTCATACCGCGGTTCTTGCACCGGCTAATGATACTGCAGGAGCTAGTGAGGGTAAGGTTAAATGTATTCATAGATATTAAAAAAGAGCGGGAAACCGCTCTTTTTTATTCTAAATGTGCAACGCTTGTTTTGCCGAACTTCGCTGAAAAATTATCAAGTAGGTGTATCAGGTAGAGTTCGTTTTCTAAGTCTTTTTCGTTGAGGTCTATGATTGCGCCCCATTCTGCGCGGCCGTGGTGGGCGGCAATCATTCGCGCGACTGATTTGAAACCATTACTCATACACAGTGTATAGCCGTATTGTGAGTGAGTAATCCATGTTTTGCGAAAATCTTCGTTATAGTCGATAAGTCCGTTTTCTTCGTCGTATTTGTATTCAAAGATTTTGCCGATATCGTGAAGCACGCAGGCTGCAATTACTTCGTCCTTGTTGACTCTGTGACGGAAAAGAGGGTAGTTCGCTTCTAAAAATTCAAGACATTCAAGTGTGTGAACAAGAAGTCCGCCGATGTAGTTATGGTGCATAACTTTTGCGGCCGGCGCCGGTTTGATTTGGGCTTCGTGTTCTTTGAAAAAGTCTAGCAGGAAGTTTCTGAGTTTTTCGTCATTGATTTGTGTAAATTTTGACACAAGTTCGTTGAACGCTTTGTTTCTTTCTTCAACGCTCAGACCCATTTTTGCTTCTTTAATCAGGCTAAATGAGGTTACTAAGCAGTTGTTGAATTTTTCGTTAAAGCTTGCGGTCACGATTTTTATCTGGTTTCCGGTTCTAAAAACTTTGCTGTCCATGCGATTCAGGGTTTCTTCCCAGAGAATGCAGTTCAGTGTTGTGTGGTTCACAAGGTTTTTAAGCTGCATTTTTCCCATTTTTGTTCCGGCTTTTGTGTCACCGATTGAGAATGATTGTATCTCGTATAAATCTTCTGTGCTAAACATTTTTCCTCAATTCTTAGTTTTTGTTTCTGTCGATAATTTTTTTGTTGCCCCAGACGAATGATGAGCGGATTTCTTCTCCGACTTTTTCGATTTGGTGTTCGCGGTTTGCTTCGCGTAGTTCTTGGAATTTCTTTGCGCCGCTTTGCATTTCTGTTAAGAATTCATCGGCAAAAGCGCCTGATTGAATATCTTTTAAAACTTCTTTCATCGAATCTTTGACTTTACTGTCAATAATTTTCGGGCCACGGGTCATATCGCCGTATTCTGCGGTGTTTGAGATTGAATATCTCATATCCGCGAGGCCGCCTTGGTTGATTAAGTCAACGATTAATTTCATCTCGTGAAGCACTTCAAAATAAGCCATATAAGGTGAATAGCCGGCTTCAACGAGTGTTTCAAAACCTGTTTTTATAAGCGCGCTGACACCGCCGCAGATTACGGCTTGTTCGCCGAAAAGGTCGGTTTCGGTTTCTTCTTTAAAGCTTGTTTCGATAATTCCTGCACGTCCTGCGCCAATTGCAGAAGCATAAGAAAGCGCGACTTCTTTTGAATCTCCTGTAACGTCCTGATAAATTGCGATGAGTGACGGAACGCCTTTGCCTAATTCGTATTCGCTTCTGACTGTATGTCCTGGGCCTTTTGGGGCTACCATTATGACGTTAACGTTTTCAGGTGCAACGATTCGTTTGAAGTGGATATTGAACCCGTGTGAAAACATTAAATACTGACCGGCTCTGAGGTTTGGCAGGATTTCTTTTTTGTAAACTTCTGCTTGAAGTTCGTCAGGGATAAGAATTTGGACAATGTCGGCATATTTGACCGCGTCAGCGATTGACATTGTTCTGAACCCGTAATTTTTAGCTTTATTATCAGAATTTCCGCCTAAACGCAAGCCTAAAACAACGTCACAGCCGGAATCTTTAAGGTTCATCGATTGACCGTAGCCTTGTGAGCCAAAACCGATTACGGCGATTTTTTTGTTTTTTATTAAATCTTTGTTTATATCTTTATCCAGATAAATTTTTAAATTGTCCATAATTCTCTCCTAAAATAACAAGCGGGTTTCCCCGCCTGTTACTAAATTCTGTTTTCCCAAACGCCGCCGTTTCTGTCTACTACTGCGTCGTAGCAAGACCAGAATCTAAATACGCCGGTTAAGCCCAAAAGTGCGTGAGTGATTACTTTTTTGTCGCTTTGTCCGTTAAGGATTTGTCCTAATCCTGGCCAAACGATTAAAGATAATGCGCCGGCACCGATACTTTTACCGGAAACTTGTCCGTTTGTTCCGTGAGTTTCTGCAAGAGCAGGGCTTGTTGATGCGATAACTGCTAAAAGCATCATTGTTGCTAAAATCTTTTTCATAAATTACTCCTCTTTATTACCAAGAGTATTTTATTATACTTGCACATGAAAATCAACATTATGTTGACAAATGCTAAAAAATCATTAATCTCCTCTATATAGATGTTTCAAAAAGTTTTGAAATGTCTGATAATAATGTCGAGAGAGTGTAACTATGCCTTTTCGATACAGATTACAAAAGATACTTGACTTCCGTATAAGAAAAAAAGAAGAACAGGTGTTAGTAGTACAAAAAGCTCAAGCGGCCGTGTTTCAGGTAGAAGAGAGAATTCGTCAGAATGAACAAGAAATTCTTGATACCAAGACCGGAATGCGTTCCGCAGACCCGAGGATGTTTGAATATTATGACAAATACTTAGACCACCTCTGGGAAAAAGCCGAGAAGCTTCAGCAGGAACTCGTAGAGGCACAGCGGATACTGAATATTGAAAAACAAAAACTCGTGAAACTTGAACAAGGCGTTAAAGTTCTCGAGAAGCACAAAGAAAAAAGCCGTGAAGCTTATCTTGCAGAAGAAAAAGCAGCAGAGCTTAAGCAGTATTCGGAACTCGGCGTAACAAGGTTCTTCCGCCAGTCGCAAGAGCGCGCAGAGGAAGAAGAGGCACAAATCTTAAAACAATTACAAGAATTAGACCAATAATTGGAGAACTATAAATGAATGTAAGTTCATCAACCGCGACAACTTCAACAACATCAACAACTTCTACGTCAACAGCGACTAAAACGCAGGAGAAATCCTCTGCATCTTTTGACGAAGAAATGAAGAAAGCCGACAGCACAGAAACTGCAGAACAAGAGGTTCAGCAAAATCCTGAAGAAGCTAAGGCGCAGGAAAAAGAAGATGGTGCCGCAGGTGAAAAACAAAATCAACAAAACGCTTCTGATAATCTATTAGGCGAAAATTCTGACACTGAAATTGATGTTAAACTCAACACTGCGGATTTGTTGTCCTTAAACATTCAACAGCTTCTAGATACGCAAAACCAGATTAATAGCAAGACCGATGTTTTTCAGGTTAGTATTTCGCGTAATGAAGATTTGACTAAAAGTATTGGCGAAACAATCAGTCTTGAAATGAACGAGGGTGACGCGCAATTCTTTATTGATGTGGTGAAAAATAATAACGCCGGAGTTCAAAATGTGGTTCAAGATGTTCAACAGGCAATGACTTTCGGCACAGAAAAGGTTCAGAAATCTGCGAATGTTTCGCAAACATTGATTAATGCCTTGCACAATTCTGTAAAAACCGGTCAGGCAGTCAGAATTGATTTTGGAAACGATGTTGCTGTCGTAATGCGTGTGAACCGTGACGGTTCGATTATGGCGAATTTCATCCCAGGGGACAAAGCCGTCGAAGAATATTTGAAAAATAATATCGGGTTCTTGAAACAACGTTTCGATGAAGAAGATATTCCGTACTCACAGCTTTCTTACTCGCAACATCAGCAGCAAGAACGCAGACAACAGCAAGAAAATAATAAGGAGAATAAACATGAATGATTCTTTTACCACGGCCCTGAATACTCAGAAAGCCACAACTAACTGGATGGACGTCATTGCTGACAACATGACGAATGTTTATACTCCAGGGTTTAGAGAAAAACAAGTTAACTTTAAAACCTTTTTGAACGGGGCTGTAAACAACGATTATGACAAAAAGATTTCGCAAGGTAAATCAACCCCGGGGACTTCTAACGATAACCTTTTCCTTGAGGGTAAAGGCTTTTTCCTTATGAAAACCCCTGAGGGCAAAACGGTTTATACTCGTCTTGGTGAATTTACATTTGATAGCGCCGGCGTTTTTAAGGCGAAAAACGGAAACACTGTTCAAGGCTACATCTTGAACGACCGCGGTGAAATTATGCAGGGTACAAAATCTGTAAGCGCTGATTTGTATGAAGAAACAGCACTCAAAGGCGGTGCGTTGAATGTTCCGACAACCGATATTAAAATGTGGATTGACCCGAACAATGGCAAATACCTCGGTAAATACGATGAATACGAAATCAAAGGTGACGGAACAATCTACGGTAAAGCAGACGGCGGCAAGGTAAAAGTTCCGCTATATAGAATTACGACAAGAAACTTCCATAACCCTGCCGGACTTCTGGAATACAAAGAGGGCCAGTTCCTTGAAACAGAAGAATCAGGCAAACCGCTTCTTGGCTGCGGCGAAATCCGTTCAGGACTTTTGGAACTTTCAAACGCGGATTTTAAAGGAAACATTTCATATTTCCAGATGGCAAAACTTCAACTGGAAGTCACAAACAAACTGATTTCAACGAACAAAAGTTTGCTTGAGGAAGCGTTAAGACTTGTAGGAAGCTAATAATTAAAAAAAAACGGGCCTTTCGGCCCGTTTTTCTATGCTGCTAATTTAATTTGTTGATCTGGATAGATTAAATCCGGATTTTTGATTTGCGGGTTCAATCTAATGAATTCTTTAACCTGTTCAAGAATGTGGGCGTTTGTAATTGTAGCCCCAGGGTTTGCTTTTTGGAGTTCATGTTTTGCTATATTCCATAAGCAGTCACCTTTAACAACTTTGTAATCTTTGATTGAAACTTGATTTAACGCGCCGCCGAAGATGTTGTTTGTTGGTGGATTTTGCTGAGCTGGTTGCGCTGGTTGAGCCGGAGCCGGTTGTTGTGGCGCGGCTGGCTGTGCAGGTTGCGTTGTAGCTGTAGAATCCGCTGGTGCCACCGGAGCGGTTGGCGCATTAGCTGTAGAATCTGCCGGTGCGACAGGAGCGACCTGTGTTGAATCAGTTGGAACTGTCGCGGTCGAATCAGCAGGTACTGGCGCAACTACAGGAGCAGTTGCAGTTGAATCAGGAGCTGCGACTTGAGTTGAATCGTTTTGTGCAGCAGGAGCTGCTGCCGCTTCTGGTGTTTCTTCTGCAGTTTCTGTTGAATCCGCAGCAGCTGTGGTTTCTTCTTCCGGTTCAGTGGTTTCTGCTTTGTCTGCTGCGATAGGTTCTGCGGCTTCGTCCTCATTGCCTAGAAGCGCGTATGCTGTAACTCCGGCAATTGTTCCTGTAGTTCCGCCGATAGCCCAATTTCTTGTAAAATTATCTGTATGGGTTTTGTCTAATCCTGTTCTTGCCTGTTTGGTTATAGTATTACCTCTAGCATTAAGGTATTCCATTTTGCCTGTTTTTACATTGACTTGTGAGGCTACGGTCTTTCCGTTATCATACTCCGTTACTGTTTGGAAAACACTTCCTTTTTGTCTTTGTACTGTAACTCGGGTTGGATTTGCTTCACCCTCTACAAATCGTGATGTAACAGTTTTGGTTCTTCTAAACGGGTTATATTTTCCGACTTGTTTTTCGTATGTTTGGATTGTTTGTCCATTTTTTTCAGCTGTCTGAACTAATTTACCTGCATTTTTTCTTGTTGCTTTGAATGCTTTGTTTGCAGTGTTAAATAATTTTGTTAATTTTCCAACTCCAGCCATAAGTAATATCCCCTTTCGTTTTCCTTTGAAATAAATCCCCTTGTATATCTATTAAGTAGCGGGGGGGGGGGGTTGCTTAACAGGTTCCTTTTATTACAAAATGTAAATTTCGTAAATAAGGTGTATATATTCTATAAATAATGTTTATTTACGAATTGTGATTCTTTCTAATGCGCGGACAAAACGGGTAGGTAAATTTTCTGTTTTGGCGGTGATTGAATCAACTAAAATCGTTACGCAGCCTAAACGTTTTCCGCATAAAATATCCGTTAGTGGTCTATCGCCGACAAACGCTGTTTCTGCCGCGTTCAAACCGTGTTCTTCCATAAACGCTTTTGCAACCTTAATATCGGGTTTGTGCGCTGCAAAAACGCAAGGAAAATCCGTGCAAGCCTTAACCTTTTCGATATAAGCCTTGTTTTCGTTGTTGGAAACAATTGCGATGAAAAAGTCTTTTCGGACGTCGTTGAGCCATTGGTGGGTTTCGTCGCTGTAACATCCTGATTTTGACGCCATAATTGTGCTGTCTAAATCGAAAAGGAGGTTTTTTATCCCGCGACTTTTGAGTTCCGCAAGGTCTATTGCGTAAATATTTTCAAGGTTATAATCAGGCTTCAGAATCATTTTTTATTCCTATCGTACGAGCCATTGCGTATTTGTAATCTTTCGGCGCGGTTGAGAACTTCATGTAAACTTCTGCGTTTGTGTTGCCGACATCAAGTGTCAAACCGTTTTCGTCCTGAATTTCAAGAACTTTGGTTGTAAATTGTTCGTCAGGAGTGATGATTTCGATTTCGTCACCGACAAGCATTTTGTTTTTGACTTTTACAAAGTACCAATCATCTTTCTTATTCCAGAATTCGCATAAGAAGTCTGCGCCGGCAAGGCCTTTGGAAATGTCGTAGCTGTAGCTTTCGCCGTTGTTGTTGCCGAGGGCAAAGCCTGTTGTATAGCCGCGGTTGCCGACTTTTTTGAGTTCTAAGAAATATTTGTGTAAGTCGTCAGTTTTACCGGCTAAGATTTCGTCAATTGCTTGGCGGTAAGCTTTTGCGACTGCTGAAACGTAGTATAAACTTTTTGTTCTGCCCTCGACTTTGAGTGAATCAATTCCCGCATCGATTAATTGCGGCAGGTATTCAACAAGACAGAGGTCTTTCGGGCTGAGAATATGTGAGCCGCGGCCGTCTTGGTTGATTTCTAAGTATTCGTCAGGACGGGTGCTTTCAACGAGTTTGTAACTCCAGCGGCATGGTTGTGAACAGTTGCCGTGGTTGGCTTTGCGTTCACCTTTTGAGAAGTAGTCGCTAAGCAGGCATCTGCCGGAGAATGAAACGCATTGCGCGCCGTGAACGAAGCTTTCAAGTTCAACATCTGGAACCTGACGGCGGATTTCTGCAATATCTTTTATCGCGAGTTCGCGGGCTAAGATTACGCGGCTTGCGCCGAGGTCACGCCAGAATTTAACGCTTTCGTAGTTGAGCGTATTTGTTTGCGTGCTGATATGAATGTCAGTGTTTGGCATTCTTTTTCTAACCATATTAAATACGCCGAAGTCGCTTAAAATTACGGCATCCGGTTTTGCGTCGTTGAATACATCAATTGCTTCTTCAAGCTGTCTGATATCGTTGTTGAACGCAAAAATATTCAACGTTAAGTAAGCTTTAGCGCCGAGTTCGTGCGCTTTTGCGATTGCGTCTTTTATGTTATCAAGCGTAATAAGTTCGCCTTTTCTCATCGCGCGCAGGCTGAAATCAACCACGCCCAAATAAACTGCGTCCGCACCGTAGCGGATTGCGTATTCTAATTTTTCAATATTGCCCGCAGGCATCAAAAGTTCTAGTCCCATAGTTGTATATTACCCGAAAGGAGATAAATAATCAACCGGATAGGTGATGTGATTTTTCGATAATTATAGACAATAGAAATGTAGAGAGTTAATAAACGAGGTTAGAATGCAAACAATTCAAAACGCAACGGTTACTATTAAAGAAGCATGGGCTTATCAGCCGCCGGTAATTCATACGTGGTTTTTGGCGAGTTCGGCTGCGCTAATGGTTATGTTGGCTGTTTTTTGCGTTGCATAAGCTTCTTATAAAATAAGATTGTGAGGGGAGAACTTTATAGTTCTCCCCTTTTGTCATCTGAATGGATGGTTTTTCTTTTGTTTACACCTTTTAAATGATGTGATTAATGCTGAATATTATAGAATAGAATTGTGGTAGATTTTGGTAAAAATAATGAGCGAAAATTTTGATTTCACATCGTACAATAATATAAAAAGACTTCCGGAAAACGAACTTGTTGAGTTATGGAACAGATACTTCCAAAACAAGTCTGACAAAGCGGTGAGAGATGCGCTCATTTGTCAATATATTTATCTTATTAGATACGTTGTAGGACGTATTAAAATGACTTTACCTAATGGCGTTTCTGCAGAAGATATCGCTGGCTACGGTGTTGAAGGTTTGATTAACGCGATAGAACGTTTTTCTGTTGATAAAAATACTAAGTTTGAAACCTACGCGTTAATAAGAATTCGCGGTACTATTTTAGACAGAATCCGTTCAGAAGATTTCTTGCCTAGAAGTGTCCGCTCGAAGTTGAAAAAGATTAAACAGGCTCAGGAAGATTTAAAGCAAGAACTTGGCAGAATGCCTACCTCAAGAGAGGTCGCTGAGTATTTGGATATGGAAGTCGATAAGGTTATCCAGCTTATGTCAGAAGACGTTACAGTTTCGTCTATCTATGACAAGCAAGGTTCTTCCGATGATAGTTTAGAAGTAATCGATACTATTCAGGATGAACACGGCAGAACACCTTATGAAGTTGCGGAAGAAAAGAATGTTAAGCAGGAATTGGAGAACGCTTTGAAAAGACTTCCTGAACGTGAACGTAATATTATGGTTCTTTACTATCAAGAAAACATGACGCTCAAAGAAATCGGTCAAATGCTTGGTATGTCTGAATCCCGTGTTTGCCAGCTTCACGCACAAAGTATTGTTAAACTCAAAAATATTCTTAACGAAAAACGTTCGCAAAGACTTCAAAAAAATATTATCGGTTGAGGGAGTATTCCTCAATAATAAAGTCTACGCGGTTGTTTAAGGCCTGATGGCCCTCTGTTTTGTTTCTTGTTGGCATAATTGAGCCGAAACCTATCGGGAAAATCTGGTTAATCAGGCAGGTTTCTATGTCTGTAAGATAGTTTGTAATTTCGCCGGCTCTTAGTGAGGTTCTGGAAATTCTATCAACCTGAGTTTTTCCGACAGTAGTGTGGCATAGGATAAACCACTTACGGCCGCTGAATTTCATGATTTCTGCCATTACTTTCAAAAGCATTTTGCCGCTGTCGTTAAGTTCTCCGCATTCGTCGAACATAAGTTCATCCTTTATGCTTATTACAAATCCGGTCGGAGTATAGCCGTAATGAATATATTCTTTTATTGGCTCAAGCTGCGTTTTTGCCTGAGTTTCTATTGTCTTTACAGGCGTGACAGAACCTACAGGACAAACGCACTGCGCTCCTGATATGGACAAATGTATTGCTAGTAGTGTTAAAATTAGTCTTTTAATCATGTTTATTTATATTATCGGGCAAAATATGTTCTTATTCATTACTCTTTCGGGTTAGGGTTTTAATACTGAAAGAACAAAATCTTCATCTGTAAAATATTTGTTTGCGCATTCACGCAAATCTTCTGCTGTTACAGCCTGAATTTTCTTTTTAATTTCTTCCAGATAGTCAAAACCTAAACGTAGAATTCCGTAGTGCGCAAGAAGCGATGCTTGACGCAGGTTTGTTTCCAGTGAGAACGCCCATTTGCCAAAAAGATTGTTTTTAGCGTCTGAAAGTTCTTTTTCCGGAACAAGTTCAACTTTGATTTTGTCGATTTCTTCTTTGAAGCCTGCAAGCGCGGTTTCGATATTTTTCGGTTCTGTCGCGATGTAAATTCTGAAGTTTGCGGCAGAAAGCGATGTGTCGTAACTGCTTCTTACAACATAAGCAAGTCCTTTTTTGTCGCGAAGTTCGCAGAAAAGTCTTGATGAAAGTCCTGATGCACCTAAGATTATGTTCAAGAGTTTTAACGCGGCTAAATCTTTGTCGCCGTATGTTGGAACAAGCCAGCCTTTAATAATATGCGCCTGATTAAGGTCTTCTTTTTCCTGTTCAAGAACGATAGTTTCTGTGAGCGGTGATTTGTGGAAGATTACAACTTCTTTTGAATTATCTTCTAAATCGCCAAACGCTTCTTCTGTGCGTTCAAACGCCGCGTTGAAATCAACATCGCCGACAATACTAATGACTTTGCGGCTGTTTTCGCGGATTTCTTTGTACGCGTTTATGATATCTTCTTTTGTGATTTTACCAAGGTTTTCAAGGATAATTGTTTCGGTGTTTCCGTAAGGGTGGTTCGCGTAGATGTTTTTGAAATACGCTTCCAGAGCCTTGTTTCTTGGTGAATCCATTGCAACTTGAATTTCGCCCTCGTATTTAACAATTTCTTTTTGATAGTCGTCAAAAGTAGTGTTTTTCACGATATCTGTCAGAAGTTCGACAGCTTTGTCGAAATCTTCGTTAAGGCAAACGAATTTAAAACTTAAATAATCAGATTTGAGTTCGCAGCTTAATTCAATTGCGTATTCGTCAAGTTCTCTTGCAAGTTGTTCTGCAGAGCGTGTTTTTGTGCCTTGCATAAATAATCTTGTCATAACAACATAAAGCCCCGGAATTGTTTCTTCCTGATTTAGTGATAGATTGAAGCAAAAAGCTGTTCTCGGGGTGTTCTTGCTTTGTTTATATACAAATTGTGTTCCGTTTTTTAAATCTTTAATTTCTCTCATAATACAATAATAGCACCAACAAAAAAGTTGGTGCTATTTTAATATAATTTTACATTATAGTTTTATGAATGGTCTGCTAAAACAGCATCAGCCGCGTTGGTTGCAGGTTTAATCGTGCTTCCGTAGATTAACACCGGAAATACATCGTTAGTTTTCATCGGGTCAATAGTGCAGGCACCTTTAAGGGTGTTGCCGCTGTAGTAATCTTCGCCGATGATCTTGTTTGTACCATCTTCCCATTTGTATTTTAAGTAACCGGTATTAGTATCTGATTGGCAGTTTATTAGAGCGTTTGGTGGCTCCATACCGTTTACGTCAATGTATGCAAGGCACGGTGATAGTTTAGAACAGCCATTGTCAGCGAGTTTTTCTTTGTCCGGAAAAATAATATAAGCACCGTCGCGGGTTTCAAAAATGGCACCGCGATAATCTTCATCAGTATCAAATGCTACACCTGTGGATGTTTCAGAACCGGCTCTTTCGATTGCTGCGGTTGTAGAAGCTGAATACATAGCATCGGAGGTGTAAGATAGTAATTTGCCCGCAAAAGCATGTGAGGTCTTATCAAGTTTTTTGATATCCATCGTTTTTGTAAGCAGGTTTTCTATTGAAAGTTGTGCGTTAAATGGCGGTTCACCTGATTTTGAATAGTTAACAATTCTGTCAACATCAGAAGTGTCAAAATCGAGTTTTGCATGAGCGACTCTTAGTGTTTGTGCAAGAACAGCGTATTGTTTTTGCATCATAATTTTATGAGATCTGCCGCCGGTGTTCGCTAAAAGCTGTGGAATCGTAATCGCAGAAACAATACCGATAATTGTCAACGCAATCATAATTTCGGCCATCGTGAAGGCGCTAAATGCTAAGTGCTTTTTATTAAACATAAAAATCCTCTCCGTTTTCCAATATACTTTATAATTATACCATTCACGGGAGTGTTTGTAAAGTTTATGTAACAAAAAGGCAAGATAAACAGTTTTTATGTTTTTATATATATGTGAAAGGTGTGTGTTTATGTTTAGTGAAAAGTTTATGCGTTATTTAATGAATTATCAGAAATCTGAGTTTACTCCTGCGTCAACTCAGAAAGAAATCCGTTTTAAACATAAAGGCGGAAAAGCCGTACGTGTCACCGTTGAGGTTAAGAAATAAAAAAAAACGAGCCTTTCGGCCCGTTTTATGCACACATTTTAATTTTTTGTTCTGGGTAAATTAGATCCGGATTTTTGATTTGCGGGTTTAATCTAATGAATTCTTTTACTTGAGCGAGAATTTGTCCATTCGAAATTGTTTTGTCTGGATTCGCTTCTTGCAGGTAATGTTTCGCTATATTCCATAAACATTCATTTTTTACGACATCGTGAGATTCTGTTGTAATTTCATTAATAGTTCCGCCAAAGATATTGTTATCGACTTGTGGTTCTTCATTTTGTTCAGCAGGTTCTTCAAACTCATCTTGTTGTTCTGCCGGTTGATTAGCCTTTGTTATTTCAAATCCGTCTTCTGTTCTGGTTATTTTATCTCCAGGGTGTAGTTGAACTTTTTGTTCTCCAACTTGCATTGTTAATTCGCCAGTTTCGCTAGTCAATTCTGGTACTGTCACGCTTTGGCCGACTTGTATGTTTTCTAGTTCGTTACAGAATTTTTCTACCGCGGTTTTATCAGCCTTAACTTCTGGTGTTTCTTCTTTTACCTGTTCAGGTTGTTCTTCTGGAACCTCTTCTGCTTTTTCAGCTTGCAATGCTTCTTGTTTTTGTTGTTGTCGGAGTTCATTGAACGTTACATCTTTGCCGCCATGTTTGCAGGCTGGTAAATTTCCGCATACAAGATCTTTTTTTGTAAGATATGCTGCTGTACCTAATGCCAGTGCGCCGATAGGCCCTCCGAGTATAAAACCTGCTAAACCTCCCACAGCAGCGTCTATGTATTTTGAGCACTTCAAGGCGTGTTCTTCAGATTCCTTATGGGTGTCGCTTGTTGCTCCTTTATAACATTCATAAGCCGCCAATCCGCAAGCACCAAACATACTTGTAAAGCTAGCAACCTCTGTAGTTTTGAATATGCAGTTTGCGATTTTTTTGCCTGTACTCAATTTTCCACCGGCGGGTGCTGTAAACGGTGTTTGTAATGCGTGTGCTTTTTTCGGAAGATAACTGATACCTTTCCACGCTAATTTTGCTAATTTCCCTAATCCTGCCATAATAATATCCCCTTTCGTTTTCTGTATCCCCTTTGTACTTATATAAAGTTCAGCGGGGGGGGGGGGGGGGATTGCTTAACCGAGGGGTAAATGTTAAGAAAGTGTTACAATTATTTCTTTTTCACATTTATAAATTACATACCCTAAAGGCGCTTTTGGCGGCTTTTTGAGGTGTTTGCGCTGTGTGTAAATTACGCCGACTTTTGAAGAGAGCTTTGCGCTTGAAAATTCTTTTGCAAGTTTTGCACACTCAAAAATAAGTTCGTCAGACGGTTCTGCGCATTTTAATAACACGTGCGAACCCGCGCAGCCGTGCGTGTGAAACCAGTAATCCTCGTCTTTTGAGAGTTTTGATACTATAAAATCGTTCTGTTTGTTATTACGGCCGATGAAAACTTTGTAGCCGAGAATTTCTTTTTCAAGAAGTTCTGTTGCAGGCGTTGTTTTTTTGCTCCCCTGAAAAATCGGAAGAATTTCATTTTTTATGTCGAGAAGTTCTTGATAATTCTGCGCGGAATCAAGCGCATAGAGCGTTTGTTCATAATAATTTATCTGAATTTCGTTTTCTTCAAACATCTCGTTGATTTTTTCGATGGATTTTTTTGATTTGTTGTAACGCTTGTAGAACTTATTTGCATTGTCTTTTAGCGTCAAAAGCGGGTCGAGTTCAATCGTAATATTGCGGTCGTGTTCCCAGTCGAAAACTTCGATTGATGGCGTGAAATCTTTGCCGTTATAAAGGTTCGCCATAATCAGGTCGCCCCACAGGCGGTATTCAAATCCTTTTTCTTCGCGCTCAAGCTGTTCAAGCATAAGCGTTTCATTCTTTTTATGTTTGGAAAGCTTTTTGTTAATAAGCGTTTTGAGTTCCTGTGTGATGGCTTTAATTTTATTTTTCTCAATGTGATAGGAAAAATATTCGTCTATCATTTCGTTAACGGTAGAGAATGTTCGCGCCGCAGGCAGAAGTTCTGAAAATAGTGAAAATTCGCTGTAATCATCCGTGATTGCCGGTGAAATTCCTCGCAACTCGACAAAATCTTTGAGTTTTGAAACCGGCTGACCCTTGCATTGCGCCGCGAAAGCCTTTGAGAAAAAGAAAAAGTTTTCTAACGGCTCGTTGATTTCTCCTTGAATGTCGCAAATATCCAACTTATTTTGTTTTGGTGGGTAAATATAAGGTAAAGTTCCGGCCATTTCGCGTTCGCGGCTTTTTTCAGAACCCACATTGTGCGCACAGCCGATAATTATGTTTGTATCAGCGTTGTAAAGCACAATATTTGAATGTTTGCCCATCAGTTCAATTGCAAGGCAAAGTTCGATTTTTTCCTGCAATTCGTTAAATGTTTCAACGTAAATTTCAAAGATTCTTTCGTGATTTGGCTGGTTAACTTTGACAATCTTTGCGTTTTCGAGGTATTTGCGTAGTTGCATACAAAACATCGGCGGTTTGAGCGGAATCTCCAGAAATCTTCGTGCCTCGGTTTCTTTTGTCACAAAACAAATATGGTGAAACTGAGGGTTAATATTTATATAGAATTTTCTTGTTTCGCCGTTGTTGCGAAGTGCAAAAAGAACCTCGCGTCTTGTCGGCTGTTGAATCTTCTGGATTCGACTGCCGGTGAAAAACTCGCGGTTTTCTTCGATAAAGGCTTTCATTGTCAAACTGTCAAATGTAATCATAAATTAAGTATAGCACAACATAGATTGACATGTTCTGATAAAACCTATAAAATTGATTCAGATAAGGAGTTTTATATGACATACTGGCAGATTTTTTTAATTGTTGCGATAATCGCATTCGTTCTTGAAATGTTTACGCCTGCAATGTTCTTTTTGAGTATTGCGCTTGCGGCTATGATTACGGCAGTTGCGGCAGTTTGGCTTTTGGATATCCACTGGCTCGTTATTATTTGTACGCTTCTGTCTGTTTCAATACTTTTATTTATCAGACCGTTGATGAAAAAGTTTATGCACGAAATGCCGAAAGGCGTTGATTTTAATTCCGAATACATCGGAAAAATCGTAAAAGTTACGGAAGAAATCACTAATTCATCAGGCGCGATTGCAGTCTATGGTGAACGTTGGGACGCAAGGCTTGCGGATGAACACGCTGCACCTATTCCGGCAGGCGTTGAAGTGAAAATCGTTCGTAACGAAAGTATCGTTTTATTTGTTGAACCAGTTTAATTAAGGAGGAAATATGTTTTTTCTATTAACATTATTAATCGCTGCGGCAGTTGTTTTTGTCGTGAAAGGCGTATTTATCGTTGAACAACAGGAAGTTGTTATTATTCAGCGTTTGGGTAAATATCTTCGCACGTTAAGCGCGGGTTTTAACCTTATAATCCCGTTCCTTGACGCGCCAAGACCGATTGCTAAAAAGGTCACAAAGAAAACTTATGACGGAAACACCTATTCATACACAGTTATGTCTGACAGAATCGATATGAGAGAATCTGTTTATGACTTCCCGCGTCAAAACGTAATCACCAAAGATAACGTTTCAATCACAATTAACGCGCTCTTGTACTTCCAAATCGTTGATGCGCACAAAGCTGTTTACGGTATCGACAATCTTCCGGAAGCCATCGAAAAACTTACACAAACAAACCTCAGAAACCTTGTTGGTCAAATGGAACTTCAAGACACATTGACTTCCCGTGAAAAAATTAACGGCGAATTGAGAACAATCTTGGACGATGCGACAAACAAATGGGGTGTGAAAGTTAACCGCGTAGAACTTCAAGACATTATTCCGCCGGCTGATATCCAAGCGGCGATGGATAAACAAATGAAAGCTGAACGTGAAAAACGTGCGATGATTTATGAAGCGGAAGGTCAAAAAGAAGCCGCAATCAGAATTGCAGAAGGTCAGCGTGAAGCGGCTATCAAAAAGGCAGAGGGTGAAAAACAGGCTGCAATTTTGACAGCAGAGGGTGTTGCTCAAGCCCGTGTCGTAGAGGCAGAAGCTGAAAAAACAGCGATTCGTCAGATTATCGAAGCGCTTGAAGACAAAGGCCAACCTGATAAATATTTAATCGCTATGAAATATTTAGAAACCTTAACTTCAATGACAGACGGTAAAGATAATAAAGTTATCTACATGCCGTACGAAGCAACAGGAATCCTAAGTTCCGTTGACGGTATTAAAGAAATGTTTAAAGGTACAAAATAATATTGAGGGGCGTAAGCCCCTCTTGCTTTTTTCTAAAACATGGTTTAAACTATATTCAGAAAGGATGAAAAATATGAACAAACGAAATGTATTAACATGGACAGGGGGGGGGGGGAGCCTGCTGAGCCGCCCGACTGAGTCGGGAGCCACCCATTACGACCCGAGCGCGTGGACGAAGCCCCGTGCCTTTACTATGGCTGAAATTCTGCTTTCCCTCACAATTATAGGCGTAGTCGCGGCGATAACGTTGCCGTCGCTCACAGGCAACATTAACGAGCGGACGTGGAACACTCAACGAAAAGCGCTTTATGCACGTTTCTCTCAGGCAATTGCACTTATGCCGGCGTTGAACGGTTATGGAACTCTTGACGATACAACCGATACCGCCGCAGAAACATTCGTAACAGCAGGATTATCTAAAGTTCTGAAAATTAACAATGTATGTGACAATGAACATGTTTGGGATTGCGGTCTGGCTAGTAAAATTAACACGCTTGATGCTCGAAATATTGATTTACCTGTGAAAATTCAAAATTTGAATGCGGGCTTGCCTGCAACTTCTGTCCCAAATACGAATGCGGCGGCGTTTGAAACAGTCAACGGGGAGTCTATTTTAGCGTTCTATAACCCGAATTGTGTTTCTGCCGGCGTTGTAGTAACCGGTGTTGATGCTGCAGGCAATGAGGGTGAGTATGTCAAACAGCACGTATGTGCAAATTTCGTGTTCGATTTGAACGGTGCCAAAGGGCCGAATACCGTTGGCAAAGATATTGGTATAATGTCTGTTATTTATCCTACGGATTCTAATGTTGTTATGCCTATAATGGGTCATGAGTTGAATACATCTTATACTCAGCAAAATGCAGCTAAGGAATGTGCTAATCAGGATTCAGATAGTCGGCTTCCTAATGTTAATGAGTTGTTAGGTATGTATTATAACGGTGATTTGATTGGTTGGGGCGTTGATGGCGCAACCGGAAAATACTGGTCTTCTACAGTTACAGATAGTACTCACGCGTATGCGTTCGGATATGGTACCGGTAGAAAGTACGAAATGCCTAAGGATACGCGTCATAAAGTTCAATGTGTTAAACGCTAATATAACTTAATCCAATCAGATTTTAGCTTATTCAGGACGTTTTCTATAGCGTCCTGTTTAAGCAGAATTTTTTGTGTCGCGTTGTTAATTAGGGTTATAAGTTCTTTTCTCTGTGCGTAAAACGGCTGAGGCTGAATGTTTTTTAACTGTTTGGCGCTCAAAACGCGAGCCTGTGCAAAAATATCTCCGTCAGCTTTTGTGTAAAACTCGTTTTTTAATGCGTCTTTGTTTACTGCAAGAATATTCGTAAGTTTTGCAAGTTCAAGCTGGTTCTCTTCGTTGGTTAAAAAGAGCGCGAATTTCAACGCTTCTGTCTGCTTTTTAGATTTTATCGGGATGATAAAATTCATCATTGAGAAGTTGTATTTTCCGGTTTCGCCGGTAAGTTGCGGTGCCAGCGCAATTTTTGTATAAGTTTTTGGCGCGTTTTCTTTTATCAGGTTTAGAAAATTTGAGCCGCCCTCGAACATTAGAACTTCTTCTGCCATGAATTTTTCTAATGATTCGCGGTGGGTTTGTGTAAGGCTTTCTTTTGGAAAACAGCCGGACGCGTAAGCTTCCTGAATCGTTCTGAAAAGGTCGATTGAAAGCTGTGAATTAATAGTTTCAGGTGAATTTATGCCGTATTTGTTCAGAAGTTTTAACATTGAATCGTTTTCTGCGAAGTTAAACATCAACAGCGGCTTGTTTACACCGGTGTGACAGCGGGCGAAAATTTCGTTGTAGTTTTTCGGCGGGTTTGGCAAGAGTTTTTTGTTGTAAAACGTCAAGGCTGATGTCGCATACCACGGAATAAAATAGTTTTTGCCGTTGAATTTCATGTTATTAACGATTTCTTGTGGGAATTGTGTCAAATCTTCGTCACAAATTTCTGTCAGAGTGCCTTTTTGTGCGAGCAATGCAGAAAAATCAGGGTTCAGGTTTACTAAATCCGGCGGTGTGTCGCTCAATATCGCCGCGAGAGTTCGTTTCTCTCCCTCTGAGAATGGAATATCTACCCACTTGATTTTTATTTCAGGGTTTTCCGCTTCAAAGTTTGCGATAACTTTTTCCATATATGATGAAAAATCTCGCATTTGAAGCGTCCAGAAGACGAGTTCGTCGTTATTTGATTTCGGACGCGTCGCCAGAATTATCAGTACTAACGCTGTAAAAATTATTAATAAAACCCATTTTTTCATTCGACATCCCTATCTTTTAATGCTACAATTATACTATGAACAATTTATTTACGGAACTAGAAAATCAAAATAAACAAATTCCGCTTGCAGAAGCGCTCAGGCCAAAAACTTTAGAGGAGTTTATGGGGCAGAGCAATATCGTGAGCGAAAAAAGTCCGTTGTTGAATCTTTTGCAAACAAAACGACTGTTTTCGCTGATTTTCTGGGGAACTCCGGGGTGCGGGAAAACAACGTTGGCGCGTTTGATTGCAACTAAAACAAGTGCGGATTTTATTGAACTTTCTGCCGTAACCTCCGGAATTAAAGATATTAAAGACGCTGTTGAAAAAGCAAAAATGTCTTTGCGCTCAGGTGTTAAAACTATTTTGTTCATCGATGAAATTCACCGTTACTCTAAGACTCAGCAGGACGCGCTTTTGCCGCATCTTGAAAACGGGACGATTTTTCTTATCGGCTCTACGACCGAAAACCCATCGTTTCAGGTCGTTCCTGCGTTATTGTCAAGGGTTCAGGTAATCCGACTTAATACAATTGATGATAACTCGATGAAACGTATTATTATGCGCGGTTTTGAACATCTGGCTAAGAATTATATGCCGATGGACTGCGAAACTGGTGTTTTGGATTTTATTATAAACCTTGCGCGCGGCGATGCTAGATATGCCCTGAACATCGTAGAAAACGCGTATTTTGCAAGTGATTTGAAAGATAATAAAAGAAATTTAACCGTTGCGATTATCGAAGAAATTTGTCAAAAGCGTAACACAAGATATTCCCAACAGGAACATTATGACTGCGCGTCAGCGTTTCAAAAGAGTTTGCGTGGAAGTGATCCTAACGCGGCGATTTATTATCTGGCGAAGATGATTGCGGCGGGGGAAGATCCGAGGTTTATCGCAAGACGTCTGATTGTGTGCGCTGCAGAAGATGTAGGGCTTGCGGATCCGAATGCACTGAATATAGCAGTTAACGCTTATCGTGCTGTTGAGTTGTTGGGACTTCCTGAGGGTAGAATTCCGCTTGCCGAGGCTGTGATTTATGTCGCGCAGGCGAAGAAATCTAACAAGGCAATAATGGCTATTGACGCTGCGCTTGCTGATATCGACGCTGGAAAAGATTTTCCGCCTCCTATGCATTTGCGTGACGCTCATTATAAAGACGCTTCAAAATACGGGTTCGGTGTCGGGTATGTTTATTCCCACGCGGCGCCTGATGTTGAACAACAGTTCATGCCTGATGAATTGCTTGGCGTGAAGTATTTATAGTATTGACAAGTAATGAAACATGCCCCATAATATATTCAGAAAGGATGGAAAATATGAAACGAAACAATGTATTAACTTGCGCAGGGGGGGGGGGGACTGCTGAGCAGGCCTTTACTATGGCTGAGATACTCCTGTCATTAACAATTATTGGCGTAGTGGCTGCGATAACGTTGCCGTCGCTCACAGGAAACATTAATGAGCGGACATGGAATACTCAACGAAAAGCGCTTTATGCGCGTTTTAGCCAAGCGATTTCACTTATGCCGTCATTGAACGGGTATGGGCTTCTTACAACAAATTCCAGCGGCAGTGTAACTCAAGATACTGCGGCTGAAACTTTCGTAACATCAGGGTTGGGAAAAGTTCTTAAAATTAATAACGTTTGTGACTCTGAGCATCTTTCAGATTGCGGTGTTCCGCAAAAAGTTACAGCATTGAGAGGAACTATTGCATTTAACTCTTTCCCGCAAACTCTTGTAGATTATAACTCTATGTTTAGCGGCGCATATTCTCTTGCTGATGGTACAACAGGAACATATCACCAAACAAATACTAAAGCTGCTGCGTTTGAAACTGCTAACGGAGAGTCGATTGTTGTTTATTACAACCCGTATTGTAAAGCTGACAACAATGAAACTTCGTATTATAAGACACAACCTAAAATGTGTGCTAATTTTATCTATGACTTGAACGGTTCTAAAGGGCCGAATACGGTTGGTAAGGATATCGGTGTAATTACGGCATTGTATTCATCAGATTCAATGGTTGTAGCTCCTATGCCTATCGTTCAAGGCTTAAAGTCGGCTAAACATTCGGCTGCTTCGGCTCTTTGCAGAGAAATTGATAGTGAAAGCAGGATGCCTACTCGTGAAGAAGCCGCCTCGTTGTTTTTTAACAGGATTTTGTTCGCAACTGATGCGTTTGAAGGCAGTATTTGGACAGGTTCTCGTATAAGTAGTGATACAGAAAGAGCGTGGCTTATTGAACTATATGGCGGAACAATGTGGGATCAACCTTTAAGTGAAACAAAAGGTGTTCAATGCGTTAAACGATAATATTAAGCGGGCATAGCCCGCTTTTTATTTTTGTATTATAATTTTTTTATGAACAAACGTTTGGATATTAGTAGAATTTTAATTCTTGAGGCTGTTATCTGGTTTTGCCTTTTGTGTATGGTTTTGTTTTCTATTCGTATGTATCATTACAAACAGCATAAGGCGATAAAACAGTATCAAATATTTCTTTCCGACGTCGACGGCTTGATTGTCGGCTCGCCTGTTAAATATATGGGAGTTCAAGTCGGGTATGTTAGTTATGCAAAGCTTCTTTCTAATGAAGTTTATGTAAAGTTTGTGCTTAATGATAAGAATTTTGTGCTTCCGAAAGGTGTTGTCGCTAATGTTGAGTTTAACGGGATGGGCGG
Organism: Fusobacterium sp.; assembly: GCA_023662905.1. Lineage (GTDB taxonomy): Bacteria > Cyanobacteriota > Vampirovibrionia > Gastranaerophilales > Gastranaerophilaceae > Gastranaerophilus. The sequence continues at coordinate 215,298 of JAMPIJ010000001.1, forward strand.
AACTAAATCCTTAGAACTTTACCCGCCGACTGAACAGGATTTAAAGACTGAGAAGATTATCAATATCAAAGAAACTTTCAGGCTGGCGCATTCTGTTGATTTGCTTGACAATATGATGAGTAAGATGGCGCTTATTGGCGGCAAGTTTAACTATTTTATGAAACAAGTTATGCCGTTTATTGAGTTTGAAGAAACCGAAATATACACTGAGTTTAACGAGAATCTCGAGCGCGTAAACAAGAATATTTCTAAGCGCGGAAAAGGAGTTGGAAAATGAATAAAGAAAAGCTGAATATTGTTCAAAACCCTGTTATTTTGACGAATTTATATATAATGCGCGATAAGGACACAAAAAGCAGTGAGGTTAGATATGCGGCGCGTAAGATTACGAGCTGTCTGCTTTACGAAGCGTCAAAAACTTTGCCGTTAGTTGATAAAGAGGTAACGACACCGCTTACGACTTTTACGACAAAAGTTGTTGATGAGGATGTTGAAATTATTATTTCGCCGATTTTGCGTGCAGGGCTGATTTTTACGGATGAAGCTGTGGATATCTTGCCGCAGGCCGTAATCCGTCACATCGGAATGTACCGTGACGAAGCCACTTTGAAACCTGTTTGGTACTACAATAAGCTTCCGAAAAGTCTTAAAGACGCTAACCGTACTTATGTTTTCATCACTGACCCTATGCTTGCGACTGGTAATTCATTATTAGAAAGCGTTCGTTTATATCTTGAAAAAGGTGTTCCAATACAAAACATCAAGGCAATTTCAATAATTGCGGCACCTGAGGGTGTTGAAAATTTACAAAAACACTTCCCTGAGCTGGAAATCATCACTGCAACGCTTGACGATCACTTGAACGAAAAAGGCTACATCGTCCCAGGGATGGGCGACGCTGGCGACCGCATGTTTAATACATTGTAATAAGTGCGTGTTTGTGGTATCAATTAATTAAAAGAGGGATTTAAGATGACTATAAAAATTGAAGATTTACCAACAGTTTATGACGCGCAGAATACTGAGCGCGAAATTTATAAATTCTGGGAAGAAAACGAACTTTTTAAGGCTGACGCAAAAAGCCAAAAAGAGCCTTATTCAATTGTAATTCCACCGCCAAACGTTACCGGTGTGCTTCACATGGGTCACGCGTTAGACGAAACTTTGCAAGATATTTTAACCCGTTATCACAGAATGGCAGGTTATGAAACCTTGTGGCTCCCAGGGACTGACCACGCAGGGCTTGCAACTCAAAACGTTGTTGAAAAACAAATCGCTAAAGAAGGGCTTACACGTCACGATTTAGGCAGAGAAAAATTCTTGGAACGTACTTGGCAGTGGACAAACGAACACAGAAGTACAATCCTTGACCAAATGAAACGTCTTGGCGCTTCTTTTGACCGTTCAAGAGAAAGATTCACATTCGATAAAGGCTGTTCTGACGCTGTAAAAGAAGTTTTTGTAAGACTTTACGAAAAAGGCTTAATCTACAAAGGCGCGTATATCGTAAACTGGTGTCCTCGCTGTATGAGCGCGATTTCTGACGTTGAAACCGAATACGAAACAGAACAAGGCCATATGTGGGAAATTTCATACCACTTGAAAGGCGAACCGGGGGCGATTATCGTTGCAACTACACGTCCTGAAACAATTTTCGGTGACGTTGCAATCGCTGTTAACCCATCTGATAAAAAATATTCTGAATTAATCGGAAAAACTGTCGTTATTCCGCTTTCAGGAAGAGAAATTCCGATTATTGCAGACGAATATGTTGACAAATCTTTTGGTACTGGTGCTGTTAAAATTACGCCTGCGCACGATCCGAACGATTACGAAGTAGGCAAACGCCATAACTTACAGCCAATCTGGATTATGAACGAAGACGGTACAATGAAAGATTGTCCTGAAGTTCCTTGGGAAATCCGCGGTATGGAAAGATACGAAGCGCGTAAGAAAATTATCGAAATGCTTCAAGAAAAACAAGCGCTTTTACGTGTCCGCGACCACGAACACAACGTCGGTAAATGCCAACGCTGCAACACTACAATCGAACCGCTTCTTTCAGAACAATGGTTTGTTAAAATGGAACCGCTTGCAAAAGAAGCTATCGCAGCTGTTAAAGACGGAAGAATTAAATTCGTTCCTGAACGCTGGGAAAAGAACTACCTTGGCTGGATGGAAAACATTCGTGACTGGTGTATTTCCCGTCAAATCTGGTGGGGACACCAAATTCCTGCATACTATCACAAAGTAACAGGCGAAATGGTCGTCGCGAAAGAAAATCCGGATCCTGAAAATTACGTACAGGAAACAGATTGCCTTGATACGTGGTTCTCATCAGGTCTATGGCCGTTTTCAACTATGGGCTGGCCGAACACTGACAGCGAAGATTTCAAAAAATTCTACCCTACAACAACTCTTGTAACCGGTTTTGATATTATTTTCTTCTGGGTTGCAAGAATGATTACAATGGGCTTGGAATTCACAGGCAAAGCACCGTTCTCAACAGTTTATATCCACGGTCTTATCCGTGACGAAAAAGGTCAAAAAATGTCTAAATCTAAAGGTAACACGATCGACCCTGTTCAAATCATCGACAAATACGGTTGTGACGCGTTGAGATTTACAATGACTTCACTTTGCACCTACGGCGGTCAAGATATCAAAATTTCCGATGAGCGTTTTGAATATGGCAGAAACTTCGCTAACAAAATCTGGAACGCTTCCCGTTTCGTATTGATGAACCTTCAAGGTGTTGACGATAAAGAAATTGACTTCTCAAAACTCACAATCGTTGACAAATGGATTTTGGACAAATTAAACTCTGTCGCAAAAGAATTTAACGAAAATATCAAAAACTTCCGTATCGGCGAAAACGCTCACATCCTTTATGATTTCTTCTGGAATTCATACTGTGACTGGTACGTTGAAATTGCTAAAATTCAACTTGCTGACGAAAGCTTGAAACTCAATACTCAACGTGTTTTGAGATACGTTCTTGATATGTCACTCAGAATGCTTCACCCAATTATGCCGCATATTACAGAACAAGTTTGGCAGTTGATTCCGAAAAATACTGATGTTAAAGCGATTATGGTTTCTGAATTCCCGCAATTCAAGGAATTGCTCGTGTTCCCGACCGAACGCGAAGAAATGGAACTCGTTTTTGAAACGATTAAATCTGTCAGAAACGTTCGCCAAAGCTTCAATATTCCGATGTCAGTTAAATTTGACGTTGAAATCCGCGCAGAAAAATCAGAAAAACCTGTATTTGAAGCGATTGAAGCCTTAATCCAAAGACTTGCGAAAGTTGAAAATATTACTTATGGCGAACTCGAAGCTCCATCACCGAAAAAATCTGCAACAGCGGTTGTTTCAGCGTCAAAAATTATCATCAGACTTGAAAATCTGATTGATTTCAACGCAGAAATCGCTCGTCAAAAGAAAAAACTCGAAAAACTTGTGAACGAAAAACGTTCGCTTGAGGGCAGAATGAAGAACGAAAAATTCGTTCAGAACGCGCCAAAAGAGTTGATAGAACAGACGAACGAGCGTATCGCAGAAATTACAATCCAAGAAAAAACAATCAATGATTTGATTGAAGAACTTCAAAGTTAGTCGACTGAGTCGACAGCCATATATTAGAACATGTCAGGCGGTAACGCTTGACATGTTCTTTAATATAGTACATAATTACAACAGAAAGGATGGAAAACATGAACAAGAAAAATGTATTAACTAATGCAGGGGGGGGGGGAGTTCCTTAACCGGCTTTACAATGGCAGAGATATTGCTTTCCCTCACAATTATTGGTGTTGTCGCGGCGATAACACTGCCGTCGCTGACAGGCAACATTAACGAGCGAACTTGGAACACCCAGCGAAAAGCTTTATTCGCCCGTATGTCGCAGGCAGTCGCGCTTATGCCAGCGCTCAACGGCTATGGAACTTTTGACGGAACAACTGATAATGTCGCAGAAACTTTTATTACAAGCGCGTTATCTAAAGTTTTAAAGATTAACAATATCTGCGACAAGGACAATGTATTTGACTGCGGGCTTGCAAGTAAGATTACCACTCTTAATGCTTCAGTAATTGATTTACCTCGCAAATTAAGCAATTTGAATGGAGGTATTACTACTCCAATTAATGAAAGTTTTGCTATCAATAATACTGCAGCGGCCGCTTTTGAAACAGCTAACGGCGAATCAATTCTGACATTTTACAACCCGAACTGTACCGCTAAAAATGTTGTTTTGTCCGGTGCTTCTGAGGGCGGGCATCCTGGCTCGTATATTAAACAGCACATTTGTGTGAATTTTTTGTTTGACCTGAATGGTTCAAAGGGGCCAAATACTGTTGGGAAAGATATTGGCTTTATGTCGGTTGCTTATCCCTCTGATGCTGTAGTTGTAATGCCGATTCCGACTCGAATTTTGGATCAGGCTTATTCTCAGCCAGATGCCGCAAAAAAATGTCGTGAATTGGATTCTGATAATAGACTGCCAAATTTAGAGGAATTGATGTCCATGTATTATAATGGTAATCTGATGAATTGGGGTAGTTACACAAGTGGGTTCTGGTCTGGTACTGTTGAAGATAGTTCAAATGCTTGGTCTGTGGGTTTTGGTTACGGTATGAAGTATTTATATTCTAAGGATACAGACAGATTTGTCCAATGTGTTAAGCGCTAAAAAAACAGGAGCCTTATGGCTCCTGTTTTTATGCTTTTGCGTCTTCTGCGAGTTTTTCGCGAACTTTTGTTTCTACTTCTGCCAGTAAATCAGGGTTTGCGGCGAGGAATTCTTTTGCTTTTTCGCGGCCCTGACCGAGTTTTTCATCGTTATAGCTGAACCATGCTCCGGCTTTATTTACGATATTCAGGTTTACTGCTACGTCAAGGATGTTACCGATTTTGCAGATACCTTTACCGAAGATAATATCAAATTCAGCGGTTCTGAATGGAGGTGCAACTTTGTTTTTCAGAACTTTTACTCTTACGTGGTTACCGATATCTTCACCGTCGCCTTTTAAGCCTTCTGTTCTTCTGATTTCCATACGGACAGACGCGTAGTATTTAAGCGCGTTACCACCGGTTGTTGTTTCAGGATTTCCGTACATAACGCCGATTTTCATACGCAACTGGTTGATGAAGATAACAGTTGTGTTAGTTTTACCGATAACGCCGGTAAGTTTTCTGAGCGCTTTACTCATCAAACGTGCTTGCAAGCCCATTTGTTGGTCTTCCATAGAGCCGTCAATTTCGGCTTTTGGAACGAGTGCTGCAACAGAATCGACAACGACAACGTCAACTGCGCCTGAGCGAACGAGTTCTTCTGTGATATCGAGTGCTTGTTCACCTGTATCAGGTTGAGAGATAAGGAGGTTATCAATATCAACACCTAAGTTTCTTGCGTATTCAGGGTCGAGCGCGTGTTCAGCGTCGACGTATGCTGCGATTCCGCCGCGTTTTTGGCATTCAGCAACGATGTGTTGTGCCAGGGTTGTTTTACCTGAACTTTCAGGCCCGTAAACTTCTATAATTCTTCCGCGTGGAACGCCGCCTATACCCAGCGCAAGGTCAAGAGCAAGCGAGCCGGTAGGAATTGCTTCAACGTTAACTGACGGTTTGTCGCCGAGTTTCATGATTGAGCCTTTACCAAAATCTTTTTCGATTTTATCGATAGCGAGTTTTAACGCTTTGCTTCTTTCTTCGCTTATAGCTGCGGGTTGAACTTCTTTTGCCATTTTCTACTCCCAAGTATGTTTATCAATTTTTCTGTACAAACCGAGTGCTACCGGTTTATAGCAAGAAAGTGTATTTTTAAGCTGGTAAATTTCTTTATTTAAGTCAATAATTTTTTGTCTAAGTGTTTCGTTATCGGTTTTGCAGCGAATAAGTTCAACTACAACCTCGTCCATGCCCTCGAGTTTTTCGTCGATAACTTTAGAAATCTGTTCAGAAATATTTTTTTCCATATCTTTAATAGACGTGAGAATATTTCTAACAGACGCAGGCTGAGGCATTCTGTCTGAGCCGTGTACGATTGGAAGTGAAGTATGGCCTTTTGAATCTTGATGTGCTTTTTTAAGGTTTCTTACTTCGTCGTAAGAAAAATATGTTTGTCCCTGACTATTTTTCTTCGGTCTAATAGATGCTCTTTTACATAAATCAACTATTTCTTGATTGTCTACTCCAAGAATTTTTCTGACATCTTGAGGTGACAAGCTCTTTTCCTTTAACATTGTATCTTGCATGTTTTACTATTCCTCTCCACATTAAACATTGTAATTTATTAATTTTAAAAATACAAATTATTAAGGAATGTTGTTACATGTTTTTACAAACTTTCATGTTACAATGTGACTATGAACACAGTAGAACAGCAATTGAATATGCAAAAGGCTTTGTACAAGGAGATTTTCCTCAAATCTGTTGATGAAATTCAGAAACGACTTGATGAAATTAAGCCGGACGGATTGAACGGTGAACTTCTGGACAAATATGCGCCTGATTCTGTTGGACACCAATGGCAGAAAAAGGCCTTAACACTCCTTAACGATGAGATTTCGCAGGAGGTTTTTAGAAAATTGCAGGAGATTTTGGCTTATCGCGAAATGTTTAAATGTCAGGGCTGTGCGACCTGTTGCCGGCTTGCATGCAGTGAGTTTTCATACTCGGAATTACAACAAAAAGCCGCAAACGGTGATAAGTTTGCAAAACAGTTTACAAGCGTTTTTATCCCGTATGAAACAATTGAGGAAGCGGAAGCTGTTTACCCTGAATACATAGAACTTTTGCGCGGAAAAGTCGAGGGTGATGTTTATTTCTATCACTGCCCGAAACTTACGGATGACAACCGCTGTTCGGATTACGAAAACAGACCGCAAATCTGCCGTGATTTCCCTGATAATCCGCTCGCAGTTTTGCCCGAAAAATGCGGTTACAGAGCGTGGAAAGATGAGATTAATCCTGTCGCGCTGATGTTGCATTCAATGGTTGAAATAATAGATTTTTATAAAGAAAAATTACAAGAGGTAATATAAGTGGAAAAAGTTATACTTTCCGGACTGGATTTGAACGAAATTGAAAAGATTACAGAGGAATTAGGGGCGTCGAAGTTTCGTGCGCGTCAGATTCATAACTGGATTTATCTCAAATCTGTTTCAACTATTGACGAAATGACAGATTTGTCGCTTTCGTTCAGAGAAGAACTTAAAAAAGTCGCAGAAGTCACAAGTGTTAAGGTCAAAGTTAAACAGGTGAGTTCTGATGGCACGCTTAAATATCTTCTTGAATATCCTGATGGCGAGTGTGTGGAAACTGTTCTTATGCGTTTTGACAACCGCGCAAACCTTACCGCCTGCGTCAGTTCGCAAGTCGGCTGTGCGGTTAACTGTTCTTTCTGTGCAACTGGAAAACGCGGGTTTATCAGAAACCTTTCATACAAAGAAATTCTCGAACAGGTGCTTACAATCCAGCGTGATACTGGCTTGAAAGTTACGAATATCGTCTTTATGGGACAGGGCGAACCTTTGCTTAACCTCGATAACGTTCTGAAAGCCATGCAAATTTTTAACGACTGTTTCCAAATCGGTGCGCGCAGAATCACAGTTTCTACCAGTGGCATAATCCCCGGAATTGAACGCTTGGCGAATATCGAAATGCAATCAACGCTTGCATTATCACTTCACGCGCCGAACCACGAAACCCGTGCAAAACTGATGCCGATTGAAAAACGTTACAATATTAATGACCTGCACTCAGCGCTTAAAAAGTATATCGAAAAAACAGGGCGCCGCATTACAATCGAGTATCTGTTGATTAAAGACCTTAACGACACCCTTGAAAGCGTCAAGGAACTTGCGCATTACCTGAAAGATATTAAATGTAATATTAATTTAATCCCGTACAATCCGACCGCGAAAAATGATTATCAGAAGCCGTCGAACAATTCAATAATGCGATTTAAAGCGTTGATGGAGCAAACAGGTAAAAAAGTTACGGTAAGACTTGAGCGCGGCGCGGATATCGACGCAGCGTGTGGCCAGTTGCATGGAAAGGTCGCACAATGAGGGCTTTAATCCAACGTGTAAAAAGAGCGTCGGTTACAATCGGCGGTGAACTTTATTCTTCAATCGGTGCAGGCATGCTTGTGTTCGTTGGGGTTACAAAAGAAGACCAAAAAGAGAATGCAGAAAAATTAGCGCAAAAGCTTCTGAATTTGCGGATTTTTGAGGACGAAAACGGCAAAATGAACCGCTCAATTGTCGATGAGGGCTTGGAATTTCTCGTCGTGTCGCAGTTTACTCTCTGCGGTGACTGTAAAAAAGGTACCCGCCCGAGTTTTGACGCTGCGGCCGCGCCTGATAAAGCCGTTGGTCTTTATGAATATTGTGTTGAATGTTTGTGTGCGTCAGGGTTAAAGGTTGAAACAGGTAAGTTTCAGGCGATGATGGACGTTGAACTCATCAATGACGGCCCTGTAACATTTTTAATTGACAAGTAGCCGAACATAGTTTAAACTAAGGATAAATGAAAGGAAGGGTAAATATATGAAACAGATTAGAAATGTATCGTCATTGACAGGGGGGGGGGGGGTTCCTCATCCGCCTTTACTATGGCGGAGATACTCTTATCTCTAACAATTATTGGGGTAGTCGCTGCGATAACGCTTCCGTCGCTCACCGGAAACATTAACGAGCGTACTTGGAACACCCAGCGAAAAGCGCTTTATGCCCGTATGTCGCAGGCAATCGCGCTCATGCCTGCTCTTAACGGCTATGGAACTTTAAGCGAGGATGCCAGCGGAAGTGTTACACAAGATAATGCTGCGGAAACTTTTGTGACTGCAGGATTATCAAAAGTTCTTAAAATTAATAATATTTGCGATAGTGATAAAATTTTTGATTGTGGTTTTTCAAGTCGAATTATAACGCAAAATGCTTCTAATTTTTCAATGCCTACAACGATGGCGGAATTGAACTATAAAATAAATAGTGTTTCTTATGTAAATCCTGGTGCAAGTCAACTTAGTTATTCTTATTCTCAAACTAATACTAAAGCTGTAGCTTTTGAAACGGTCAATGGTGAATGTGTGGCAGCCTATTACAATCCGCGCTGTCAGGCATTATCAAGTCATACACTCGGGTATGTCGCGACAAAACTTTGTGTTAATTTCGTGTATGACTTGAATTGTTCTAAAGGCCCGAATACTATTGGTAAAGACATGGGGTATATTAGTGTTTTTTATCCAACCGATAGCGTTGTAGTAGCGCCTTATGTCAGTATGTATGACGCAGGAAATGCAACCCATCAGAATGCGTCTAAAGCTTGTACATCACAAGATTCCGAATCTCGATTGCCTACAGCAGAAGAAGCAGCATCAATGTTTGTTAATCAATATCTTAATGGTATGAATGAACACGGTTGGTTCTGGACTTCAAAGATTTCAGAGCAAAATCCAGCAAATGCGCTTATAATGCACCTTGAAATGGGACATTCAGAAACAAATCCTAGAAGTAATGGTGCTGTACAGGTTAGATGTGTTAAACGCTAACCGTTAACAAAAAGCGCCGTTTTACGGCGCTTTTCTAAAATATTTTTCTGCGATTTTCTTTGAGAATTTTGATTTTTCCGCAAACGTTACTATCATTTTTGAATCGCTTTCATCGGGAGATGTTGATACTATCGCAATGATTTCACTGTTTGAGGCTTTGTCTTTTATACTTACTTTCGCGTATTTTAATTCTTTATTTAAAGCTTTCCATTTGCCGAGTTCTATGATGTCAATGTCGTCAAATTTTACCGGAAGCGCTTTGTGCTTTTTCGCAAGTTTTAGCATATCAGCCTTGAGTTCGGCTTTATCGGTTTTATTCAGGTCAAGAAGAACTTTGTCTTTCGTATTTGCGATAACCATTTTTTGTCCGCTTGTAAGGTCTTCGGCGATTTTGGTATCGTAGCCCATAAGCCCTTTTATCTCTGTGATCTGGTAGCCGTTTGAAACTTTTTTAACGAAAATTACTGATTTTATTGAGTTCCAAGAGATTGCGCCGAGTTCTTGTAGTGAAAGTTCGGTGAATGTTTTTCCGCTTGCTTGCATTTCTGTTTGGAATGCATTGTTAACTTTTTTTACGGTAGGCATAACATCATTTTCAAGATATTCTCTTCCGCCAATAGACAGAAAACCAATAACCGCAAGGGTTATTATTATAAGATTAATAATATTTCTTAAACATCCCATTCTCTTAAACCTTTTTCATGTTATAATAATTTTACTATGAATAAACCTGAAATCAACTATATTAATTCGGCTGATGTAGATATTGATACGGTGACGCCATCGATGCAGCACTATCTGGCAACTAAGAGAGAGAATCCTGATTGTATTTTATTATATAGATTAGGTGATTTTTTTGAAACCTTTTTTGAAGACGCTGTGACGATGTCGAAAGTTTTGGAAATCACGCTTACTGCGCGCGACGCGGGTAAGGTTCTGGGCAAAATTCCGCTCGCAGGTATCCCGATTAAATCTACTAACGCTTATATTGAAAAGTTGATTCAGAAGAATTATAAAGTTGCAATCTGTGACCAGCTTGAAGACCCGAAAGAAGCCAAAGGACTTGTGAAACGTGGGGTTACGAGAGTTATTACCTCTGGTACGATTTTAGAGAGCGACTTTTTAGAAAAGAATTCTAATAACTATATCTGCGCACTTTTCCACGATGAGAAAAGTGATCTTTATGGATTTTCTTACGCGGATATTTCAACCGGCGAATACAAAGTTACGCAAGGGCCTTTGAACCTTATTTTATCAGAATTGGCACGTGTCAAACCGGCCGAAATTGTTGCACCGTCACAGCGTACAGAAATTAAACCGTTCCAGATTGTTCCTGATGAAGTCGTGAATCTTCCGGATGTAATCGTTAAAAATTACAACTGTTCTAAGATTCCACCGTCTGTGTTTGAAGAACATTTTTCGTTCTCAAATCTTAAAGCTGTATTCAATGCAAACAGTCTTGAAGCGTTCGGATATAACAGTTTTAAAGTGGGTTTCAGAGCCGCAGGTGCGCTTCTGGCTTACATCTGGGAAACTACAAAAGAAAATGTTCCGAAGTTTGAACGTATTGAAAGCTACGAACTTTCTGAGTTTCTGATTATCGACGCCGGAACACGCAAAAACCTTGAACTTGTCGAAACTTTGCGCGAAAAGAATAAATTCGGTTCGCTTCTCTGGGCAATCGATAACACCAAAACAAATATGGGTGCGCGGCTTTTGAAAAGCTGGCTATGCCAACCATTGCGAAAAATGGAAGATATCGTCGCAAGACAAAATTATGTGTCAGAACTTGTTGAAAAAGCTGAATTACGCGTTCAAATGGCGTCTTCGCTTGAAAAGATTTATGATATTCAGCGTTTAGCCACAAAGATTAGCAATGGTTCTGTTAACCCGAAAGACTTCTTAGGCCTGAAAACTTCATTATTAATGCTTCCGGAACTTTTGGAATCTTCTCAGAACCTTGAAAATAACCCGTTTGCGTCTGTGATGGAATACGCGAATGAGATTTCTGATTTTGCGATGATGATTGAACGCACAATTGATGATAGTGCGCCCGCGCAAATCAAAGAGGGCGGAATTATCAAAAATGGCGTCAACGGCGAACTCGACTACTTCCGCGATCTTTTGACTGGCGGTGAAGAGTGGTTGAAACGCTTTGAAGAACAAGAGCGCGAGTCAACAGGTATAAAAAACTTAAAAGTCGGATATAACAGAGTTTTTGGCTACTTCTTAGAGGTTACAAACTCGTACAAAAACCTTGTTCCGCCGCATTATATCAGAAAACAAACGCTTTCCGGTGGCGAACGTTTTATCACAGAAGAGTTGAAAAATCACGAGGACGACGTGCTTTCAGCAAAATACAAATCTGTTGAACTTGAATACAAACTTTTCTGCGATATGCGTGAATATGCACAGGAATTTGTATCAAAACTTCGTGAAATCGCGTTATGTATCGCGAAAGCCGATGTTTACGTAGGGTTGGCGGTTACAGCAGTTGAAAATAACTATTCAAAACCGATTATTGATGAGTCTGAAGATTTTATCGTTAAAAACGGCCGTCACCCTGTACTGGAAAAAATTCTTCCGCTTGGTGAGTACGTCGAAAACGATTTGGAACTCCGCGCAAATTCTCAGGATATCACTCAGTTTATGATTTTGACAGGTCCGAACATGGCCGGTAAATCTACTTATATGCGCCAAAACGCTTTGATTTGTATCTTAGCGCAGATTGGTTCATGGGTTCCTGCCGATTATCTTAAACTCGGCGTTGTGGATAAAATCTTCACCCGTGTCGGTGCGTCTGATGATTTAACGCTTGGACAATCTACATTTATGGTTGAGATGATTGAAACTTCTCACATCCTCAACTCTGCGACTGAAAAAAGTCTGGTTTTAGTCGACGAAATCGGCCGCGGAACAAGTACTTATGACGGCGTTGCGATTGCATGGTCAGTAGCGGAATATCTTGCGTCAAAAGTCAAAGCGCGTTGTATTTTCGCAACCCACTATCACGAACTTAACGTCATGACCAAAATGTATCCGCAAATCAAAAATTATAGAATTACTGTGTCAGAAGAAAACGGCGAAATTCAATTCTTGCGTAAAATTGTACAAGGTGGTGCAAGCCGCAGCTATGGTATTCAGGTTGCAAAAATGGCAGGGCTTCCGGCGCCTGTTATTAAGCGCTCAGAAGAATTAATGCAGAAACTTCAAAAAGATTTTTCAAACAACCTGGCGACCCGTAAGAAATCACCAACCGGTGAACTTGAAGTTCCACAGTTGACATTGTTTTATAAGTAGCAGGCTGAGCCTGTCCTATAATTGCGACCCGTGCTTCGTACAAAGCTTGACATGTTTTGAAACATGGTTCATAATAAATTCAGAAAGGATGGACTTATGAAAAACAAACTTATGTACACATTAGCAGGGGGGGGGGAGCTTAACAGGCTTCACGATGGCGGAAATTCTACTTTCCCTCACAATTATCGGTGTGGTCGCAGCGATAACGCTTCCGTCGCTCACCGGAAACATTAACGAGCGTACTTGGAACACGCAGCGAAAGGCGCTTTATGCCCGAATGTCACAGGCAATTGCCCTTATGCCGGCGTTGAATGGATATGGAACTTTTTCCACTGCAACTGCAAGCAGTGCCGCTGTAGATAATGCCGCAGAAACGTTTATCACTGCAGGACTTGCAAAGGTCTTAAAAATTAATAATATTTGCTCTGCAGGTAGTACGACTGATTGCGGAATCGTTAGTCAGATTGTTACGCTAAATGGTTCTACGGTTTCAACACCAACAACAATGCGTCAGTTGAATACAAAGATGGTTACTCACGCTGCAACTTCTGATTATCCGGCTTTTACAATCGAAAATACAAGCGCTGCGGCTTTTGAAACCGGTAACGGTGAAAGTATTTTAGCATTCTATAACCCTGATTGTCAGGCTGATATGAAAGAAACAACTAATTATTATATGCAGCCTAAAATATGCGTGAATTTTATTTATGATTTGAATGGTAGTAAAGGGCCAAATACAGTTGGTAAAGATATAGGGTTTATGACTGTATTTTATCCGACGGATAGTAATGTTGTAGCGCCAGTTGTTCCGGTGCAGAGAGCAACAAGAGAAGCAACTCAGCAAGAAGCATTAAGTGTTTGTAAGGAACAGGATCCTGAATATAGGATTCCAAATCTGGATGAATTGTCTTCACTCTTTCTTAACCAATTGTTGATAGAGGGCAATGTTACAAATGATTCGGATCATCACTGGTCTTCATCTCTAGTTGATTCTACCAGTGGTTGGACTCAAGGCTTCAATACCGGCGTAAGATTTATAATGAATCGTAGCTCAAGGTATAGCGTTCGCTGTGTAAAACGTTAGATTTCTTAACACCGCGCTTGACGCGGTGTTTTGTTTATGATATTTTTCACATGTCAGAAAAACCCGAATACGAATTCAAAATGCTATTTTTAGATTAGGGTATGGCTAGATGCCTTGATCAACTAACAAAAAGCTTTATTTTGGCGTGTTCTTTAAATAAAATTTTTTAGATACAAATTTAATTAATCGAAAGGTAAAATCAATGGATTTAGAAAACAAAGAAGAAATGGTTTCTGAAGTTACAGAAACAGTTGAAGTAGCAGAAGTTGCTGTTGAAGAAAACGCAGCTGATGACAGACAGGCTAGAAGAAAAGGCCGTGGCAGAAAACAAAAAATCGAAACTTCTGAAGAAAAACCGCAATCAGAATGGACTGAACGCGTTGTTCAAATCAGACGTGTAACAAAAGTTGTTAAAGGTGGTAAAAAATTAAGCTTCCGTGCAGTTGTTATCGTTGGTAACAAAAAAGGCCAAGTTGGTGTTGGTTGTGCTAAAGCTTCTGAAGTTATCATCGCTATCCAAAAAGCTATCGCTGATGGTAGAAAAAATCTTGTTACAGTACCTATCTTCAAAACAACTATTCCTCACCCTATCACAGGCCGTTCAGGTTCAGGTGAAGTTATGTTGAGACCAGCTTCACAAGGTACAGGTATTATCGCTGGTGGTTCTGTTCGTTTAGTTCTTGAACTCGCTGGTATCGAAAACATCTTGTCTAAATCATTAGGTTCTAAATCACCTCTTAACGCAGCTTACGCAACTATCGAAGCGTTGAAAAACTTAACTCCGTTCTCAGAAGTTGCTGCACGCCGCGGTTTGACATTGGCTCAATTGCTTAACTAATTGGCTAATTGATTTTAGATGATAATTTAACTTATAAAGGAAATAAAAAGATGACAAAAACAGCTAATAAACAAATTAAAATCAAACTTGTTAGAAGTTTAATCGGATGCTCTGATGCTCAACGCAAAGTTGCTAAAGCTTTAGGCTTCACTAAAAAAGACCAGGTAGTTGAACACTACGATTCACCTGTAATCATGGGTATGGTAAACAAAATTTCTCACTTACTCCAAATCGTTGAGTAGTCGGTACTAAATTTAGTTAAAATAAAGGAAAATAATTATGACAATTACATTAGAAGATTTAAGACCTGCAGAAGGTTCAACTCATAAGACAAAACGTGTTGGCAGAGGCCGTTCATCTGGTCGTGGTAAAACATCTTGCCGTGGTCACAATGGTGAAGGACAAAGATCTGGCAGAAGCTCTAAAAGAGGTTTCGAAGGTGGTCAAATGCCTGGTTACAGACAAATGCCTAAATTGAAAGGTTTCAAAATTATTAACCAACTTCAATATGAAGAAATCAATGTTGGCAGATTGGCTGCTCTTGGCTTGAAAGAAGTTTCTCTTGAAGCTTTGAAAGAAATCAGAAAAGCTCACCCGTCAACTGTTGGCTTGAGAGTTTTGGGCAACGGTGAAGTTAAAGAAGCTATGGTTGTTAAAGCTAGCTACGTAACTCCATCAGCAAAAGAAAAAATTGAAGCAGCAGGCGGAAAGGTTGAGTTAGTATAATGGCACAAGGAATGAGAATGCCTACAACTGATGATTTGGTTTCAATGTGGCATGCGTCTGGCTTGAAACAAAAAATTATTTTTACTTTTTTGATGATAGCAGCGTTCCGTCTTGGCGCACAGTTACCGCTTTTCGGCGTTAATAACGAAGCGTTCAGACAAATCGCACAAGGAAACAACATCATCGGATTTTTGGATTTATTCTCTGGCGGTGCGTTGGGTAACGTATCTATCTTCGCGTTAGGTATCGGGCCTTACATCACAGCCTCTATCATAATCCAATTAATGTCTGTAATTATTCCGCACTTGGAAAAATTACAGAAAGAAGATGGCGAAGCAGGCAGAAGAAAATTGGCGCAGTATACAAGATATTTCACTTGTATTTTAGCGTTCTTCCAATCTTTTGTATTTATGCTTTACATGAAGCACCTGCCTACAGCTATCATGCCGAACGTTAACCACGGAATGTTCTTCCTGAGTTCTGTTCTGGTATTGACGGCGGGCGCAGTGCTTGTAATGTGGATTTCCGAATTGATTACCGAAAGAGGTATCGGAAACGGCGGCTCTTTGATAATCTTTGTAGGTATCTTATCCGGCATTCCTGTTTACGCATCAAGAACAGCACAAATGGTTGCTAATAACGGCGCTTTACAAATGGGACTGATGTGTCTTCTCGCAGTGTTCTTCATAACTATGATTGTTATCGTAATTATGCAGGAAGCTGTTAGAAAAGTCGTAATCGTTAACCCTAAGCGTCAGGTCGGAAACAAAGTTTACGGCGGTATGAACTCATTCATTCCGTTCAAACTTAATCCGGGCGGTGTAATGCCTATCATCTTCGCGATTGCAATTTTGCTTTTCCCATCAACTATTTTGAGTTTGGTTGGACAGGCTAATATTTCAAATCCGGCGGTGAAATCTGCGATTTTGAATTTAAGTCACTGGTTAAATCCAGATGGAGTTCTTTACTACGTAATTTACTTCACTTTGATTGTAATTTTGACTTTCTTCTACGCATCAATTATGCCGAACATGCAGCCAAAAGATATTGCTGACAACCTTAAGAAATATGGTTCATCAATTCCTGGTATCAAGCCGGGCAGACCAACTGCGGAAGCTTTGGATAAAATCTTGAGCAAAACAACATTTATCGGTGCTATTGCTCTTGGTATTATCGCTCTAGTTCCGTCATTGATGAGTTACGTGACCGGAATCCAAACCTTGATGGGTATTGGTTCTACATCTCTAATCATCATGGTCGGGGTTGCTTTAGACTTAATCAATCAAGTTAAGAGCCACCTTCTTGCAAGAAATTATGAATCTTTCTTGAAGCAGTAATTTTTTAACCAACAATAAAAATAAAAAATAGTCCTTTCGGGGGCTATTTTTTTATGCAAAGTTAGTGCTTTGTGTCAAGGATTACCGTTGAAAAAAAGAGTATTATCAAAATATACAAAATATCCTCAACTCTTCTGATTGCTCAGTCTTTGCTCTTTTCTGTTTTGAAAAGAGCTTTATTTTTCTTAACAAATGCGCAATAAATTTTTTCAGGTGTATTCTTATAAGTAATCTAGGAGAAAATATGCAAGTAAATACATCAACCCCACGCGCAACACAAAATTTTGGTGGCGCAAAGTTTTACAAGATTCCTGTAGATATGCAAGAAGTAATGAAAGCTAATACCGCTTTTAATAGAATCGCCAAAGAACAAGATATTATAGTAACAGCCACACCACGTGTTAAATGGAATGATCCATTAAAGTTAAGAACTCCAAAAGCTGATGAAAAATGTTATTTGGATTATGAGATAAAAGATGTAGATGTTGCTTATGGCCCTCCTGCTAACCCCATTGTTACAGGTGAGAAAATGTTAGCTCCGTTGAAAGATCATGTACAATCTTTACTGGAAATTCTTGAAGTTAAGAATCTGTTTGATGGATTCAGATTTTAGACTTTGGTGATATATTTGTCGACTTTTTCTGAGATATAGGTCGAGAATATTGGCAGAATTCCGTAGTATATTGCGGCGAAAATCAGTGCGGGACGCAGAATGTGCAAGCCCTCAATGTGCTTGTGAAGATTCGGGTTGCCTTTGTTCGCCTGCTTGAATTTTTCTATGAAGTTTTCGGAATTATTTTTGATTAACCTGTCGATTCCGTAGCCGCCCGCAAGGGTTATTCCTGTTGAAATTACGTTGTTATAAATCAAAGCTTTTTTGCGGTTTTCTTTTATGTTTGGACTTTTGGCTGTCATATAGGCAAAACTTGATGTCAACAGAATATCGGTTCCAGCTGTCAGGTGTTTTGCGATATCTTTGTCGTTATGCTCGTTCTTTTTGAGGAAGTTTTGAATCTTTTCGTTGTCGAGAATTTTGCCTATGCCTTTTGCGAGATTTTCTGTTGGTTTCGCGCCGAATGAAAGAACTTTAGGCTTCTTTTCTTCCTGTTTTTTGTTGTTGAAAAGTTTGTCCATAATGAACGGAATCATCGCGATTGTTAGCATTGATTTTGGAATAGCCGTAACCAGATTTGTGCTGAGTTTCATAATCTGGGTGCCGAGTTTGTAGCTTCTTGAGGTTGGCGGTGCAAGTCTTTTGAACGTACTTGCCCCCAGATATTTATCAGGACTTTTATCTATTTTTTTTACAGCACTTTCTATCGGAAGCGCCACGGCTTCAACAAGCCCGAATTTTATCAAGCCGGAGCCTATAGAATTCGCGCAGGCATATTGTTTGTTTTCTTTTTCTGTATCAGGAGTTGCAAGAATCGCAAGCGGCCGAACTGTCAACGACATCGCAAGAGAAGTCGCCGCGGCAAACGAGGTTCCGTGGTCTGAAATCATTTCTAAAGTTTTTAGAAATCTTTTGTTATTCAATATGCTATTTACATTTCGCACTTGCATTTCTATAGTATTTCACAAAAATTAGATTTTAGCATATAATAAGGTAAATGGACTTAATCAAATTTATCAAAAGAGAATTAAATGGCTGGGGCAGGTTTGAGCGGATAATTTTTCCGTCGATAATCGTCTTTATTCTTGCGACTTCTATTTATATGGGCGACACTCCGGTCGCTATGGTGTCGGCGGTATGTGGAATAAGTTATACAATACTTGCAGGTAAAGGGAAGATTTCCTGTTATTATATCGGGCTTTGCGGAACGATGTGTTATGCGTATTTGTCGCTTGTGAATGGGTTATGGGGTAATCTGGCGCTTTATGCACTCTATTATTTCCCTATGCAAATTCTAGGGATTTTTAGATGGCGGAAACATTTGCGCTCAGACACTCACGAGATTGAAAAAACTCAAATGAGTTTAAAAGATAGATTTGTCTGTGCGGCTTCTGTCATTGCGGGTTCTGTTGTGCTGGCTTATGTGTTGAAGATTACCGGTGACACAGCGCCTGTAATTGATGCGATAACAACAGTGTTTTCTATTGCAGGCTTGCTTTTGACCGTAAAACGCTGCATTGAACAGTGGTACATCTGGATAGTTGTGAACGGACTTTCAGCCTTAATGTGGTTGAATCTTGTTCTGCACGGTTCAAAAAACCTTGCGACATTTATGATGTGGACAGTATATTTCTTCCTCGGAATTTATTTCCTCATTACCTGGAGAAAAGCCCTAAAAACTAATTAATTGCATTATCGTACAACACAATGTGCATTGTGTTGTACTGTTATAAAAACGTGCTATGCCTGAAAATTGCGTTTTCTGTTTTAAATTATTACGAATTGTTAAGCTGCTAATCCCTTGTTATATTTACCCTCGCAACACAATGCACAAATTGTTGTACATAGTTAAAAAGGAGGATTTATGGCTATTACGGTTGGAGATATTTACACGGCGTTTCCTACATTCAAACCAAAAGATATGATTGATTTGATGGGAACAGAGAAGTTTAACGGGCGCAGCGAGGTTTCATTAAGTAAGATTGCTCACTACAAGGGCGGTATGGCAAAGGAACTCTCTGTTTTTACCGCTAAAAAAGAGGGCAAATCTTATACAAATATGTTGAGCCAAACTGAAAGACAAAATGTTTCAGAAAAGGCAAATATTAATGCCGACGGAAATAAACAGGACAAAAAGCCTGTGCCGCAAAATATTCCGATGGACACAAGTGTTTTTGATGTGAATAAGAAGCAAGTTTAAGGAGGATGAATGGCAGAGATTAATCCAATTGGTTTAGGGGCTAAACAAAGCCACAAAACACACACAAAGGCCAAAACAACAAATGTGAACGAAAGTTTATTTTTGAAACTTGATAAAAACAAAGACGGCAAGATTTCTGAACAGGAATTAAGAGCCGCAGGTTATCAGGGCAAAGATTTGGCAGCTATGGAAGAAGCAATATTCTTTGCGGAACGCAATACTAATAAGTGGTTTAAATTTGACAAGGACAAAAGCGGCTTCGTAAATAATGCTGAAGAACAAATGTGGAATATTCATAATACTGATGACAACCACACGATAGGTGATATGACACCGGAAGAGTTCGCAAAGAAAAATAATATTAATATAAACGATATTGCAGGTGAAGATTTTGAAAACTGGTGCGCACACTGGATTGAAACGGACGACCCAATGCAAGGAATAAAAGCGATTATCAAAGAGCGTTACGGTAAAGAGTTTTCTGATGAGGAAACACAGCTTTTGTATGACGCGATGAAAAATCAGGCAAACCGTTGGCTTTTCAAGGACGATTCACTTTATACAAGATTGAATATTTCGGCATATACAAGACTTGCTACAACAGACCAAACGGTTTCTTGTTGCGGTGGCGATATTTCCAAACCACCAATTGGCGAACAGCCAAAACTGGACGCAAACGGCGAGTTGATGGAAGCTAATTCTTGCTCAATGATTTTCTCAGATCTTGAGGATTCTGGTTCATCAAACAGTGCGGCTGAAACAAAAAACAGGCTTGCGTGGGCTGCGTTCAAGACTGTTTCGGATAAAGATACAGCCAGAATGTCGCCGGAAGAATATGCCAAATATCAGGCCGATTGGAATAAAGTTCGTGATATGAAAGCTTCTGATTTTAGAGCGCTTTTGCAGCCCGAAAACCGTGCAGAACTTGAAAAATTTGAAGCGAATGCAAATATGACAGTTAAGCAAATTGTGGATTATATTGATATTGTCGAAAGCGCGACGGGTAAGAATTTTGATGAAAATGACTGGGCGCTTGATTCAAAAACGTTCCATTGCGACATAATGGAAAAATTAAATGGAACATTTGGCGATGAAAAAGTTCTAGAGGGTAAAACCCGCGCAGATGTACCGCCGGAAAAACAAGCGTTACTGAAATATTTGGAAGAACATAACCTTTTGTTGGAGCAGTTTAAAGAATAGACAAAATAAAACGAGATACCAGATGGTATCTCGTTTTATTTGCCGAAGGTCGGGGTCGAACCGACACGAGGTGTGATCCTCACCAGATTTTGAGTCTGGCACGTCTACCAATTCCATCACTCCGGCATGAGTGTAATTCAATAGTAATACAAACATATTTTTTTTTCAAGCACTTTTTAATATTATATTGACATACTCAAAAACATGTTACATAATGTGTACAGAAAGGATGGAAATTATGAAAAACAAACTTATGTACACATTGACAGGGGGGGGGGGGCCTCTCTTAACCGGCTTTACTATGGTAGAAATCTTGTTATCTTTGACAATTATTGGCGTAGTTGCGGCCATAACACTTCCGTCGCTTACAGGCAACATTAACGAACGAACTTGGAATACACAGCGTAAAGCCCTTTATTCAAGATTTTCACAAGCGATGTCACTGATGCCTGCATTGAATGGCTATGGTAAATTTAAAGAACCGACAGAAACAGAATCTGCGGTTGACACAGCGGCTGAAACTTTTATTACAGACGGATTGGCAAAAGTTATGAAAATTAATAATATTTGTGATTCAGAGCATTTGGCGGATTGTGGCATTCCAGATAAAATTTTAGATATAAGAGGTAGTGTTGCATATTCAAGTTTTCCCAAAATCCCAAAAGATTTAAATCCGCGATATAGTCAGGTTAATGGGAGTTTTACCTTGCAGACTAAAGTAGCTGCATTTGAAACACAATCTGGAGAAAGCGTGGCATTGTTTTATAACCCGAAATGTAGTAAAGATACTTTAGGCTTTGCTGGAAGACCATATTTTTATATTAATGAATGTGTGCATATGATATATGATTTGAATGGATTAAAAGGCCCAAATCAAGTAGGTAAAGATATTGGCATTATGAGTGTATTTTATCCTACGGATCCAATTGTTGTTGCGCCTCAGCCAATTTATCCTAAAGCAGCTTGGCACGCTGTAGGAGATAAAGGATTAAGAGTTTGCACTTTAGAAAATAAAGAATACAGGTTGCCTAATTTAGAAGAATTAATGACCGTTTTTTCTAACTCAAAACTAACCGGTGTAAGGATGGATGGAACAGCTTATTTGTCGAATAGTGTTGCAGTGACTTCTGACGGTATGAAGGTTTATATATTGACTAATGACACTGGGCATTATGCATTAAATAGTTTAGCAGACCTTTCAAGAATTGTTTATATATGTATAAAACGTTAATAGGAAATCTTTATATTATGCTTTTTGAAACATAACTTATAATTCTGTTTAAAATCAAGTGCTTTCGTACTATTATTCTTGTATATTAGTATATAAAGAGGGAAATTATGTTAACAGGAAACCAGATTAGAAAGTTATATTTAGATTATTTCAAAGATAAACACCAGCACACAATCGTCGAAAGCTCAAGCCTTGTGCCTGATAATCCGACAGTATTGTTGACAACTGCGGGCATGCTTCAATTTTTACCTATGTTTTTGGGTATTGTGAAACCGCCGTATGATCCAGCGCGTGCTGCTTCTTGTCAAAAATGTGCTAGAGCGGGCGGAAAGGATTCTGATATCGAAAACGTCGGTAGAACTCCGCGTCACCATACTTTCTTTGAAATGCTTGGTAACTTCTCATTTGGCGATTACTATAAACGCGAAATTATTCCTTGGGCATGGGAATTTGTAACAGAGGTTTTGAAACTTGATAAAGACAGACTCTGGATTACAATTTTTGAAACCGATGATGAAGCCGCTGAAATCTGGCAAAGTATCGGTGTTCCGGCTGAAAGAATTAAACGCAAAGGCAAAAAGGATAACTTCTGGGGACCTCCCGGGGCGTCTGGTTCTTGCGGGCCATGCTCTGAAATCCATTACGACTTAGGCGAACAATACAAATGTTCTGATGACTGCGGAATCGACACCTGCGAATGTGACCGTTGGGTTGAGATTTGGAACCTTGTATTTACCGAACTTTATCAAGATGAAGAAGGCAACCAATCTCCGCTAGAAAAGAAAAATGTTGATACAGGCATGGGCTTGGAACGTATTACGATGGTATGTCAGGGCGTTGCGTCAACTTTTGAAACAGACCTTTTGAAACCTATTTTGGACAAAGTTTCTGAGATGAGCGGTGTTCCTTACAAAAAATCTGATAAGACAGATATTTCATTGCGTATTATCACAGACCACGCAAGATGTGTTTCATTCTTGATTTCTGACGGTGTAATCCCTGGTAACGAGGGTAGAAGCTATGTTTTGAGAATGATTTTAAGACGTGCTTTGCGTCACGGCAAAATCCTTGGTATGGACTTACCGTTCCTCTACAAACTTGTTGATACCGTTGTTGAACACTACGGCGAAGCTTATCCGGAACTTGTCAAAAATCAAGCGAAAATTAAAGATGTTATCAAGAAAGAGGAAGAACGCTTCAAAGTTACACTTGACCGCGGTTACAAATTGTTAGAAGAATTTATCGCTGATAAGAAAGATATCGACGGCGAAAGCGCATTCAGACTTTACGATACTTTCGGCTTCCCATTTGAACTTACACGCGAAATCGCAGAAGAAAACGGCTTAAAAGTTGATGAGGACGGATTTAAAAAGGCTATGCAGGAACAAAAAGACCGTGCAAAAGCAGCAACCGCTAAAATTTCTGTAACAGGCGATATCAAATATGCAAAAATAGAAGAACAAGTAGGCTCAACTGAGTTTGTTGGGTATGAAGAAACCGTTTGTGACGCGAAAATTCTTGCACAAGTTGAGGGTGAGGGATTTGTCGACATCGTTCTTGATAAAACTCCGTTCTACGCTGAATGCGGCGGACAGGTTGGCGACAGCGGCCTAATAGAAAGCGAAAACCTCAAGGCTGAAGTTTTAACAACATTCAAAGTTAACCACTTATTCGTTCACAGATGCCAAATCTTGAACGGTGAAGTCGTAATCGGCGACAACGTTTGCGCGACAATTGACGCGGCTCGTCGTTCTGAAATCCGTGTTCACCACACATCTGCTCACTTACTTCAAGCAGCACTTGTTAAAACATTAGGTGATGAAGTTAAACAGGCAGGTTCTCAGGTTGAAGAAAACCGTATGAGATTTGACTTTACGTTCTCTCGTGCGATGACACCTGATGAAGTTCAAAAAGTTGAAAACCTTATGAACGAATGGGTTAGCGAAAAACTTCCGGTTCGTACAGACGTTATGGACATCGAAGAAGCAAAATTAACAGGTGCAACTGCACTTTTCGGTGAAAAATACGAAGATGTTGTACGAGTTGTTTCTATCGGTGGTGCTAAAAAATGCAAATGCGGCGGGGGCTGCAAATGTCAAGAAAACGCACCTGCGGTAATATCAAGAGAATTCTGCGCCGGAACCCACGCGAAAAACACAGGCGACTTACGCCTTGTTAAAATCGTTTCAGAAAGCGCAATCGCGGCTGGTACAAGACGTATCGAACTCGTTGTTTCAAAAGCGGCACTTGAATTCTTGAATAGCAAAGCGAAAGTTACAAATACACTTGAAGCTAAATTCAAAGTTCACACCGATGAAGTTCTTGAACGTGTTGAAAAACTTGCAGAAGAAAACCGTGAACTTCAAAAACAGCTTGCACAACTCAAAGAAGAACACGCAAGAAATAAATTCGCAACATTTATTTCACGCGCAAAAGATATCGAGGGTGGAAAACTCTTCATCTCTAAAATCGAAAACTTTGACGCTGATGCGGTTAAGGCCGGTGTTGAACTTCTTGCAAATAAACTTGGCGATAGCGTAATCGTTCTTGCTAATGAAAAGATGGTACTTGCAAAAGTTTCCGATAGCTTTATCCAAAAAGGCGTTAACGCTGGCAAAATTGTTGGTGAAATCGCCCGCGCAACAGGAGCTAATGGCGGTGGTCGTCCTAACTTCGCCCAAGGCGGGGTTAAAGACGCGTCAAAACTTGACGAAGCATTAGCCGCTATTGAATCACAAATTTTATAAAAAGGAGAAATTATGACAGTTTTAAAAATCCAACGTTTGCCACATAACGTGAACGTTCCTGAATACAAGACTGAGGGCGCTGCCGGCATGGATTTGTGTGCGGCTATCGCAGAACCAATCGTTTTGAAACCGCTTGAGCGTAAATTAATCCCTACAGGGCTGAAAATTGAACTTGAACACGGTTACGAAGCGCAAATCAGACCGCGTTCCGGCCTATCAATCAAACACGGAATTTCTTTAATCAACTGTGTTGGTACAGTTGATGAGGACTACCGCGGCGAAGTTTGTATCCCGCTCGTGAACCTTTCAAGTCAATCTTATGTTATTCAACCTGGTGAACGTGTTGCGCAAATGATTATTGCAAAATACGAACAGGCTAAAATCGAAGTGGTAACCGAACTTTCTGACACCGTTCGCGGTGAGGGCGGTTTCGGCTCCACTGGGGCGATGTAATCGCCTTTTATATATGGAACCGTACTTACGGTAACGTATGACATTACAAAATGTAAATTTTTTGCAGAAACTAGCAAATAAATTTATGTTTGAATTTAGATATATTGTGTAGTTTCCTTATAAATTGGAGAAATTGTATGCAAATAGATAACAATAATCGTGCAGGAATTATAACAGCGTCAACTCTTGTTGGGGCAGGAGCAGGTGTTACAGCCGGTAATTATATGCCGCTTGTGAACGCTAAAAGACAGGCTACATCAGATAGATTTGTTAAGGAAGTCGCAAACGAGATGAACGGTAATAAAGCTGTTAATTTGTTGAATGCGGCCGCTGCTAAGGATTATCTTGATACGGTTTTTGTCGATAAAAAAGGCTATAATGCAACAGGTGAACAAATCGACAAATTCTTTAACCGTTTTGGCGATATGTTTGAAATTAAACGCGAACAATTCAAAGATGAAAAAGGCAAACCGCTTGGCCCTAAAGCTTTAGGCAAAAAGTTGAACGAAATCGTTGACGCTAAAATCGCTGAAAATGGCGAAGTTAAATTCTCTGATGGTTCAAAGAAACTTGAACTAGTTTTTGATACAACAGCGGATGAAGCAAAAGCTTTGATAAAAGATGGTTTTGATAAAAAGAAAAACTTGGTCAAAGCCGGCACTACTATTTCAGAAGAAGGTCATGACGCACTAAAACGCGCAATTAAAACAGTTAAAAACGAACGTATGATTAAAGGTGGATTGATTGCCGGTGCTATTGCACTTGCGGCATCTACAGTTGCTACCTGCCAACGTGATTAGGGCACTGAGCTTTAGCCTCGTTTAACTTTTAATAGAACTTCATTAGGTGTTACTGAATCCAGTACACCTAATTTTGATTGTGCGATAATAAATTCCAACTCTTCACCTACGCCGATTTCAAGATTATCGAACGGAATCGTTACGTCGATTGTTTTTTCGTGGCTGATCGCGAAGTCTTTTTTAGATTGCAGAACCCATAGGCCGTTTTGAATTGCGCTGGTCAGGCGTGAAAATTTTAAAATTCCCTCGTCGACGGTTAGTTGAAATTCGTTGTGGAATTTTTCTTTGCATACAGGAAGTACGCTTTCAGTCTTATTGATAAGCCTGATATGCGATAAATAGTGTTTTTTATTCGCATTTCTCATATAAATATATGTTTGGAATGTTTGATAATATTTTGTCGGATTGTTTTGGATATATTCATTGAGAAAAAATTTCAGGTGAAAGTTGTTTGCGTCACAGCCGTAGGCTATTCTGTCAAAAAGTTTATTTTCTTGTAGAACAGGGCCATCTGAGATTTCGAGAAACTTCATGTCAATTGCAGACGGAAGCGGGTGTTCTGCGTCGAATTGTTCTTCGAGTGAGTCAATAAGCGGAACATTCAGGCGTTCCGGCACAGGCATATCAAGAAATTCGTAGACATTTTTCAAGTGCATACGGAACAGGTAGTCAAAAATGTTATCGTGGCCGGAATCATTTGGTTCGCCAAACCACCAGAACCAGTCACTGCCCTGACAAACATAGAATTCTTTTTTTGCGCGTGCAATATTCGGGTGATTCGGGTTTAGAAGAATAAAGTTTTCCAAATCGTCTTTAACCTGTTTCAGATATGACCACGCAAGGTTTTTGAGCGGCTCGTCAATCCAGAGTTTGAAATCCTGATTAATCCATGAACCAGCTTTGATACTATTGAGTTCTTTCAGGTGTTTTTCGTTTTCGATGTAGTCGCTGATTAGAACCGTTTCGAGCGTTGGGTCGTCATTAATCAAGCCATAAAGAGTATTTAAGAATACCGCACCGTCTTTTGCGTAATTTTCCCAGCAGTTTTCGCCGTCCATCGCGATGGTAAGAAGATGTGAATCGTCCGGTGAGTTCTGAATTTTATTCTGAATAGTTTTGATTCTGTCATAAAGATCGTTTGCCGCGCGTTCAGAGTCGTGGTTCGGGTATTCAAAGCTAATTAGGTTCGGGAATACGGCTTCTCTAAAAATAACGTTAAGGCTTGATTTGTAGTCGTAAACTTTCAACAGCGGATAAGGGTTTTCAAGATTGCCGTTGAAATCTCTGACAAAATCGAATTTTATTGAATTAGAAAGCACACCCTCATCGGAAATGGTCCATTTTAAGCCCAAATCGCTAAAAAGTTTTAAGGTTTTGTTACTGATGCAGTGTTCCGATGGCCAAATTCCCTGCGGTTTTACGCCAAACGCGCCCTCAATTATTTCGATGGCTTCTTTAATCTGATATTCTGCATCTTTTTTCATGCCGAGCGTGAGCGGCAAATCACCGTTAGCGTTTGTCGAAACATCTGCAATATCAACAAGTGCCGGCAATATCGGGTGATAATGCGGGCTGGTTGTGAGTTCAATTCGTTTTGATTTTAGATATTTTTTGAATGTTGGAATAATCTTGCGGATTATGTCGCGTTGGATTTCGATGATTTTTTTTCTGTCTTCGAGCGTAAATCCTGAGCCTTTTTTGTACAAGGCTTTTAATTCCGGATAATCTTTAACGTGTGAATTATCAATCCACGCAAGGTTGAAAAGTGCCATCAGATCTGAATATTCCTGAGGCGTAAAGTCGTTAATGTCTTTTGTAAATTGATATTTGTGGATTAAACGGTCGTATTCTTTGAGCGGTAAAATCATAAATTGATAGTTCGCGTCAAAGAAGTTGTTTATAATAAAATTTTTGTCCTCGTCGGTGAGTTCTTCAACCGGTTTTACAGTAAGGCGTGAGTGTAGGTCGTGGAACCCCTCTTCGCCGTATCGGATAAAAGAATCAACGAGAATCGGTACGATATTAAAATTGAGTTTTATGTTTTTGTGATTTTTGATAATGGTAAGCATATCAAGGTAATCCTTGACAGCGTGAAGTCGTGTCCACGGCATTATATAATCACTTTCGGGCGTAAGCTGATACACCGGCTGGTGCATGTGCCAGTAGAATGCAATTGATAACTTTTTCGAATTTCCTACCATTCAATTAACCCAAAACATATTTCATATCTATAATATCATTAAAATCGATATTACGCAATGTTTTTGTTTTGTTTGTAATTTTTAAGTGAAATTTGCCAGTTTTCTTTTATGTCAGGCATTGTTCGCTCTGCGATATCTTCTGGAAGTCCTGCGTGATGTAAACGCGGCAATAACCAGCTTTCAGGGTATTCGATAGGCAGGTTGACTTCATCGTCGGAATCCTGACAGATGAAAATTGTTTCACCGTTTTTGTCGGTTCTTGCGCCTACGATAGTGATTTCGTGGCCGCCTGCGATTGCTTCTTGCGGCTTTGTATAATCCGGCTGTTCTTTGTCTTTTTCAAAATAAGTTATGCCTATGATGACGTTCTGGTCGCGTTTGAGTGTATCTAAAATTTGTGCTTTTGTTGTTGCAAAATCACATTCATAACCTGTGACGGTCAAGTTTTCGTCGACTTGTTGGTATAACATAGATGTCGTACTTTTGTTTTCGATAACTGATTCAACAAATGTTTTTTCAAATTCGATTAGACCTGTGTTTTCTGTTGCGAAATCACCTTTGCGCTCGTCAATTAATGAATTGTAAGTTTGTTGTGAGCCTAAATTCATCAGAGTTGATTGGATTAATACGTCTGTTGCGTTGCGTTCCATGCCATCTTGATGTTTGGTTTGAATTTGCGCACGTGTGAGAGCGTCCTTGTCGGGTTTAAGCTTGATTTTTACTCTATCTTGATCGATTACTTCGTAAGGGACTTTGAACGCGTTTAAAAGCCATACAGCTTCCGCTGTGTTCTTTGAAAGGTTTCTGAAGTTTACGATTTTGTCGGTTTCGCCCTTTGGTGAGGTTAAGTCTTTGGCAAACCGTGCAAACTCTGCCTGATGTTTGCTTGCGAGATTGAATTCAACGCAGGCTGTCGGACAGGTGCTGGAGTATAAGTCGTGGAATTTAGCGTCTGCTTCCTGCATTGTTTTGAAATCAAATTCTTTGTTATCTAAGAGTGACTGCAAAATTGGCGCACGATAATTTTCCGGAATATCACCGAGTTTCTGGTTGATAGAATACGGATGCGCAAGGGTTTGAACCACATTTTTGAGGATTTCTTTTTTGTCAAGCCCATCTGCTCTAGGTGTTGTAGCGATTGCGTTAAGGTTCGCTAGCACGGTTGACCTGTCGTCAGAATTGTCTTTTAAGAGAATTCCGCTTTTTAATAATCCGTTGAGAAGCTTTTTCTCATCAGCCGCGAGTTCTTTTGATACAGTGTTAAATTGCTGTTGCTCTTCTTTTGTTGACAGTTTTGTTCTGAAAGTCGCCTTTGTTTTGTCTTCAACGCCTCTGAAAGCGGTTGTTTGTGCGTTGTTTATTGGTGTTTGTGTGTGCGCGCTGATTTTGCCCCGATTATTGTTTAAACGGGAGGTTTGGTTAATATTATACGCATTTATACTATTTACACACACTGTCATATTTATTTAAAGTCATTGTATCATAAAATCTTGCTAATATTTTGGAGTGAGCTTAACAATTCTTAATGGCATATAATTGTAAAATAAACACTTAAAACCGTGTAATAAGTGCAGTTTTGACACTTTATGCTCTTTTCTTTATATTTCAAGCTTTTACACCAATCGGGCTATTTTGTTTTTAAAGTGTTGACAAAAATATTAATATGGGTTATAGTAAAAGTGTTGAAAGAAGTGTTAAGAAAACACTTAATAAAAAGGGGCGAGAGGTTTACTCAAGTCCGAAGGAGGTCAAAATGATCGCAGTTAATCCAATTAAATTTAATACTAATCCGATAGCTTTCGGTAATACTAATAATAATTACAACCATACAGTAAGCAATCACTACGATAGCAATATGCCAAACGTTGCGGCGCTTGCAATCCAGGGTGAAGGCGCAAGAACAAGTTTTGAAAAAGACTGGAATGTAACAAAAGAAGCTGACGCAGTTCAATCAAATCTTTTCTTATCACCAATCTACAAAATCCAAAAAGCTATCAAGATTATCCAAAATAAAAAGGCTGAGGCGCAAGCGAATATGCCACACCTTGAATATTATGCTTAGTTAAAAAAAAGCTCCCGAAAGGGAGCTTTTTTAGTATTGACATGTTTAAAAACATGTTACATAACCGCCGGTCAAGGCGGCCCCTTAATTAAAATCCGTGCTTACGGTCTTGACTAATTTAGAATCATAGTACATAATAAACGTAGAAAGGATGTGCCGCTGAGCGGCCTCCACAATTAGACCCGAGCGAGACTTGGGAGAAAGGATTAATTAGTATGAAAAACAAGATTGTATTAACATGGACAGGGGGGGGGGGGAGTTCCTTATCAGGTAAATCAGTAACCTGCAGCCCGCAAT
This sequence comes from Fusobacterium sp., assembly GCA_023662905.1. Classification (GTDB taxonomy): domain Bacteria; phylum Cyanobacteriota; class Vampirovibrionia; order Gastranaerophilales; family Gastranaerophilaceae; genus Gastranaerophilus. Next base: position 245,946 of record JAMPIJ010000001.1, read on the forward strand.
CCAGTTATGGAACCGGCTCAGCCGGCGGCTTTACAATGGCTGAGATATTGCTTTCACTCACGATTATCGGTGTTGTTGCCGCCATTACTTTACCAAGTTTAACAGGCAACATTAACGAACGCACATGGAACACGCAACGTAAAGCGTTATTCGCGCGTATGTCGCAGGCATTGCCATTGATGGATGCGTTGAATGGATTTGGAACCTACAAAGCTGCAAGTGGTACAGAGGGGACTACGTCTTACGACGCAGGAACAGACAACTGTGCGGAAACCTTTGTCACCGGCGGTTTATCGAAAGTTTTAAAGATAAACAATATTTGTGACAGCGAACATTTACAAGACTGCGGTGTTCCGGCAAAAATCAACCCGCTTGGCGGTGGAAGCGCTTTTGATACCCCATCAACACTTGAAGCACTTAATGATAAGATGGTGGGTAATATTAACGACGGACAGAATAATTATTCTATCTATAAAACAAAAGCCGCTGCGTTTGAAACCCAAAACGGTGAAAGTATCGTTGTTTATTATAATCCAACGTGTACAGGCAGTTTGGGCGAAACATCATTTACAGCGGACTCTGTCGCCGGAGGATTACGTGTTCAACGACGCGTTTGTGCCAACTTTATTTATGATTTGAACGGTTCTAAAGGCCCAAATACTGTTGGCAAAGACATCGGGTTTATGACTGTAATGTATCCGTTTGACGCTCAGTTGTATTCTCCGTATCCTGCAACAAGACCATTGTCAACTAAGCATTCAGCGATTGATGATTCAGGCGTTTCTGCCTCAAAAGCTTGTACAAACTATGATAGCGAATACAGGCTTCCGCGCGCGGATGAACTTATGTCTATGTTTGTGAATAAAAAGCTTATTGACGGTGATTCATACGAAACAGGTATGTTTGGTTATGTTTCGTCAGATTTCTGGGTCGCAACAATAGGTAAGAGAGTCATGAGTCAGAATATAAGTGACGGCTTTAGAGATGATTTGGATCCTAAGTGGAAAGGTGCTGTATGGTGTGTTAAACGTTAACAAAAAGGAGCCGTAAGGCTCCTTTAATATATCCTAATTGTTGACTATCTCTATAAATTTTTCGATAGCTTCATCGCTGTTCATTTCGGTCACGGCGGTGAGAATTCTCGTAGCAGAGAGTTTTATGCCGCCTGCGATGCCGTTTTCTTTAAGTTTTTTAAGTGTCGCGTCAGCGTCGGCTACTTTAAACACAAATTCATTGAAGAAGTTTTTGTTTTCGACGTTTAGGCCGCTTGCGAGTTTGTGTGCGTTTTTAGCGCTCAGGTAGCCTGCTTGTTTGAAGCCTTTTTCGCCCATAACGGTCAGGTAAAGTGCGGCGCAAAGCCCCATAAGCGCCTGATTTGAGCAGATGTTGCTGGTTGCTTTTTCGCGCTTGATGTGTTGTTCACGGGTTTGGATTGTCAGGCAGTATGCAGTATTGCCGTTGGTGTCAACTGTTCGGCCTGCGAGTCTTCCCGGAAGCTGGCGCATGTATTTTTCTTTGCACGCGATAACGCCTGCGTAAGGCCCGCCGAAAGATTGCGGGATTCCAAGCGGTTGAATGTCGCCGACAACGATGTCTGCGTTTATTGGCGGCTCTAGAATTGATAACGCGCTGAGGTTTGTGCAGACAATCAAAAGTGTTCCGTCAACTTCTGGTGTTTTTAGTATTTCGCCGTAGTAGTCAGGCGTTTGAACTAAAACGCACGCATAATCCGCTAAATTCGCAGGAAGTTCATCGCTGAACTTTTCTATCTCGATGTTTTTTGCCCACGCGTAGGTGTTTATGACCTTTTCGTACTCAGGGGTGATGTTTGCGTGAACAAGAGCTTTTGTTTTTTTAGAAATACGTGCGGCCATCAAAATGGCTTCCGCACACGCTGTTGCACCGTCATAAACCGTTGCGTTTGCGATATCCATGCCTGTAAGGCGGCACATCATTGTTTGGAATTCGTACATAACTTGAAGCGTGCCTTGCGAAATTTCCGCCTGATAAGGTGTATAGGCGGTTAGAAATTCCCAGCGTTGGGCTGTTTGAAGCACGCAGGCAGGTGTGAACTTATTATAACAGCCGGCGCCAAGGAAGCTTTCTTCAGGCAAGTTGTTTTTTGCGGCAAGCTTTTTGACGATTTTTTGTGTTTCAAGTTCACTTTTGGCTTTGCCGAGTTCTTTTTCAAAATCAACCGGAACCGCAATTGTCGGAATTTGGGCAAAAAGGTCGTCGATTGATTGCATACCGATTTCGGCAAGCATTTGTGCTTTGGTTTCTGCGTTATGTACTAAAAAGTTTTCCATTAGTGTACACTTTCTTTGTAGTCTTCGTATTCCATCAAGTCGTTCATTTCAGAAGCGTCTGCGGTTGCTTCAATTTTTAGAAGCCATCCGTTTTCGTAAACGTCTTGATTTAATTCTTCAGGTGTTTCAACGAGTGCTTCGTTTACTTCAAGAATTTTTCCTGAGATTGGCATATAGATTTCTGATGCGGCTTTAACTGATTCGATAGCGCCGAATGATTCGCCTTTTTTGAATTCTACACCGGTTTCAGGAAGTTCTAGGAATACAATATCTCCTAATTGTTCAACGGCATAGTCGGTCAAACCGATAGTAAAAGTGCCGTCTTCGTTGTCCAACAGGTATTCGTGTGTTGATGAACATAAAATTTTCTCTGTGATACCCATTTTATTCTCCTTTTACTTTGTTTCTTTTGTTGACAAAAGGTCTTTTGACAACTTGTGCATCATGTAATTTTTCTCTTATCATAACTTGAACAGTTGAATCTGTGCAAATTTCTTTAAGATTTTTAACATAAGCAAGCGCTATATTTGCGCCGAGCGTTGGGGATGGAGCGCCGCTGGTTACGTGTCCGACTTTTTCGCCGTTGAAATAGACCTCGTATTCGTGGCGTGCGATTGATTTGTCGAGCATTTTTAGGGCGATTAATTTTTTGTTTCCGCCGTTTGCAAGCTGTTCCATAATAACGGCTTTGCCGTTGTAGTCTTCTTTCTTATCTTTCGGGATAGACCATGAAAGTCCGGCTTCGATAGGTGTTGTGTTTTCGTCTAAGTCGTTTCCGTAGAGGTGAAGCGCGGCTTCTAAACGGAGGGTATCACGCGCACCGAGGCCGATTGGTTTTATTCCGAATTCGGCGCCGTCTTCGAGGATTTTGTCCCAGAGGTATTCGGAAAATTCGTTTTCAACAAGGATTTCGTAGCCGTCCTCGCCGGTGTAGCCTGTGCGGGATGCCAGAACTTTAACCCCTGCGATTTCGCCGGTTTTGATTGTGAAAGAGTCTTGATTTGTGTTTAAGCCCATTTTTCGCATCAATTCTGCGGCTTTTGGCCCTTGAACAGCAAGGAGTGAGAAGTTGTGTGACTGGTTGTCGATTTTAACGTCAAGTCCGCGTTTGTTGCGTACAAGCCAGTTTAAGTCTTCGTCAAGCCTTGAAGCGTTGCAGATGATTAAGTATTCAGTGATTCCTAATTTATAAATAATAAGGTCGTCTATAAGCCCGCCGTTTTTGTTCGGAAGCTGGCAATAAACAGCTTTTTCGTAGGCAAGTTTTGAGATATCCTGTGGAACGACAGAGTTAAGAAATTTAAGCGCGTCCTTGCCCGACACAAAAACTTCGCCCATGTGCGACACATCAAAAAGCCCGACAGCGTTTCTGACTGTGTTGTGTTCTTCGATGATTGAAGTCTGGTATTGTACAGGCATGTGCCAGCCTGCAAAATCTACCATTTTTGCGTTGAGTGCAACGTGTTTGTCGTGCAAGTACGTTTCTTTTGTCATAGGTTAACTCCTTAATTATTTCTTTGGAAGAATTTCGCAAGGTCTTTGTGTTCAAAGAATTTGCAAATTGGGCGTCCGTGCGGGCAGGTGTAAGGCATTTTTGTTGTCCGCCATTTTTTGATTATTTCCTGCATTTGCCATGTGGAAAGCTTTTGACCTGCTTTTACTGCGGCTTTGCAGGAGGTCGTTATAAGAATTTTTTCTTCTAAGTGGTCAATGTCACCCTCGATGTGTTCAAGAATGTCCGTTAGGATTTCTTTCGGATTCACTTTTGAAAGCATTTGCGGAACCTTGCGGAAAATGAGTTCTGTGTCAGAAATAAACTCTATTCCGTAGCCAAAGCGTTCGAATTTTGCAATGTTTTCTTTGATTAAAGCCGCGTCGGTGGCTGAAACGGTCTGAACATCAGAGATGAAAAGCATTTGAGAGATGATTTCTTTCTCGCTCATGAGTTTTTCGTAAAGGTAACGTTCTTCTGCGATGTGCTGATCGACGATTTCAAGCCCGTCTTCTTTCTCGATTAATATATAAGTATTTTTATACTGGCCGATAATTTTGTCCTCTGGCTCCGGCGCTGCGGTTTCAACAGGTGAGAAAATTTGAGTCTGCGAAATCTCTTCTTCTCGCGCCTCAACTATTTCCTGCGTTTTTTCTTCGCTCAAATAAATAGTATCGTCCTCAGAGCGTGGAAACATAAGATTTATAACCGTCGGAGATTCAACCTGTACTTCAGGGTTCTCAAAACGGCGTTGCGTTGGCTGGTTAATTTCAATAATGTTTGACGGGCGTTCCGCGTAGTTTGCAAGTCCGGCATGAATCGCACTCATAATAAAGTTGAAAATCTGGTTCGGATTTTTGTAACGGACTTCTTTTTTTGTTGGGTGAACATTTACGTCCACATCGCTTGCTGGAAGTTCTAGGTTGAGAACTACAATCGGGTATTTGCCGATTGCGATAAGGCTTTTGTACGCCGTGTCAATTGATTTCAAGAAGACGGGGCATTTTACTGTTCTTGAATTGATATAAATATGGTAATATTTTTTACTTGAACGTGTTAAGTCCGGCGTGCTTACATATCCGCTGATTTTAAGGCCTGAAAGTTCGTCGGTTCTACAAACTTCTTTTAGGTTTTTGGAAACCTCTTCGCCATAGATTTCTTTAATTGTTAAAAGAGGCATGTTCTGACCGGTGGTTTTTAGTACTGTCTTGCCGTTTTTCTTTAACTCAAACGCAACTTCCGGATGCGAAAGCGCAAGGTTCTGGATTAGTTCCTGAATGTATGAAAATTCAGTGTTGGAATTTTTGAGAAATTTAAGACGCGCAGGAAGATTGTAGAAAAGGTCTTTTACCTCCATAATCGTTCCGACGGCACAGCTTGTTTCAATCTTATCAACTTCGGAATTCTCGCATTTTACGCGTGTTCCGTGGTCGTAGTCTTTTGTTCGGGTTGTACAGGTGAGTTTGGCGATAGAAATAATACTTGCAAGCGCTTCACCGCGGAAACCCAGTGTGTGAATATCAAAAAGGTCTTCGCTTTCGCGAATTTTACTTGTGGCATGCTTTGAAAACGCTAAATAAATATCGTCAGGGTGGATTCCACAGCCGTTGTCTGCGATTCTGATATCGCGGCAATCGTTTGTAATCTCAATACTTATACGTCCAGAACCCGCGTCAATAGAGTTCTCAACAAGTTCTTTTACAACAGATGCCGGACGCTCAATAACTTCTCCCGCCGCAATCTGGTTGATCAAATGCTTTGATAATTGCTGAATCCTTGCCATTTTTATCCCCTTCAATCCCTTTCTCATTCTAACCCAAACAAAATCTCATCTATACGTTTGATTACAAATTTGAAACAATTTTATAAGATTAATACATTAGAGAAGAGGGAGATATGGATATGGCAGTAAGAGGCAATACCAGACTAAAACCGGTACCAAAACCCGATTTGCAGGTCGTTAAACCGGTTAAAACTACAAAATACAGTGACATTGATTTGAATAACTGGAAAGATTACGGGCATGTTATGACGGATTCGTTGTGGGAATTCCCTGCGCGCTCACGCGAAAACGGCCACTCAAACGAATACCACGGAAACTATATTCCGCAAATTGCTGAACAGTTATACGAAAGATTTACAAAGAAAAACGATATCGTTCTTGATATGTTCTTCGGCTCAGGAACTTCTGGAATTGAAGCTATTAACATGGGCAGACGTTGTATCGGCGTTGAGTTAAAAGACGAACTCGCAGAATCAGTTTCTGAAAAATTCACCCCGAAACAACTCGTTACAGATGTGAATATTATCTGCGCGGATTCAGCCTCAGAACTTGCAAAAGAAAAAATCAAAGCGCGTCTTGAAATTATGGGCGAAGAAAAGGCTCAACTCCTAATCCTACACCCGCCTTATGACGATATTATTAAGTTCTCAGACCGCAAAGAGGATTTGTCAAACTGCTCTTCTACAGAAGAATTTTATGACCTGTTTGAAAAAGTCGCGAAAAATGGTTACGATTTACTCGAAAAAGGACGTTTTGCAGCACTAATTATCGGCGATAAATACGCGGATTCTCAATACATTCCGCTCGGGTTTGAATGTATGCGCAGAATGAACGAAATCGGTTTTACAACAAAAGCCGTTATCGTAAAAGATATTCAAGGCAACGAACGCTGCAAAGGTAAAGACGCGAACCTATGGCGCTACCGCGCACTTGCAGGCGGCTTCTATATCTTCAAACACGAGTATGTGATGATTTTTCAAAAGAAATAATTAACGGCGGTTAATCCCCGCCCATCTTCTCTAATAGTTCCCGATAACTGTTAATAAGGGTAATTCCTTTTGTTGTCGGGAATATTTTTTGCGTTGTAACATCAAGAACGGTTGTGTTTTCTTCGATTGCAAAGACCGGAATATTACGCTTTACGCATTCAAACACCGGCGTTGAACCAAGGCAATTATGCGGCATTAGAAGAAAATCAAGTTCGTTTACGCTGATTCCCTCTGTTTTGCTGAGTTTTGGCGCGTTGCTTAAACCTAATAAAATACACGGCAAAAACGTCGGTGTGATGTATTCAGACGCGGCTTTTCCATCGATTAAATCTGTTGTGATTTCTAAGTCGTCAAATGCCGGTGAGTGCGCGCACGGAACTTGAAGTTCTTTTGATATATAGTGCGAAATTATCGCCTCAACGCCGCCTACAGGGTCGGTTCCCTCGCCGTTTTGATAGTCAGGGTTTTCTTCTGTCGGGTTCTCAAACATACAAACAATCGCAAGCGCTTCTGCGCCTTTTGCAAGTAAGGATTTCGCGCATTTTAAAAGTGTTTCGGTGTTCTTAACCCTACCTGTTGAAATTCCGCTTTCTTCCATTCTGAACTCGACGCCAACGGGTTCTTCTGTAACCTCATAAAACGGAATATCAAGGCCGTACACGGCTTTCACTGCGTTCATTGTGTTCAGGTGAACGTTCATTATGTGTTCGGGGATTCCTTTATCAAAAATTATTCCGATTTTATTGTCGTGTGACGGCACAAGGTTTAAATTGCCCTTGAAAAATTCATCAAGTGAATAGCCCTCAACGTAAAACATGTTTTCGTTGATTCCTGAAAATCCGCCTGCGTTGACGACATTTGGGTTAACGATTAATTTGCAATGTTTTGAAAATTCGCGTGCATAAGGGCTTGCATCGCCAGCAAATCCGCCTATACTCGCGCCAACACCTGTTGGTACTATAAATGCTCCGAGTTTTTTGTTGTTATACATATTGGTATTATATCAGGCTTGACTAATTTCGCAACATGCTACATAATATATTCAGAAAGGATGGAAAAATGAAACGAAACAATGTAT